>CAYYZO010000001.1:0-80387 GCA_964476185.1 uncultured Myxococcales bacterium
CGTGCGGCGACCCCGCGCGGCCGACCGGAATGCGCCGGATGGCCGAGGCGCGGATCCGCGGCCTGCCGCTTCGTTGACTGCCGGCCCGGGCGCCGTTACTGCGGCCGCATGCGAATCGACGTCGGAGACTGCGGGATCGAAGTGGAGATCGTCGGAACGGCCGGGCCGGCGCTGCTGCTCGTGCACGGCCTCGGGGGCTCGGCGAGGACCTGGGCGCCGCTCGTCCCCCCGCTCTCCCGCGCCGCGCGCGTGCACGCGGTGAACCTGCGCGGCTGCGGCGGATCCTCACGCGGAACCGGCCCGTGGACGCTCGCGCGCGCCGCCGACGACATCGAGGCCGTCGCCGCGGCCCTCGGACTCGACAGCTGCGTCGCCATCGGCCACTCGCTCGGTGGCGTGATCGTCGAGGAATGGATCGTCAGGCGGCCACCGGCAGTGCGCGGAGCCGTGCTGATCTCCACGTCGAGCCGCCTCAACGAAAAGGCCACGGAGAACTGGCGTCGTCTCGCGGAGATCGTCGAGGCACGCGGCCTTTCCGGTTCCGCAGCCTCCCAGTCCCGCGGGTTCGCCGAAGAGTTCGCCGCCAGGCATCCCGAAGTCGTTGCCGAGCAAACCAGGATCGCCGCCGAGAGCGACCCGAAGGTCTACGCAGAGCAGGCCCGTGCGGCCAGCAGCTACGACTACACGGAAGCGCTGGGCGCCGTCGCCTGCCCGGTGCTCGTGCTGCAGGGACTCGCCGACCGGCTGACGCCGCCCGGAGGCTCCGTCCTGCTTCATCGTGCGTTGCCTCCCGGTGCGCGGCTCGAGATGATCGAGGGAGCCGGCCACAACCTGCCCGCCGAGATGCCCGAGCGCGTCGCCCGCATGATCCTCGACTTCGCCGAACAGGCCTGCGGCGATGGAGATTCATGCCTTCGGCGTCGTTGACGCGCGTTCGCGGGTGCGGTCACAACAACGGCGTGCCCCTGTCCTGGACCCCCATCGCGCGGCTGCTTCGCGGCCCTTGCGCGTCCTGCGGACTCCCGCGCGAGGCGCCCCTTTGCCAGGACTGCCGTTTCGCCAGTCGAATTCCCGTACACCCGGCCACGTCGTCGTTGGCCGGGCGCTCCCTGCACGTCGTCGGTGCTTACTACCGTTGCGAGCGTCCCCGTTCGCTGTCCCCGCTGGGCCGCGCGTTGTGTTCCTTCAAGGATCGCGGGGACCGCTATGCCGGGCGCTGCCTTGCCCGGCTGTTCGCCGCCGAGTTGCAGCTCCTCGTCCCCGCCTCGTCGTCAACGGCACGAATCGTCCCCATGCCGTCGGACCGGGACCGCTTGCGAAGCCGCGGCGCGAGTCCCGCCGTCTGGCTCGCCAGGGCGCTTTCCCGTCGAACGGGCACGCGCTGTTGCCTCGCAGCACTCGCCCGTCGCCGTGGTCATCCTGCCCAGCGCCGCCTCGACGGGGCGGCGCGGCGCCGCAACGCGCCCGGCACGTTCACCGCCGGTCGCGACAGCGTCGCGGGCTGCGATGTCGTGCTCGTCGACGACGTCGTCACCACCGGAGCGACACTTCTTGACGCCGCGCGGTGCCTGCAGGAAGCCGGCGCACGGGGTATCCGGTTCGCGGTCCTGGCCTGCGCCGACGAAGGGAGGATGGTCCGTGTCGATCGATGATCGCCTGCGCTGGGAGCGAAGGCATGAACGGCCAGCGATGCTCGAAGCTCGCGATACCGTCCTGTCCGTGCCGAGGGCCGGCTGTACCGACGCGCTCGCGCTCGACATCGCCTGCGGCCAGGGACGACACGCGCGCGTGCTGCGTGCGGCCGGTTATCGCGTGATCGCGATGGACGTCTCGGGACGTGCGCTCCGACACGCGCGCGCCGGCGCGCCGAACGACGACGATCTCCTGCTCGTGCAGGCCGACGTCGAGGCATGGCCGCTGCGCCCCGACAGCGTCGACCTCCTCGTGCAGGTCGATTTCCTGGAGCGGCGTCTGTTTCCCGCGATTCGAAGGACTCTGCGACGGGGCGGCCTGCTGCTGCTCGACACGTTCCTCGACGTCGGGCGTCCCAATCTCGAGGGACCGTCGAATCCCGACTACCTGCTTCGACCCGGGGAACTGGCGGCGTCGTTCGCGGACTTCGAGATCCTGCGCAGCGCGGAGACGGAAGGCGAGACCGCTCGCTCGATGCTGCTGGCCCGCAAGACATGAGGCGTCCACGCCATCACGAGCCGGCGGAACGCACGGGCTGCCTTGGCCGCGTTGACATCCTCCCGCTCGTCCACTAGGGGCGGCGCGTGCCGAAGAAGGGGCTCACCTATCGCGACTCTGGCGTCGACATCGACGCGGCCGACCGCCTGGTATCCGGCATCGCGCGACTCGCGAAGACGACGCGCATCCCGGGCGTCCTCAGCGGAGTCGGACCGTTCGCGGCCTCGTTCGCGCTGCCCAAGGGGCTTCGCGATCCGGTGCTGGTTTCGTCCACGGACGGCGTCGGCACCAAGCTCGCCGTCGCCCAGATCCTCGGCCGACACGACACGATCGGCATCGACCTCGTGGCGATGAACGCCAACGACCTCGTCACGACGGGCGCACGCCCGCTGTTCTTCCTCGACTACTTCGCGGTCGGCTCCCTTCACGGCATCGACGGCGAAGCCGTCGTCGCGGGCATCGCCGACGGCTGTCGACAGGCCGGGATGGCCCTCGTCGGCGGAGAAACCGCCGAGATGCCCGGCTTCTACAAGCCCGGCGAGTACGACCTCGCGGGGTTCTGCGTCGGCGTGGCGGAGCGGCGCCGCATGATCGACATCCGGCGCGTGCGACCCGGGGACGTCGTGCTCGGGCTCGCCTCGACCGGGCTGCACAGCAACGGCTACAGCCTTGCGCGTCGCGCGCTCCGGGCCACGACGCGACGCGCGCTCGAGCGGCGCGACCCCGATCTCGGCACCACCGTCGGCGAGGCGCTGCTCGTGCCCACGGCAATCTACGTGAAGCCCCTGCTCGCGCTGCTCGCGAAGTTCGACGTCCACGGGATGGCGCACATCACGGGCGGCGGCCTTCCCGGCAACCTCGTGCGCGCGCTGCCGAGCGGAGTGCGGGCGGTGATCGACCGCGGTGCGATGCCTGCCCTTCCGATCTTCGAGGTCGTGCAACGCCGCGGCCGCGTCAGCCGCGAGGAGATGGATCGCACGTTCAACTGCGGCGTCGGGTTCACCGTCATCGTCAAGGAAGCCGACGCCGGCAAGGCCGCAGCCTTCCTGAGACGGCGCGGAGTCGAGGCCCGCTCGATCGGCCGGATCGTCAAGGGCCGTCGCAGCGTCGTCTATCGCGAGGCCTGAGCCAGGATGCGCCCGCTCGCGATCGGCATCCTCGCGTCGGGAAGCGGCACCAACTTCGACTCGATCGTCGCAGCCGTAGCCGACGGCCGGCTCTCTGCCCGCATCGCCCTTCTGGTCTGCAACCGCCACGATGCGCCGGTGCTCGCGAAGGCCGAAGCACACGGCATCCCGAGCTGCCTGATCGATCACAAGTCGTTCGCCGACCGGCCGGCGTTCGACAGCGCGGTGGCCGACCGCCTCGAGGCAGCGGGCGTCGAGCTCGTCGTGCTGGCAGGGTTCGACCGCATCGTCACCAGCGCTTTGCTGTCGCGCTTTCCGCTGCGCGTCGTCAACATCCACCCCGCGCTGCTGCCGTCGTTTCGCGGCACCAGCGCGCAGGCGCAGGCGTCCGAATACGGCGTCACGATCGCCGGGGCGACGGTGCACTTCGTCGACGAGCACGTCGATCACGGGCCCATCCTCGTGCAGGCCGCCGTTCCGGTGGCTCCCGGCGAGGACGCCGAGACGGTCCGCCGGCGGATCCTCGCCGTGGAGCACCGCATCTATCCCCACGCGCTCCAGCTGATCGCGGAGGGCCGCGTCGAAGTGGAAGACCGCATCGTCCGCGTGAAAGGCCGCGCGCCGATCGGCGACGAGTGCCTCATGAGCCCGCCGCTCGACTGACTTCCCCCGAGGTCCGCGGGCGTCGCGGGTGCGCGGCGACCAGCCGCGACGCGCCCATCATTGCTCCACCCGGCGTCAATCGACTGCCGCTGTTCGCATCAGCGTTCGTCGCCATAGTGCCTCGCGAGCCGCCCGGAGCGAACGCCGGCGAGATAGAGGCTCTTCAGCGTCCACATGCGCAGGGTCGTCGCCCAGACGCCGCGGCGACGCCAGCGCCTGGCCGAGGTCACGACGCGAGATGGCGGGATTCCCATGCCGCCGCACGCGCGCAGGCGCCTCGCGAGGTCCACGTCCTCGAACAGGAGCTCTTCCCGGTACGCGCCGACGGACTCGAAGTCGTCCGAGCGCACGAAGATCGCCTGATCCCCGGTGGCGCTGCGAAACAGCCGGGATCGCCACGAGATCAGCCGAGCGATCCACCGCAGCAGCGGTCCTCCCTCGTCGAACGAAACGTCGAAGCGTCCCCAGCGCACGGCGGGGTCCTCGAGCACGCGCTCGAGTTCGTCGCGATAACCGTCCGGCAACAGCGTGTCCGCGTGAACGAACAGCAGGACGTCGCCGCGGGCCGCAGCCGCTCCCGCGTTCATCTGTCGTCCGCGGCCCCGCGCTGCGTGAAGGACGACGGCTCCGGCCGCCCCGGCGAGCTCGACCGTGCGATCGCTGCTGCCGCCGTCGACCACGAGGAGCTCGTCGTCGGCCCCCGCCCCGCGGCGCACCGCCTCGAGCGTCGGGACGATCACGGATTCCTCGTCGAGCGTCGGGACGATCACGCTCACGCGCACGGTCGAGCGCCCTCGTCCGGCTCCGTGCCGGGTGTGCGGCTCTGGACCGGCGCCGCGCGCCTGATAGCATGCGGCCCATGTCGCAGAAGAAATGGTTCGCGATGGCCGCCATCGGCCGGGACCGTCCGGGAATCGTCGCCGATCTCAGCGAGTGCGTGTACTCGTGCGGCTGCAACCTCGAGGACGCGAGCATGACGATGCTGGGCAGCGAGTTCGCGACCCTGATGCTCGTCAGCGGCGCCGGCGCCGACCTGCAGGAGCGGCTCTACGAGGCGACGAAACGACTCGAGTGGGAACGAGGCCTGACGGTCTTCCTGCGGCCGGTGGACGGCCCGTCCCCGGCCGGCGGTGGCGGCGACTGGACCCTGTCGGCGGTCGGCGTCGACAAGGCGGGAATCGTCGCCGGCGTCTCGCGGGTGCTCGCGGATCACGACGTCCTCATCACCGATCTGCGAGGGGAAGCCAAGCCCGTCGCCGAAAGCGGAACGCCGCTCTACACGCTGCAGATTCGCATGCGGGTCCCGGAAGGCTGTGACCTCCGGGGGTTGCAGTCGGAACTCGAAACGCGCGGCGGCGCGCTCGGGATCGAGGTCGCGATGGAGCCGCTACGGTCGCTCGCCGCCAGCTGATCCCGGGGTCCCGCGCGATCCGGTTCAGGCGACGCGACCGGGTCGGAACAGCACCTTGCCGTCCACGACGACGAGCTCGTCGCGCACGAACAATTGCACGGCGCGAGTCAGCACGGTCGCCTCGAGCGCGCGGCCGTTGGCCTTGACCGTTTCCAGCGAGTCTTCCCCCACGCGGATGTGGAAGACGTCCTGCAGCACGATCGGCCCCTTGTCGAGCTCTTCCGTGACGATGTGCGCCGTGCAGCCGCAAACCCGGATCCCGGCTTCGTAGGCCTGCTTGTACGCGTTCGCGCCGGGGTAGTACGGCAGCAGCGACGGATGGATGTTGAGGATCCGGTTGGCGTGGCGGCGGGTCAGCTCCGGCGTGAGGACCTGCATGTAGCGCGCGAGCACGACGAGGTCCGGCCGCACCATCTCCAGTTCCTTGCCGAGAAACTCCATGTGCGCCGGCTTGTCCGTCGAGGGCATCCAGCGGAACGGGATCCCGGCGGCGACCGCGATCGGCTCGAGATCCCGATGGTTCGACAGCACCACCGGGAAATCGGCGTCCAGCTCGCCGGCCTGCTGCGCCTCGATCAGCGCCTCGAGGCAGTGCGGCTCTTTCGAAACCAGCAGCGCCACGCGCTTGCGGGTCTTCTCGCCGTGCAGGCGCACGGTCACGTCCATCTGCATCTCGGAGCCGATCGCCTTGAGATCGAGGATCAGCGTGTCGAGGTTGAGGTCGAGGTCCTTCAGGTCGACGAGCATCGACATGATGAAGAGCCCCTCCATCACGTTCTGGTCGATCCGCTCGATGTTGACGCTGTGCTGGGCGAGGTAGGTGCAGATCCGGGCGACGACGCCCTTCTGGTCACGGCCCAGGATCGAAACGACTGCCGGGTTGGAAGCGGGCATCCGGCGAAAGTAACGGCGGCGGGAGAGTGCCGCAAACGCGCTCTCCCGCCGCCGCGCAAGGTCCCGTCCTCCCGGGCCTCAGGACCGTCTGTTGCGACTCAGTGCGACTTGATCTGGCCGCGCCAGCCGCGGCGATCGTAGATCCGCTCCCGGCGCAGGCGGCGGCCCCGGCTCTGCGAACGGGCGAGCAGGGACTGGCACTTCAGGCTGCGCAGGCCCGCACGGATGTAGTCGGGGTCGATCTGGAGGGTCTGGCAGATGTTCTCGAACGAGAAGGGCCAGTCGGAGTCGCGCTCCGCGACCCAGCGGTCCACCTCAAAGAACCGCTTGCGGCGCTCCGGAACCGGCGAGTTGAGGCCGCGTTGGAACGTGACCAGAGCCTCCTCCAGGACGGCCAGCATCAGGCGGTTCTCCGGCTCGCGCGATGGCTCGGCGGTGGCCGGTTCGGAAGTGAAAAGGGCGGCGGAATGACTCATGGTAACCTCCTCCCAGGTTGCGACCGTTTCACGGGCGACCTCTTGTGGTGCCCGCGTTTCCCCGTGAGTTAGTGATAACGGCCACAGCGTCGGGCGGTCAACGCAGCCCCACCGGCCTGCGCGGATTTAGTCGGCCTTGCTGCAACGCGCCGTGAATCCCTTGCAGTCACGCTTGCTTGGGTGCCCGCCGCCGCATTTTGCGAAGCGTGCTTCGAGTTCCCCCACACGAGCGCCCAAGCGCCGGACAGGCGCTTCCCTCGGGCGCAGTGGGCTTTCGCGTCTTGGAATCGGGCTCAAGCTCGTCGTGACCGCTCCAAGTCCCCGGTCTCCCGCGTTGTTCTGGTCCGGTCGGCATGCTAACCGCAGTGCTGGTGCGCGGCCTCGGTCGCCTGGTCGCCGAGCCGCTCCGCGCACGGCATTGCGAGGCTGGAGAATCCCGAAGATGCTGCGAGCGATCGTCCGGGCGACCATCGGCGTCCTCTTGACCCTTCCCGCCTGTCCCAGCCTCGCCGCGGAGGCGATGCCCCTCGCGCAGGAAGCGGACCGTACGCTGCGCGCCGCGGAGCTGCGGGAGATGGACGCGACTGCGGTCGAGTTCTACGAGCTGGCGGCCCAGCAGGCCCTTGCCGCGCTCGAACGGGACCCCCGGTCCGCGGACGCGCATTTCGTCTATTTCGCGGCGAAGGGCCGCATTCTTCTCGCCGACGGGCTGACCAGGAACCTCGTCGAACTCCGGCGGCTCGACCGCGACCACCTCGATCGGGCCCTGGAACTGAACCCGCGCCACGCCGGCGCGCTGGCAGCCAAGGGCGGCGTGCTCGTCGACCTCCCGCGCCTGCTCGGCGGCGATCCGGAAACCGGGCTCGAATTGCTGCGGCGCGCCAACGCGCTCAATCCCGGCGGGATCGGGACGAGAGTCTCGCTCGCGAAGGCGCTGGCCGGCCGCGGGCAGACCGACGAAGCCCGCCGACAGGCCCGCCTCGCCGCCCACCACGCCTGCCTGTTCGGTCGCCGGAAGTCGCTCGACGCCGCAACCGAGGTGCTGGCCGAGCTCGACCCCGCGTTCGCCAAGGCGGACGCCCGTTGAGCGACACCCGCCGCGATTTCGCCGACCTGGTCGCGATTCTCCACCGGCTCCGGTCTCCCGGCGGTTGCCCGTGGGACGCCGAGCAGACCCACGCGACGCTTCGTCCCTACCTGATCGAAGAAGCCTACGAGGTGCTCGAGGCGATCGACGACGGCGACGATCGCGAGTTGCGCGACGAACTCGGCGACCTGCTGCTGCAGGTGGTGTTCCACGGCGAACTCGCGGCCGAACGCGGCGCGTTCTCGATCCGGGACGTCACCGAGGCGATCTGCGCCAAGCTCATCCGGCGGCATCCGCACGTGTTCGCCGACGTCACCGTGTCCTCCAGCGCCGAAGTCGAACGCAACTGGTCGGACATCAAGAGAGCGGAGCGCCGCGACCGCGGACACGAGCACGCCTCCGCGATCGACGGCGTGCCGCGCGCCCTGCCCGCCCTGGTGCGCGCCCATCGCGTGGGCGAGAAGGCCGCCTCGGTGGGTTTCGACTGGACGAAGGCGGACGAGGTCCGGCTGAAGGTCGTCGAGGAGCTCGCCGAAGCGGAGGCGGCAGCGGCCTCCGGTGACCCCGAAGCCCTCGAAGACGAGATCGGCGACCTGTTGCTCGCGATCGCGAGTTGGGCGCGCCTGTCCGGGCTGCACGCCGAGCACGCGCTCGAGCGGGCCGTCGCGAAGTTCTCGACGAGGTTCCGGACCATGGAGCTCGACCTTCGGGCCGAGGGCCGGGAGTTGGCCGACTGCACGCCCGAGGAACTCGACGCCTCCTGGAACGCGATCAAGACGAAGCTCGGCGCGGCCTGACGACGCCACGGCCACCGAGGGCGGCCAGCAGCTCGAGGATCTCCCGGCTGCCGAGCGCCGCGGCGGCGGCGAAGTAGGCCCCGCCGCCGAACGCGAGTCCTCCGGCCACGCGCAAGGCGAGACTGCCGGGGAAACTCCACCCCCCGGCGACCCAGCCCCAGCCCGCCACGACGGCCGCCATCGCGGCCGCCGCCTTCCCGTGCAGCAGCGCCGACGACACGACGGGCGCGAACGAGAACCGCGGAAGCACCCGGCGCAGGACGGCCAGCAGCACCAGCGCGTTGGCCGTCGCGGCAAGACCCGTTGCCAACGACAACCCCGCGTGGCGAAGGTCCGCCAGGCCGAGCACGCCGCGGGCGGACGTGACCATCGCGGCTCCCCACCAGGCCGGTCCGGGTTCGGGAGGCCCCATCAGGGAGATCGACAACCCCGCGCTCAGCAGCATCGAAAGCATCCCCGCGAGCACCGGCACTCGCGTCGCCTCGAGCGCGAAGAACGCCGACGACAGCACGCGCACCAGGCCGACGCCGACGAGGCCCGGGACGCTCGCCCGCAGCGCCCAGGCCGTCATCGCGGTGTCGTGCGCCGTGAAGCTGCCCCGTTCGAACAGCAGCGCGGTGATGTCGGGCGCGAGAAGCCAGAGGCCGGCCGCCGCCGGGAGGCAGAACGCGAGCGTCAGCGACAAGGCATGCTCGACCGTGACGGCCATGTCCTCGTACCTTCGCGTCGCCGCCTGCGAGGAAAGGCTCGGCAGCGCCGCCGTGCCCACCGCGACCGCCACGATGCCGAGCGGGAACTCGAAAACGCGATCGGCGTACCACAGGTAGGACACGGTGCCGGCCGGCAGCAGCGACGCGAACACCGTCGCGAGCAGCACGTTGACCTGGTAGACCGAACCGCCGACGAGGGCGGCGCCGACGAGCCGCCCGCATCGCCGCACCGCCGGGTGCCGAAGGCGCGCGAACATCGCGGGCCGGAATCCGTAGCGCCACAGCGCCGGCCCCTGCACCGCGACCTGAGCGACGCCCCCGACCAGCACGCCGGCAACCAGCGCCCACGCCGGCACGGCCAGCCTGGGCGCCAGCGCGAGCGCGAACACGATCATCGACAGGTTCATCAGCACCGGCCCCGCGGCCGGCAGCGCGAAGCGCCGGAAGGTGTGGTGCACCCCCATCGCCCAGGCGGCGGTGCCGACCAGGAGCAGGTACGGGAAGGTCCCGCGCGTCAGCGCCACCGTCAGCGCCAGCTTGTCCGGGTCGCGGGCGAAGCCGGGCGCGAACGCCGAGGTCAGCGGCCCCGCCGCGGCCATTCCGGCCAGGGTCAGCAGTCCCAGTCCCGCCATGGAAGCCCCGCCCACGGCGGCCGCCGCGCGAACCGCGGCCTCCCGCCCCGCCACCGCGAGCCTCTCGGTGAACACGGGAACGAACGCCGCCGAAGTCGCCCCCTCGGCCACGACCCTTCGCATCAGGTTCGGGATCCGGAACGCGACGAAGAACGCGTCGGCCCACGGCCCCGTCCCGAGCACCGCGCCGATCGCCGCGTCCCGGACGAGGCCCGCCAGCCGTGACGCCAGCGTCATCGCCCCGAGCACCCGGGCGGCCCGCGAGACGTTCCCGCGCTCGTCGATTTGACCGTCCGGCGGGTGGTTGGTATCAAGCCCTGTTTCGCCCATCCGCAGGAGGTTCCGTGGCCAATCATCCCTCGGCGCTCAAGCGCCACCGGCAGTCCGAAAAAGCCCGTATCGCCAACCGCTCGGTCCGCGCCCGGCTGCGCACCATGGTGCGCCAGCTTCGCGAGGCCGTGGCCTCCGGCGACAAGGAAGCCGCCGAGAGCAAGCTGCGCGAGGCTTCGAGCCAGTTGCACAAAGCCGCCGGCAAGGGCGTGCTGCACCGTCGCACCGCCGACCGGCAGACCGGCCGGCTCGCCCGCCAGGTCGCCTCGCTGAAGGGCTGACCTTCGATCTTCCGGCCGGCGGCGCCGTTCGCGCCGCCGGCTTTTTCCTTTCTCCCAATCCCGAAGCCTTCGATCCCCGCCGCCGGAGGCATCCGGCTTGAGCGCTCCGTCCGCTCGAGGGCCGCTGTGCGCCCCGGACGTCCGGCCGGCCGTCAAAGACCTTCGGTCATCCTCGCGTAGATCGTCTCGGCAAGGTCGCGCATCGCCGTCTCCCGCGCCGAGGCCTTGCGTTCCTCCCCGAGTTGCACGGTGTCGAATGCGCTGAGCGCCTCGATCCGGGTCGTGTCGCCTCCCTGGAACGACGAACTCGACGTGACCACCGCGCCTTCGACCGCGGCCTGTCCGCGCGTGGCCGCGATGCTCTGCGCCGACCAGAGCACGCGGTCGCCCGCCCGCTGCAGCTGGGCATCGACGGCAATGGTGCGCTGGTAGTCGAGTACGTCGTCGAACTCGTCGAACGCGACCGCGCGAGTCCGGTCGGTCGTGATCACGATCCGGAGCTCGGCGTCGGCAGGGCCGCGTTCGATCGGACGATAGCGACCGCCCCAACGGATCACGCGCCGCACCTCGCGCGCGAGCGCGTCCGCCAGCAGCGGATCGCCACGTTCGGAATTCTCGACACGGACGAAGATCGTTCGCACGTCTTCGGGCACCGCGTCGGCGCGCACGAGCGAGTAGCCGCAACCGGCCGCGTCCGCCGCGGCGAGCGCGAGCACGACCGCACCGAGGAGTCGCCCGATCCGGGCGAACGGCTCGCCCGCCCGCATCAGACCACCACGCTCACGAGCCGGCCGGCGACGTAGACGGTCTTCTTCGGCGTGCGCCCCGCGAGTTCCTGGGCGATCTTCGGATCCGCGAGCGCAGCGGCGACCGCCTCGGCGGAAGCGGCCTCCGCCGGAACCACGATCCTCGAGCGGACCTTGCCGTTGACCTGCACGGCCACCTCGATCGACGCGCGCACGAGCGCCGCCGGGTCGTGTTCGGGCCAGGGAACCTCGTCGAGCGACGGGGCGCCGACCAGTTCTGCCCACAATTCAGCCGACAGGTGCGGCGCGAACGGCGCGAGCAGACGAAGCACCGTGCCGACGGCGAACGGCACGACGGGATCGGCTTCGCCGCCGTTCTGCCGTCGATCGTAGATGGCGTTGACGAGCTCCATGATCGCGGCGACGGCGGTGTTGAAGTGCATCCGCTCGCCGATGTCCCGGGTGACGCGCCGGATCGTGTCGTGCACGACCTGGCGGAGCGCCGCCGACTCCGCGGCGAGGCCGGCCGCGCCGGGGTCCTCCCACGCGAGCGGCTGACCCGACACCGCCAGCGCGAGCCGCCAGACCCGTGAAAGGAACCGGTGACTTCCCTCCACGCCGCGCTCGCTCCAGTCGAGGTCCTTCTCCGGCGGCGCGGCGAACATCGAGAACAGGCGCGCCGTGTCGGCGCCGTACTGCGCGACGAGTTCGTCGGGATCGACGACGTTCCCCTTCGACTTGCTCATCTTCGCGCCGTCCTTGATCACCATTCCCTGCGTCAGCAGGTTCGTGAACGGCTCGTCGAGGTCGAGGTAGCCGAGGTCGCGAAGCACACGCGTGAAGAAGCGCGAGTACAGGAGGTGCAGCACCGCGTGCTCGACTCCGCCGATGTACTGGTCCACCGGCAGCCAGCGGCGCACCTCGTCGGCGTCGAACGGACCGTCGGCGTGGCGCGGCGACGTGTAACGCAGGAAGTACCACGACGACTCGACGAACGTGTCCATCGTGTCGGTTTCGCGTCGGGCGTCCCCGCCGCAGGCCGGGCACGCCACCCGCACCCACGAATCCAGCGTCGGCAGCGGCGAGGCGCCGCCGGCCAGCAGCGGAGCGTCGACCGGCAACTCGACGGGAAGCTGCTCCGCGGGCACCGGGACCACCCCGCAGGATCCGCAGTGGATCACCGGGATCGGCGTCCCCCAGTACCTCTGGCGCGAGATGCCCCAGTCCCGCAGGCGGTAGTTCACCTTCCGGCGTCCCTTTCCCAGTTCCTCGAGTCGGTCGGCGATGGCGGAACGTGCTTCGGCGCTCGCGAGTCCGCTGAACCCGGCGCTGTTCGCCAGCACGCCGTCGTCCTCGAACGCCGCCGTGAGATCGCCGTCGGGCATCGCCGCGGTCGCGGGCCGGACCACCACCCGCAGCGGGAGGTCGTGCGTGGCGGCGAACTCGAAGTCCCGCTGGTCGTGAGCGGGAACCGCCATCACCGCGCCGGTGCCGTAGCCCATCAGCACGAAGCTCGCGACGTAGACCGGGACCTTCTCTCCCGTCAGCGGATGCACGGCGTGACAGCCCGTGAACACGCCGTCCTTGCCCTGGGCGCGCTCGGTCGGGTCCTGCCGCCGGATCCGCGACGCGAACTCCTCGACTTCCCCCGCGCGGCCGCCGGCAGCCGCGAGTTTCGCGGCGAGCGGGTGCTCCGGCGCGATGCTCGCGAAGGTGACGCCGTAGAGCGTGTCGGCGCGGGTCGTGAAGATCTCGAGGTCGTCGCCGGTCTCCTCGATGCGGAACGCCATCTCGACGCCCTCGCTGCGTCCGATCCAGTTGCGCTGCATCGTGCGCACCTTCTCGGGCCACCCGTCGAGCCCCTCGATCCCCGCGAGAAGCTCGTCCGCGTAGGCGGTGATGCGCAGGAACCAGCCGTCGAGTTCCTTCTGCGTGACGGGCCGGTGGCCGCGCCAGCACTGGTCGTCCTCGACCTGCTCGTTCGCGAGCACCGTTCCGCACTGCTCGCACCAGTTCACGACCGCTTTCTTGCGATACGCGAGGCCCTTCTCGAGCATCTGCAGGAAGAACCGCTGCTCCCAGCGGTAGTAGCCGGGATGGCACGTCGCCACCTCCCGCCACCAGTCGTAGCTGAAGCCGAGTCGGCGCAGCTGCTCGCGCATCGCGCGGATGTTCTCGTAGGTCCAGTCGGCCGGCTGGACGCCGCGCTGGATCGCGGCCGTCTCGGCGGGCAGACCGAACGCGTCCCATCCCATCGGGTGCAGCACCTGGTAGCCGCGGGCGCGCAGGAAACGGGCCAGCACGTCGCCGATGGTGTAGTTGCGGACGTGCCCCATGTGGATGCGCCCGGACGGATACGGGAACATCTCGAGCAGGTAGTAGCACGGCCCCTCGCCGCCCGGGGCGGGCCTCGACGCCGCCTCCTCCCACCGGGCCTGCCAGCGCCGTTCGACTTCGCCCGCTTCGTATCGCTCCGCAATCGCCATCGTCGTTTCCCGGGTCTCCTGTCGTCTGCGCGGTCAGGACGTCGCGCGCTTGTTGCGCGAGGCGAGCCTTCCCGTATCGCGCGCGATGCGGTCGAGCACGCCGTTGATGAACGCCGCCGACTTCTCGTCGGAAAAGCGGTGAGCAATCTCGACGGCCTCGTTGATCACGACCGGCGCCGGGACCTCCGGAGCGCCGAGAAGTTCGCCGACCGCGAGCCGCAGCAGGTTGAGGTCGACGCGCGAGAACCGCTCGAGATCCCAGTTCTTCGCCGCGGCGTCGATCGCCTCGTCGATCCGGCCCTCGTCGGCCAGGACGAAACGCACGATCTGCTCGGCGTACTCGCGCGTGCTCGCGTCGAGCTCGTCGTCCGGCCACGACTGCCAGTACGCGGCGAACGCCGAATCGTCGGACACGCCGGTCAGGTCGACCTGATACAGCAGCTGCAACGCGGCTTCGCGCGCCCTGCGCCTCGAGGATCGCGTCACGAGCCGCCCCCGGAGCGCACGCGTTCGAGCGCCTCGAGAGTCTCGACGACGGTGACGACGGCCTCGTAGCCCTTGTTGCCGACGGCGCCGCCCGCGCGTTCGAGCGCCTGGGAGGTGTCGTCCGTCGTCAGCACGCCGAACGCGACCGGCTTGCCCGACTCCAGCGACGCCCGCGCGATCCCGGCGGCGGCTTCCTGGCAGACGTAGTCGAAGTGCGGCGTCTCGCCGCGGATCACGGCTCCCAGGCAGACGACGGCCGCGTAGCGCGGCTGGAGCGCCGCCTCCCGCGCGACGAGCGGAAGCTCGAAAGCGCCGGGAACAGGGAACACGTCGACGTCGTCGCAGGCGAGCCCGAGACGGGCCACCGCCTCGCGCGCGCCCTCCAGCAGGTTGTCGGTCACGGACCGGTTGAATCGGCTGATCACGATCGCGATGCGAATGTCCTGCGGCGAGCTCACTGCGTCTTCCCCCCGTTCCTGCGTCGTTCCGTCGCGTCGGCGGGCTGCACCGCACACCGGCAGCCCGCTTGGTTGCCGCTCATGGCGTCGATTCCGGATCCGAACCGCCCGAACCCGAAACTTCGAGCAGGTGCCCGAGTTTTCTCCGCTTGGTCCGCAGGTACGCGATGTTGTCCTCGTGCGGCGCGACCTCGATCGATCGCCGTTCGACGACCGTGACGCCGTAGCGCTCGAGGCTCGCGACCTTGCGCGGGTTGTTCGTGAGCAACCGGACCCGACGCACCCCGAGGTCCTTGAGGATCTGCGCGGTGATGCCGTAGTCGCGCAGGTCGTCCCCGAACCCGAGGTCGAGGTTGGCCTCGACGGTGTCGCGGCCCTGGTCCTGGAGCTCGTAGGCGCGTACCTTGTTCGCCAGCCCGATGCCGCGGCCTTCCTGGTGCATGTAGACGATCACGCCGCGGCCCTCGCGCGAGATCGTGTCCATCGCCAGGCGCAGCTGGTCGCCGCAGTCGCAGCGCGTGGAGCCGAAGACGTCGCCGGTCAGGCACTGCGAGTGCACGCGCACGGTCACCGGGTCGTTGCCCTCGAGGTCGCCGGCGACCAGCGCCATGTGCTCGTCGCGGTCGAAGTCGTTGCGGTAGACGATCGCACGAAATCGTCCGCCGAATCCGCTCTCGATCTCCCGTTCCGCGATCCGCTCGACGACGACCTCGCTGGCCAGCCGGTGCGCCACGATCGCACCGATCGCGAGCATCGGCGCGTCGATCTCGCGCGCGAGCTTGTCGAGGGCCTGCGGCCCGGCGAGTTCGCCCGCGTCGTCGAGCACGGCACAGATCGCCGCGGAATCGCTCTCGCCGGCCAAGGCGCACAGGTCGGAGGCCGCGGCGGCCGACTCGGCGCGAACGAGCACGCCGCCGCTCCGCACCTGGATCGGGAAGATGTGCCCGGGCATCACGAGGTCCGAAGGCTCGGCGTCCGGTGAACTCGCGACCTGGATCGTCACCGCCCGGTCGGCGGCCGAGATGCCGGTCGTCACCCCGCGCGCGGCCTCGATCGAAGCCCCGAACGCATGCCCTTGACGGAACGGGCTGTCGGCGACCAGGAGCGGGATCCCGAGCTTGCGCAGTCGGTCCTCGTGCATCGCCAGGCAGATGAGTCCGCCGGCGCGACTGGCCATCACGTTGACCATCGCCGGGGTGATGCGCCTTGCGCTGGCGCAGACGTAGCCCCCCTCTTCCGGATGGTTCTCGTCGAACAGCACGACCGCCCCGCCGCGCGCGATCGCGCGCAACGCGGCTTCGAGCTCCACCGATGTTCCGCCGACCTTCTTCATTGCAGCTCGCCTTCCCACAGCACGTCGCTCTCGCCGATCCGTCGCACGCCGAGCGTTCGCAGACCCGGCGCCGCCGCCGCCCGCCGAATGCCGAGCGGCGCGATCATCGCGACGCCGTCGGCTCCCATGAAGCGCGGATTGTAGAAGATCGAGACGCGGTTGACCACGCGCGCCGCGATCGCGGAAGCCGCCACCGATCCGCCTCCCTCGACGAGCACTTCCATCACTCCCCGCTTCGCCAGCGTGGCGAGCACCCTCTTCCACCCACGGGGCCCGCGCGAGTCGAAGCACTCGACCGTCGCCCCTGCCTTCTCCAGCCGCCGGCGTCGAACGGCCGGGGCCGACGGCGAGCCGATCACCAGCAGCGACCCGGCCCGCCCACGCACCACCTTCGCTTCCGAGGGGGTCTGGAGCATCGGGTCGAGCACCACCCGCAGCGGCTGCGCGGCGCCGGGAATCCGGCACGTCAGGCGCGGGTCGTCGGCGAGGACCGTGCCGATGCCGACCAGAACCGACTCCGACCGTGCGCGCATCCGCTGGACGAGCGCCCGCGACGCCGGCGTGGAGATCCACCGGGCGTCGCCACCCGCCGCCGCGATCCGTCCGTCGAGCGTCGACGCCATCTTCAGGTGGACGAAGGGTCCCTCGCCGCGAACGAACCGGCGGTATCCCCGAATCAGGTCCGCGCATTCGTCCGCGAGCACGCCGGTGGAAACGTCGATGCCGGCGCGACGCAACTGGCGCAGGCCGCGGCCGGAGACCAGCGCGTTCGGATCGACGCAGCCGACGACCACGCGCGAAACGCCGGCCGCGATCAGCGCGTCCGTGCAGGGCGGCGTGCGGCCCTGGTGTGCGTGCGGCTCGAGCGTCACGTACGCCGTCGCTCCGGCCGCCCGGCGTCCGGCGGTCGCCAGTGCGACAGCTTCCGCGTGCGGTCCGCCGGCTCCCCGATAGTGCCCCCGCGCGACCTCGCGCCCCCCGCGAACGAGGATGCAACCGACGGCCGGATTCGGCGTCGTGCGACCGAACCCGAGTTCGGCCTCGGCGACGGCCTCGCGCATCCACGCCTCGTCGTCTGCACCCCGGGTCGTCATCGGTCCGTCCCGCCGCGCTTGCGCTCGCTGACCAGCGTTTCGACCGTGCGCTGGAACTCCGCGATGTCGCGGAACGAGCGATAGACGGACGCGAAACGCACGTACGCGACTTCGTCGAGGCTCTTCATCGCCTCCATCACCTGCTCGCCCACGTCCGCGCTGCTGATCTCGCGCAACCCCTGCTCCTGCACCTTGTGCTCGATACGCGCGATGCTGTCCTCGATCGCGTCCGTCGAGACCGGGCGCTTCTCGCAGGCCTTGTGGAACCCGGCCTCGAGCTTCACGCGATCCCACGCTTCGCGCCGGCCGTCCTTCTTGACGACCATCGGCATCACGATGTCGATGCGCTCGTAGGTGGTGAATCGTCGCTTGCAGGCGAGGCACTCGCGCCGTCGCCGGATCACGTCGCCGTCACCGGCCTCGCGCGAGTCGACGACGCGATCGTCGGCATGCTGGCAGAAGGGGCATCGCATCGCTCGAACCGTCGTTCACAGGACCAGAACCGCACCGTGCGCCGCCGGAATCGCCGAGGCCGCCCGATCGACGGCTCAGCGACTCGAAGGGCGCACGCGGTCAGGACGCATAGCCACGCGCCGGATAGATCGGGAACCTCCGGCAGAGCGCCTCCACGTCCTTGGCCACGCCCGCGAGCGCGGCCGGGTCATCCGGCGCAGCCAGGCTGCGCGCGATGAACCCGGCGATCTCGCGCATCTCGCTTTCCTTCATGCCCCGCGAGGTGACCGCCGGCGTGCCGATGCGGACGCCGGACGTCACGAACGGGGAACGGGGATCGAACGGGACCGTGTTGCGATTCGTCGTGATTCGCGCGTGGTCGAGGCATTCCTGCGCCTTCTTGCCGGTGAGCTCCGTGTCACGCAGGTCGAGCAGCATGAGGTGGTTCTCGGTGCCGCCCGAAACGAGGCGGAAACCGGCCGCGAGCAGCGCGTCGGCCAGGGCCTTCGCGTTCGCGACGATCGCGGCCTGGTAATCGCGGAACTCCGGGCGCAGCGCCTCGAGGAATGCGACGGCCTTGCCGGCCACGACGTGCATCAGCGGCCCGCCCTGGTTGCCGGGGAAGATCGAGGAGTCGATCTTCTTCGCATGCTCCTCCTTGCAGAGGATCAACCCGCCGCGCGGCCCCCGCAGGGTCTTGTGCGTGGTCGTCGTGACGAAATCGCAGTGCGGGACCGGGGAAGGATGCAGGCCCGCGACGATCAGGCCGGCGATGTGCGCGACGTCGGCCATCAACAGCGCGCCGACCTCGTCGGCGATGCTGCGGAACGCCGTGAAGTCGAGCTGGCGCGGATACGCGCTGTGGCCCGCGACGATCATCTTCGGCCGGTGCTCGCGCGCGAGCGAGCGCAGCTGGTCGTAGTCGATCCGGTGGTCCCCTTCGCCGACGCCGTACGGGACGATCGTGAAGAAGCGCCCCGAGAAGTTCACCGGGCTGCCGTGCGTGAGGTGCCCGCCGTGCGACAGGTTCATCGCCAGGATCGTGTCCCCCGGCGCGAGGGTCGAGAAGTAGACCGCCATGTTGGCCTGCGATCCGGAATGCGGCTGCACGTTGGCGTGCTCGGCGCCGAACAGCTGTTTCGCCCGCGAGATCGCGAGGTCCTCCACGATGTCGACGAACTCGCAGCCCCCGTAGTAGCGGCGGCCCGGATAGCCCTCGGCGTACTTGTTGGTGAGCACCGACCCCACGGCCTCGAGCACCGCCTCGCTGACCACGTTCTCCGAAGCGATCAGCTCGAGGTTGAGCTCCTGGCGCCGTCCTTCCTGGCAGATGGCGGCGTAGACTTCCGGATCGGTGCTCTCGAGAACGTTCACGATGTTTCCTCGTTCGAAGCGTCCTGAAGGACGGCTGTCGGGCGGACCGCCGTGGCGGCGGCGGCGTTGCGGGCTTCTTCGATGCGGCGGATCTTGTCGATCCGCCTCTGGTGGCGACCGCCTTCGAAGCTGCTGTGGACCCAGGCCTTCACGATGTCGCGGATCAGCCTTTCCCCGAGCATGGCGCCGCCCAGCACGAGCACGTTCGCATCGTTGTGCTGCCGCGCCAGCGCAGCGCCGGTCACGTCGTGGACCAGGGCGGCGCGGATGCCGTCGATCTTGTTCGCGACGATCGACATGCCGATGCCCGAACCGCACAGGAGAACTCCCTGCGCCGCTTCGCCCCCGGCGACCCCGCGCGCCACCGCTTCGGCGTAATCCGGATAATCGACGGAAGCGTCGCTCGAGGCTCCGAGGTCGCGCACGTCGAAGCCCGCGGCGCGAAGCTCGTCCACGACCACGGCCTTGGCCGGCACGGCCGCGTGATCGCTCGCTACGAGAACCGTCTGTGCCTCGGCCGCCGTGGCGGGCTCCCTACTTTCGGTTGTCGATGTAATCGACGATGTCCTGGACCGTCCGGATCTTCTCGGCGTCTTCGTCGGAGATCTCGAGTCCGTACTCTTCCTCGA
This sequence comes from uncultured Myxococcales bacterium, assembly GCA_964476185.1. Taxonomy (GTDB): domain Bacteria; phylum Desulfobacterota; class Binatia; order UBA1149; family CAITLU01; genus DATNBU01. Next base: position 19,658 of record CAYYZO010000001.1, read on the forward strand.
GCGCCATGATGAGCTGGACGATGTCCAGGGAATCGGCGCCGAGATCCTCGAGGAACGAGGAATCCGGCGTGACTTGCGACGGGTCCAGCGTCAGCTGGTCGCAAATGATCTCGACGACTCTGTCGGTTGCGGACATCGGAACATCTCCCTGTCGGTCACATGCGGAAGACTGGCCGAAGCCTCCCGAAGGGGTGGCTCATACAAAGGCCTTGGTCGAATGGCAAGACGGCTTCCCGCCTGCCGCACTCGGTCGGCACAGAGGTCGTCGCGTCGTGTCCGGGACTCGCCGCTCGGCGCGGCGGACCCGCAGGGCGCGTATCGAGGACAGCGGCGGCCGCGACCACGGCGAGTCGCCGGCCTTCCCGCGGATTCAGGCTTCGGCCGTCTCGACGACGCGACGGCCCCGGTAGTGGCCGCAGGCCCGGCACGCGCGGTGCGGAACGGTGCGTTCCCCGCAATTCGCGCAGGCGATCAGCTGAATCGGCGTGAGGAAGTCGTGCGCGCGGCGCATGTTCTTCTTCGACTTCGACGTCCTTCTCTTCGGAACCGGCATCGTACTCTCCTTCTTCGCCCGCGCTGCGGGCGCGAGCGCGTCGCGCTCAGACCTGGAACAGGTGACGCAATTTCGGCGTCCCCTTCGTCTCGTCGCAGCGACACTCGTCGCTGCCCACTTTCGCCCCGCACTTCGGGCAGAGCCCGCGGCAGTCTTCCGAGCAGACCGGCAGCGGATCGAGCGCCAGAAGCGCCTGCTCCGTGACGAGCGGACCGAGGTCCAGCTCGTCGCCGCTGTAGTGATCCACGCCCTCGTCGTCCGCCTCGTCGTCGGCAGCCGCGCGGGGAAGGATCACGAAGCGGAACTCCCGCTCCAGCGGCCGCTCGAACCCGTCGAGGCACCGCACGCAGGTCGCCTCCACGGCTCCCTCGATCCGCCCCGAGAAATGCACGTCCCGCTCGGATCGGTAGATCTCGCCGGTGACGTGCAGGTCCCCGGAGAAGTGCTGCTCTTCCGGCCGAGCAGCCGCGTCGATCCGGTCGTTGAGGACAGCGGCCGGCTCCACGAACTCGAGCTGCCGGACCTCTTCCTTGAGGTCGGGGACCCTGATGATCACTCCATCCTCCGTTGCGGACCAAGCGCGAACCGGACTCGTTAGCCTGTGCGGGGCGCAGAGGCAACGGCGAAGGAGGACTCAGTCCTCCTGCTCGGCCCGTCCCTCGTCCCGGGCATTCTCGAGCCGGCGTACGCGGCGCAGCAAATCCGGCAACCGCAGCAGGGCGGCCGCGGTCCGGCGCCACAGGGCGATGTCGACCGCGGGCATCCCGGCGACGGTCTGGCCGTCGGCCACGTCGCCCACGACGCCCGCGCGAGCTGCGATCCTCACGTCGTCGCCGACCCGCAGGTGCCCGGCGAACCCGGCCTGCCCCCCGGCCACGACGCGGGCGCCGATCCGGGTGCTGCCGGCCATGCCCACCTGCCCGGCCAGCATCGTCCCGTCCCCGATGCGGCTGCCGTGGCCGACCATGACGAGATTGTCGAGCTTGACCCCGCGCCCGAGCCGCGTCTCCCCGACCGTCGCACGGTCCACCGTGGTGTTCGCGCCGAGTTCCACGTGGTCGCCGAGCCGGACGGTTCCGATCTGCGGAATCGGCACCGGCACGTCGCCCGGGCGCGGCAGGAACCCGAATCCGTCGCCTCCGACCACGACGCCGGGCTGCAGCACGACATCGTCGCCGATCACGACCTGTTCCCGTACGACCGACCCGGCATGGGCCGTGAAGCGGTCGCCGATCCTCGCGTCGTCGTAGAGGACGACGTGCGGGTGCAGGACCGCGCTCTCGCCGACGACGACCCGCTCGCCGACCACGACGTAGGCGCCGATGCTGGCGCCCGGCCCGACGCGGGCCGACGACGCGAGGATCGCGGTCGGGTGGATGCCGGGCTGCGGCCGCGGCCGCCGGTCGAACAGGACGAGGGCCCGGACGAAGGCCCCGTAAGGATCGCGCGTTCGAAGGACGGCCTTGCCGCAGGCGTCCTCCTCCGGCGAGAGGATCACCGCGGAAGCCGCGGTCGTCGCCACGAGAGGCCGGTAGCGCGCAGCGGCGACGAACGCGAGGTCGCCCGGAGCGGCCTCGTCGAGCGGGGCCAGGCCGCGGATCTCGATGCCGGGATCGCCCTCGAGGTCGAGACCGAGTTCGCGCGCGATCTCGCCGAGAAGCATGGCGAATCTTTGCCTTTCACCACCTCCTCCGCAACTATCCCGCTTTTCCCGGAGCGTGCGTGCGGCCTTTGCCGGCGCCGATCGGCAGCAAGGACACGCGACGCAGCGGTCGTCGAAGTCGCGCCCGAGTCTCCCGCCCCCGCCCTCGCTTCGGCCGCGGGATCGGCTGCCCCGGCGGCCCGGGACAGCCAGCGACGCGGCGAAGGCGACGAGCGCGCCGCCGCGACGCACCAAAGACAGAATCCGGCGGGAAAGAGGGATTCCAACGTGAGCATTCTCAAACTCGGCCTTCCCAAGGGCAGCCTCGAGCAGACCACGATCGACCTGATGAAGAAGTCGGGGTGGCGCGTGACGACGAGCTCCCGCAGCTACTTCCCGAACATCGACGACGCGGAGATCTCGTGTTCGCTCGTCCGGGCCCAGGAGATGGCGCGCTACGTCGAGATCGGCTCGCTGGACTGCGGCATCACCGGCAAGGACTGGATCGCGGAGAACTCGTCCGACGTCGAGGTGATCTGCGATCTCGTCTACTCGAAGGCCTCGTTCCGGCCGACCCGATGGGTGCTGGCCGTCCCGGCCGACTCCCGGATCCGGAAGCCGGAAGACCTCGCGGGCAAGCGTATCGCCACCGAACTCGTCGGGTTCACCAGGCGCTACTTCGCCGGCAAGGGCGTCGACGTGACCGTCGAGTTCTCATGGGGCGCGACCGAGGCCAAAGTCGCGGCGGGGCTTTGCGACGCGATCGTCGAAGTCACGGAGACAGGCAGCACGCTGCGTGCGAACGGGCTCGTGATCATCGCGGACCTGATGGAATCGAATCCCCAGCTCGTCGCGAACCGGGCCGCCCTCGGCGACCCCGTCAAGCGCCGCAAGATCGACCAGATCGCGCTGCTGCTCCAGGGCGCCCTCAAGGCCGAGGCGCAGGTCGGGCTCAAGATGAACGTGCCGCGGGAACGCGTCGAAGAGGTGATGGCGATGCTGCCCTCGATCACCGCGCCGACGGTCGCGGGCCTCTACCAGAAGGACTGGATGTCGATCGAGGTCGTCATCGCCGAATCCATCGTGCGCGACCTGATCCCGCGGCTGGTCGGCGCGGGCGCCGAAGGGATCATCGAGTACCCGCTGAACAAGGTCCTCTGAGGATCGGCACGATCCGGGCGCGACGCGGGGTCAGTCCAGGCTCCGGACGGCGCGCACGAAATAGTTCTTCGTGGACTTCGTGTCCGAACCCAGCACACCGCCGCCCGAGAAATCGGCGAAGTACGCGCCGGCCGGCGCAGCAGCCCGCGTGGAGCCGGTCCAGTAGCGTCCCGAGGACATCGGCAACAGCGCGGCGTCGAGGACGCACGGTCCGGAGACGCAGCCCGCGTTCCGGATGGTCTTCAGTTCGTCGATCGTCGGCAGACGCCAGTCGCAGCGGCCGCCGAAGCACCCGTTCGTCGTCAGCGTGCCGTGGTCCACGACCCCGTTCAGCGCGTCCAGGAACGCCGTGAACGCCGTTCCCGACCGCGTCGTCGAACTCGACGGATCCGCCCAGGTGTACGTGTTGTCGACGTCGTGGGGATTGAGCGCGTCGGCTCCGCCGCCGGCCCCGGTCTTCTTCTCCCATTCGAGCCCGGTCTCATGGTCGACGAGCGTCAACCCCGTGTCCTCGTAGCGGGTCGCGTGGCAGTCGCTCGTGTCGAAGTTGCAGCCCGGCGCGCAGCCGAGCGTGCCGTTGTAGAACCCCTGGCTCGCGCAGCTTTCCCCGCCGAGGTCGCCGATGTCGCAGTCCTCGCCGATGCCGGCCACGCCGTCCCCGCAGACCGGCGGGGGAATCGTGCCGCCGGCGAGCAGCGTCGCGATCGTGAGCTCGAATTCGTCGGCGCGGTCGCGGATGTCGCCGAGGTCCGCCTCGGACGGACACGTCCCGGGGCCCGCGATCTCCTCCTGGCGCGAGAACTTGGTGTTGAAGCGTTCTTCGCAGCGGCCGAAATCGGGAACCACTCCCTTCGCCAGACCCTTCGTCTCGGCCTTGAAGAGGCACGACGCGTACTTGGCCGTCTGCTGCATCTTGCCGATCTGGCACTTGAGGACCGGGTCGAGGCCCGCGTGCGTGTCGTCGGCAAGAACCGCCAGCGCAAAGAGCGAGCCGAGGCCGAGGATCAGTCTCATGGGTTTTCTCCGTCGGGAAGTCGGCACGCGAAAGCACCGCGACTTCGCGAGCGTAAGATGGCCCGGAGAGACTGACAAGACGGGTTTTCGCGATCCGGCGCCCGGAGCAGCCATCATGGCGCAAGTGCGCCGGGCGACGGTCGTCGGGGACGCGCAGCCGTGTCTTCCTGCGCTCGCCCGATCCGCTCAGGCCGATCCGTAACGCATCCGGAAGCTGTCCCAGGTTCGCGCGAGGCCCTCCTCGAATCCGACCAGCACGCGATACCCCAGCTTCTGCTCGGCCGGCCCGATGTCGGCGAGGCTCGCCCGCACGTCGCCTGCCCTGGCCGCGACGTGGCGGCGCTCGAGCGGTCGTCCGAGCGCCTTCCCGAGCGCCTCGGCGATGTCGACGAGCGTGTAGCTCCCGCCGCACGCGATGTTGAACACCTCGCCGGCCGCTCCGTCGGCGGTCGCCGCGAGCAGGTTCGCCGATACCACGTTGTCGACGTACGTGAAGTCGCGCGACTGCAGGCCGTCGCCGTGGATCTCGAGCGGCTCGCCCCGGATCGCCCACTGCATGAACTTCGGGATCACCGCGGCATACGCCGAATCCGGACGCTGGTTCTCGCCGAACACGTTGAAGTAGCGCAGCGCGACGGTCGGCAATCCGTAGACGCGCGAGAACACGCGGGTGTAGCTCTCGGCGGCCTGCTTGGTCACGGCGTACGGGGAAACCGGATCGGTGGCCATGCCCACCCGCTTCGGGATCTCCGTGTTCGCGCCGTAGACCGAAGAAGAGGACGAGAACACCACGCGGTCGCAGCCCGCGTCGCGCGCCGCGACGAGCACGTTCAACGTCCCCGTCGCGTTGACGTCGTGGCTCGTCACCGGGTCTTCGATGGAACGCGGCACCGACCCCAGCGCGCCGAGGTGCAGCACGTGCGTCGCGCCGCGCACCGCGGCCGCCACGGCCGCGGCATCCCGGAGGTCGCCGCGCACCACGTCGACGCGGCCCGCGAACTCCTCGAGGTTGCGCTCGAGGCCGGTCGAATAGTCGTCGAAGACCCGCACGTCCTCGCCGCGACGGACGAGCTCGGCGACGATGTGCGAGCCGATGAACCCGGCGCCGCCGGTGACGAGCCAGAGCTTGCTCAGTGGACCGTCCTCCCGTCATGCCCCGAGTCGTCGGCCGCCGCCCGCTCCGACTCGAGCCGGACCCAGTGGGCGTCCGAGGGCTGCACGCGCTCGGACGGAGGCATCCGGTCGATGAGGTTGAACTTGAGGATGAACCACAAGGCCGCGACGCCGTCGCGCCACGTGATCTTCTTGCCCGCGTCGTAGTCGCGGCCCCAGTACGAGATCGGCACCTCGTAGATGCGACACCGCATCTGCGCGACGCGCGCCGTCACCTCGGGCTCGAAGCCGAAACGGTCGGTGGTCAGCCGCATGCGCTGGATCACTTCCCGTCGGAAGACCTTGTACCCGGTCTCCATGTCCGTGAGGTTCAGGTTGGTCATGACGTTCGACAGCAACGTGAGCAGCTGGTTGCCGAGCTGGTGCCAGAAGAACAGCACGCGGTGCGGGCCGCCGAGGAATCGCGAGCCGTAGACGACGTCGGCGACGCCCTGCAGGATCGGCTCGAGCAGGCCCGGGTACTCCATCGGGTCGTACTCCATGTCCGCGTCCTGCACGACGACCACGTCCCCGGTGGCCGCCGCGAGCGCCGTCCGGATCGCCGCGCCCTTGCCGCGGTTGATCTCGTGGAAGTAGACCTTGAGCGCATCGTCCTCCTGCGCGAGGCGCTTCAGCAGGTCGCGGGTGCCGTCGCGGGAGCAGTCGTCGACCAGGATGATCTCGGTCTTCACCGGCACGGCGCGCACACGCGCGATCACGTTCTCCACCGTATGGATCTCGTTGTAGCAGGGGATCAGCACCGAAACGGTGAATTCCTTCTCGTTCATCTTCTTCTCTCCTCCATCATCCGTCGACCGTTGCGGCGCGCGTACCGGGCGCGATCGGCAGCGCTCCGGCCGTCATCGCCAGTGGGCCAGCAGCTTTCGCGGGGGATCCTCGGGCCTGCCCCACCGGTCGCGGAAGCGCCAGAGCCCCGCCAGGAAGCCGGCGCCCCAGCACTGGTGGATCAGCACGAGGGCGAGCCAGAGCCTGGCCTGCTCGGCGGGCTCCCGCGTCGCCCGGGACGCCACCACGGCGAGAAAACCCGCGTACAATGCCACGATCCCGAGCCCGGTCCACAGTGCCGGGCTCCAGAACACGCCGAGGACGAGCAGCAACGCGACGCCGAGCTGAAACGCCGGCGGAACGAAGTGCCGCACGCTCATCTGCCGCGGGTGCTTCTGCAGCACCCGCACCTTCCAGACGCCGTACTGGTAGAACTGCCGGACCAGCGCCTTCCACGACTCGCGGTTCTGGTACAGGGAGCGCATCTCCGGCGTCAGCACGATGCGCCCGCCGGCCTTGCGGATGCGGTAGCTCAACTCGTCGTCCTGGTTGCGGACGAGCTCCTCGTCGAACAGGCCGACTTCCTCGAAGACCCGCCGCGGCCACATGCCCATGTAGACGGTGTCGGCGTCGGTCTCCTCTTTCGCGAAGTGGAACGCGGCGCCGATGCCGAAGCGCGATTCCATCGCGGACGCGATCGCCTCGGCGATGGGGCTGCCGCCGCGGCAGACCATCGGGCCGCCGACGTTGGCGGCATCGGTCCGGCGCAGGACCTCGATCCCGCGCCGCAGGTAGTCCCGGTCGATGACCGTGTGGGCGTCGATGCGCGCGATGACCTCGCCGCGCGCGGCGGCGATGGCGAGGTTCAGGCCGGTCGGCACGATGAGCCCCGGGTTGTCGATCACGCGCACCCGCGGGTCGCGCGCCGCCAACTCCCGCAACTTCTCCGGCGAAGCGTCGGTCGAGAGGCCCTCCGCGACGATCACCTCCATGCGGTCGGCCGGATAGTCCTGGGCGAGCACGCTGCCGAGGCAGCGGTCGATCCACGCCTCTTCGTTGCGCATCGGGATGACGACGCTGACGAACGGGAGTTCCCTCATGCGAGCGCCGCCTCGTAGACCCGCGACGTGGCCTCGACCATCGCCGCGATCGAGAACCTTTCCCGCGCCGCTTGCGCGGCACGCCGCCCCATCGCCGCCGCACGCGCGGCGTCCGACGCCAGCGCGAGCGACGCGCGGGCGACCGCCGACGAATCCCCGGCGTCGACGAGCATCCCCGTCTCCCCGTCGTCCACGACCTCGGGCGTACCGCCGACTCGCGTCGCGATCACCGGCAGTCCCGCCGCCAGAGCCTCGAGCACGACGTTCGGCGTGCCCTCCCAGTCCGACGTCAGCCAGAACTGGTCGAGTCCCGCGAAGAAGGCCGGAATGTCGCCGCGCGTGCCGGGCAGGCTCACCGCGGACGCGAGACCCCGACGCTCGACTTCGCGGAGGAACGACTCGCGCAGGGAACCGTCACCGACGATCTCGAACACCGCGTCGGGCCGTTCGGCGCGCACGAGCGCGGCCGCGTCCAGGAACACGCCGAGGTTCTTCTGCGGCTCGACGCGACCGACGGTGCCGATGCGGAGCCCGTCATGCGCGCGGCGCTCGATCTCGAACCGCGCGGTGTCGACCCCGTTCAGGATCACGCAGGTGCGGGACTCCGGGGCGCCGTAGTAGGCGCGCGCGTAACGCTCCATCTCGCGCGAGTTGCAGATCACCCGCGACGAAGCGCGAAACGCCGCCTTCATCACCGCACGGCGCAGCGGGTTCGGCTCCGGCTTGCAGTTGCGCGCGGACGTGACGAGCCGGACTCCGCCCAGGCCGCGCGTGGCGAGGTACGCGTACGCACTGGCGAGAAACAGGAACGCGTGGACGACCTCGATCCCGTCTCGAACCAGCGCATGGCGCAGCGCGCGCACGCGCGAGACGTCGAAGCTGCCGCGCGACGGGAGCACCCGCAGCTCCACGCCGGCCTCGCGCAGGCGCTCGCCGTACGGTTCCGAGCTCTGCGACAGGCAGTAGACGACGGGATCCGCGAAGGACCGCAGGGCGCGCGCCAGCTCGTAGAGCTGTCCCTCGGCCCCGCCGTAGGTCAGCTGCCCGATCACGAGTCCCACGCGCCGGCGCGGCCGCGTCGGCTCCTTCTGCGTCCCCTGCTCCATTCGTCGTTCAGATCCTCAGGATGTGGTCCCCGGCGATGCCCTTGAACGCGTTGCGGGTGTCGATCAGCAGTTTCGCCGCCGCGGCGATCGACGGCCGGTCGAACGCCGTGTGGTCCGTCAGGAGGATCACCGCGTCGGCGCCGGCGACCGTCTCCGCGTCCGGCGTGACGCTCGAGAGCTTCTCGCCGCCCAGCTCGATCTCCGAGACGAACGGATCGGCGAACGAGACGCGCGCGCCCTTCTCGACGAGCAACGTCATCACGTCGAGGGCCGGCGACTCGCGCACGTCGTCGACGTCGCGCTTGTAGGCAACGCCGAGCGCGAGGACCTTCGAACCCTTCAACGACTTCTCCCGGTCGTTCAGCGCGTCCATGACCTTGGACGCGACGAACTCGGGCTTCTGCGCGTTGATCTGCCCGGCGAGCTCGATGAAACGCGGCTCGAACCCCTCGGCCCTCGCCTTCCAGGTCAGGTACAGCGGATCGACCGGGATGCAGTGCCCGCCGAGGCCCGGCCCGGGGTAGAACGGCATGAAGCCGAACGGCTTGGTCGCCGCCGCGTCGATGACCTCCCAGACGTCGATGTCGAGGTGGTCGCACATCATCGCCATCTCGTTGGCCAGCGCGATGTTGACGCTCCGGAAGGTGTTTTCGAGCAGCTTGACCATCTCCGCGACCCGCGGCGAGCTGACCATCACGACGTGGTCGATGCAGCGTCCGTACAGCGCCCGCGCCGCCGCGTTCGCGACCGGCGTATAGCCCCCGACGACCTTAGGGATGCTCCGCGTGTCGAACAGCTTGTTGCCGGGATCGGTGCGCTCGGGCGAGAACGCGACCTCGACGTCGCGTCCGGGCTCGAGGCCCGCCGCCCGCAGTTTCGGAAGGACGATCTCGTCGGTCGTGCCCGGGTACGTCGTGCTCTCGAGGATCAGCAACTGCCCGGCCCGCATGTGCGGGATCAGGCTGTCGACCGCGCCGATCACGTAGGACAGGTCCGGCTCGCGCGTCTTGCGCAGCGGCGTCGGCACGCAGATGTTGATCGTGTCGACGCCGGAGACCGCAGCGAAATCGCTCGTCGCCTTCAGCTTTCCCGCCGAGACCAGCCCCGCGACCCGCTCGGTCGGGACGTCGAGGATGTAGGAACGCCCCGCGTTGATCGCATCGACCTTCGACGTCGACACGTCCACCCCGGTGACTTCGAGTCCCGAGTGCGCGAACTCCACGGCCAGCGGGAGCCCCACGTAGCCGAGTCCCACGACTGCCGCTCGGGCATGGCCCGACGCGATCTTCTTTTCCAGATTGTTCGTCATTCGATCTCCGTCTCCTCGGGTTGCCGTCGTCCCACGGCGGGGGCCTGCCGCGCGCTGCGTATGGCCTCCACGTCGGCGCCGCGAAGCGCACGGCGGGGCTCGAACGCGTGCAGCACGAAATAGGGGCCGACCTGCGACCGCTCGTAACGAACGCCGCTGCGATCGAGCAGTTCCAGCATCGCCAGGTGCTGCCGCTTGTCCTGCTGGTCGGCGCGGTACACGTAGCAGATCGAGTCGGCGCGCTCGATCACCGCATCGTAGGCCGGGTAGCGATCCTTCTGCAGCGGCGAGATCACGACGCGCTCCCCCCCGCGGAAGACGAGGTGGTAGAGCGGCGACGCGCTGTAGCACGCGCGAAGTTCCCGCTCCTCGAGCCACTCGAGCAGCGCCGCCCCGCGGGCCTCGTCGTCCCTTGGCGGGGCGAGGGCCGCGTCGACCCACCCCGCGACGTTGAGCAGCATCACCGCGACCAGGCCGGCGATCATCCAGGCCCGTCGCGCCGCGGGAAGGCGCGCGACCAGGGCCCCCGCCAGCACGGCGGCGAGCGGATAGGCCGGCAGCATGTATCGCGGGCTGACGTAACCGACCACGAAGGTCACCAGCGCGAAGAGCCCGAGAAGCTGGTCGGAGCCGACCGCGGACCAGCCGCCGGGGCCGCGCCGGGGCCGCGCCGCCGCGAGCGCCACGCCGAAGACCACGAGCGGCAGCACGAACAGGCTGCGCCGCAGGCCGCCGAGCGGCCCGCCGTCGCGCGCCTCCTCGCTCATGCCCAGGCGCTCGACGTCCTTGCCGGGCGGCACGCCGAACACGATGCCGAGCTTGTCGAGGCCGTCCCCGAGCGCCGCGATGCGCTCCTCGAAGCCGCGCCGGGCCCAGGCATCGTCGCGCTCCTCGACCGCGACGCGATTCATCACGAGCGCCTTGCGCGCCAGCGAACGGACCGTCGCGAGCGGATGCACGACGTTGTAGCCGATCAGCAGCGACGCGCCGACGACCAGGCCGGCGAGCGCGGGCTTCCACCCGCGCCGGTCCTCGCGGTCGAGCCACAGCAGCCCCGCCATCACCGCGAGGTACGCGCCGACCAGCTGGTTCACCCACAGGGCCAGTCCCGAGACCAGCCCCAGGAGAAAGGCCGTCGCGCTGTCGCGCTGGCGGTACAGGTAGAACGGCCAGAACAGCAGCATCACGACGAACAGCAGGAAAACGTGCTCGACGAAGCCGCCGCGCGCCTTGAGGTTCCACTGCAGGAAGAAGACCGGCGCGACGGCGACGAGCGCGGTCGCCCAGCGGGCGACCGCGACGGAGTGGAAGCGATACGCGAACCGGTACACCACGACGCCGAGCGCGATCGAGAACAGGAACGGCACGAGCCGCAACGGGACGATGCCGACGCCGAGCACCGAGAACACCGCCGCGGCGCAATACGCCTCGAGCGCCCCGAGGTACGACTGGCCGTAGAAGAACACCGGCGCCGTCCCCTGCTCGAGGATGTGCTTGCCCATGAGGCCGACGATGCCCTCGTCGGCGAGATAGACGTCGACGTCGCCGCCGCTGACGAGCGTGTAGTGGGTGAGCATCCACAGCCGGATGGCGAGCCCGAGCGCCACCGTGGCGAAGAAGGCGGTCCGGCCGATCACGTCAGTTCAGGTAGCCGAGCGAGCGCAGTTGCTCGAGGGCCTTCTCGTCGAGGATGACCGGCTCGACGCCCTCCGTCCGCACGCGCTTGTCGAATCGGTGCCAGCGCAGGTCCAGCCAGTCCTTCAGGCCGGCCACGAGCGGCTCCGCCTCCGGCCCGCGCGGGGCAAGCCCGCGTCGCTCGCCCGGGTCCGTGGAAAGGTCGTACGTCTCGAGCGAGCGTCGCTGGAAGTGATGGATGATCTTGCGGCGGGCTTCGATGCTCGCGACCTGGACGTTGCGCGTGCCCGTTCGGTAGAGTTCCGCGCGCACGGCACCGGGCCGCGGCAGCGGCGCCCCGCTGTACAGGCCGGAGAAGTCGTTGCCCTCGACGCCGTCCGGCGAATCCATGCCCACCAGTCCGAGCAGCGTGGGCCCCACGTCGACGAGGCTCGCTTCGTCGACGACTTCCGCGCGGGAGGGGCGGCGCCCCGGGACGTTCAGGACGAACGGCGTGCGCAGCACCTCCTCGTACAGCGTGCGGTGGTGCCCCTTGTTGCCGTGCTCGAAGAACTCGTCGCCGTGGTCCGCGACCACCGCCACGACGGTGCGGTCGGCGAGGCCGAGCCGCCCGAGTTCGGCCCGCAGCCGCGCGATCTGGTCGTCGACGAGGCGGATCTCGCCGTCGTACAACGCGACGAGGTGCTCGAGGTCGCGCGGATCCATGCCGGCGTGGATCTTCGGGTCGAAGTAGAAATTGTTGCCGTCGACCGTGCCGTCGTAGTCGGGATCGAACATCGTCTCGTACGGCGGTCCGGGCGCGTAGTCGTAGTGCACGTCCCAGAAGTGCAGGAAAAGGAAGAACGGCCGGTCGCCGGCCGACGCGAGGAAGGAGTTCGCGGCGTCGACGAGGCGCGGTCCCGTCACGCTGCGGTAGGAGTCCTCGTTCGTCTCGAAGTAGATCGTCCGGTCGTCGTAGTCGTCGAAGCCCTTCGCGAACCCGTACCGGGAGTGCACGTACGGCGCGGAGACGATCGCGTGCGTGCGGTAGCCCCCGGCCTGGAAGGCCTCGGCGATCGTCCCGACGGACCTCGGGAGGCTACGGTCGTCGGAGACGACGCCGTGGCCGAGCAGCGACCGCCCCGTCAGCAGCGACATGTGCGCGGGCAGCGTCCACGACGAGGTGCTGATGCTGTTGCGAAACAGGACGCCGCTGCTGGCGAGGTCGTCGATCGCCGGCGACGTATCGCGCCCGTAGCCATAGGCGCCGAGGTGGTCGGCGCGCAGGCTGTCGATCGAGATCAGCACGACGTTGTAGCCTTCGGCGGCCGGCGAGCGCCCTCCCGCCCGGCCTCCGATTCCGGCGCGGGCTGTCGCGTCGCCCGCTCCCGCGATCGCGGCAGCGAGCGTCAACGCGACGGCGGCCACCGCCGTCGCGACGCCCGCGGTCCCGCGCCGGACGACGAGTCCCGCGGCAGGCGCCGAGACGGCGAGGACGAAGAGCGCCAACCCCGCCCCGCCCTGCACGAGGTCGCGCACGACCTGGCGCGCCAGCTTCTTCGCCGTGATCGCCTCGGGGGACTGGAACGCCGCGACCCAGAATGCCAGGTGCACGACGAGCGCGACGAAGGCCATCAAGGCCACCGCCCTCGCCATCGAATCGCGACGCCCGACCCCGACCACGCCCGCCACCGGCGCGAGCGCGAGTGCCAGCACGACAGCGACGGCAAGATTGATCGCCACCAGTTCCGGGGCCAGGGCGAGCTTCGGGGCGATCCCCTGCGACAGGAACCCGGTCAGCATCGGGGGCAGAGGGAGCGCTTCCGAAGCGAGGAACCAGAGCTTGGCGAACGCATCGTAAGCGTGGGTCGGGAAGAAGCGGTACGGCGCCAGGAGAAGGTCGCGGTGGAGCCACGCGAGCGCGAGGGTCTCGACGAGCGCCTGCACCGTGCCGAGCACGACGCCCGCGACCGCCAGGTCCGCGAAGCGATTCCTCACGCGCGGGCTCCCGGGCCGGTCACGTCGCTGTCGACGCCGATGCGCTCGCGCACGACGTAATGGGGCCGGTGCTTGACCTCCTCGAAGATGCGCCCGACGTACTCCCCGATCACGCCGAGGGACAGGAGCTGCACCCCGCCGAGGAAGAGCAGGATCACGACGGTGGAGGTCCAGCCCTCGATCGGCGTCCCTCCGAACATCCGTGCGACCAGCAGGTAGCCCATGTACACGAGCGCCGTGAGCGAGACGAGAAGGCCGACGTTGCTGACGAGCCGCAGGGGCACGTACGAGTACGAGACCAGGCCGTCGAACGCGAGCTTCATCAGCTTCGCCAGGTTGTACTTGGACTCGCCGGCGAAGCGCGCTTCGCGAGCGTATTCGTATCCGATCTGGCGGAAGCCCGCCCAGGTCCGCAGGCCGCGCACGAAGCGGTTGCGCTCCGGCATCGACGCCAGGATGTCGACGACGCGGCGGTCGATCAGCGAGAAGTCGCCCGAATCGAGCGGGATGTCGAGATACGAGACCTTGCGCAGCAGCCAGTAGAACGCCTTGTACGCGGCGCGCTTGACGACGCCTTCCTTGCGCTTCTGGCGGACCGCGTACACCACCTCGTAACCGTCGCGCCAGCGGGCGAGAAGGTCCGGCAGGACTTCCGGGGGATCCTGCAGGTCGCCGTCCATCACGACCACGGCCTTTCCGCGTGCGTGGTCGATCCCGCAGGTGATGGCGGTCTGGTGCCCAAAGTTGCGCGAGAAGTGGATCGACTTGAAGCGCGGGTCCCGCGCATGGAACTCCCGCAGCATCGACTCGGAGCGATCGCGGCTGCCGTCGTTCACGAAGAGGACCTCGAACGTCTCGCCGGTCGCGACGAGCGCCGACGACAGCCGGTCGTACAGCCTCGACAGCGTCTCTTCTTCGTTGAAGATCGGAATGACGACCGACAACGTCGGTGTCTGGTCAGCCTCGCTCACGCCTGTTCTCCTCCGCGCTCGACCGCGAACTCGTCGTTGCCGGGTCCCGCGGCGCCGCGCGGCGCCGCCCGTCGTGCACGCCGGGCTCCCGCAAGCCTTCGTACACGCGTTCGATCTGCGGCAGCACGACGCTCCAGGTCATGCGCCCGAGAAAGGTGCGCCGCGCCTCCTCCCCGAGCCGACCGCGCACGGCAGGGTCGCGCCGGCAGCGGACGATCGCCCGGGCCAGGGCCGCCGGGTCGTCGTCGCCGACGACGAGGCCGTCGACCCCGTCCCGAAGGACCTTGGAGCCGCAACCCGCGGACACCACCGCCTTGGCTGCGCTCATGGAATTCAGAAGTTTGACAGGATAGCCGGAACCGAGGCGTCGCGGTAGCGCCGCGACGTCCGAAACGGCCAGGGCGCGACGGGCTTCGACGTGCCCGCCGACCTCGAGGACGCGCACCGCGTCACCGAGTCCCGCGCCGGCGACGAGACGGCGGAACGCCTCGGGAACCGCGTGGCTCGCGACGAGCAGGCGAATGCCGCCGCCCGTCTCCCGAACAGCCTGCCCGACCGCGTCGAGCAGCAACGGGAGGTTCTGGTATGCGTCGACGTTGCCGCAGTACCCGACCACGAACTCCTCGGGATCGAGGCCGAGCGCGAGCCGGTCCCCCGCCCGCACCGGCAGGGGGCCGTCGTCCTCGACGGCCGGCGGGATCACGAAGAGGGACTCGGCCCGGCAACCCGCCTCCCGCAGCCTCGCGGCCGACCAGTCGCACAGCGCGACGACGCGGTCCGCGCGCGCCGGCACGCCGCGGTCGAGCATCCGCCCTGCCAGAGAAGCGACGAGGCGGGCCGGCTTCGAACCGAAGTAGGTCTCGAGTTCGTCGCCCATCAGGTTGTGACTGTGGTAGACGACCGGCGCGCCGGTCACGGCGCGTGCGACGAGCGCCGCGATCGCCGCCTCGTAGTTGTGCGCGTGCACGACCTCCACGCGCTCTTCCCGAACCAGCCGCACGAGGCGCCTCGCGAGCATCGCGTCCAGCAGCGGCTTGGCGGCGTTCGGGCCGGAACGCCCGGAATCGTCGCCGGGCAGACGCGCGATCCGGTGATGGCGGTAGCCGCGCCCGACCTGCTCGACTCCCTGGCCGTACGTCAGCAGGTGAACCGTGTGCCCTGCGGCGGCGAGCTGTTCCGCCATCTGCCCGACGAACACCTGCGAGCCCTGCGGAGAGGGAAACGGGCACGCGGCGACGAGCGCGATGCGGCGCACGACGGCCGTCACGGCAGGTATCCGAGCGCGCGCAACCTGCGCTCGACCTCGCGTTCGTCTTCGCCCGTGTAGTCGACCACGTCCGGGGCCGTATCGTTGCATTCCGGATCGCCGGGACTTCGGCCCGCAGGGGTCGAAACCAGCGACCGCCCCTGCAGCGTCCCCGGGACCGCGACGCCTGCGAGCGAGAGCACCGTCACGCCGAGATCGGGCAGCGAACACTCGGGCAGCGATTCCGCGCCCGCCCCCGCGTCGTCGAGCCGGCCCCACGGCTCCAGGCAACGCCGGCTTGCGGGCCCCGCGAGCACGGCCATTCCGTGCGGGCTGTGCACCCCGCTCGTCGCCTGCCCGCGCGCGCCGCTTCGCTCGCCGGCGGCGAGCCGCCGCAGCCAGGCCGACTCGCGTCCGCCCCGGCTCGAACCCGCCGCGTAGGCGTAGCCGCCCGGCCGGCGCAGCTCCAGCACGAGGTCCGGATAGCGGTCCGCGAAGGGGCCGTCGAAGAGCTCCTCGCGCCGGTGGACCGCCTCGACGACGGGCTGGCCGTCGAATGGGTCGCGGGCGGAGAGCAGATCCGCACGGAGTTCGCCGAGCACGCGCTCGCGCTCCCCGGGGGCGACCACGCCGCTGCGCTCGCGACCGGCGAGGTTCAGCCGCACCGACGGGAAGTACGGGACTTCGTCGCTGAAGGCCCGTGTTCGGCTCCAGTCGATGCCGGCGAAGCGGGCGCCCGACTCGAGGCGGCCGGCCAGGCCGCCGGCCATCGCGAACGCGCGCGCCTGCAGCGCCGGCGGCACGAGCGCGAGCGCACGCCGCTTCAGCCGCAGCGCCAACGGCTCGACGTCGGCATTCTCGAACGCGAGCCACCCGCGGTCCGCGAGCCAGCGGTTCCAGAACACGATGCGGTCGGACGCGCCGGCGCTGCCGTGGTCGCTCAGCACGAGGACGTCGGCCTCGCCGCCGCAAGCGGCGTGGAGCTCGCCGAGGGAACGGTCGAGCGCCGCGTACACGTCGGCGAGGACGCCGCGCGGTCCATCGGCGTGTCTCGGCGAGCGCTCGTCGTCGAACTGCCAGAAATGGTGGGAAGCCGTGTCCGGCTCCATGAAGTGCACGACGAACACGTCCAGGGCGTGCTCGCGCACCAGGTCGATCGCGATGCGCGTCCGCAAGGCGATGTCGTCGAGGAGCCGCGGTCGAGTGCGCTCGTGCCAGCCGTCGTCGATGCGCGCCTGCGCGATGCCTTCGATCCCGAGGCGGCCGTGTCGCCGCCGCAGGTCGTCGGCCAGCGTGCGCGGGTGCGTCGCGCGCCCCGCCGCGCTGGCGCCGAGCGGCGTGTCGAAGCCGCAGATCTCGAAGACCGCCCGGCCTTCCGGAGGATACGTGGCCGGCACCCCGTACAGGCCGACGCGCAGCCCGGCCGCGGCCATCCGTGCGAGGATCGTCGGGAGGCGCCGGTGCGTCGCGTTCGCGAACCGCACGCCATAGCCGTCCGTCCGCGGGATCGTGAAATCGGTGAGGCCGTGGTGAGAGGGCGTCGCGCCGGTCAGGAAGCTCGTCCACGCCGGGAACGTGACGGCCGGGACGGTCGAGCGCACGCGCCAGGCGCAACCGCGCCCGAGCAGGCCGTCGAGCACCGGCATGCGCCCCGCCGCGCGGAAGCGCTGCGCCAGTTCGAAGCACGCGCCGTCCCAGCCGACGACCAGCAGCACGGGCTCAAGCCTGCCGCGCGGCGCGGCGACGCGTCACTTCACGTACCCGAGCGACTCCAGCTTCTGCCTCGTGGCCTCGTCGATCACGCCACTGGCGCCGGAAACCGCGCGTGACGCCGCCATCGCCTTCAGCGCGTCGAGGTCCTGGCGCAGCTTCTCGACGACGTCCGGGTGCTCGGCGGCGACGTTCTTCGTTTCCTTCGCATCCGCCCGGATGTCGAAGAGTTCAACGGGCGAGAGACCGCGCGGGTTGCCGTCGTTCGCGACGATCAGCTTCCACTGGTCGGTCCGGATCGAGTGCAGCACGTTGCCCTCGTGGTCCTCTTCCTGGAACAGCGCCTCGGGAGCCGGCGCGTCCGAGAACAGGTCGCGCCCCTGCCAGGCCTCCGGCGCGTCGAGGCCCGCCGCCCCCGCGAGCGTCGGCGAGACGTCGAGAAGCTGGGCCGGAGCTTTCACCCTCGTCCCGGCCTTCGCGTTCTTCGCCAGCTTGACGACGAACGGCACGCGCGATTCCTCGTCGTACAGCGTCGTGCCGTGCCACCAGCCGCCGTGCTCGTAGAACTCCTCGCCGTGGTCGGAGACGAGCGCGATGACGGTGTCGTCGTACTGCCCGGACGCCTTCAGCGCCTCGATCAGGTTCCCGAGGAAGCCGTCGAGGTACTCGACGTTGCTCGCGTACAGGCGCGCCATGCGGTCGCGCTGCGACGGATCCGGGTCGGGCGTGTCGACGCGGGCGATCGCCACCCCGTTGTACGGGATCTCGAAGTAGGGATCGTGCGGGTCCATGTAGTGGATCAGCGTGAAGAACGGGCCCGATCCGTTCCGGTCGAGCCACGGCAGGCTCGCGCCGTTCACGGTCTGGGCGTCCTGGTAGTAGTACTGGACCCACTTGTCCTTCGAGAAGAAGCGCTCGCGGACCAGGCGCATGCCGCTGTAGAAAGCGAGCTTCGAGGCGGAGTCCGTCGCCCCGAAGAAGAACTCCGGCGACAGGTAGTAGTACTCCTGGAAGCCCTGGTCGAAACCGAACGACGGCGCGACGTTGATGTTCGTGACGTAGCCGACCGTGCGGTAGCCGGCGTCCTTCATGGCCTCGGAGATCGTCGTGACCCCGTCCGGGAGCAGGTCGGTCTTGTACATGACCTTGTGGGACGACGGGTAGAGCGACGTGACGATCGTCGCGACCGACGGACGCGTCCAGGTCGAGTTGGAGAACGCGTTCTCGAAGACCACGCCGTCCTTCGCGAGAAGGTCCATGGCCGGCGTCTTCGTCGCCGTCGAGCCGTACGCGCCGAGATGGTCGGCCCGCAGGGTGTCGGCGATGATCAGGATCACGCTCGGCCCCTGCGCCGTGCCGGCCTGGTTCGGAACCGACGGCGGGCCGACCGTCATGTCCAGCACGGCGGTCGCGCCCGAGCCGACCCCGACGAGCGCGACGGCGAGCACGACGGCGGAGACGATGCCGGCGCCGCCTTCGCGCGAGGACGCGAGCAGCGCGCGCCGCACCAGCCAGAGCACCAGCAGCGCGCCGACGAGCAGCCCGGCGTGGACGACGAGGCCCTGCGTCGAGGCGATCGGCAGGTTCTCGAGGAACACGTCGCGGACGATGCGAAAGCGCGCGACCGCGAGCCCGAGGAGCGCCGCGACCGCCCCGGCCGACAGGGCGCCGGCCAGGCGGGCATCCCGCGCGAGAAAACCGAGGACCGCCGTGCCCACGCCGATGCCGGCGCCCATGGCGCCGCCGATCAGTCCGTAGGAGATCGCTCCGAAGCGGAACACGCCGAACTCTTCGGCTCCGCCGCCGGCCGCGATCAACACGGCCTCGGCCAGGCCGACCAGCGCGCCGCCGACGAATCCGCCGAACACGGCGGACGGGATCTTCTTCAGGGCCTCCATGGCGTCACTTTCCTTGCGGGGCAGGAGCCGCGATCGCGAGCGTGCGGCCGTCATACGTCGGCGGCACCGGCACGCCGAGCAGGGTCAGGATGGTCGGGGCGAGGTCGCCGATGGCCGGGTTCTCGTCCGAGATCTTCACGTTGCTGAGCAGGATGCCCTCGGTCACTTCGGTTTCGGTGGTCGCGTGGTCGCCGCTCCACTTCTTCTCGTTGTCCTCGAACAGTCCTTCCGGCGCGCCGCCGAGCGGAGTCGCCGACGAGACGCGGTAGCCGGACGCCATGCCGATCTGCATGTCCTGGCCGTCCGGAAGGCGGTCGCCCTTCCAGATGTCGCGGCCGACGTACACCTTGTTGACCGCCGGCTTGCCCGTGGCCGGATCGACGAGCTTCGTCATCCGGTCGGCGATGTCGCGCACGAGCGCGTCGTACTCGGCGCCGGGCTTGACGATCCCCTTGCCCTCCCGGCCCGCGAGGTTGACGTACAGGCTGCCGACGCCGAGGGCGTAGGCCTTGGTCTTCGACCAGTCGACGTCCTGCAGGAACTTCTTCGTCGTCGACTTCGCGCCGCCCTTCAGCGTCATGAAGCCTTCCTGCACGAGCCAGGTGTTCACGTTGAAGCCGCGGCGCCAGCTGTGGAAGCCGTGGTCCGAGAGGATCAGCAGGACATCGTCGGAATCGAGCTTCGCGCGCACCTTCCCGATGATCTCGTCCATGCGCTGGTACGTCTTGAAGATCGAGTCGCCGTACCGGGAGGCCAGCTCGGCATCGTAACGCGGATGGTCCTTGTCCATCAGGCGGTACATCATGTGCGAGGTGCGATCGGTCTCGACGAACACCGACACGAACAACTCGGCGTTCCTGTTCTCGAGCTCGTGCATCGTGATCGCCTCGGTCTCGCGGAACGTGTCCCAGACGTCCTGCATGAACGCCTCGTCGTCGATGCGCTCCTCGTTGAGGCCCCAGGTCTCGTGGTTCCAGCCCACGGTCTTGTAGTCGCCGGCCACGCCCACGAGTTCCTTCGAGTAGCCGTGCGGCTCGGTGACGGCGATCGCCGGGTCGCGCGGGTCGTGGTTGATGGGCGACATGTACAGGCGGATGTTCGGCTCGACCTCGAGGACGCGGAAGCGCGCCATGCCGGCAATGTGCGAGAGCGGCGTCACCTCGAACGAGAGGTGGAACCAGTCGCTCCACTTGTCCTTCTCGACGGTTTCGGTGCGGCCCGACACCTCGATCGAGAGCGCGTCCTTGCCGGCGCGCGCGAGCTTCAGCGGAAGGGTCAGGCGCTCGTTCTTGTCCGACAGCGGGTTGGTCGGCCCCTCGACGATCGTCTCCACCTCGTCACCGGAGGCGAGCGAGACGACCTTGCCCCCGAGCTCGGGATTGGCGGCGTCGCGCGGGCTGAGGTCGCTCGCCCAGTAATGGAACGTGCCCTCGCTGCCGCGGATGTCCGGAAGGCCGAGGCCGCCCTGCGAGTAGCTGTGACCGGTCTTCTCCAGCGGATAGATGCACGGGACGCGCAGCACGACGCTGCGCTTTCCGGCGCGGTCCGCGGTGGTCCAGAACGCCTCGCCCGACATCGTCGTCGTGAACGTCTCGGGCTTGGTCTGCCAGAGGCCGAAGCGGTACTCGGCCTTGTGGCTGACGGCGCCGGTGCGGTCCGGGAGGTAGGTCTTCGGGTCGCGCAGGATGAAGTCGAAGATGCCGTGCCCGCCCGGGTTCATGCCGGTCGTGAACGTGGACCAGGCGGTGCAGGAAGACGGGGGCGTCGTGGTGGTGAGCCGGCGAAAGGAGCCGGTCTTCATCAGCTCGGCGATGTTCGGCAGCTTGTCCTTCCACTGGTCGAGGAAATCCGGGTCGACACCGTCGAATCCGAGCACCACGATGCGACGCTGGGGCGGCGGGCCTTCGTCCCGTCGACTTTCGCCGCCTCCACATCCACCGACCAGCAGCGCCGCGACCGCCGCGACGGCCAGAGCCGCGCGCGCCGCGCTCTTCGGGTCCTTCACCTTCAGGTCCATCGTCTCCTCTGTGCGGGTTGCAACGGGCTGGCCGTCGGCGACGGCGCCCTGCCGCGCAACCTCGTCTTCGTCGTGCTTCGCTGGGATCGCCGCGGCCCCGCAGCCGGTGCGATCCTGTCGCCACGGGAACCCGTCACGCCTCGCCGCCTGCCCCAGGCAGCGCGTCAGGAGGTTTTCCCATTGAGCAGCTTCCCGTACAAATCTTCGATCTGCCGGACCATGCCGGCCGCCGAGTACGCCGAGACGACGCGCGTTCGCGCCGCCTTGCCGATGCGCGCACGCAGCGGCTCGTCCCCCAGCAGGTCGACGACGCGGGCCGCCATCGCCGCCGAGTCGGGGTATTGGACGAGGTAGCCGGAGCGCCCCTCCTCCACCTGCTCCGGGGCGCCTCCGACCGCCGTCACGACCACCGGCAACTGCATCGCCATCGCCTCGAGGATCGCGTTCGACATCCCCTCGCTCTCGGAGGGCAGCACGAACACGTCGAGCGAGGACAGGACTTCGGGCATGTCGCTGCGACGGCCGAGCAGGTGGACGCGGTCGCGGATGCCGAGCGCGACCGCCAGCGCGGACGGCTCCTCGGGCATTTCGTCGGCCCCGGCGATGACGAGGTGCGCCCCCGCGACGGACTCCAGGACCTCAGCCATCGCTTCAAAGAGCATCCGAAACCCCTTGCGAGGCCTGAACGTGATGGCTGTTCCGACAATCGGCGCCTCGCCCACCCCGAGTTCGCTGCGGATCGCCCAGCCGGCCTGTCGGCCGACCCGGGCGGGATCGAAGCGCGAGGTGTCGATCCCGCTCGGAATCATGGACATCGGCGCCCGGAGACCGCTCTCGACGCGGCGGGTGAACTCCAGGACCTCCATCGAATTGCCCGTGAGCGCATCCGAAAGCCGGTTGGAGACGTTCACGGCGAAGCGCTCGGCGGCGCCGGCCGGTTCGTGCAGCCCGCGCTTGCTCGTGACGACGACCGGCACGCGCGCGAGGCGCCCGGCGACGGCCCCATGGAAGTTCCCGCGCAGCAGATAGCCGTGCACGACCGCCGGCCGGATCTCGCGCAACGCCTTCACCATGGCGACCAAGCCGCCAATATCCCTCGGATTTCGAATCGACCCGGACATCCCGAAGGTGCGCACCTCGACATTGGCGTCCAGGGCATCGGCGAGCCGGTCCCCGCCGTCGCGCAGCGCGAACAGGACCGGCCGGAACTTCGAACGGTCGAGTTCGCGGAAGACCTGAAGAAGGTGGGTCTGCGTGCCGCCGGTGATCATCGAGGCGATCACGTAGACGACCGGAACCGCAGCCGCGGCGGCAGGGGCAGCGCCGCGAGCGCTCGGGGACGTCTCTGGACTGGTCACGTGGCGTGGTCTCCGAAAATGGCGCCGGGCACGGCGGGCGCTCCCCGGCCTAGCGCCTCCAGAACTGGTCGAGCCCGAACAGGCCGAGCCCGCCGGTCGCCATCGGCCCGAACGGCTCGAACGCCACCCATCCCGCGACCGGCGTGCCGGTCGCGTCGGCCTCGAAGGCGAGAATCCGACCCGCGACGCCGCTGGCAGGAGCCACGAGGATCTCGGCGTCGCCGTCGAGGTCCACGTCCGCCGTCGCGACGGTCAGCCCTCCCGCGTAGAACGGGCCGAACTCGGAGACGAGGAAGCTCACCGGGCTGCCGGGCGGATCCTCGTACGCCGCTCCGGTCGACTGCCAGGCCTTCACCCACGGTTGTCCCTGCAGGGGGGCGGTCACGATCTCGACCGGGCCCTCGCCGTTCAGGTTGCCGATCGCCAGCGACACGCCCGAGTTCGGCAGCACGGCGCTGCCGGGCGACGGATACGCCTGCCATTCGTACAGCTTCGTGCCGGCACGGCCGAAGACGCGCACGATCGGAAGGCCGGCGGCCGGCGCGACGACGAGTTCGTCACCGTCGTTGGAGGTGAGGTTCTCGCCCGCCACCGAGGCCCCGACGGCGTCGATCGTCTTCTCGTTGAACTTGTCGGTCGCCGTGAAGATCGGGATCTCGCGCCGCTTCTCCCAGTCGATCAGTCCCTGCGGCTGGGGAAACGCATCGTAGATGTAGAGCCAGACGGTCGAGCCGGACGCGGCGGTCGGGACGACGGCGATCTCCTCACCGTTCGCGTTGGAGAAGTCCCCGCCCGCGACGTTGACGCCGCCCACGTATCCGGCCGGCCCCGCAACGAAGCGCGAGACGCGCTGCCTGCGGCGATTGGCGCGATACACCGTGACTTCCGGTTTCGTCGCACCGGCTCCGGTACCGACGATGAGCCGCGTCTTCGTGCCGTTCTGCGTCTCCTCGCGACGGCCGGCCTGCAGCACGCCGAGCGACAGCCGCGACGTCGACTGGCCTCGGAACGGCCGGATCTCCGCCTCGCGGCGGCGGCGCATCGGGTCGTAGCCACGCACGAGCGGATCACGCGACAGGTTCGGACCCGCGACGAAGACCCTGGTCTCGCGACCTCGCCGCCCCTGGAATCGCTTCAGCTCGTCGCCGGTCGTGGAGGAAAGCACGAACACGGACCCCGCGCCGCGCTTGCCCCCCGGGATGTCCCCCGGAGCGCCGACCAGCAACTCCCCGACCCCGTCCCCGTCGGCATCGACGCCGAGTTCGAGCGTCTGGCCGAGCCGCTGGGACGCGCTGGTGCCGCTGCGCGACCACAACAACCGGCCGTCCTCGGTCGAGAACGCGTGCAGACGTCCCGCCTGGTTCAGTCCGGTGACCCGACCGAACGGCGCGCCCGCGACGACGTCCGGGAGGCCTCCGGCGTCGAGGTCGCCGGGGACGACCAGCGAGGTCCCGAACGTCGAGGAACGCTGCGGCACCGGTTCGGTGATCTGCCGGATCAAGGCGCCGGAGCCGGCGTAGAGGCCGATGGCGCCGGCGTCGTCGAGCGCGTCCGGCTCCGCCCCGGGGGAGCCGATCCAGAGGTCGCCGCGCCCGTCGCCGTCGATATCGCCGGCCGGGGCGGCCGCACGGCCGAGCCGGTCGACGATCGTTTCGCCGACATAGGTCTGGACGATGCCGTACGGCGGCTTGCCGGAGAAGACCTCGAGACGGCCCGCCCGCGGCGTCAGCGTCGTCGTCGTCGTCGACATCGTGGTGGTGGTGCTCGACGAACTCCCGATGCCGGCGGGCGGCTCCGCGAGGGCGGACACGCGCGACGAAGCGAACCAGTCCACGGTCCCGTCCTTGTTCACGTCGCCGGCCAGGCCCACGAGGCTCGCCCACTGGTCGTCCTCGTTCACGCCCTCGGTGCGCGCGATCTCGGCGCCCGTCGTACCGGACAACAGGTACCCCGCGCCGCGCACGAGTCCGGACACCTGCGCGCCGCTCGCGCCGACGACCACGTCGAACTTCCCGTCTCCATTCGCGTCGGGAACCACCTCCAGCGTCTCGCCGAACGAAGCATTGACGTTCGAACCGTAGACCGTCCAGATCGTGTGCCCCTTCGACGAACGCACCTCGACCTTGCCGGCGCCGAGAAAGACCCCCGTGACCGGCTTCGGCGCCGCGAACGACGCGGAACCGATCACGAGCTCCGCCTTCTTGTCGCCGTCGAGGTCGGGCAACCAGGCCAGCGCGGAGCCCAGCTTCTCTTCGGGGGACGAACCCGCGAGCGAGAGCAGGAGCTTGTCGTTCTTCCCGGAATAGACCCGCACGCGGCCCGCGCGAATCGAGGAACCGACCCAGGCGCAGGGAGCGCCGATCGCCACGTCGGGCGTGCCGTCGCCGTTGAAGTCGTGACCGGCGGCGATCGCCCAGCCGAACGCGTCGCCGCCTTCGGATCCGCACTGGACCTCGAACGCTTCGGCTGTCGCGACCGTCGCGGCCAGGACCACGACGGGGAGGAAGAGCCTGGCGCGCAGGAGGCCGATAGGGGTACGGAGTGGTCGTCGCATCGTGGAGGAACGCCGGGATGGAGGCGGACCCGAGCAGCTTGGCAGATCACGCCCGGTCTTCAAGTCCCTATTTTTCCTTGCTCCCGTCGTCCGGACGCGACGGGAAGCGGCGGCGGACCTCGACGACGAGTCGCCGGAGCCGCTCGAGGTCCGAGCGCTGAAGAACGAGCGCCTCGTGCCACGGCAGCCCCGATTCGCGCAGGAAGAAGCCGTACAGCAACAGGGCCGCCAGCGAGTAGGAGCAGGTCGTGCCGATCGCGGCGCCCTCGATTCCGTGGCTCGGAATCAGCCAGGCGCCGAGCCCGATGTTCCCGCCGAGCGCGATGTAGGCGGCGATCACGTTGATGACCTGCCGGTCGCGCGCCGTGAAGTCCCGCGACAGCAGCACGTACATCGACATCATCACGATCCCCCACGAGATCCACACGAGAGGCACCGAAGCGGGCGCGTAATCCTGGCCGTACAGCAGCACGATCGCCCAGCGACCGAACAGCGTCAGGACGACGGCGGCCGCGGTCGCGATCGCCAGGGTCTGGCGGCAGGCCGTCGCGGTCATCGCGTGGACGCGGTCCTCGGGCATCCCGGCCAGGCGCGGGAACATCGCGAGCCCGAGCGACTGCGGGATCGACATCATCTGCTCGGCGAACTTCGCGCCGATCGCGTAGAACGCGACCT
This sequence comes from uncultured Myxococcales bacterium, assembly GCA_964476185.1. GTDB lineage: Bacteria > Desulfobacterota > Binatia > UBA1149 > CAITLU01 > DATNBU01. The sequence goes on from CAYYZO010000001.1 coordinate 45,522, forward strand.
CGGCCGGCGTCAGGTAGAACGAGCACAGGTACACGCCGGCCTTGAAGTTGAAGTGCGACGCGATGATCTGCAGGTGCGACTTCGTGCCGTAGCGCAGCATGCGCCGCAGCAGGGACCGGTCGAGCGAGAGCCGGATGCGCGTGTCCTTGTGCACGGTCCAGAACACCCACAGCAGCATCACCGTGTTCAGCGTGACGGAAACGCCGAGAGCACCGGGGAGCCCCCAGCCGAGCCCGACCAGCACGGTGGCCATCAGCAGCAACGCGATGACGGATTCCCCGAGGAGCCGCGCGTTGTAGACGCGGAACCGGTCCGTCGCCTGCAGCACGCCGTACAGGTAGCTCTCCATGAGCAGGATCGGGATCATCGGGCAGACCGCCACCAGCGCCCACAACGGCACGCCCCGGAGCACGGTCGAGAGGATCTGCTCCTGGAACGCGAGCACTCCGGCGACGAGGACGGCCCCGGTCGCCAGCCCGAACGTCACCGCCGTCGAGGCGACCCGTCCGACGTCCTCCTGTTCGCGGCGGATGAAGTAGATCGTCGCCTGCGCCTGCCCGAACTTGGCGAGCGTCGTCAGCGAGGCCGGGAACGTCGAGACCAGCGAGAAGATCCCGCGCGCGTCGGGCCCCAGCGTCCGCGCGGTGATGATGCCGATCAACACGCCGAACCCCATCTTCGCGAAGATGGTCGCGAGCGTGCCCCCGAAGTCTTCGGCGAGCCGGAGCAGCGCGGAACGCTGGGATCGCTTGCCGCGGCTCACCGGCCTTCTCACCGCCCGCCGTGGCCGAGGCCCGCGTACAGTTCCCGAAGGACCTTGTCCCGCGCGAACGCGACGAGATCGGAGACGGGAGGGACGTGCAGTTCGAAGGACGGCACGCCGGCCGCGAGTCTCTCCCCGGCGGAGAGCGCGTCGTACCGCCTCGCCCCGGAAACGGCGTCGAGGACCTGGTTCATGATCTCGATCCGCCGCACTTCCTTGGCCATGGTGTTGGCCGCGTGAAGCCGCCCGGCGCTCTCGGCCGGATCGAGCGGGCGCAGCGCGAACTCGCTCGCGCGTTCCACGTGCAGCAGCGCGGCCACGGGCTGGGGCTGAAGCTCGATGTCGGCGATGCGGTACGCATCCCGCGCGTAGACGCGACGCTCGCCAGTCGCGACGAGCCGGTCGGCCCCCGCCCCGGCGAGTCGCCGGCTCGTTTCGTCGAGCAGCAGGAGCTCCGGGCAGGCCATCGCGTTCCGCCCATCGTGCAGCACGAGGTTGTCCGACAGCATGCGAAGGCGCGCGTCCGCCAGCATCGCCACGGAGAGCGTCGACTTGCCGCAGCCCGGCATCCCGGCGAGGACGACCGCGCCGACCGGCGTGGCGATCGCCCCGCCGTGAAGCACCTGCCAGCCGGCGCCGCGGCTCAGCCACCAGAGAAGGGGGTGATAGAAGAGGTAGTAGAGCAGCGTCGAGAAGCGGCGACCGCGCAGTTCGTCGAGCTGGGCGCGATGCCTCAGGCGCTGCAGCGACTCAGCCGCACCGCCCGACGCGACGTGGAAGAAATAGCGTCCCGCGACCTCGACTCCCTCGTCCTTCATCGCGAGCTGCATCTGCAGGTCGGTGAAATCGTCGATGCGAAGCCACTGGGCGCCCGACTGGCCGATGTACAGGTCACGGTCCGGCCGGCGCGTCCAGATCATCGGCTCGAACCCGCCGGCGGCGACGGCGTCGCGACCGACGGTCCGCGGGGGGACGCCGTCGCGCCACTCGAGTCGCGAGCGGATGTCGAACTTCCCCTTGTCCTCGACGACGTAGGGCTCGAGGGCCACGCGCACGTAATCCAGGAAGGCCGGCAACTCGGATTCGATCCGCACGCGCACGCCGTGCAGTTCGATGGCGACGGGGTCGCTCACGCGTTCTCCTTCGTCATCCCGGCGCGCACCGATTCGCGTCGCTGCCGGCGCGCCGAGGCCGCGCTCGCGCGCTCGAACACCTCCGTCATCGCGGCGACGTGGCGCGCGAGGGCGAATCGCTCGGCCGCGGCCTTCGCTCCACGCGCGAGTCGCTCCCGCTCGACTTCGCTCGAGAACAAGCGGTCGAGGCATTCCGCGAGCGCCGGCGCATCGCCCGGGGGGAGCAGCAGCGCATCTTCCCCGTCCTGCACGAACTCCGGCACCCCTCCGGCGCGCGTCGCGACCACCGGCCGGCCGACAGCCATGCCTTCGATGATCACGCGACCGAAGGGTTCGCCGCGCACCGACGTGTGCACCACCACGTCCATCGCGTTCATGAGATCCGGAACGTCGGAGCGTGGACCGGTCCAGACGACCCTCGCCCCGATCCCGCGCGACTGCGCGAGTCGACGGACGCGCTCCGCGTACGCCTCTCCACTGCGATGCACGCCCCCCACCACCAGGGCGACGAGGCGCGGCCTCGCGTCCCGGAGCAGGTCGAGCGCTTCGACGAGGACATGCTGCCCCTTCCACTCCTGCACGTTGCCGACCACGCCGACGACTTCCGCATCGGGCGCGAGTCCGAGTTCCGATCGCACCTCGGCAGCATTCCTCGTCGGCTGGAACGCGGCGAGGTCGAGGCCGTCGTAGATCACCTCGAAGAAGTCCGGCGCCATGCCGCCCGCGCGGCAATGTTCCTCGATCGCCCGGGTCATCGAGACGCAGCCCGCCACGGTGCGAGAGATCTTGCGCTCGACCCACGAGAACTTGTCGAAGCCCTTCGCGTGCACGACGCAAGGCGCGCCGACGAGACGCGCGGCGACGATCGCCTCCGCGTTTCCGCGGAATCCGTTGCAGACGTAGACGAGGTCCGGTCGCAGCGCCTCGAACAGGCGCGCGAGCCTCATGGCCGCCGGAAGGGTCTCGAACAGGTACGTGCCGGTGACGCGCAGCAGCCACAGGAGCCTGCTCACCGGACCGACGGCCTTCGCCCGCGCATAGGCCGGCTTGTCCTGCAGGGAGTGCTGCTTCGGAAGCCGTTTCTTGCGAAAGACCGCGACCGGGACGCCCGACGCCTCGAGCCCCGAGATGCACGGCTTGTCCTCGTAGAGCACGACCGTCGGGTGGATGCGGGAACGATCGATCCCGCGCAACAACTCCAGCATGCCGGTCAGCGAGCCGCCGACCACGCTTCCCGAGGAGGCTTCGAGGAAGACGACGTTCACGCGGGGCCTTGCAAGGACTCCTGCAGGCTGGTGCGAAGATCCACGCGAGGCGTCCATCCGAGGGCCGTGCGCGCCGCGTCGGTCGGGTAGCGGGCGCTGCGTTCGGAGCGAAGCAGCTGGTAGGCCACCGACCACGGCCGGCGCTTCGCGAGCTTGTGCACGAAATCGACTGCCTTCACGGCCGGCGCCACCAGAGCCACGGGCAGGTACACCACGCGCAGCGGTCGCGGGCGCGCCTGGCTCAGCGTTTCGAAGTAGCGCTTCTGCGTCAGGTCGGGATCGTCGATCACGTTGAAGATGCCGCGATCGACGCCCTCGGCCGTGCCGGCGCAGACGACGGCGTCGGCTGCGTTCTCGACATAGACGAGGGGCACGCGGTATCCGGGGCTGCTGACGACCGCCAGAAGGTCCGGTCGCAGGAACTTCTTCACTCGCCCGAGGAAGATGTTCTGCTGGCCCGGTTTCCAGCCGTACAGCACCCCGGGCCGGACCACGACCACGTTTCGGCCCGTTCGCACCGCCGTGCAGGCGAGTCGGTCGGCGTCGAGCTTCGACCGCGTGTAGTGGCCTCGAAGGAACGGCCGACGGTCGTAGTCGCCCTCGTCCCCGATCACCATCCCGTCGCGGTCGATGTCGAAGATGCCGAGCGAGCTGACGTGGACGAAGCGCTTCGCGCGGCCGCCGAGCGCTGCATCCATCAGCCGCTGCGTGGCCTCGACGTTCACGCGGAAGAACTCGTCCCAGTTGCCGCTGGTCTGCACGCGAGCGCCGACGTGATAGACGACGTCGCACGCTGCCGCTTCGGCAAGCACCGGCGCGACGTCGCCGAGGTCGCCCCGGACGACGCGCACCCCGCTCTTCTCCAGCTCGTCGGCGGCCGCGCCCTCCCGCGCCAGCGCGACGACCTCGTCGCCGCGCTCCACGAGGCGCCGCACGACCCGACTTCCTAGGAAACCGGTGGCTCCGGTCACGAACGCGCGCATGTCAGCTCACGCCTCCCGTGCAGGATCTGCCGGCCCCGTCGGAGAACGACCGATCCTCGGCCGGCGGCTTCGCGTCGCCGCCGCCGCTGCGGGGAACCACCTCTTCGAGAGCCTCTTTGGGCGTGCGCGAGCGTCGCGCCGGCTTCGCGACCCTGTCCGGCGCCGGTCCTTCGCCCCCTGCCGCCGCTCCGACCGCCCGCCAGATGCGGTTCGTCACGTCGACGACCGCCGCCGCCTCCGCTTCGCTGACCGGAGGTGGCGTGCCTCGCCGGATCGCGTCGTAGAAGCGACGGATCAGTTCGCCCATGCCCGGATAGAACCGGATCTTCCCACGCACGAAATCGACCGTGTTGCGGGTCGTCTGCGTCAGCAGCTGCCACGATTCGTCGAGGTTCGGCAACGGCTTCGCGATGATCTTCGGGACCTTGTAGTCGCGCCGCCGGACGATCGTCATGTTGTTGAGGTTGACCTCGACGGTCATGCGCGAACCGCAGAGCTTCAGCGTGTTCATCATGGGCGCCGCGTTCATCGAGATCGTGAGCACGCCGGTGCGCCCTTCGCCCTGCATCAGCACGCGCAGTTCCTCGATCTTCGCGCGGTCGTCCCCGCCTGCCCGCGAGAAGGCGACTGCCTCCAGCCGCGAAACCGCTCCGAGGAAGAACAGCTGCAGGTACAACGGGTGCGGGACGAGATCCCCGATGCCGCCGCCGGCCAACTCGCCGAGCCACTGGCGTTCGCTCGCGACGCCGGCCTGGTAGCTCTCGATCGCGACGAGGTCGCCGAGCTCGCCGCTTTCCCAGAGACGCCTTGCCTCCAGCATCGGCGGGTCGAACAGCCGGTTGTGGCCGGCCGTGAAGAAGGTGTTCCCGCGGCGCGCCGCGGCGGCCATCGCCTCGACGTCCGCCGAAGTCAGCGCGAGCGGCTTCTCGACGAGGGCCGGGACGCCGCGCTCGAGCGCAGCGACCGCCACGGGCGCGTGGACGTGCGGCGGCGTCAGCACGTGCACGGCGTCGAGGTTCTCGCACTCCAGCATGTCCTCGACGCGCTGGTAGACGCGCTGGATGCCGTGGCGATCGGCTAGCTCGCTCGAAGCGGCAATCGAAAGATCGCACAACGCCACCGGCTCGCCGCCGGCCTGTCGAACGTACGGCAGGTGCGCGTTCGCGATGATGCCGCATCCGACGATGCCGACCCGCAGGCGTCCGTCCGCTCCCTTCGTCGTGCTCATGTCGATATCCTCCGCGCGCCGGCCGCGCTCAGAGAGCGATCGGCGTCGCGAGCCGGCAGACGAGTCCCGGCGCGGCCGTGACGACGAATCGCGCCGCGTTGACCGCGCTCGCGAGGGTAGCGAGGTCGCCCTGCAGTCCGGCCGGGAAACGCACCACGACCGGGGGCCGGCCGTCGATCTCGATCTGGTCGAACGGCTGCTCGCAATCCAGGCGCATGGTCAGCGAGAACGAGATTTCCTTGCCGTCCGCGGTGGCCGCACGCGCCGTGTGCGCGAGCCCGAGGACCTGCCCCGGCAACACGACCTCGCCGGCGCGCTCGACCTTGCGCTCGGCGACGACGGGTTCCAGCACCTGCTCCACCTCGCCGACGCCCCAGCCGAGCGCAGCCGCCAGGTAGCGCACCGACTCGGGAAACCCGGCGTGGCCCATCGAGAACGTGCTCGTGCGCTTGCGGACGGCCGCGGCGTCCTCGCCGACGCCCATCTTGCGACGAAGCGCGTTGCGCCTCTTGGAGAGGTCGACCAGCCTCGTACCGCGCACCGCCGTCGGCCCGAGAGTCATCGAGGAAAGATACGTCGGCAGGCGGTCGAGCAGGAAGCCCGGATTGACGCCCGCCGCGAACAGCGTGACCCCCTTGCGCCTGGCGGCTTCGTCCAGTCGCGCTGCCGCGTCATCCCGGCTGCCGTACGGCCAGATGACCTCTTCGGCCGTCGTGACCACGTTGCAACCGGCCTCGATCAGCTCCAGCAGCTGCCCTTCGATGTTGTCGATGTGGGAGCCCGCGCAGTGGAACGCCACGTCCACCCCGCCCGCGTCGGCGAGGGCGTCCGCGAGGCTCCGGCGCACCGCCGGACCGCCCGAGGCTCCCCACAGCGAGGCCAGCGGCTTGCCGGCCTTCGACTCGTCGACGTCCACGGCCCCGACGCTGTCGAGGCGCCCCGTGTTCGCGCTCTCGCGGGCGATTCCGATCCCGATCTCGCCCAGACCATAATGAAGTACCCGGAGCATTCCGTGCTCGCGCATATCGTCCCCTGTCCTGCCTCGAATCCGGCGAACCGGTCAGGCCACTTCTTCGATGGAATCACCCGGCTCGGCGGGTTCGTCGATGCAGTCGCGGCCGAGGCCGCCGAATCCGTTCTGCTTGAGCCACGCGAGATTCGAGTATCTCGGATCGGTCCAGTCGAGGCCCCGTTTCTCGAGAAGCGCGCGAATCTCGTCGACGCCCTGCTCGATCGTCGTCGACGGCTCGAAACCGAGCACGTGCCGGATCTTGTCGAAGCTCACGCGGTAGCTGCGCAGGTCGTCCACGCGCCCGCCCGTCTCGATGCGCGTGCCCGGGATGCGCGCGGCCACGAGTTCCGCGGTAGCGCCGATCGTGTAGTTGTTCCCGTTCGAACCGACGTTGAACGTCTCGCCGCTCACCAGTTCCGACGGCGCTTGCGCCGCGAGCAGGAACGCGTCGGCGACGTCCCGCACGTGCACGTGCGGGCGCCAGGCCTCGGCGCCGGTCACCGTGATCACGCCGTCGCGAACCGCACGGCACGTCATGGTGTTGATCATCAGGTCGAACCGCGGGCGCGCGGAGGCGCCGAACACGGTGCCGAGCCTGAGCATGACCACGCTGCGGCCGTCGAGCTCGCGGCGCAGGATCCCCTCCGACACGATGCGGCTGCGGGCATAGAACGAAACCGGGTTCAGGCGCGACCCCTCGTTCAGCACGAGCCCCTCGGTCGCGCCGTACACGCTGCAGGACGACGCGAAGACGATGCGTTCGAGGTCCGGGTGGTGCCGGACGACGTGGCTCAGGACCTTCGTCGACTCGATGTTGATCGAGGTCGTCTCCTCGCGGTCGATCTCGCACGCGCCGTCGCCGACGAGCGCCGCGAGCGCGACCACGGCGCGGGCGCCCGCGGACGCGCGCATCATGTCCCGGATGTTGCAGATGTCGCCGTAGACGACCTCGAGCCGCGGGTGCGGGCGGATTCCGCGAAGCCCGGCGTTGCCGTACAGGAACGTCTCGAGGACGCGCACGCGGTAGCCGCGTTCCAGCAGCATGCGTACGAGGTGCGAACCAACGTAACCGGCCCCGCCTGTGACGAGCACGAGGTCGTCGGGTTTCAAGAAGTTCTGCGTCATGTCTTCCCGGCGCTCAGGTCTGGGAGGAGAGTGCAATCGTGTTCAGCGGTTCGGCCGCCGACTGCTCGAGCAGGTCGGACAGACCCGGCACCAGGCGATACTCGAGGCCGAGCTTGCGGCACGCCTCCGTGATCTCGCGCAGCACCACCGGGTCGAGGTCCACGAGCGAGATGAGCACCATCTCGACCCCGTGCAGGCTCGCCGACATCGCGATGTCGGTCGCGCCGCCCATGACCCGCACACCATGGATCAGCGCCCCCCAGCGATGGGGCTCGTGATCGATGATGCCGACGGGCATGAACCGGGATTTCGGATCCTCCAGCAGGGAACGAAGGATCGTCTCGCCGCCGTGCCCCGCGCCGGCCACCAGCACCTTCACGAACGGGCCCTTCTCCTCGTTACGGGCCGCGCCGCTCTGGATGGAACGGATGATATAGCGCGCACCGCCGGCCAGGAAAAGCAGCAGGATCCAGTCGATCACGAACACCGCGCGCGAGTGGCGCTGCATCGAAAACGTCGCGGCGATGACGAGCAGCGCCGAGCTCACGCTGACGGCCTTCACCAGCACGGCGAGGTCGCGGCGGCCCAGCCATCGTGACGACCTCTGGTACAACTTGTAATAGACGAAGACGGGCGGCTTGAGGACCAGCACCCATGCCAGCGTCTTGCCCGCGTAGGCCCAGAGCGCCGGCTCCAGGCTCCAGTCGAACTTGATCAGGTTGGCGACCACGTAGGCCACCACCATCAGGAGCATGTCGAGGCCGAGCTGCGCGAAACGGTAACGGTTGCGTGCGAAGAAGCCCCGCTTGAACTGCGACGTCGCGACGTGGAGGAAGCCGCCGACCAGGAAGCGCACGTCGCCCCAGAAGGTCGCGGCCCGCACGTACTCGAGGTCGCGCGAGAGCTTCTCGGGCAGGATGCTCTGGATGTAGTACTCCTCGACGTTCTCGCACCCCTCGGGGTACTTCTCGACCTCGTCGCGTCCGTCGACCTGGCTCGGGCCGATGATTCCCGGCTTGACCGAAAGCACGTCACGGAACTCGGGCGCATAGAAGTTCGTGAAGTACGGATCCTCCGGACGCGGACCGACGAAGGACATGTCGCCGAGCAGGACATTGAGAAGCTGCGGCAACTCGTCGAGCTTGCTCCATCGCAGGAATTGCCCGACCGCCGTGATTCGCGGGTCGCGCTTGACGGTCAGGCGGGCTCCGCTGCGGTAGGCGCCGACGATCATCGTGCGGAACTTGAAGATGCGGAAGCGCGTGCCGTTCGGCCCCGCCCTCTCCTGCCGGAAGAACACCGGACCGCGCGTGTCGAGCTTGATCAACGCCGCGATGACGGCGAACACCGGAGCGAGCACGACGACTCCGCCGAGGGACACGACGAAGTCGAAGGCGCGCTTGGCTCTGGCTCCCGCCGTCGTCACGACTTCACGCCGCCGAAGCGACCCTCCCTGCCCTCGCGTCGATCCGCTCGTCGAACACTCGCGCGAGATCCTCGAGGTTCCGGTTGCGGTCCCAGAGGTCGGCCACTCGCGCGAGGCCAGCCCGGCGCAGGCGCGACGCGAGATCCGGATCGCCCGCGATGCGGGCGATGGCATCGGCCATCGCCGCGGCGTCGCGCTGCGGCACCAGGAGTCCGGACACGCCGTCCTCGACGAGTTCCGGGATGCCTCCCATCCGCGTCGAGACGATCGGCAACCCGACGGCCATCGCCTCGGCGATGACGTTCGGGATCACGTCCTGTCTTCCGAAGTTGGTCATCTCGATGCTGCCCATCGCGTACACGTCGCAGTCGCGATACAGCGCCACCAGACGATCATGGTCCAAATAGCCGTGAAAAACTATCCGGTCCGTGACGCCCAGACGCTTGGCCTGCTCCTCGAGATACCCTCGCTGCGGTCCGTCTCCGGCCAGGTGAAGCCGGGCGTTGACGCCCTGCGCCACGAGACGGCTCACCGCGTCCACGATGAAGTGGAAGCCCTTGTACTCCTTGAACCAGCCCACGCTGACAATGCGGAACTCGTCGCCGGGCGACCTCGGCCCGGGCTGGAACCGCTGCAGGTTCGTCCCGTGGTAGTTCAGCACGATCCGCGCCGCCGCGTCCGGGGAGCACATCGAGGCGAGGTAGCGGCGGTTGTAGTCGGCGCACGTGACGAAGAAGTCGGCCGCCTCGAGCTTGGCCGGCAGCATCCACGGCATCATGTGGATGTCGTACGCGTGGGCCGTGACGCTGAACGGGATCCCGCTCCATTGGCGAACCAGCATCCCGACCGTCGCAGGATAGGTGGCCCAGTGGCAGTGGACGTGGGGAATGCCGTCGCGCCGGAACACGTCCGAGAGGTAGATCGCGTGCGGCACCATCATCAGCGACTTGAGGAGATAGAACCACTTGTTGCCGCGGTACAGCACGTCGAGCCAGTCCTCGAGCCCGAACGTCTCCGGCCCCGGGGCGTCGCTGCTGCGACGAAGCGGGACCCTGCCGCGCCAGGCCTTCCAGACCGTGCGAAACAGACCGGCCACCCCCGCCGGGTCGGACTTCAGCGCCGCGAAGAACGGCCTCCACAACTCGAGGGAACCGTAGCCCGGGCAGTAGTGGGTCTGGTCGATGAGCCCGCGCGCTTCCGCCTGCTGGAGATCGCGGTCGACGCGCGAAAGCAGCGAGTAGAGGCGGATGTCGTAGCCGTGCTGCTTCAACCAGACGACCTCGGCGAGCGTGAAGGTCTGGTTGATGACCGGAAACAGCGGAAACAGGTATGCAATCGTTCGACCGGTCATGCTGCGGCATCCGCCTGCGGCCGCGCGGGCGGTCCCGCGCGACGAGAGTGCTCCGGCCGCCGCAGGGCCCGCACCCCCGGCGACCGGGCGACGATCACCCGATCAGTGCCGAGAAGCGCTCGGGAATGTACTGACGGGTCTTGTTGAGCACGACGCCGAGGATGTTGGCGCCGGACTCCCGTAGGATCTCGCTTGCCCGGGCCGCCACGCTGACCGGCGTCGCGTCCGCCTCGATGACGAGGATCACGCCGTCGACGAGCGGTGCGATCGCGCGTGCGTCCGGATAGAGCGTGATCGGAGGCGCGTCGATCAAGGTTACGTCGCCGAGCCGCGCGAGGCCCTCGACGGCTTCGGGCGTGCGCGGGTTGTCGATCACGTCCACCGCGCTCAGACGGCCGTTGCCGGCCGTCACGATCGCCACGCCCTCGAGGTCCGTCGGCTGGACGACTTCGTCGAGACGCTTGTCTTCGGCGATCACGTTCATGAATCCAGCCTGGCCGCTCACGTTCATGAGGCGCCAGAGCGCCGGAGTGCGCAGGTTCATGTCCACCAGCAGCGCGCGGGAGCGCCCGCCGCCGGCGATCGCCTTCGCCAGAAGGCACGCGACGCTCGAGGTCCCCTCCCCGTGCAGGGAGCTGACGACGAGCACGGATCGAACCGTGTCACCGACCGCCGACCCCATGAGCGCACGACGGAGCTCGTAGTACTCGTCCGCGCCGTGCAGCGGGATCGTCGGCGCGACGTGGTCGATGTCGAACGTCTGGGCCGCTCGTTCCTGGGCGCGGAGGGCTTCGGCTCGCTTGAGCGCTTCGTAGGTCTTGCTCATCGCCTACACCGTCCGGCCGCCGCCGTTGTTGCCGCGGAAGTTGTTGGCCGGACGCCGCGCGTTCCCGACGCGATAGCCGTTGCCGGTGTTCTGCTGGTTGCCCTGCTGGTTCTGTTCCAGGTTGTTGCCCTGGAAGTTCAGGTTGCCGCCGGGACCGCCGGGGCCGACGGCCAGAGGAATCGCCGCGAGCACCGGAAGGTCGAGGTGGTGACGGACGTCGAGGTCGCTGTTCATCACCGGGTTGATCAGCTCGACGACGACCGCGGCGCTGATGCCGAGGAACAGTGCGAGGAAGGTCGTCAGCGCGAACGTGACGGTGCGGTAGTCGGGCTCCCGCTGCAGCGGAGCCGCCGCGGCCTCGATCACCGAGACGTTGGACAGGCCCGCCAGGTCCATGGCCTCCGAGACCCGGACCTCGTTCAGCTTGCCGAGCACCGCATCGTAGCGCTTCTTGGCCTCCTCGCGGTCGCGGCGCAGGCGCATGACCTCGTAGTGCTTGGCGTGCAGGACGCGGATCTTGCCCTCGTAGTCGGTGATGCGCTCGGCGAGCATCGCGCGACGCGCCTCGAGGGCGCCGAGTTCGGCCTGGGACGAGAGCAGGTCTTCCTGCAGGCGGCGCCGCGTCGGCGTCTGCGACATCTTCTTGCGACCGACGACCGAGCCTTCCTGGCCGGCCACCTGCGACTTGATCGCGGCGATCTCCGTCTCCACGTCGACGACGAGCCGGTGCTGCGGCGTGTAGAGCTGCAGCAGCCGCTCGCGCTCCATCTCGAGCCGGGCCAGGTTCTGCCGCAGGTACCCGAGGAGCGGATTCGGGATCATCTCGGTCTCGACCGCTTCCTGCTCGGGAATGTACTCGAGCTCGGCCTCGATCGCGGCGACCTTGGTCGTCAACTCGGTGACCTGGGCCTCGCTTCGCCGAAGGTCCGCTTCGAGCTGCGCCCGCTGGCGGAGCAGGTTGTCCTTCTCGGTAGCGACCGAGGTCAGGCCGTGCGCGGCGTCGAAGCGCTCGAGCTCGAGGTCGGCCTGGACGAAGTTCTCCTTGGCCGCCTGCGTCTCCTTGTCGAAGAACGCGAGCGCCCCCGGCGCCTTGTGGCTCTCGATGTGGTAGCGCTCGTAGAGGGCCACCAGCGTGTTCACCACGTGAATGGCGAAGTCGGGATCGGAGCTTCGGTAGGAAACCTCGACGACGTTCGACTGGGGCTTGCGGACGGCGCCCACCCGCTGCTCGAGCTGTACGACGCTCGGCACGGGGAACGCCCCCTCGGGATTCGTGGCCGACTGGTTCTCGAGCTCGTCGTGCAGGCGGCGCATCAGGTCGCGGCTGCGGATCAGCTGCAGCTCCGAGTTCACGACCATTTCGTTCGGAAGCGACGAGACCGAACGATTGCGCTCCAGCGGGGAGACCTCGGCATAGGCGCGGTCCCTCGTGATCATGATCTTGGACTGCGCACTGTAGACCGGCTGCCGGATGAGGAAATTGAACAGGTTGAACGGCACGACGATGGTCGCGATCACGAGCGCCACGAGGCGCCACCGCTTGAATACGGCGGTGATGGCCTGGCGCAGGAGGTAGAGAGATCGCTGATCCATCGGTTGCGGTTGCCTTTCCCGGTCCTCACCAACCGAGCGGCCGGGTCGTCGGCTCGCGGATCGGGATCAGGTCGATGATCCACTGGCGCACCCAGAGATCGGCGTTCGTGATCCAGGTGGCCGGAACGTAGATGACGTCGTTGGGACCGAGCGCGAGATCCTGGCTGGTGTCCCCCTTCTCGAGCACCCTGCGCATGTCCAGACGCTTCGCGGAGTAACCGCCCTGGGCGTTCCAGGCGATGTGGAGGACGCTGTCGAGGCGGGCCGTGTAAGAAAACCCGCCGCGCTCCATGACGGCGCGCAGCGTCGTCATCCCGGGCTTCAGGGTGACGTAGCCGGGCCGCTTCACCTCGCCGCCGATGTACGCGCGGTACGTCGTGAATTCCTTGACGGCGATCGTGATCTGCGGGTCCCTGTAGGTCAGCGACGCTCGCCGCGTCACTTCCGACGCCAGTTCGTCGGACGTCAGCCCGACGGCCTGGAACGATCCGAGCGAAGGAATGGCGAGCTGGCCATCCGGGCCGATCGTGGCGTCGCCGGAGAGCTGCTCGTGGAACTGGGAAAAGACCTCGATGCGGTCGCCGGGCTGGAGGCGGTAGATCGGGGAAACGACCGGCTCGCTCGTCGCCCCCATCTCGAGCGGCGCGAACGCAGGATCCGGTGCAAGCGGCAGCGGCGGCTGGCTCTGAAAGCAGCCGGCGAGCAGAACGGCCGGCAACAAGGTCAGCAGTGCACGCGCTTTCATGAACTTTGGCCGCCAGTTCCCTGTTCTGCCCGTTGCAGTCTTCGTCGCCGCCCCGCCGTCGACGCCCGGCCGTTCGCCGACGGCAAACGACGGACGGAAGTCCTGCGGGACCGAAGGATCCAGTTCCTCGGGAAGGCAGCCTGATGGGCCGAACGTCGCGGGCACGTCGGCGAGCGCGCTACTTCCTCTCCGCACGGAGACTCCCCACCCCTGTCCAAGTCGGCTCGTCCGATCGCGGGAGGTTCCAGCGACACATCCCCGCAAATGATGCATCGCGCGACGTTCCACCCGGGTCCTGACGAGATAGAGCATCCTAAGGAAACTTACAACAAAACCTCAATGCGTACCGCACGTTTCACACATTCCTGACACGTGCGCGCCGAGCCTCGGAACTCCTGGCCTGTGGCCGGCGAACCGGCACGTGACCCGACACGCACCGCGGATACTCGATCACCCGGCCATCGGGAGAGTACCTGTCGTCGCACCATGCAACAAGACTCGATTCCGCGAGCCTGTTCAGGGAGTTTCGGAATCCAGCAGCTGGCGCGCGGCGGTCAGGGCGGCCTCCCGACCGGTGAAGCCGGTGGCGTAGACGGCGCGAACCGGGTTGTCCTTGCCCTTGGCGCTCGTCCGCAACTCGCGGCCGGGGAGCTTGGCCGCCGCCCAGGACGAAGCCTCGGCGATCTCGGCCGGTTCCGCGCTCTCGGCCACGAGAACCCGATACCCGCCGCCCTGCACCGGGTCGACCATGTGCTCGGGCTTCAGGAACGGCACGAACACGTCACTTCCGACCGGCAGCTGGTGGGCGTTCCGGATGCCGGGATTGTGGCGGAAGATCTCCGTCAACACTGAGGAATCCACACTTCCATAGTACTGCATCGCGATCGCCCAGACCGTGTCGCCGCGGGTGACCCGGATGTGGCGGCCGACCACCGGCTTCTCCGCCGCCTTGACCGGCTTGACGGAGTTCCCCGACAACGACGCGACGCTCTCCAGCCCGTCGGCAAGCCCGGACGGAGGCTCGGCCACCGACGGCGGCGCCTCCGAGGCGAGCCTCGAGGCGGCTGCGGCCTGGCGGGCCCGCGCGTCCTCGGCTGCTTCGATCGCCGCCTGCTGCTCGGCCCGCCGCAGGTCCTCCTGTTCCTCCCGCGCTCGTCGGGCCTGCTCGCGGGCCAGGCTCTCGCGCTCCGCGGCGAGTTCGGCCGCAAGGCGGGCGTCCTCCGGCCGCGGTTCCCCGTCCAGAGGCGCCACCGGCTCGACAGTGCCGCCATAAAGCCGGGCTGCGGTGGAGCGGGCCTTCTCCTCGGCACGACGCAGGCTGCCGGCCACCGTGTCCGCGAACGCCGGGTCGGCCGACGGCGAAGCGGCCGGTGGCGGCGCGACCGGAACCCGAACGGCCGACGCGCCTTCCCCGGTCGGTGCGGAAGCGAGTGAACCCACGGCCGGCGCGAGGCCGGCGGGAGCCGCCGCAGGCGATTCGGTTGCGGAGCCCGGCGAGGGGACGACCGGCGCGGGCGCCGTCTGGACCGGGGGCGGCGAAGGCGACGCGACCGGCGCCGAAGTCGCGGGAGGCGGCGCCACGGGCGCGGAGGTTGCGAGCGGCGGCGCGACGGGCGCAGGCGCTGCCGGGACCGCGACAGCCGCCGTCCCGGGAGAACCCGCCGACGAAGGAACGGCAGCGGGACCGGGAACCGCCGGAGCGACCGGCGGCGGCTTGAAGTCGACCTGATCCTGGAACGAGCGGCCAAGGGCGAACGCCGCCACCAGGACGGCCGCCGCAACACCTCCGTAGCGGACCGCCGGCAGCGCCAGGTACTCGCGAAGGTCGCTCCACCACGGCTGCGAACCGCCGATCCCGTCGAGGTCGCGGATCGCCGCATTCATCACGGAGGCCGTGATCCGATCGCTGCCCTCCGCGAAGGCGATCATCATCGCATTGTCGCAGATCACGTTGATGACGCGCGGAATGCCCTGGGAGGCCTTCCAGCAGCGCAGCAGCGCGGAGGCCGTGAACAGTTCGGCCTTCTGGCCGCCGGCGCTTCGCAGCCTCGTCTCGACGTACGCGCGGATCTCGTCGGCGCGCATCGGCTTCAAGGTCGCGCGCACTCCGATCCGCTGGCGGAGCTGCCGTAGGTTCGGCCGGCGCAGCTTCTCCTCGAGCTCGGGCTGGCCGCTCAGGACGATCTGGAGGATCTTTTCCTTGGAGGTCTCGAGATTCGAGAGCATTCGCAGCTCCTCGAGCACCCCGTCGTCGAGGGTCTGCGCTTCGTCGATGATCACGACGACGTTACGCCCCTCGGTCAGTTGCTGGAGCAGGAACTGGTTCAGCTTCTCGATCAGCTGGAGGCGGCCGCCACCTTCAGCCCGGATGCCGAGTTCCATGCACAGGTACTCGAGAAGCTCGTCGAAGCTGACGCCGGGATTGAAGACGAAGACGACGCGGGTCTCGCCCTCGATCTCGTCCACGATGCGCCGGAGCAGGGTCGTCTTTCCCGTGCCGGCTTCTCCGATCAGGGTCAGGAAACCCTTGCGGGACTTGATCCCGTACAGCACCGCGGCCAGCGCCTCGCGCGTGGACTCGTTGATGTAGTGGAACTTCGGGTCCGGCGTCAGATTGAACGGATTTTCCGACAGGTGGTAGAAGTGGGCGTACATTCCCCGTTTGCCTCGTATCAGGCCCCCAGCGGGCTCCTCGACAGCTTATCGCATGAGGCGCGGCGGCTTCCCAGTCGCGCCCTTCGGGTCCGCGCCCCGGGGGCGACGTCCGGCCGGGACGACGCCCCCGCCGCGCGCTTCCCCGGTGAACGGGGCGACGGCGCCTCGCCGCCGCTGCCCGATCAGTCTCCGGAATGCGGGTCGCGCGGTCGGCGGAAGTCCTCCCGGCGCAGACCGTGCTGCTTCATCTTGCGGTGCAGCGTCGCGGCATCGACCATCGCGTGCTTCGAGGTCGACGAAATCCCCCCGCGCGCCCGCCGAAGCACCGAGGCCAGGTAGTCCCTCTCCGCCCGCTTCAGGAACTCGCGCAGCGGCAACTCGTAGTCCCGCGCCCGGCCGGTGCCGAGGGCGGCGGACGGTGCGCCCGCGGCGTTCGGCAGGTCGACGTCCTTGATCATCGGGCCGCTCGTCTTGAGGATCGACCGTTCGAGGACGTTGCCGAGTTCGCGCACGTTGCCGGGCCACTGGTAGGACATCAGCGCCTGCAGCGCCTTGTTCGAGATGCGCATGCCGCCGCGCTCGCGCGCGTGCGGGTTGTTCTTGAGCATTTCCGTGACCAGCAGCGGGATGTCCTCGATCCGGTCGCGAAGCGGCGGGATGACGATCGGCACCACGTTGATCCGGTAGAAGAAGTCCTCGCGGATCTCCCCGCTCTTGACCATCGGCTCGAGGTCCCGGTTGGTGGCCGCGATCACCCGGATGTTGACCTTGACGAGACGGTTGCCGCCGAGCTTCTCGATCTCCCGCTGCTCGAGTACGCGCAGGAGCTTGAGCTGCATCGACAGCGAGATGCTCTCGATCTCGTCGAGGAACAGCGTGCCGCCGTTGGCGAGCTCGATCTTCCCGATCCGGTCCTGCACCGCGCCGGTGAACGCGCCACGCTCGTGGCCGAACAACTCGGCTTCGAGCAGCGAATCCGGAAACGCCGCGCAGTTGATCGCGACGAAACGGCCGCTCTTGCGACGTCCCTGGAAATGCACGGCGCGCGCGGCCAGTTCCTTGCCGGTGCCGGACTCGCCGGTGATCAGCACCGTGGCATCGTTCTGCGACAGGGCCTCGATCGTCCGGAAGATCTCGTGCATCGCCGGATTACGGCTGACCATGTTCGCGAATGCGTACCGCTCCGAGAGCTGGCTGCGAAGGTAGTTGATCTCGTCGAGCAGGCGCCGCTTCTCGAGGATCTTCTCCGTCGCGAGCAGGATCTCCTCGCGCTCGAACGGCTTGGTGATGTAGTCGTTGGCCCCCTGTCGTATGGCCTCGACCGCGCCCTTGATGGACGCGTATCCGGTGACGATGATGACGCCGAGATCGGACCAGCGCTCGTGGACCTGGCGCGTGAGACTCAAACCGTCGGTGCCCGGCATCTTCAGGTCCACCACGGCGAGCGCGTAGTCGTATTGCTCCAGCAGGCCGAGCGCCTCGGGCGCGTTGCCCGCCGTGTCGACCTCGTAGTGGCGCTCGCGGAACAGGTCCTCGAGCTGCCGGCAGATCAGCGGATCGTCGTCGACGACCAGGATGCGTTGGGACAAGGTCAGGTCCTCCTCGAGGCGACCGGCAGCCGCAGGGTCACGGACCCGTTGCCGGCGGAGTCCACTTCGAGCGCCCCCCCGTGCGATTCGGCGATCCGGGACGTCAGGGCGAGTTGGAGAGTGGACGGGAACTGCCCCGTCCCCTCCGCGCGATGGACGCGAAGCCCGACGGGATCCCCCCCCTCGAGTTCGACGACGACCGGCGAACCCGTGTCACTGCCGTCGACGGCGACGTGGCACAGGAACGCGAGCGCCTCGGAAATGCGCGCCGGATCGACCTCGACCTCCGAACTGCCGGCCGCGAGGTCCCCGAGCACGCTGACCTCGCGGACGCCGACGTGCTGCCGGAGGCTCATCGTCAGGTCCTCCAGCCGTACGCGCAGCCGCCGGAGCTCCAGCGGGCGCAGGAGCGAGAGCGCCCCCCGGATCATCGATTCGGTTTCCGAGAACGTGTTGCGCAGCCCCTCGAGGAGCTGCGCCGCGTTGGAGTCGGCCGGGTCGAGGGCGTCGCCCAGCAGGTCGAGAAGGTAGTACGACCGGTGGAAGCGGTTCGCGAGGTCGTGGGAGACCTCGGAGAGGACCCGCTGCTGGTCGTCGATTGCGATGGACACGTCCGCTGCGCCTCCGGCATCGGGAGACGACCCGGCGATCCGCGTCCCCCGAAAGCGTGCAAGGCTGCGAGGTCCGCGCCGCGGACCTTGCAGGCTTGCGTCGCATACAGCCCGGATTCTGGCAGCTTTGCAAGTTGGAAACTGCCACGGACTGCGGCCGCCGCCCCGGCATGGGGCGGCGGCCGAGGCTCGTCAGTGACTCGTGTCCGCTTCGGTCAGGATCCGCTCGCGGAGCGCAGTCGGATCGAGCGCCAGGGCCTCGCAGACGTTGTTGAACGAGAACGGCGAGTCCCAGTCCTCGCTGCTCAGCCAGAACGCGGCCTGGCGGCGCAGGATCCTCGGGTTCTCGCGGGGAGCCTTGAGCTTGCCGGCGTAGCACGCGATCGCGTCCTCGAGCACGGCCAGCATCAGCGCGCGCTCCGGCGTGCGCTCCTGGGTTTCCTCGGAAAGGGCGCGCTCGCCGCGCGACGAAAAGAACGATCGCGGTCGCGTGCGCGAGAACCGCGTCTTCGGCTGCCCCGTCGTCGAACCCTGCTTGTCGTGTGCCTTCCTCATCTCCGCTTCCTCCTCGTGTTCGGCCTCGGCGTGCCGTCGCGACGGAAGAAGCAAGGCCGAAGCCACCAGGAGAGCGGCGAGAAAGTGTTTGTAAATCGAGGTTTTGCCGGCAGGTCGCGCGCCGCGGCCGTACGGATTCGTACGAAGTCGAACGAATCCGTACGGCCCGGCCCGAACGAATCGGTACGGCCGGACCCCTTGCCGGGCTCAGGCCAGCAGCTGGCGGGCGATGACCTTCAGCTCGAGGATCGGTTTCACGCCCTCGAAGATCGGCAGGACCGTCGCGTCGACGACGTAGCGCGAGATCGGGTACTCCTCGGCGTACCCCCACCCGCCGTGCACGAGCTGGCCTTCCTGCGTGACCGCGACCGCGACGTCGCACGTCAGCAGCTTGGCCATCGCCGGCTCGAGCGAGATCGTCTCGTCCACGTCCATCGCGCGAGCCGCCTTGTACGAGAGCTGGCGCGAGACCTGGGTGTACGTCGCCATGCGACCGATCTTGTATTGGGTGAGCTGGAAGTCGATGAGCGGGCTGCCGAACTGCTTGCGGTCGAGCGAGTAGCCGGCCGCCGCCTCGAGCGCGGCCTGCGCGAGGCCGGTCGCTCGGCCGGCGGTCTGCATGCGGCCCGCCGCGAAGCCGTTCATCTGCAGGTAGAAGCCCTTGTTCAGCCCCTTCTCGCCGCCGATCAGGTTCTCGGCCGGCACGAAGTAGTTCTCGAACGCGAGCGTGTACGAGTGCATGCCGCGATACCCGGGCGTCGCGTCGGCCTTGCCCGACAGCGTGCCGCCGGTCGGCTGGCGCATCTCGAACTCGTGGCCCGGGAACGGATCCTTCTCGACGATGAACAGCGACAGCCCGCGTGCGCCCGACTTCAGGTCGGGATCCGTGCGCGCCAGCAGCGCGAGGACGTTGGCGCGCCCCGCGAACGTGCACCAGGCCTTGGCGCCGTTGATCAGGTAGCCCTTCCTGCCTCCGACTTCGGCAGCTTCGGCGCGGCACGCCACCGAGGCGACGTCCGAGCCCGTGTTCGGCTCGGTGACCGAGATGCCGACCATCAGTTCGCCGGCGCTCACCGGGGCGAGCCACTTCTTCTTCTGCTCCTCGGTGCCGCCCTTGAGAAGGGCCTTGGTCAGGATCTCCGGCCGCGTGATCAGGGATCCGGCCGCGGCCAGCGAGACGCGCGACAACTCTTCCGTCGTGACGACCATCGCGAGGTTGCCCATGCCGAGGCCGCCGTACTCCTCGGGAGCCGACATGCCGAAGTAGCCCATGCCGGCCATGGCCTCGATCAGCGAATCGGGAACGAGCTCGTCGTGGCGATGGATGCGCTCGGCGAGCGGGGCGACCTCCTTTTGCGCGAAGCCGCGCACGGAGTCGCGCACCATCACGACGTCCTCTTCCGGCAGCCATGCGTTGTGGGCGCCGCGCTGCGCCGCCACCGTGCGGCCGATCGCGCGCACGCGGTCCTCGCTCGCGCACAGGCGAATGCGGTCGCGCGCGGCGGCCGAGCCGAGCGTGCGATCGAAGAGCCCGTCGGGCAGGTCGAAGTCGGCAGCGGCGGCGACGTACTGGCCGCTGATCTTCGCGGCGGTTTCGCCGGCGAACACGGCGGCCTCGTCGAGGAACAACGCGGCTTCGCCGCCGGACGCCGCCTCGGCGTACTCGAGCATGGCCTTGGCCGCGAGCACTTCGGTGGCCGCGTAGGCGACCCGTTCCGAGTGCACCTGCCAGTCGTCGATCTTCTTGCCGCCGTCCGTGCGCCGCGACGCCGACTCGACCGCCGCACGAACCACTTCGTCGATGTCGGCGACCAGCGCCGCGACATCCGCCACCGAAACCTTACCGGCTTCCCTCTCGCTCATGTCGACTGCTCCTCAGGAAAAACGCGCTTCATGATGAAGCGGCGCGGCAACGTCTACGGTCGGTCTGTCCCGGTGTCAACGACCGGAAACGCAGGCCGACACCGGCAGGAAAAGCCGTGCGGGATCCGTTGATTCCCCGTGAATCGCGTGGGAAGGAACCGTTGAACGCGAGCCTCGGGAGCGCAGAGCTTATGGGACGTATTACCGTCGGTTACCAGGATGCATGCCTTCACCCGCTCTGGCTCACCAACGCGGGACTCCGCCTTGCCAGGTTGATGGGAGCGGAGTCCCTGTGGCTGCCCGATCACTACATGGGCTTCATCCCGACGTCGCTCGTCTGGAAGCCCGAGGTCACCCCGGCGGCGAAGGTCGTGCACTCGCCCGACGGATTCTTCGACCCGCTGCAGATCCTGGCCGTCGCGGCGAGCCGCATGCGGGGCGTCGACGTCGGCACGGCGGTCACCGAGGCCTACCGACGCCATCCGATGTCGCTCGCGCAGTCGTTCGTGACGCTGGACCACATCTCGAAGGGCCACGCGATCCTCGGCATCGGCAACGGCGAGCGCGAGAACGTCGAGCCGTACGGCCTGCCCTGGGGCAAGCAGGTTGCCCGCCTCGAGGAAGCCCTCGAGATCATCCGCCTGCTGTGGTCTAGCGCCGGCCGGCCCGTCACGTTCGACGGCCGTTTCTGGAAGCTGAAGGACGCGATCTTCGACCTGCCCCTCTACGACGGGAAGCCGCCCCGCATCTGGATCGCCTCCCACGCGCCGCGCATGCTCGAACTGACGGGCCGCTTCGGCGACGGCTGGCTGCCGACCCTGCGATCGACGCCGGAGGAGTACGCCCGGCGGCTTCGAACGATCCTCGACGCCGGCCGGGCCGCCGGCCGACCGATGGACCGCTTCGTGCCGTGCCAGATGATGCTCGTGGCCCTCGGCGACAGCCGCGACCAGATCGTCGAGATCGCGATGAAGAGCAGGATGGGCGCCGCGATGGCGTTGCTCGCGCCCGACGCCGCGTGGAAGGCCCAGGGCAAGACCCACCCGCTCGGCGACGGGTTCGGCGGATTCTACGACATCGTGCCCCCCAGGCTCACGGCGGAGCACGTCGACGCCGCCGCGCGGGAGATGACTCCGGAGTTGCTGCTCACGTCGATGTACGCGGGCAGTCCAGCCGAGATCCGCGACGAGATCGCCCCGATCGTCGCGGCCGGCGCCCGCCACATCATCGTCTCCAACATCGGGGGCAGCCTGACCGGCGGTGGCCCGAAGGACCTGCTGCGACTCGGGAGCCTGATCCGCAAGCTGCGCCGCCTCTGACCGCGCGGCGACGGTGCGCGCGGGCGTCGTGCCGGCCGGTCGAAGCTTTCGCGCAGGGTTCGGCCGTGTTATGCCTGCGGACTCTCGTGCCGCTCGCCTTCGTCGACCGGGCGCGCTTCCGCACGAACCCGAATTGCCGCAGGAGCCCCGAGGAGTTTCGATGATGTTCCCCATCCTTCCGACCCGTTGCCTCCGAACGTCCTCTGCCGTCGCCGCCGCCGCTCTGCTCGTGGCGTTGTCAGGCGGCTGCGCCAAGAGCCCTGAAAAGGCGGGCGCCCCGACGGGCGAAGCGCAGGCCGTCTCCGGCCCCGTGGTCGTCATCGAGACCAACAAGGGCAACATCGAGGTCGAGCTCTTCCCGGACAAGGCGCCGGCAACCGTCGAGAACTTCCTTCAGTACGTCGACGCCGGGCACTACGACGGCACCATCTTCCACCGCGTCATCAAGGACTTCATGATCCAGGGCGGCGGCTTCACGCCGGACGGCCAGCAGAAGCCGACCAAGCCCCCGGTCAAGAACGAAGCCAACAACGGCCTGAAGAACACGCGCGGCACGCTCGCGATGGCGCGCACGGCGGTCGTCGACTCGGCCACCTCGCAGTTCTTCATCAACCACGCCGACAACGCCTTCCTCGACTTCAAGAACGAGACGCCGCAGGGCTACGGCTACTGCGTCTTCGGCAAGGTCACCTCCGGCATGGACGTGGTCGACGTGATCGCGAACTCGCCGAAGAGCGGGAAGACGCCCGGCGTGTTCCAGGACAGGCCGAGCGAGGAAGTCCTCATCGTCTCGATCAAGAAGAAGGGCTGAGGCCCGCGGGCCCCATTCACATGCACATCGCTTCCCTGCTCGGGCGCGGGGAGCCGGTTTTTTCCTTCGAGTTCTTCCCTCCGAAGACCGAGGCCGGCGACCGCGCACTCCTCGCGACGCTCGCCGAACTGCGGCCGCTGCGCCCCGACTTCGTCTCCGTCACCTACGGCGCGGGCGGCAGCACGCGCGACCGCACCGTCGAGCTCGTCTCGTACATTCGCCGCGACCTCGGCATCGAGGCAATGGCGCACCTGACCTGCGTCGGAGCGTCGCGCCAGGAGCTCGGCGCCGTGCTCGACCGCCTCGAGGCGGCGGGCGTCGAGAACGTGATCGCGCTCCGCGGCGATCCCCCGGTCGGCGACGACGCGTTCCGCCCGCACCCGCAAGGCCTGACGTTCGCGACCGAACTCGTCGCCCTGATCCGTTCGCAGCGGCGGCCCTTCTGCGTCGCCGCGGCCTGCTACCCCGAGAAGCACGTCGAGGCGGTTTCGTTCGACGCCGACCTCTCGCACCTTCGCGAGAAGGTCGACGCCGGCGTCGACTTCCTGATCACGCAGCTGTTCTTCGACAACGGCGTGTACTTCGACTTCGTGCGCAAGGCGCGGGAGGCGGGCATCACGGTCCCGATCGTCGCCGGGATCATGCCGATCACGAACCTCTCGCAGATCGAGCGATTCACGCAGCGCTGCGGCGCGACGATCCCGAAGGCCCTGCACGCCAGGCTCGAGCCGCATCGCGAGGACCCCGACCGGGTCGAGGCCCTCAGCGTCGAGGCGACGATCGCGCAGTGCCGCGAACTGATCGACGCCGGCGTTCCGGGCGTGCACTTCTACACGCTGAACCGCTCACGGGCGACGCGCGACATCCTCGTCGCGCTGCGCCGCTGACCGGCCGCGTCGACGCCGATTCTCCCGCCGCGCAGGCTCCGGCAAGGCTTGACTGCGACGCCTTCCCGGACCAGATTCCGCGCGCCGAACGCGCAGAACCGCCTCGGCGCAGCGAGGAGTCCGGACATCCCGACATGAGCACCCCGATCCATCCGAACGACGCCCTGTTCTCGGGCGAGAAGCGCTTCCCGATCATCAACGTCTGCGAGCACTTCGCGGGCAGCGAGGCCCTGATCACGAAGGCCATGAAGCTGCAGTCGACGCTCCACGGCATCTTCGACGTGTCGATGGACTGCGAGGACGGCGCGAAGCAGGGCGAGGAAAAGCAGCACGCCGAGATGGTCGTGGACATGGCCAGGTCGGAGCTCAACAAGTTCCGGCGGGCCGGGGTCCGCATCCACGACTGCGACA
This sequence comes from uncultured Myxococcales bacterium, assembly GCA_964476185.1. GTDB lineage: Bacteria > Desulfobacterota > Binatia > UBA1149 > CAITLU01 > DATNBU01. The sequence goes on from CAYYZO010000001.1 coordinate 69,673, forward strand.
ACAAGTGGTGGCGGCAGGACGTCGACATCCTCGTCGCGGGCGCCGGCAACGAACTCGCCTACATCACGATCCCGAAGCCGACCCGCGTCGAGCAGGCCGCGGAGCAGATCGCGTACATCCAGGAAGTCACGAAACGCGTCGGGCTGAAGCGCGAGATCCCGATCCACGTGCTGATCGAGACGCACGGCGCGGTGCGCGACGCCTACGAGATCGCGGCCCTGCCCTGGGTCGAGGTGCTCGACTTCGGGCTGATGGACTTCGTCTCGGGCTTCCACGGCGCGATCCCGTCGTCGTGCATGCGCACGCCCGGCCAGTTCGAGCACCACGCGATCGCCTACGCGAAGACGCGCGTCGTCAGCGCGGCGATGTGCAGCGGCGTCGTCCCCGCCCACAACGTCACGCTCGACCTGAAGAGTCCCTACGCGGCCTTCGAGGATGCCCGCCGCGCCCGCGACGAGTTCGGCTTCCTGCGGCAGTGGTCGATCTACCCCACGCAGATCCAGCCGATCGTCGACGCCCTGAAGCCCGAGACCAGGGAGATCGAGGACGCCGTCGCCATCCTGATCGCCGCGCAGGACAAGAACTGGGGGCCGACGCAGTACGCGGGGCACCTGCACGATCGCGCGACGTACCGCTACTACTGGGAAGTCGTCCGCAAGGCCCGCCTGACCGGCGCCAAGCTTCCCGCCGAGGCCGAGAAGCGCTGGTTCCACTGAACGACAGGCTGCGCACGCTGTGGCGCGGGGATCCGGTGGCCGTCGTGTCGCCCGTCCTCGCCCTCGCGTTCGCGCTGTTCGTCTACACGCGCGCCCTCGACTGGGGCCTGCCGGCCGGTGACGAGACCTGGGCGGCCGACGCCGTGCGGCCGAGCGCGCCGCTCGCGGTCGCGTACCAGAACTTCGCCCGCGGATGGAACAGCGGCTGGTTCTGGTTCAAGTACCCTCCCCTGCACGCCTTCCTGCTGTCGGCCCTGTACGCGCCGTACCTCGCGTGGCTCTGGCTGACGGGCGGTCTTTCCGGCTTCGCTTCCGATTACCCGTTCGGCCTGGCCGATCCGGTCGGCTCGCTCAGCATGCTCGCGCTGATCGGGCGCGCGACGAGCGCCGCGATGGGCGCCGGCAGCGTGCTGCTCGCCTACGCCTGCGTCGTCCGCAGCTTCGGTCGCGCCGCGGCGGCCGGAGCGGCCTTCGTCACGACGATGGCCTACCCGATGGTGTTCTACTCGCAGACCACCAACGTCGAGGTCCCGTACCTGTTCTGGATGCTGGTCGCGATCCTCGGCGCCGTGCGGCTCGTCGAGGGCGAAACCGCCCGGCGGTGGTGGGTGGCGCTCGGCGTCGGCGCCGCGTTGTCGGTCTCCACGAAGGAACTCGCGGCCGGCGCATTCGTCGGCCTTCCCTTCGCGATCATCGGCGCGGCACTCGCCGCCCGCCGGCCGGTCACGGACTGGCTCCGCGGCGGCCTGCTGGCCGCTGCCTCCTTCGGCCTGGCCCTGGTGGTCGCGAACAACGCGCTGTTCAATCCGCTCGGGTTCGTGCAGCGCGTCGGGTTCCTCACGCAGACCCTCCCGCGCGAGATCGCGCTCCAGTACGCGCCCTACTACTTCCCGATCGACCTCGGGGGCAGCCGCGGCGCCTCGGTCGAATTCGCGCAGATGTCGCTCGCGACGACGCGGCTCGTCGCGAGCCTGTCGTGGCCGACCGCGGCGCTCGCCCTGTCCGGCTGGCTTCTGGCGCTCCGAACCCGTCCGGCGTGGGCGCTGCTGCTGCTCGCCGCCTGCGTCGGCTACTACGTGGTGAGCGTGCGCGCGATGCTGTCGCTCAGCCTGCGCTACCTGCTTCCGCTCACGGTCTTCTCCTGCATGGCCGCGGGAATCGCGCTCGGCACGCTGACGCGCAGCGGCACCGCGCGGGCGCCGCGCCTCGCGCTCGCGGCCCTGCTCTCCGCCTGGATCTTCGCCTACGGCTGGGACGTGAATCGGATGATGAGCGGCGACGGACGCTACGGCGCCGCTCAGTGGTTGGCCGAAGCCGCGCGGCAGGGTCCCGCCAGCGTGGAAATCTACCAGAATCGCACGTATCTTCCCCACTTCCCCGAAGGACTCACGGTCCGCGAAGTGGACTACGAGTCGCGCGACGTCGAGTCGTTCCTCGCGCGGCGTCCCGACCTCGTCGTGCTGTCGTCCAGCGGGATCTCCGGAATCACCGTGCGCTACAAGCAGGATTGGCAGGACGACGGGGAAACCGCCGAAGGTTATTCGCCGGCCCAGCGCAGCGCGACGGGCCAGGTGATGAACTACAAGCGTGACTCCAACGTCGAGTTCCTCGAGCGCCTGCGTGCCGGGGACCTCGGCTTCGAGCGCGCGGCGAGCTTCGTCGTCGATCCCTGGATCGAACGGCCGCTCATCCAGAGCCTGAACCCGGAGATCGAGATCTATCGCCGGCTCGTGAACGCCGCGCCGACGCCCGAGTAAGAGAACGACTCTCCGCAGGACCGCAGGAGTTCCCCGTCATGCCATCCCGAGCCACCGCCTTCTTCCGCTGCATCGGCGCGCTTCTGCTGCTCGGCGGCTGCACGTGGATCGTCGAGTTCGCGACGCTGCTCGTGCTGTGGCGCGACCAGAGCCTCGCGCCCTACGCGTTCTTCCCGAATCAGGCCTACGACTTCCTCGCGAAGGTCCGCTGGTTCTGCGAAGCTCTCCTCGGCTGGGCGCCTGGCCTGCCGGACCGCTTCGCCGGCCTCGCGTTCGCCGACAAGCTCGCGGCGATGTCCCCACTGCTGCCGGCGACCCTGGTCACGGCCCTCGTCGTCGGCGCGGCCGGCGGCCTCGTGGCCGTCGTCCTCGGCCGGGGTCGCGCGTCGCTGCGGGCGCACGTCCTGCTGTGGACCCTGTTCGGTCTCGTCGTCCACGCCGCCGTCAGTCTTCCGGCGTTCGGTCTCGAGGAAGGACTTCGCGTCAGCCGCCTCGCCTACCGCGCGCGCAGCCTCGTCGTCGACGGGATGCTGCTCGCGACGGCGGTCTCGGTGGTCGCCGCGGCCGTCGCCTGGTCGGTCGCCCCGCTCGTCGAGCGCTCGCGGGCGGTCGCTGCCGCCGGCCTCGCGCTGATGGTCGCCCTGGCGGGCTGGGCGGCGGCGCAGCCGCAGCCGACCGCGCTCGCGGCGACCTCTCCCGTTGCCGTCGACCCGTCGAAGCCGCGCCGCAACGTCGTCCTGATCTCGCTCGACAGCCTGCGCGCCGACCACGTCGGAGCCTACGGATACGAGCGCGACACCTCGCCGAACTTCGACCGCTTCGCGAAGGAGGGCGTGCTGTTCCGCAACGCGATCTCCACGTCGTCCTGGACGCTGCCGACCCACCTGACGATGTTCACCGGCCGATCGCAGGTCTCCCACGGCGTCGTCGTCGACACGCGCGTGCTGCCGAAGACGATCCCGACGCTCGGCGAGATCTTCCACGAGGCCGGATACGCAACGGCGGGCTTCGTCTCGGGCCCTTACGTCGGCGGTCACTACGGCTACGACCGCGGCATGGACGACTACATCGACCTCAGCGCGCAGTGGGGGAAAGGCGCCGAGGCGCGCGCCGCGATCCTGTCGCCGGAGATCAACGAGAAAGGCCTCGGGTGGCTCGAGCGGAACCACGAGAAGCCCTTCTTCCTGTTCCTGCACTACTTCGACATCCACTACGACTTCGTGCCGCCGCCGCCCTACGACACGATGTTCGACCCGGACTACACGGGCACGATGGACGGCCGCCGCTTCATCGAGCGCGACGACGTGAACCCGAAGATGGATCCGCGCGACCTCGCGCACATCGAGGCGCTGTACGACGGCGAGATCCGCTTCACCGACGAGCACGTCGGCCGCGTGCTCGACAAACTGAAGTCGCTCGGCCTCCTCGACTCGACGGTCGTCCTGATCGTCGCCGACCACGGCGACGAGTTCTTCGAGCACGGCAACAAAGGCCATCACCGCACGGTCTACGACGAGGTGCTGCACATTCCGTTCGCGCTGCGGCTACCCGGCGGCGAGCACGCGGGCAGGCAGGTCGACGAGCAGGTCTCGCTGATCGACGTCTTCCCGACCCTTCTCGACGCGGCCGGATTCACCGTGCCGGCGGCGGCCGAGGGAGAGAGCGTCGCCGCCTGGCTCGACGGCGGCGGGCCGAAGCGCAGCGCCATCTTCTCGGACTTCTACGACAAGCGCGGCTTCAACCTGCAGGTCGCCCGCCGCACGGCGGACAGCAAGACGATCCAGCACTTCAACCGGATCACGCACCCGAAGCGCGGGCCGATCGAGTTCTACGACCTCGCCTCCGACCCGGACGAGAGCGACAACCGGCGGGAACAGCACGCGCCGCAGGTCGCCGCTTCGATCGAGTCGATGTCGTCGTGGCTCGAGGGCCAGTGGAGGGCGTACCGCGCCTCGCAGGCTGCCGCCGGCGGCGGCGACTCGATCGAGATCGACGAGGAGACGATGAAGCGGCTCGAGTCGCTCGGCTACGTCGGCGAGTAGGCGGCCACCTCCACGTAGTCGACACGGCTCGTCGGCGCGGGGATCGGAACGCCGTCTTCCCTCATTCCGTCGAGATGGAAACCGATCGCGCTGCGGATCGCGCCTTCGACCTGCTCGAGCGTATCGCCGGTCGCGACACAACCGGGCAGGTCCGGGACCCACGCCGACCAGTTGTGCTCACATCGCTCGATCACGATCGCGTAGCGCATCCGCTCACCTCTTCGGGCTGAGCCCAGCCTGCCTGAGAATACTCTTCAATGTGCCGCTGGCAAGGTCGTCGCCGGGATGCCCGGCGACCGTCACCCGCCCCGCCTTTCGAGGATGCTTGAGCTGACGGTGACTGCCTCGCATCGCCACGACGCGCCAGCCCTGGTGATGCAACAGCGCGAGAATCTCGCGTACCTTCACCGAGGCGAGACTGAACCGGGAGTTCCGGTCGCCACAATCTCTGCGATGTCATGATCCGCGGATTGCGACGAAGCACCCGCCCCGCCGGATACGCGTGAGCGACGACCGGCTCAATCGTCGTCGTCGTCCCCGCGACGCTCGGCGGCACGACCGGTGGCGCCCCCCTCGCCTGCCGCCTCGCCGGCCGCTGCCGTGGACGGATTCGCGTACGCGGCCGCCGCGCCGTGCTCGTACACGAGCGAGCCGCCCGCCTGGCCGACGCGGTAGCCGAGGAACAGCACCACGAGGGTCGCCGCCGTCGCCGTGGACGCCGCGGCACGCGCCATCCCGGCCGGCAGCAGCGCACCCGCGGCGAACAGCACCAGCACCCCCGCCGCCGTCCAGGTGAAGACCTCAGCCGCCTCCTCGTGCGACTCGATCGCCGACTCAGCCACGACGGCCTCGACCGTCTCCTCGTCCTGCTCGCCCGTGCGCATGGCCGCGAAGCTCGCGACGACGAGGACCGCCTGCAGCGCGACGGCCACGACCCACGCGCGACGCGGCAGCAGGTCGCGGATCCACGCGAGCAGGAGGCCGCCCGAGACCGCGGGCATCAGGATCGCGAGCGCGATCGGCAGGTGAACGAGCTTCGGGTGAAGGGGCATCGTGTCCATGACGTCTCCGGGCCGCCGGGGTTGCCGCGCCGCCTCCGATGGCGTCGCGCGGGCCGGCGATCTGGAGGCCAGCGTGCAGCCGTCGACATCGATTCGTCCATCGGACGGATGTGATACGCGAGGCCCTGCGAGGACTTGCGCGGTGGACAGCGAACATCTGCGGGATACGCGGGCGGACGCCGGGGAGGCTGCCGCCGACACCGAGTCCCGCCGCCTGCTGCTCGACCGCCGCGCGAGCCTGCTCCTGGCGCTTCTGTTCGGCGTCGTCGCGGCGCTGACGGGCATCGACCTGGCGATCGATCTCGGCCACGGGATCGAGCCGCGACACGCGGTGGCCGAGGGGGCCGTCGTGCTCGCCGGCCTCGGCGGGGCGTCGTGGATGATCGCGCGCCTCGCCGCACTGGCCCGGGAAGCCCGCGAGCTCGGGCGCCGCGCCGACGAACTGCAGGCCGACCTCGAACTCTCCCGGGAGGCCCTGGCGGCATCGCGCGAGGACGCCGAGCGCTGGCGCGGCGAGGTCCGTCACCTCACGACCGGCCTCGGCGCCGCCATCGATCGCCAGCTCGAGAACTGGGGGCTCAGCCACGCGGAGCAGGAAGTCGCGCTGCTGCTGCTGAAGGGCCTCAGCCACAAGGAGATCGCCGACGTCCGCGGCACCGGCGAGGCCACCGTGCGCCAGCAATCGGCTGCGATCTATCGCAAGTCCGGCCTCGGCGGTCGCCACGACCTCGCCGCGTTCTTCCTCGAGGACCTGCTCGCGCCGCGCGGCGGGGAGCCGCCGGCCGGTTGAGCCTCGGCGGCGCACCGGCTGCCGCGTCAGAACCCCTGCAGCGTCGCGAAGCGGTCGCGGTGCCAGGCCGCGTCGCCGAACGTCATCTCGGAGCCGCGCAGCCGCTTCGCGTACAGGCCGACGTCGTGCTCGTCGGTCATGCCGATGCCTCCGTGCATCTGGATGCCCTCGTACGCCGTCAGGACGCCCGCGTCGGAGCAGCGGGCCTTCGCGACCGAGACGAGGGCGCGCGCGTCCTTCGAACCCGTGTCGATCGCGGTGGCGGCGCCCAGCACGGCGGAACGGGCGAGCTCGAGCTCGACGTAGACCTTCGCGGCGCGGTGCTTGAGCGCCTGGAAGCTGCCGATCGCCACCCCGAACTGCTTGCGCGTCTTCAGGTAGTCGAGGGTCATCTCGAACGTCGTGCGCATGTTGCCGAGCATCTCGGCGCAAAGGCCGACGGTGGCGCGATCGAGGACGTCGTCGAGGATCCCGGCGGCCTGGCCTGCCTCCCCGAGCAGCGCGGAAGCCGGTAGCTCGACGCCGTTCAGCCGGACGATCGCGGACGCGCGCAGGTGCATGGTTTTCTGCGGAATCGTCTCGAGACCGGCTGCCCCGCGCTCGACGAGGAACAGCGACAGGCCGTCCCGGTCCGCCTCCGCGCCGGAGGTGCGCGCGACGACGACGAGCGTCCGCGCCGTCGCGCCGTCGAGCACGAGCGTCTTCTCGCCGCTCAGCACGTAGCCGTCGCCCTTCTTCTCCGCGCGCGTCGCCGACACCGTGCGCTCGTAGCGCGAGCCCCGCTCCTGCCACGCCAGCGTCATCGTGCGCGTGCCGTCGGCGACCGACGGAAGGATCTCGCCCTTCTGCGCGTCGCTGCCGGCCAGCAGCACGGCGTTGGCGCCGAGCAGCACCGTCGACAGCAGCGGCTCCGGCACCATCGTGCGACCGCACTCCTCGAGCACGCAGGCCATCTCGACGCTGCCCATGCCGAGCCCGCCGTGCTCCTCCGGCAGCGGGATCGCGGGCCAGCCGAGCGCGGCCATCTTCGCCCAGAGCTCCGGGGAGTAGCCGACCGGGTCGTCGCTGTCGCGCAGGTGGCGGACGCGCGAGACCGGCGATTCGTTCTTCACGAAGTCGGCGGCCGAGGACTTCAGCATTTGTTGATCGTCGTTCAGTACGAGGGCCATGTCTTCGTTTCCTTTCGTCGGTCGCAGCCGGTCAGTCGGGAAGGCCGAGCACGCGCTTGGCGATGATGTTGAGCTGGACTTCGGAGGTCCCGCCCTCGATCGAGTTGCCGCGGGCCCGAAGCCAGGCGCGCGTCGCGTCGATCTCGGACGGCTCGAAGCCCTCCCCTTCCCAGCCGAGCCCCTGCGGGCCGAGGATGCCGACCAGCAGCGACGTGCGGTCCTTGTTCAGCTCGGTCGCGTAGTACTTGAAGATCGACGACTCCGGGCCGGGCTGGTGGCCGAGCTTGGCCGCTTCCTTCGTGCGCTTCAGGGTCAGCTCGAGGCAGGTCTTGTCGAGCGTCAGCTGCGCGATGCGGTCGCGCAGCGCCCCGTCGCGCACGCGGCCGGCGTCGTCGGTGCCGACGTGCTTCTTCGCGGCCGCGACGAGCTCGTTCTTCTCCTCGGACTCGTTGAACGCCTCGCTGATCATGCTGCGCTCGTGCCCGAGCAGCGCCTTGGCCATCGTCCAGCCGTCGCCGACGCGACCGACGACGTGCGCGTGCTCGACGCGCGCGTCCTCGAGGAACGTCTCGCAGAACGGGGAGTAGCCGCTGATCAGCTGGATCGGCCGCACCGAGACGCCGGGCTGGTCCATGTCCATCAGCATGAAGGTGATGCCCTCGTGCTTGGGCTTGTCGAACTCGGTGCGCACGAGCACGAACATCCAGTCGGCCTTGTCCGCGTAGGACGTCCAGACCTTCTGCCCGTTGACGATCCAGTGGTCGCCCTCGCGGACGCCCTTGGTCTGCAGGCCCGCCAGGTCGGAGCCGGCGCCGGGTTCGGAGTAGCCCTGGCACCAGCGCACCTCGCCGCGGCAGATCTCCGGCAGGAAGCGGTGCTTCTGCTCGTCGGTCCCGTACTGCAACAGCAGCGGGCCGATCATGGTCAAGCCGAAGCCGATCAGCGGAGGCTTCGCACGGATGCGACGCATCTCCTCGGCGAGCACCTTCGCCTGTTCCTTCGAAAGGCCGCCGCCGCCGCAGTCCTTCGGCCACGTGGGCGCGGTCCAGCCGCGCCCCGCCATGCGGTCGAGCCAGACCTTCGCGTCGGGGTTCGGGAACGTCTCTTTCTTCCCGCCCCAGACCAGCTCGTCCGCGAGAGTAGGATTGCCGGCGGAAGATCCCCACCGCATCGACGACGGGCAGTTGGCTTCGAGCCACGCCCTGGTTTCTGCCCGGAAGGCTTCGAGGTCGCTCATGGGGGCGGGAGTCTATCCGCGCGTGCCGCCAAGCCAAGGAATCGCCGAAGCGACGACGAGATCCCCCGACCGCCGTAGCCTCGCGCTTCGCGATCCGGTAGCTTCGCGCGATCTCGCCCGACGAGGTGATCCGTTGCCGCATCGCTCGCCCCTGACCGGCCGGTCACCGGCCCTCCGAACCTCGACCGCGGCCTGGTCCGCTAACCGACGATCCTCGCGCACCCGGTGCCCGATCGCGCTGCTGGCGCTGCTCGCCTGCGCCGACGCAGCGTCCTGCACTCGCGCCGATCCGCCGCCGGCGTCGTTGCCGATCGCCGTGGTCGAAGCCGTTCGCGGCGAGGCGGTCGTGCAAAGCGACTCGGGGCGTCGGGCGATCACGGCCGGCGACACGCTCGCCGCCGGCGACGAAGTCGAAACCGGTCCGGACGGGAAAGTTCGCCTGCGGCTCGTCGACGCCTCGGTGCTCGCGATCGGCAACGGGACGCGCATCGGCCTCGTGGAACTCACGCAGGACGACGAGCGGCGCGGCCGTCTCTCGCTCGCGACCGGCCGGTTCTGGATGCACGTGACGGCCTGGATCGGCAGCGGCGCAAGCCTCGTCGAGGTGGCGACGCCGACCGCGGTGGCCGGCGTGCGCGGCACGACCCTGTGGGGCGACACGGACGTGGACGCGATCTGCGCGCTCGAAGGCACGATCGAGGTGCGCAGCCTCGTCGCACCGACCGTCCCGCCGGTGACGCTCGGCGCGGGAAGCTGCGCGTCGCGCCTGAGCCGAGGGGAACTCGCCCCGCTCGCGCCCGGCGCCGAGGAGGTCGAACGGTATCTGCGCGAGGTGCTGATCGACGACTGAGCGCCGAACGCGCGACCGAGCTTCGCCAGGCGCGATCCGCCAGCGGGATCCCCGAGGGGCCACTCGACGCCCGCCGGTCGCGCGCACGGACCGTGCCGCGGCTCCTCCGCGCTACGGCGAGGCGACGCCGCCGGTCACCGCGAAGTTGTCGCCGTAGATCTGGTTCGGGCCGATGGTCATCTGGGTCGAGTAACCGTACACCTCGACGGTGAAGAAGTCGTCGTTCGTCATTCCCCAGTCCGCATTGCCATCGTCGCCGCCTGCGCCGTCGACACTGAACGAGCCGTACTCGACCCAGCTGTATCCGTTTCCCGGGTTGACGTCGTAGTAGAGGCGCAGGACTTTCGTCGCCGCGCTGAAGGTGATGCGCACGGCGCCGACCATCACCTGGAGGTTTTCGGTGTCGACGTACTCGACGAAGCTGCCGTCGTCGTAGAGCTCGCCGTAGAAGCCGTACCGCACCGGCGGACCACCGATGCGCGACGCATACAGCTCGCCGAACAGCTCGTTGCTGAACGTGTTCCAATCGAAGATCGAGATGCCGTAGCTGTTCACCTCGTCGTCCTGGCCCGGCACGCTGCTGTTCGTGACGTCGATCCGCACTTCCCAGTCCTGGTCGTACGGGAGAAGGCTCGCGACCCACGGGCGCGAGACGTAGTCCGTATCGGTGCCGGAGCCGACCGTGAACTGCAGCCTGCCCCCGGTCTCGTCGAGGACGCCGTTGCCTTCGACGTAATCGTCCCCCCACCGGGCCGGATCCGTGCTGTCGTCGTTGAAATCGTCGCCGTCCAGAAGGCTTTCGCAGGGGCAGTCGAGCGTGACGGGCTGGCCGACCGAGGCCCGCAGGCAGACCAGGGCGTCCGTCGTCTTCGTCGGAAGGGATCCCTTCGGCGCACAGATGCACTCCGGCGTGCAGGTCCGCGAGCCTACGGCGACCTGCAGGATGTACAGGCAATCGCTCGCGGCCGGTCCGTCGCCGTTGCTGCTCGGCTGCGAGCAATCGCCGTTGGCCGCCAGCGCCGGGCCCGCGCCGGCGAGCGTGAGCAACAGGGTAGCGGTGATCAGGCCGGATCGAGTTCCCATGGTTTCCCTT
>CAYYZO010000001.1:80487-92461 GCA_964476185.1 uncultured Myxococcales bacterium
AGTGGTGTCCCCGACGGGATTTGAACCCGTGTTACCGACGTGAAAGGCCGGTGTCCTGGGCCTGGCTAGACGACGGGGACCCAGAGTGGCCGCTACAGGCGGCGCCTTGCGACGCGGCTCGCGATGCGAGCGGCTCGACGAGTGAGCCGTGCTGGATTCGAACCAGCGACCCGCTGCTTAAAAGGCAGCTGCTCTACCGCCTGAGCTAACGGCTCATAAAGAGCCGCGGACCATAGCAACGCGGCCCCCCTTTGCAACCTTCCGGAACGAGGCGACCCTGCGTCCCGCACGGGCGCTCGCGATCGACGCCCGTGCGCCGCGGGGCGCTGCGGCCCCGCAACCCCGCCGGCGACGCGCTGGGACGCGAGGCTGTCCGACGACGCCGACACAGCCGCGCGGCGACATCGGAGCTTCCCCTGCCCCGCGCCGGCGCCGCGTCTTTCGTCCGCCGTCCGCCGACGCTATCGAGCGGGGCATGGCGTACTGGCTCGCGAAGACCGAACCCTCGACCTACTCCTGGCCGCAGCTCCAGAAGGACAAGAAGACGCGCTGGGACGGCGTGCGCAACGCGCAGGCCCGCAACAACCTCGCCGCGATGAAGAAAGGCGACGAGGTGCTGATCTACCACAGCGGCGACGACAAGGCGGCGGTCGGCATCGCCACCGTCACGAAGGCCGCCTACCCCGATCCGTCGGCCGACGATCCGCGCTGGTTGTGCGTGGACCTCGCGGCCGGCAAGGCCCTCCCCTCGCCGGTGCCGCTCTCCCGCATCAAGGCCGAGCCGTCGCTGGCGGACATCGCCCTGGTTCGCCAGAGCCGGCTCAGCGTGATGCCGCTCTCCGCGACCGAGTTCCGCGCGATCGTCGCGCTCGCGAAGCGCTGAGCGCATGACCGCCGGCGGCCGGCAGCACTCCTCCGACCTGCACGAGGTGCGCGAGGCGAGACGGATCGCGGGCCATCCCGCGGCCTGGACGACGTTCCCGCTCGACGTGCACGCCGGGACGGTCGAAGCACAGGCCCGCCTCGAAGTTCCCGCGATCGAGCTCTACGCGCTGGCCGATCCCGAGCGATCGATCGACGCCGCGGCGCTGCTTCGCGAGCGCGTGATCGCCGATCCCCCGTACTGGGCGCTGGTCTGGACCGGCGCGCGCGCGATCGCGGCCGCGGTGCCGGGCTTCCAGCTGGCGGGCCGTCGTGTGCTCGACCTCGGATGCGGGCTCGGCCTGTCGGGACTCGCGGCGCTTCGCGAGGGCGCGGCCGTGACGTTCGGCGACTATCTCGACGAGCCGCTCGAGTTCGTGCGCGCGACGCTCGATCGCCTCGGCGCGACCGCCGAGGTGCGGCGGATCGACTTCACCCGCGACGAACCGCCCGGCGCGTTCGACTGCATCCTCGCGGCCGACATCGTCTACGACCCGAGCCACTACGCCCCGCTGGCGGGCTACCTCGACCGCGGCCTCGCGGCCGGCGGGACGATCCTGCTGACGGAGAGCCTCCGGGCGGACGCGCGCGTGTTCCTCGAGGGAATCGCCGCGCTCGGCTACGAGGACGACCGCCGCGCGCTCTGGGTGATGGAAGACGGCCGCCGCGAACGCACGTGGCTGCACGCGCTGCGCCGCCGTCGCTGAGCGGCTTCTACTCCCCGGGCATCAGCGGGCGGAACAGGTCGACGAGGTCGGGGCCCTGCCGCAGCGTGTGGCCGCCGTCCACGCCGATGCACTGGCCGGTGATCCAGGCGGCGTCGTCGCTGAGCAGGAAGCCGACGAGCGCGCCGACGTCGTTCGGCGCGCCGACCCGCCCGAGAGGCATCCGGCGATGGTACTCGGCCACGGCCGCGTCGCTCGACGTCAGCGTGACCGCGAGCTCGGTGTCCACGAGTCCCGGCATCACCGCGTTCACTCGGATCCCGAACTCGCCGAGTTCGTCGGCGGCGCAGCGGGTCAGCATGTTGACGCCCGCCTTCGAGACGCAGTACGCCGACATCCACCGGTGCGTGAGCGCGCCCGCGATCGAGCTGACGTTGACGATGCTGCCGCCGCCGGCGGCCTTCATCGCGCGCGCCTCGGCGCGCACGCAGCGCATCACGCCGGTCAGGTTCGTGTCGAGCGTCATCGCCCACGCGTCGGTGGACTGCGCCGTGACCGGGCCGGCCATGCCCATGCCCGCGGCGTTGACCGCCAGGTGCACCGCGCCGAGCCGCGACACCGTGGCCTCGATCGCCGCGTCGACCGACGCGTCGGAGGTCACGTCGCAGGCGACGAAATCGGCGTGCCCGCCGAGGGCGGCAGCCGCCTGCTCGAGCACGTCGGCGCGGCGGGCGGCCAGCATCACGCGCCCGCCGCCGTCGACGACCGCGCGCGCGCAGGCCAGACCGATCCCCGTCGCGCCTCCGGTGACGAAGGCGACCTTTCCCTGGAAGTCCGGCACGCCCGTCCCTTCAGGCCGCCGACGCTTCCTGCGGCGCCTTCGAGTAGAACTGCGCGTACCAGCGGCGGTAGCGCACGTACGGGCCGTCGTTCTCGGCGATGACCGGGATCGGCTTGTAGATCTTCGCGTTCCAGATCGGGACGTCGAGCTCATAGTCCCGGATGTAGTTCGTGAAGAACGCTTCCACGGAGCCGGGGACCGACTTCTCGTGACCGTAGTAGCGGTGCTGGATCCAGAGTTCCTCCGGCGCGACCGGCGTCAGCACGTTGATCGCGATACCGGTCATCGGGCCGCGGATGCGCGTGCACGTGAACGACGGCCCCGAGTTGAACGAGTCGACGTCGGTGGCGTTCTGCGCGGTGGCGGCCTGTCCTTCCTCGCCCGGGTCGACGTCGATGCGCAGCGTGTAGCGGTGGCCTTCGGGCTGCCAGTCGATCGACTTCGCCTTCCAGCCGTGCAGCGTGAAGAAGTGCTGGATGTCGACGCCGTTCTCCATGATCTCCTGCGGGTGAGAGGCGATGCGCCACTCGCGCTTCCCCCACAGCTTGTAGCCAGGATCCGCGAGCTCCTCGACGACGTCGGGGGTCCAGTCCGGCGAGAGTCCGTCGGCGTGGTGCCAGACGAACACGAAGCCGTTGTTCTCCCAGACCGGCCACGCGCCGACCGACGCCTTCGGCGGAAGTTTCTCGGTGTACGGGATGTGCGTGCACTTGCCGCTGCCGCCGTTGTAGCACCAGCCGTGGAAGGGGCAGCGGATCGTCTCGCCCTCGACGCGGCCGCCCACACCGAGGTGCGCGCCAAGGTGCGCGCAGTACGGGTCGACGACGTAGGCCTGGCCGCTCTCGCCGCGGAAGAGGACCAGTTCGCGGCCGAGCGCGCGCACGGTCTTCACGTCGCCGACGGTCAGTTCGTCGGAATGGGTGACCGCGAACCATCCGTTCGGATAAGGCGGGAGCGGGATTCGTTGCATCGGTTTCTCCACTGGTAGAACCTGTTCCAGTCGGGCCGATTATGGGCACCCGCAGCCCGCGAGTCCACCCCGCAAGGCCTCGGACCGGACCGCACCGCGGGCCGCGCCGCGGCCTCGATCGGGGGAGGCCCGCGGGAGCCGGTCCCCCGCCCGTCCGAAGGAGGCACCGTGGCCATCGTCCAGACCGTCCTCGGCCCCGTCGACGCCGCCGAACTCGGCGCGACCATGTCCCACGTGCACCTGACGCTCGACATCTCGTGCTGGTACATGCCGCCGCAGGACCCCGAGCGGCTGGCCGCCGCCGAAGCCGAGTTCACGCTCGGGAACCTCGGGGAGATCCGTCGCAACGGCCTCTCCTTCCAGCGCAACCTGAAGCAGGACGACGTCGGGCTGACGATCCGCGAGGCGGCCGAGTTCCGGAAGCACGGCGGCGGCGCGATCGTGAACATGGACCTCGAGGGCATCGGCCGCGACGTCGAGGCGCTCGTGGCGATCTCCCGCGCCACCGGCCTGCACGTCGTCGCGTCGACCGGCTGGTACATCCAGGGCGCGCACCCCGCGTTCGTGGCGGACCGGAGCATCGAGGAACTCGCCGACCTGATGACGCGCGAGATCCTCGAGGGGATCGGCACGACGGGCGTCCGGGCCGGCAACATCGGCGAGATCGGCCTGTCGGGGATGCCGGACGTGCCGTTCCATCCCGACGAGGAGAAGGTGCTGCGAGCCGCGGCGCGCGCCCAGAAGGCGACGGGGGCGTCGCTGACGATCCATCCGAACGCGCACCTGACCATCTACGGCGAGACGCCGGTCGACCACTTCCCGACTTACATCGACATCCTCGAGAAGGAAGGCGCCGACCTCGCGAAGGTCTACCCTTCGCATCTCGGCCTGTTCCCGGTCGACACGGCGCGAAAGCTGCTGAAGCGCGGCGTCGGCTTCGTCTCCTACGACCACTTCGGCCACGAGGAGTACTGCGAGATCCTCGGACCCGGCCGCGGCTTCACGCCGGACCGCATCGAGGTGGAAACGGTGATGCAACTCGTCGCCGACGGCTACGCGGACCGCATCCTGCTCGGCGCCGAGGTCGGCTGGAAGACCTGCTACAAGTCGAACGGAGGCTGGGGATACGCGCACGTCCTCGAGCACATCGTCCCGTGGCTGAAGGCGTGCGGCGCGACCGAGGACCAGGTGCGCACGATGATGGTCGACAACCCGCGCCGCCTCCACGCGCTGCCGGGCTGACTTCCCGACTGCGCATGGTTGCGCCGGAACGCGTTCCCGGGACGCCAAACGCGCAGGGGCGCGAGTGTCCCTGCGAGCGACTCCGCAGCGAGCGTGGCGAGCGTGGACCAGCGAGCGGGGACACTCGCGCCCCGGAGCGCGGTCCGGGAAAAAGCTTCAGTAGAGCTTGGTCACCGTGACGCCGTCCGGGGACTGGCGCAGGCACTGCTCGCAGAGCGTGCACTCGTCGACGTTGTCGTCGATCACGTCGACCGTTTCCGGTTTCGCGCCGGCCTTGAAGATCTTGACCGGACAGACCTCGACGATCTTCGCGGCGAGTCCGGGCGTCTTCGCGATGACCGCATTGTCGGCTTTGACATCGATGAACATGGCCATGATCGCTCGTCCCCTGCCCTCTGCTGCGCTCACGAAAGACCGAGCCGTTCTTTGACCAGCCCGGGAATGTCGCCGATTTCCTGCGCCACCGAAATGCCGGCCGCCGCCATCGCGCGCATCTTCTCGGCCGGCGAGTCTTCCTTGCGGTTCACGACCGTGCCGGCGTGCCCGAAGCTCATGCCGGGCATGTTGTCCATGAACCGGCCCGCGACGAACGCGACGACCGGCAGGCGGCTGTTGTTCTCCTTCACCCAGCGCGCGAGCTCCGCCTCGGCCGACCCGCCCGGCTCGGAGTAGATCACGACCGCGTGCGTGTCGGGGTCGGCCTCGAAGAACGGCATCAGGTCCGCGTAGGTCGAGCCGATGACCGGGTCGCCGCCGATCGAGATCGCGGTGCTCTGCCCGAGCCCCGCGTTCGTCAGCGCGTTGCAGATCTCGGTCGTCATGCCGCCGGAGCGGGACATCACGCCGACGTGGCCGGGCTTGAAGGCCTTGCGGCAATCGACGGCGGGGCCGCCGAGGCTGCCGACGCGCGTCACGTCCGGCACGATGATGCCGAGGCAGTTCGGGCCGATCACGCGCGCGCCGTGCTGGGCCGCGTACTCGATCACCTGCGTCGCGTCGCGGCGCGGGATGCCCTCGGTGATCACGATGACGAGCTTGATGCCGGCGTCGATCGCCTCGTAACAGGCGTCCGGCGCGGCCGCGAGCGGCACCGTGACGACCGCGGCGTCGACGTGGCGCGTCGACGTGATCTCACGGACCGTGTCGAAGACCGGCACGCCGAAGACCTCGCGGCCCCCGCGTCCCGGCGTCACTCCGCCGACGATCTTCGAGCCGTACTCGAGGCACTCGCGCGTGAAGTTCAGCGCCTCGCGGCCGGTGATGCCCTGGATGATGAACGTGGAATCCTTGTGGACGAGCACTGCCATCGGTCGTTCTCCGTAGTCGCCGGTCCGGCTCAGGACTGCTTGGCCTTCTCGACCGCGCGACGCGCGGCCTCCGAAAGCGAGACGGTGCGGTCGCAGTACTCGACGCCGTACTTGTCGAGGATCTTGAAGGCGTCGGCTTCCCACGCCCCCGGGACGCGGAAGATCGTGATCGTCTCCTTCGGGTCGAGGCCGAGCTCGAGGATGCCCTTGATCACGCCGCGCGCGACGAGGTCGGCGCGCGTGTTCGAGACGACGTTGGAGATCACGCAGACCTTGCGCACGCCCGGTTTCTGCAGCACGAGCTTGGTCAGGCCCTTGGCCTTGCTGACGCTCGGGTTGCCGCCGATGGCCGCGTAGTTGGCCGGCTTGCCGCCGAAGCGCAGGATCGCGTCGAAGGTCGTGATCGAGCCGCCACCCGCGCCGATCACGAGCCCCATGTCGCCGTCGAACTCGGCGATCGGCGAGATGATGCCCCGCGGATCCTCGTCGTCGATGCGCGTGGCCTCCAGCTCGAACGGGGTCGGCGGGCGCGTGCCGCGCGCGTCCGGGTCGTCGATCGAGAGTTCCTTCAGGAACGCCTTCTGGCGCTCGAAGCCCTCGGCTTCCATGTCGAGGTGCGCGTCGAGCGCGTAGAACTTGCCGTCGGCCGTCTTGCCGAGCGCATTGACCTCCGCGAACGTGAGGTCGTAGCGCATCAGCACGTCGCAGAGAGCGGTCAGGATCGGCGTGACGCGATTGAGGTCCGCGCCGGTCAGCCCGAGGTCGCGGAGGACCTCCTTCGCCCTGTACGGAGAGATCGGCGCGAGCGACGTGAAGTGGCGCCGCCGGACGCGGGACGGTTCGCTCGCCGCGAGATCGTCGATGTCGCGGCCGCCGACGTCGGCGACCGTCATCACCGGCAGCTTGATCGCGCCGTCGTAGGTCGTGTGCAGGCAGAACTCCTGCACGGTCTCGATCTTCTTCTCGACGTAGAGCGTGTCGCAAGTGTCGAAGCCGATCTTGAGGCCGAGCAGCCTCGACGCGGCCTCCCTCGCCTCCGCCGGCGTGTTCGCGACGACGACGCCGCCGTGCGTCTGGCGCCGTCGCGAGAAGACCTGGGCCTTGACGAGCACGGGGCAGCCCAGCTCGGTCGCGGCCTTCCCCGCTTCCTCCGCGCTGCGGGCGAGCGCCGCGGGGGCCGTGGGAACGCCGTGCCGGGCCAGCACGCGCTTGGCTTCGAATTCGTAGAACCGCATCGCTTCGGACCTCCTTCCGGTGACGAGGGTGCTCTATAGCCGCGCGTCCACCCTGTGGCCAAGCGCCGGGCCGCGCGAACCGAGCCTCGTCGCGTCAGAACCCGTACGCCGTCTTGAGGTCCGGGTCCTTGCTCGCAAGCATGCGCGCGAGCTCGACCATGACCTTGCACTGCTTGTAGGTCGCGTCGTCCTGCATCTTGCCGTCGATCATCACGGCGCCCGAGCCGTCGCCCATCGCCTCGATGACCTTCTTCGCCCACAGCACCTCGTCGACCGGCGGGCTGAACACCTTCTTCGCGATGTCGATCTGCACCGGGTGCAGCGACCACGCGCCGACGCAGCCCATCAGGAACGCGTTGCGGAACTGGTCCTCGCAGGCGACGGTGTCCTTGATGTCGCCGAACGGGCCGTAATACGGCAGGATGCCGTTGCTCGCGCAGGCGTCGACCATGCGCGCCATCGTGTAGTGCCAGAGGTCCTGCTGCGCGGTCGGGCGCGGTGCGTCCGGGTTCGCGGCGTCCGGGTCGGTGCGGACGAGGTAGCCCGGGTGGCCGCCGCCGACGCGGGTCGTCTTCATGCGGCGCGAGGCCGCGAGGTCCGCCGGGCCGAGCGACAGGCCCTGCATGCGCGGGCTCGCCGAGCAGATCTGCTCGACGTTGGCGACGCCCATCGCGGTCTCGAGGATCGCGTGCACGAGGATCGGCCGCTTCAGGCCCGCGCGCGCCTCGAGCTGCGCCAGCAGCTGGTCCACGTAGTGGATGTCCCAGGCGCCCTCGACCTTCGGCACCATGATCACGTCGAGCTTGTCGCCGATCTCGGTGACGAGTTCGACCAGGTCGTCGAGCACCCACGGCGAGTCCAGGCTGTTGATGCGGGTCCACAGCTGCGTGTCGCCGAAGTCGTTGTTCTTCGCGATCTCGATCAGGCCGCGCCGGGCGGCGACCTTGTTCGCGGACGGCACGGCGTCCTCGAGGTTGCCGAGCATGACGTCGACCTGCTTCGCGATGTCGGGCACCTTCGCCGCCATCTTCGCGTTGCTGGCGTCGAAGAAGTGGATCATCCGCGACGGGCGAACGGGGATCTCCCGCAGCGGTTCCGGGGCACCGATGGCGAGGGGACGGAAGAACGGCTTGGGACTGCGCATGACGGCTCCTTCGAAAGGGATTGGAGGCCGTCTACACGATGCAGGACCGGGAGTCGATGAAGACCGACCGCAGCGAAACGGCAAGATCGGGCGGTGCGCCGTGGCCGATCCGGACGCGCGCAGCCGTGCCGGGCGATCGTCGCTCGACTCCGGCTCGAAACGTGCGATCGCGCGAAGCCGGCGAGACCTCAGTCCGCCCCGCCCGGAGCGACTTTCTCGCGGGCGGCGTCGAGTTCCGCCGAACGCAGCCCTTCGAGAGCGCCGGTGACCGGCTTCTCGCCCTCGAGCGGCGGCGCCGGCTTGGCCGCATCGTGGTAATGGCCGTGTTCTTCGCTCCAGACCTTGCCGGGCCCGTCCTCGCTCGAGCCTTCGCCGCCGACGGTGTGGTAGTGGCCGTGCTCGGCCGACCACACCTTTTGCGGCGCCTGGTCGAAGAAGAACGCCTTGGCGAAGACCAGCGCCCCGCCGACCAGCATCACGCCCGCCGCCAGCAACGCGACGCCGAAGAACCGGCTGGCCGTGTCTTCCGCCGCGAGATCGGCCGAGCCGCAGCAGCGCTTGAACTTCTTGCCGCTGCCGCACGGGCAGGGATCGTTGCGTCCCGCTTTCTGCTTCTCGACTTGGGTCTGGGCCGTCATGGACCCGCAAAGTAGCACACGGCCCGCTCGATCGAAGCCCCGCGAGGTTTCGCCATCGGCGAGACCCGGGCGCCGGCGCTCGAGCGCCACTCCACCGCACGCACGGGAGGCCGGCGACGCCGGCTCGTCTCGGGCGCGGCGTCTGCTATGCAGGATCCATCCCCCGCCCCGCGTCCCCGGAGGTACGAGCATGCAAGGCCCTCTCCGTCCGCCCGCTTCGACGGCGCTGCGAACTCTCGCAATCGGCCTCGCCGTGCTCACTGCGTGCGGCTGCGCCGAGCCGCCGCCCCTCGTCACGCGCCCCGGGAACGCACCGGCCGCGGTGCTGTTCGAACACGCCCGGGTGCTCGACGTCGCGGCGGGCACGGCCGTCGAGGACCAGGACGTCCTCGTCCGCGACGGAACGATCCGCGCCGTCGGTCCGTCGGGCACGCTCGACGTCCCCGACACCGCCTCGCGCATCGACGCCCGCGGCGGGACGCTGCTGCCCGGACTCGTGGACAGCCACGGGCACGTGGGCAACAGCCCCGCGCCCCCGTGGGCCGGCGAGTTCCCGGATCCGGACCGCAACCTGCAAGGCTACCTGTACTGCGGCGTGACGACCGTGCTCGACCCCGCCGATCTCGAGCCCGACGCGTTCGAACGACGCGACGCGGTCGCTTCCGGGACGCTGCTCGGCCCGACGATCCTCGCCGCCGGCCCGATGCTGACCGCCGTCGGCGGACACCCGCTGCCGGTGCTCGACGAACTCGCGCCGTGGTGGATCCGCTGGTACGTCGCCGCCCACGCCGTCCGTCCGCTCGCGTCCGAGGACGACGCGCGCCGGGCGGTCGCCGGACTGGTCGAGCAGCGCGCCGACGTCGTCAAGGTCGCGATCGACAGCATTCCGGAGGGCTCGCCGCGCCTCGGCGACGACCTGGCTGCGGCCGTCGTGCGCATCGCGCACGAGAACCGCCTTCGCGTCGTGGCCCACGTCGGCACGCTCGCCGACGCGCTCGAAGCCGGGCGTGCCGGCGTCGATGCCTTCCTGCACATGGTCTACAAGGAACCGCTCGACGCGCAGCAGGCGGCGTCGATCGCCGCGTTCGGCAAGCCCATGGTCGCGACGATGGGCGTGTTCGAGAGCTACGCGCTGACCGGCCGTGGCCCCCGGCAACCCACGCCGCTCGAACGCGAGACCGTCGCTCCCGACGTCCTCGCGTCGTTCGACGACGTTCCCGACGGCGCCGTCTCGCCGGAGTTCCGCGAGTTCTTCGAGCTGCTCGCG
The DNA here is from genome assembly GCA_964476185.1 of uncultured Myxococcales bacterium. Lineage (GTDB taxonomy): Bacteria > Desulfobacterota > Binatia > UBA1149 > CAITLU01 > DATNBU01. Next base: position 90,718 of record CAYYZO010000001.1, read on the forward strand.
CGCACGCGCCTCGCCTGGCGCGACAGCATCCGGCACCTGCGCGCAGCCGGCGTGACGATCCTGGCCGGGAGCGACGCGCAGTCCGGAGTGTTCCCGGGCGCCGGGCTGCACCGCGAGCTCGCGCTCCTCGTCGAGTCCGGCCTGACGCCGGCCGAAGCGATCCGCGCGGCGACCTGGGACGCGGCGCGGTTCCTCGATCGCAGCGACGATCCCGGGTTCGGCGTCGTCGCGCCGGGCAAGCGCGCGGACCTGCTGCTCGTCGACGGCGACCCGCTCGCCACCGTCGCCGACCTCGCGAGGATCCGCGTCGTCATGCTTCGCGGCGTCGCGCTGGAGCGGCGCCCGGTACGCGGCGGCGCCTGAAGGAATACCCCGCGCGCTCCCGCCGGCTCGCGGGCCGCGGGAATCGCGGCGCGCGACGCGTACCCGGCGTCGCTCGCTCCGCTTGCTGCGGGGAGGACTCGGTCTTCGGCGCAGCGCGCCCCGCCGGCTGCACCGCCGTCGTTGAAGGCTCGGTGCGGCCCCGCTAGGTTCCGCGATCTTCCGCAGCAGCCCGCGCCCAAGAGGAGTCCCGGATGGCCCGCATCAACGACCACTACCTGAAGCTCGCCGCAGGATACCTGTTCCCCGAGATCGGCCGCCGCGTCCGCGCGCACCTGGACGCGAACCCCGGCGCGCCGGTCATCCGCCTCGGCATCGGCGACGTCGTTCTGCCGCTTCCGGACTCGATCTGCGCCGCCATGCACGCAGCCGTGGACGAGATGAACACGGCCTCCGGCTTCCGCGGCTACGGCCCCGAGCAGGGCTACGATTTCCTGCGCGAGGCGATCGCGCAGCACGACTTCCGCAGCCGCGGCGCCCAGGTGGACGCCGACGAGGTGTTCGTCTCCGACGGCTCCAAGTGCGACAGCGGCAACATCCAGGAGATCTTCTCGCAGGACGCGCGCATCGCGATCCCGGACCCTGTCTACCCGGTCTACGTCGACACGAACGTGATGGCCGGCCGCACCGGCGCCGCCGATGCGACCGGGCGTTACGCCGGCCTCACGTACCTTCCTTGCACGGCCGAGGCCGGCTTCCTGCCGGAGCCGCCGCGCGAGAAGGTCGACGTCGCGTACCTGTGCTTCCCGAACAACCCGACCGGCGCCGTGGCCGGTCGCGCCGACCTCGAGCGCTGGGTCGCGTGGGCCCAGGAGAACGACGCGGTGCTGCTCTACGACGCGGCCTACGAGTCGTTCATCAGCGATCCGCGGATCCCGCACTCGATCTACGAGATCGACGGGGCGCGCGAGTGCGCGATCGAGTTCCGCAGCTTCTCGAAGACGGCCGGGTTCACGGGGACGCGCTGCGCGTACATCGTCGTTCCGAAGTCGCTGACCGGCACGGCCGCCGACGGCAGCCGCGTCGAGTTCCACAAGCTCTGGTCGCGGCGCCACACGACGAAGTTCAACGGCGTCTCTTATCCCGTGCAGCGGGGCGCCGCGGCCGTCTACACGGAACAGGGCCAGCGCGAGGTGCGCACGAACATCGACTACTACATGACGAACGCCGCGCTGATCCGCGACGGCCTGTCGGCGGCGGGACTCGAGGTCCACGGCGGCGTCAACGCGCCGTACGTCTGGGCGGCCACGCCGCGCGGCCTCGGGTCGTGGGAGTTCTTCGACCTGCTGCTCACGAAGGCCAACGTCGTCGGCACGCCCGGCGCGGGCTTCGGCGCGTGCGGCGAGGGCTACTTCCGCCTGTC
>CAYYZO010000001.1:92561-108951 GCA_964476185.1 uncultured Myxococcales bacterium
CCGAAGCGGCCGAGCGGGATGAGTCGGTGCATCGCGCGCCGCGCCGCTTCCGTCGGGAACGCAGCCAGCGTGCCCGGCGTCGCGATGCAGCCCGGCGCCAGCGCGTTCACGCGGACTCCGCCGGCGGCGCCTTCGATCGCCGCCACCCGCGTGAAGCTCTCGAGCGCGGCCTTCGCCGAACTGTAGCCGGCCAGGGAGTGCAGCGCCGCGTGACCGGCCGTCGACGAGATGTTCAGGATCGCGCCGCCGCCCTGGGCGGCCATCACCGGCAACGCCGCGCGCGTGGCGAAAAACACCGCGTCCAGCGCCACCGTGAAGCTCGCCTTCCAGGCTTCGGTCGTCATCGTCGCGATCGGCTCCGCGCTCATGCGGAACGCGTTGTTCACGAGGATGTCGAGACGGCCGTGGCGCGCCGGGAGGTCGCGGACGAGCTTCGTCAGCGCCGTCTCGTCGGTCACGTCGCAGACCTGGACCTCGGCGCTTCCCCCGCGCGCACGGATCGCGGCGGCCGTCTCCCGCAGCGACGGCTCCCGGTCGCCGCTCACGACGACGTGCGCGCCCTCGGCGGCGAACGCGGCGACCATCGCCGCGCCGATCCCGGTTCCGGAGCCCGTGACGAGCGCCACCTTGCCGTCGAGTCTTCCCATCTGCACCGACCTCCGCGCCGCGGGTGCGGCGCTTGAACTGCGTCGGCCCGGCGTCTCGAGCGGCCTCGCGGGCACGGACGCCGGGCGGCCTTCGACAGTGTTCGCAGGCTCGACGTGACGCAAGCCCGCCCGGGGTTCCCACATCCGCGGCGGCCGGATCTAATCGCGAGCGAGCGCGCGCCTGCGCTCGCTCGCGACGAGAACCGGCGCGAACCACCGGAGGAGCACCATGATCCGCATCGTCACCCGCCTTGCCGTCGCGCCGAAGAACCGGCGCAAGGTCGCCGAGAACGCGGCCGAGCTCGTGCGCCTCTTCGAGAAGCACGGGCTGCGCAGCGAAGGCGTCTTCGAGAGCTTCGAGGACGGCGAGATCGTGCACCTTTGGTCCGCGGCCGACATGGCCGCCTACGACGCGGCGACGGCGAGCCTGCGAACCGATCCGGAGTTCCTCGCGTTCGCAGCGTCTGCGGCCGAGCTGATCGCGGGCGAGCGCAAGGAATACTGGCGGGCGATCTCGCTCGCTCGCTCCTGAATCCGCGCGCACGTCCCGGACGGTGGCGGGATGGCGCTCGCGCCTGCGCCTCCAACCGGAAACGCTGCGGCAGGTCTCCGCGGCCGTCGCCCTCGACTCACCAGTGCTCGCGATGCACGAACGACTCGAGCGGCCGGCGTCGCACCGGCCCGAACGGTTGGGCCGGCCACCCCACGGGGATCGTCACGGCAATGCGAGCGTCGTCGGGAATCCCGAGCAACTCCCGCACGGCCGGCTCACAGGGCATGTGCCAGGTCGTGAAGGTGGCGCCGAGCCCCAACCCCCGCGCGGCCAGCAGCACGTTCTGGGCGGCGGGATACACGGCGGCGGCGATCCAGTCCGCGCTCGGCGCCGACGCGGGATAGACCGGCCGACCACAGACGAGGATCCAGACCGGGACCTCCCCGGCATGATCGAGCAAGTGGTGGGCCGAGGCCAGGAGCCTTCGGCGCGGGCCATCCGGGGCCGCTTCGGGTTGCGGCAACAGGGGTCGGACCCCCTCGCTCAACAAGGCGGCCAGCCGGCCACGCACCGGGGGGCTGCGCACGACCACGAAATCCCAGCCTTGGGAGTTGCCCGGGCTCGGGGCGCAGATCGCAGCCTCCAGCAGCGTCTGCACGACGGACTCGTCCACGTCGTCGGGGCGAAGCCGGCGGATGGCCCTGCAGGTTCGGATGGCCTCGAGTACGTCCAACGGGGTGCTCCGGCTGCGCGCACGGGAAAGTTGCTCCACCGCGCGGCGTCGAATAATGGATCCGCGTATCGCCTGCGGCAACACGAACGGCCGGCGCCGCCCCGCGGCGCTCGCCGGGAGCCGCGGGCTTCGGCCGCCGTCGCTCGGCCGGAGGCCGCAGCCGCAACGAATCGAAAGGAGTTTCCATGAAGAAAGCCGCTTTGCTCGCCGCCCTCTGTTCCGTGGTCTTCGCCGCCTGCCTCGGCAAGTCGGGTCCTGCCGCCAAGGCTCCCAAGGTCAACGAAGGACGCGCCACGATGGCGAAGATCGGCGGTCGTCCGCTGCCGGTGTTCGAGTTCAGCGCGAAGGTCGACGACGAGGACAACAAGATCGTCGCCGCCCGCGCCTTCGTGTCCACCACCCCCCCGCTCTACAAGCGGGCGGGCGAAAGCTACGCCCTCGTCGAGCCGAAACCGCTCGACGCGGAGTACGTGGCCAACGTCAGCCAGGTCCGGGTCACCGTCGATCCGGCGAAGGAAGAGGAGATGGCGACCTACCTGAACGGGGAATCGTCCCAGGTCGCGTTCCAGATCGAGGTGGACTGGAAAGCGCCCGAGAGCGAGGAGGTCCAGACCACCCGCTCGATGATCTTCGAGAGCGACCACGAGACCATCGCGGGCGCCGGCCTCGCCAAAGAGATCCAGTAACCTCCGGACATCGGCGCGGGGGGAGCGATCGCGGCGCTTCCCCCGCGCCTTCTTCTTCCAGCCACGAGCCTTTCCCGACCGCGATCTTCAGCCCCCCTGCCTCGAAGCGAAGTTCCAGGTTACGATCGTCGGCGAAGGATCACGACGGAGGCCGCTGTGTCGATGGAGTCCAGGCCGATGACGGTGCTGATGGCGGACGACGACGAGGACGATCGCCTGCTCGCTCGGGACGCGTTCGAGGAATGCAATGCGGACGTCGACCTGCGCTTCGTGGAGAACGGGGAAGAGCTGCTCGACTACCTGAACGGGCACGGGCGCTTCGCCGGCGCCCCCCGACCTTCGCTGATCCTCCTCGACCTGAACATGCCGCGCAAGGACGGCCGCGAAGCGCTCGCGGCGATCAAGTCGAACCCTTCGCTCAGACGCATCCCCGTCGTCGTGCTCTCGACCTCGAAGGCCGAAGAGGACGTCACGCGCAGCTACGACCTCGGCGTCAGCTCGTTCATCAGCAAGCCCGTCACGTACGAGTCCCTGCTCGCGCTCGTGCGGACGCTCTCCCTCTACTGGTTCGACACTGTGCGCCTGCCACGCGCGTCGGCGGAGAATTGAGCCCGCCCCAGCCCGCCCGCTCAGGCGGAAGCCGCGGCTGTCTCGTCGAGTTCGGCGCCGTGCGACTTGTCGACGTCGCGCCGCACTGCTTCCGCCGGTAGCGAGAGGAAGAAGCAGGCGCCCTGCCCCGGACTGCTCTCGGCGGTCACGAATCCGCCGTGGCGCTCGACGATCCGGCGGACGATGGCGAGCCCGATCCCCGACCCCCCGAACTCGCTGCGACCGTGCAGGCGCTGGAACGGCGCGAAGATCCGGTCGGCGTGCTGCTGCTCGAAGCCGATCCCGTTGTCGCGCACGGAGATCCGCCAGCCCGGCATCGAGCGGACCGTGTCCTGCTCGGCGCGAATGGCGACGTGCGGCACGGCGCCGTCGCCCTGGAACTTCATCGCGTTCGCGATCAGGTTCTGGAACACCTGTCGCATCTGCGTCGGGTCGGCCTGGATGGTCGGCAGCTCACCGACGTCGACGACGGCCCCCTTGCTCTCGATCAGCACCTCGAGGTCCCCGAGCACCTCGCCGATGACCTCGCCGAGATCCACCGGGACGAACGGCCTCGCGCGCGTCACGACGCGCGAGAACTCGAGCAGGTCGTCGATCAGCGTGCGCATGCGGCCCGCGGCGTTCATCATGCGTTCGATGTAGTCGTTGCCCTGCTCCCCGAGCTGGTCACCGAACTTCGCGCGCAGGCGGTCGCCGAAGACGACGATCTTCCGCAATGGTTCCTGCAGGTCGTGGGAGGCCACCGAGGCGAACTGCTGCAGCTCGCGGTTGCTCGCCTCGAGCTGCGCCGCCACGCGTTCGAGTTCCTCCTGCGCGAGCTTGCGCGCCCGGATCTCGCTGGCGAGCGCCGTGTTGTCCTGTTCCAGCCTCTTGCTGCGGTTTCGTTCGATCGCGTAGCGCATCGAGCGAACGAGCGTGTGTCCCTCCGCCTTGCCCTTGATCAGGTAGTCCTGGGCGCCCTCGTTGAGGGCGCGCACCGCGAGGCGCTCGTCGTCGTTCCCGGTCAACACGACCACGGCGACCTCGGGGTCCGCCTCCTGGATACGCTCGAACGTCTCGAGGCCGCGACTGTCGGGCAGGGATAGATCCGACAGCACGACGTGGAACGGCTGCGTCACCAGGGCTCGCCGCGCGGCGTCCAACGTCCCCACGAGCGTGATCTGGAACTGCCCAGGCGCCGTCTTGGTCAGGGCCCTCTGGAGAAGGTAGGCGTCGTCCTCGTCGTCCTCGACGAGAAGAATTCGAATCGGCTCCTGGCTCAACGACGACTCCCCTGCATTCGCTGCATCGCGGACCGGATAGCAGGGCCCGGTCGCGCCGGCACCCCGCGCGCCGGCGCGAATCCGCGGATCCACGAACCGCCCCTCGCTTGCAGCCTCCCGCGAGTTCCCTGGCATCGGGCGGCTCCCGGCGCGAAATGATACGAAGTGCCGGCCCCGTCAAACGCCGGTCGATCGAATCCCGGCGGTGCTCAGTTCTTGTCGGCCCCGCTCCCGACCGGCCCGGTCGGCGCGGCCGGCGACCCGCTCTCGTCCGGGACGCTCGAGCCGTCCTTCGCGGGAGCCGGCTTCGCGCCGTTCCCGGAGGACTTGGCGCCGGAGCGCGGTTTCGCCGCGACGTCCGTTTCGGGCGGGTGGCAGTGGCCCTGCACCGCGAACAGCATCTCCCGGCACATCTCGAGCGGTCGTCCGACGCAGCGGCCCTGGGACCACAGCTCGCCCTGTCGAAGCTTCATCGGCGGCGGCACCCCGTCGCAGTACTTCTCCGTCTTGCGGCACTTCGTCAGGCACGCCCGCAGGAAGATCCGCGCCCAATGCCGACAGCGGTCATCCCGGCAGCGGTCCTGTCTTCCCTGGGCCTCGAGCTCACACCCCTGCTCGTCGGAGTCTTCTCCGAACCAGTGTGCGTCCTCGACCTGGTGTTTCGCGTACGCGTCGAGCCCGGCGAGCGTCGGGATCGGACGCGCGGCCTCCGGATACTCCGTCGCATCGGGCAGGTCGTCGCCGCCCTTGCCGTTCAGCATCTCGATATTGAGGAAGTGCTTGGAGCCGCGGCGGTCGACTTCCGCCTTCTCCGCTTCCGGGCGAGCGACCTGCACCTCGACATCGGGGATCAGGGAGTCGCGCGTCTTCCACTTCACATCAGTCTGCGCGAAACCGGCGTTGATCGCGCCGAACCACATCGTCGCCCCGAGGATGAGCGCCGCGGCGCACGACCCGAAGATGCCCGCCTGCAGCATCATGGGATTGATGCGCGTCCTCCAGTCCTGTCCCGGACTGAATCCCCGCTTGAACGCCTCGATCGAAAGCGCGCCGAGATACCCCCCGACCGTCAACGAGAGCGCCGCCGGACCGACCAGCACGCGCAGCGCCGCCGCCGCGTACTCCGTGCTGTCGCCGCGTGCGCGAAGCTCCGGGAAGTTGAACGCGAGGATCGCCAGGTCGGCCAGGATGACGGCCGACGCGGCCAACAGCGGCCCGGACGAGTATCCGAGCAACGCCAGGAACACGACGCCGGCGCCGGCCGCGAAGTCCCAGGCCGGCGGCGCGACGCCGACCACCCCCGTGACGTTCAGCGCCGCGTAGACGAGGACGAAGGCGGCCCATGCGCCCGCCACGTACTTGCCGGTCTGGTTGCGGCTCTTCGCGTCCGCGTAGACCTTGGCGACTCCGCTGCGAAGGTCGTTGACCTGCCAGTTCTCCTCGGAATGCTGCCCGCGTTCTTCTTCCATCGGCCCTCAACGCTCCAGGAGTTGCACGCGCTCGGCCTTCACGAACGCTTCCCGCAGGCGTTCGTAGTCGGCCGCCGAGAACGGCTTGAACGCCTTGTCCCCGCGTTCGCGCCACCACAGGCGTCCGCCGACCCTGGCCGGCTGGAAGTGCACGGCCTTCAGGTTGCGGACGAGGATCTTCTGCGTGCCCGTATACTCGAAATCGTCCACCACGCGCACGAAGTCCGGGAACCACTTGCGGTCCATCCCGCCCTCCGTGACCTGGCGTTCACAGAAATCGAAGAAGCCCACCGGATCGAACGACGACCCGTCGCGCAGCTTCAGCGCGGCCATCACGAGCTCGTCGGACACGGCGCACGGCACGCCGTAGGCCGCGGCGAGGGTCACTTCCTCGTGTTCCTGCAGCAACCGCGCGACCTGCAGCGCGGAGAAATTCTCCCCGTCCTTGCGGATCCAGTCGTCCGTGCGACCGTCGAAGAACAGGAACCGCCGGCCGTCGCGCACGAGGATGTGGCCGAGGTCCCCCGAGTGGTAGATCCCGTCGCGGTACTTCTGGGTGTTGGCCGACGCGTTGTCGAAGTAGCCCTGGAACAGCGACGTGTCGTCGGCGACGCGGCAGATCTCGCCGACCGCCTGGTCGTAGTTGAGGATGTGGCCGTCGGCGGCGATGTCCGCGGGCGGGCACTCGCGCCCCGCGCTGTCGAGGATCTTCACGGCGGGATCCTGGATCTCGCCGACGCTGCCGCGCGGGTCGCCCTTGCGCCGGTAGGTCGCGATCGCCGCCTCGGTCGAACCGTACAACTCGAACATGTCCTCGAGGCCCAGCCAGTCGATGAACTTGTCGATGTCCGGCGGCGACGCTCCGTTGCCGATCGCGTACCGGAGGTGATTGTCGGGGTGATTCGTCACTTCCGCGCGAAGTCGCCCGATGTCGTCGCCGTACTTCCTCGCGAGGTGCTGGAGCACGTAGTGCACCGGTTCGCCGACGTAGTTCCAGTACGTGACCCCGCAGGACAGCACGTCCGGCACGAAGCTCGAGGCCGAGAAGCGTTCGCGCAGCGCCAGCCGCGCCCCGACCCAGAACGTCGGCATGAAGCCGATGAACATCGAGTTCGAGTGGAACAGCGGCATGCAGGTATAGCCGCAATCCTCGCGACCGAGTTCGAGCCGCGAGGAGACGCCGACCCCGGTCGCGCAGAGCTTGAAGTGGTTGTTGTTGATGCCCTTCGGGAGCCCCGTGGTCCCGGAGGTGTAGATGATCATGAGGTTGGTGCCGGGGTTCACGTCGGCTTCCGGCATCGGCAGGCTCACGCCGGCCGGCCCGGCTTCGCTCGCCAGGCACGCGAGGTAGTCCGAATCCTTCGGTAGCGCCTCTCCCGACGTGGGCAGGTAGAGGATGTTCTCGGCGGCGACGGACTGGAGGTCGCCCCGCACCTTCTCGACCTCCTCGCGGAACTTCTCGTCGACGACGAGGACACGCGCGCGCGACTGGTTGAGCACCCCCGCGAGCGTGGCGCCGCGCAGGCCGTTGTTGACGCCGAACAGCGTCAGGCCGGCGATCCCGCAACCGCCGAACAGCGACAGGAGCTCGAGATGGTTCTCGAGCAGCATGGCCACGTGGCCGGGCCGCCGGTCGTCGACCGCGCCGAGACGACCGAGCAGGAAATGCGCTACCCTCGTCGATTCGTCGCGAAACTGTCCGTAGGTCCAGGTCCTGTCGTGCTGCCGGAGGAACGGCCGGTTCGCCGCCTCCGGATGGTCCGCTCGCGCCTGGATCTGGGCGCGCAGGGTGAGCTCGGCATCGAACGTCATCGGATCGCTGGACACGGACAATCTCCTCGCCTGGGAAAGAGGACCGGAAAACGGTCGTTCGGTCGCCGACGATACACGGCCGGTCCGCGAGGAGCCAGCACCCGGCGGCGATCGACTGCCGGCGCGCCATCGTCAGCCGCGCGGCGCGGCGAGTGGATTCCCGGAGGCGGTCCCGAGCCGCACCCGGTGGCGATCAGGCGCCCGCGACGACAGGCGCCGGCGATCCCGGCAACCGGTCGAGCCCGGGATCCGCTTCGCCGTCCGGACGCACGCGCGACCGCTTCGGCACCGGCAGGCGGAAACGGAACGTCGCCCCTTCCCCGCGTCGCCCCTCGGCCGACACGGCCCCCCCGTGACGACGGACGATGCGCTCGACGGTCGCCAGCCCGATTCCCGTCCCCTCGAACTGCTCGCTGCGGTGCAGGCGCGAGAATGGGCGGAACAGCTTCTCCGCGAGCCCGGCGTCGAACCCTGCGCCGTCGTCCGACACGAAGTAGGTCACGAACTCCGGCGTGCGGCTCTCCACGCCGAACGAGATGCGCGCCCGTTCCTTCTGCGCCGTGTACTTGAACGCATTCCCCAGGAGGTTCTGCACGACCAGGCGCAGCAGACCCGGGTCTCCCCAGGCGAGCAGGCCGGCCCCGACGTCCCACTCGACGCTCCGATCCGGCGCCGCGACCCCCAACTCGTCGATCACCGACTGCGCGACCTCGCCGAGGTTCACGACTTCCTTCTCGATGCGATCGTTGCCGGCGCGAGACAACAGGAGCAGGTCCTCGATGATGCGGTCCATGCGGCCGGCCGCGCGCTGGATGCGGTGAAGAAGGTCCCGCTCCGCGTCGTCGAGGCGTTCTCCAGCGTCCTCGAGCAGGCTCTCGGCGAACCCGTCGAGGGCACGGAGCGGAGCCCGAAGGTCGTGCGAGACGGAGTAGCTGAAGGCCTCGAGTTCGCCGACGGCGGCCTCCAGGTCCTCGGTACGCTGGCGGACTTTCTCCTCGAGCTCGGCGTTGAGGCTCTGCAGCGCCTGCTCGGCGTGCATGCGGCGCGTGATGTCGCGCTCGATCACCGACGCGCCGATCACGGCGCCCTTCTCGTCGAGGATCGGGGAGAAGCTCGCCGAGACGTCGAAGGTCGTGCCGTCGGCCCGCACCCGGATCGACTCGACCTCTTCGATACGCTCGCGTCGCGCGACCCGCGACAACAGCGACGAGAGTTCTTCTTCGCGCTCGCTCGGCAGCAGGCTCGCCGAGGGCTTGCCGATCACGTCGGCTCGCCGGTAGCCGTAGACGCGCGTGGCGCCCTCGTTCCAGCTGACGATCGTGCCGTCGAGCGACTGGCCGATGATCGCGTCGGCCGAGCTCTCCACGATGGACGCCAGATAGCCCGATCGAAGCTCGGCGCGCCGGCGCTCGGCGATCTCGCGATGGAGCTGCGCGTTGACGAGGCGAAGCTCGTCGCTGCGATGGTTCGTCGAATTCTCGAGCACGTCGATCTTCGAACGCAGTTCCTCGCGGGCCTCGTCGCGCTGGCGCAGGAACAGCAGCATCATCGCGATCGAAGCGACGACCGCCCCGCGACCGACGACGACGAGCCAGGACGGGTCGACCGTGGTCGGGACCGGCGAGAGGATCGGGGCGACGGCAACCAGGACGGCCGCGGCGGCGGCCGCGACGGTGGCGGCGAGGCCGCCGGTGGACAACTGGGCGAGCGCGACGACGAGCAGGTACGGCAGCCCGAAGATCATCCGGTCCGGCGTGCGGAGGTCGAAGTAGAAGAGCAGCGCCGACACCGCCACCGGCAACGCCAGCCATCCGGCCTGCGCGGACGCGCTTCGACTCATCAACTCCAGTCCTGGACTCGCGTTCACTGGCTCCCCCTCGAACTTCTCCATGCGTCCCGGGCTTCCCGGCGCTTCGAGCCGTTCCGGCGTCCGGGCGTCGGCCGCGTCGGCCGAGCCGGCACCCGGCGCCGCCCGGCGTTGCGCGGTCACCCCCCAGCGGGAGTCGAGCCTGAACCCGTTCCAAGGCTTCGAAGCCGCGCGCGCTCGAAGACTTCTGGAAGGTTAAGCGCGGCTTCGGAAGGCTAGCAACGCCTCTGCGGAGATTTCCCCGTAGGCAAAGGATCCCGCGCGGGAATCCTGCCTCAAGCGGGGCGGGGCGGGCGCGATTCGAAGCGGCCCTCGAGGTAAGCGGCGATCTTGCCGTCCACCGGCAGTTGGAACGACTTCGTCGTCAGGTACTCCTCGAGGCCGTGCACGCCGAGCTCGCAGCCGATGCCCGACTGCTTGATGCCTCGGAACGGCGCCAGCGTGTTGAACGTGCCGCCGTTGATGTCGATCCCGCCGGTGTCGATGCGGCGCCCCACCCGCATCGCGCGCTCGACGTCCGCCGACCAGATCGCGCCGCCGAGCCCGAAGATCGTGCCGTTCGCGATGCGGATCGCGTCCTCTTCGTCCTCGTACGGAAGGATCGTCAGGACCGGACCGAAGATTTCCTCCTGCGCGATCGACATCTCCGGTCGTACGTCCCCGAACACGGTCGGTCGGACGAAGTAGCCGCGCTCGATCCCCTCGGGCCGTTCGAGACCGCCCGCGACGAGGGTCGCGCCCTCCTCGATCCCGCGCCGGATGTGCCCAAGCACGCTCTCGTACTGGTGACGGCTGACCTGCGGCCCCATCCTCGTCGTGCCCGGCGCGGGCGCGACGCGCGGATCCCCGGCGAGGATCACGTTCTCGGCCACGTCCTTGGCGATCCGGCACGCCTCCTCGTGCATCGAACGCGGCACGAGCATGCGCGTCCACGCCGCGCAGGTCTGGCCGGCGTTCGTGTAGGCATGGTGCACCCCGGCCCGGATCACCTGAGGGTCGGCGTCGTCGAGGATCACGTTGGCCGCCTTGCCGCCGAGCTCGAGCGAAACGTCCTTGATGGTCCGGGCGGCCAGCGCCATGATCCGGCGCCCGACGTCGGTGCTGCCCGTCAGGGACACCATGTCGACTTCCGGGTGAGTCGCCATCGCCTCGCCGATCTCGCTGCCCTTGCCGGACAGGAAGTTGAACACGCCGGGCGGCAGGTGCCTTCCGGCGATCTCGGCGAACAGGAAGCACGAGAGCGCCACCTCGCAGCTCGGCTTGACCACGACCGTGCAGCCGGCCGCGAGCGCCGGTCCCACCTTGGCCGTGATCTGGTGGATCGGGTAGTTCCACGGCGTGATCGCGGCGACGACGCCCTTCGGCTCGCGCACGACGATCGAGTTGCCGATGCGCTCCTCGAACTCGAACCCGCCGCCGACCAGCAGATCGGCGTAGAAGCGGATCGTCGAGGCCGGGAAGCCGACCATGTACTGGGCGGTCATGGCCGCGGGCGAACCGAGCTCCTCGACGATGACGTCGCCGAGTTCGGCCGCGCGGGCGTCCATCTCGTCGGCCACGGCCTTCAGGCGCCTGCCGCGCTCGGCCGCGGGCAGGAGCTTCCAGTCGACGAGCGCGGCGCGCGCGGCGCGCACGGCGAGGTCGACGTCGGTCGCGTCCGCCCGCGGAATGCGGCCGCAGACCTCCTCGGTCGTCGGGTTCACGATGTCGAAGTGGCCGGAACCGTGCGGCGCCACCCAGCGGCCGTCGATCAGGATCTTGTCGAAAACTCGCATCGGAGGGTCTCCCGGTCGCCTGACTTGCCAGAGCGGCTGCGGTGACGCCACATCGACCGCGACGATCCGTGCGGGAAACGCCGCCGGATTCCCGATCGCGGGGCTGTCTCGAGGCCGTGCTCCTGCTAAAGCTCGAGGCGCGGCACGGGGGAAGATGGTCACGCAACGGCATCGACGAATCGGGTTCGCGCTGGCGGCGCTGCTGGCCGCCGCCTGTCCCGCCCGTCCGGCGGCGGCGCTTCCGGACCTCGTCCCCGAGGTCTACGATCTCGGCGTCATCGTGCGAGACGTCCTTCGGGCCGACGTGGACGAGGGCTGCGCCGGCGGCCGCTACGGTCGCCGGCTCGTCAGTTTTTCCCTGCGCACGCACAACGTCGGCCCCGACGACCTCGTTCTCGGCAATCCCGGGTGTCCGAACTGCAGCCTGAATCCCGGCGCCACCTGCGCGAACCCGCTGTTCGAGTGCGGCCAGTCCCACGGGCACGCGCACTTCGAGCATTTCGCGCAGAACGAGATCCTCGACGCGGACGGCAACGTCGTCGCCGTTGGGCTCAAGTACGGGTTCTGCCTGCTCGACACGACCTGCGACAGCCCGAGGTACAGCTGCTCGTACCAGGGCCTGTCGGCCGGATGCAGCGACGTCTACAGTTACGGACTTCCCTGCCAGTACGTCGACATCACCGACTCCGCGCTGCCCGACGGCCTGTACAGGATCCGAGTGACGATCGACCCCGACGGCGTGTTTCCGGAGGAGGACGAAGCCAACAACGTGATCGAGGTCCCGTTCGAGATCGGCAACACCGGCCAGGTCTGCCCGGTCTACGAATCCGTCGATGCCCCGAAGCTTCTCGTCGACGCCGGCGCGACGATGTCCACCATCGATGTCGCGGCGGTCGGCGAGGTCACCTCGGTACGCGTGCGCCTGAACGGGACGCACCCGCACCTCGGCGAACTCGACGCGCTGCTGACGAGCCCGGATGCGACCTCTCGGACGATGTTCTCGCAGATCTGCGGCCCGGCCGACGATTTCGGGCTGTACCTTGGCGACGACGCCGTCGGGCCGCTCGTCTGCCCCGCGACCGACGATTCGTTGCTGCGGCGGCCGGAGGAGAGCTTCTCGGCCTTCGACGGCGAGACGGCGGCCGGGACCTGGACGCTCACGATCGTGGACGGCTCGGCCGGCCATGCCGGTACGCTCGACGCCTGGGAACTCGAGATCTGCACCCCCTGCGGCAACGGCGTGCTCGACCCCGGCGAGGCCTGCGACGACGGCAACCACACGGGCGGGGACTGCTGCTCCGCCGACTGCCTCGTGGCCGCGAGCGACGGCACGAGCTGCGAGGACGGCAACGTCTGCACCGTCGCCGAGTCCTGCGCCGCCGGAGCGTGCATCCCGGGAGGAGACGTCGCGTGCGATCCGTGCCTGGTCTGCGACGCGGGCGCCGGTTGCGTCGTGCCGGACATCGTCTACCCGTGCCAGGCTCCGCCGACCGGCCGCTCCACCCTTCGGCTTCGTCGCGATGAGGCCGACCCGGGTCGCGACAGCCTCTTGTGGAAGTGGCGCAGCCAGACTCCAATCGAACTCGACGAGTTCGGCGCCCCACACGTGGCCACCGACCTGTCCCTTTGCGTCTACGACGGCGATTCGCTCGTGCTGAGCTCGACCGTACCCGCCGGCCAGGACTGCAGCGGCGAACCGTGCTGGGACGTGCGCGAGCACACCGCGTCGCTGTCGGACCGGGCCGGGACGTTCGGAGGGATCTCGTCGGTGAAGATCCGCGAAGGCGCGAAGGGACGCATCACGATGAAGGGCCGCGGCGCGGGGCTCGCGCTTCCGTCGCTCGACCTCGACTCACCGGTCACGGCGAGGCTGCGGCGCAACGACGGCACGCCCTGCTGGGAGGCCGTCTACGAATCGACCTCGAACGACGCGGGGACCCGGTTCAAGGCGCGCAGTCGCTGACGGAGATCGGGAAGAAGAGTGGTGACCCCAACGGGAATCGAACCCGTGTTTTCGGCGTGAGAGGCCGACGTCCTAGACCGCTAGACGATGGGGCCGCGGTGCCGCGAACGCGGCACCGCGCTGTGTAGACGGGCTTTTCGTTCGGGTCAACTTGCGCGGCCCGGGAGGCGCTCCACCGCGGCGGCGCGGACCCCGCCGAACGTTCGAGCAACGCCGCCGGCAAACCGTCCGCCCTGCGCAAACGCAGGCGGCTCGGCCCCGGCCGGCCTCGCCGCCTGCGAAATCGTCAGCGCCCGAGGATCTGCCGGGCGATGATCTCCTTCATGATCTCGGACGAGCCCGCGAGGATCCGGTTGATGCGCTCGTCCTGGTACATCCGGCAGATCGGGTACTCGTCCATGTACCCTGCCCCTCCGTGCAGCTGCAGGCAGGCGTCCACGGTGCGGCCGGCGAGCTCGCTCGAGTAGAGCTTGATGCGCGCGGCGTCCTCGGACGTGAGCTGCCCCTCGTTGTGCACCTGCACGGCGCGGTCGACGTAGGTCTGCGCGATGTCGATCTCGGCGTCGAGCTCGGCGAGCTTGAAGCGCGTGTTCTGGAACTTGCTGAGCGGCTTGCCGAAGACCTTGCGCTCCTGGACGAACTCCTTCGTGACCTGCATCGCCATCTGGCAGCCGACGACGTTGCCGACCGCGGCGATCAGCCGCTCCTCGGCGAGCCCCTGCATCAGCATGAAGAAGCCGCCCTCGGGCGGGCCGAGCACGTTCTCGGCCGGGATCCGGACGTTCTCGAAGAACAGCTCCGCCGTGTCCTGCGCCTTCATTCCCATCTTCGCGAGGTTGCGGCCGCGCTCGAAGCCCGGCATCCCGCGCTCGACGAGGAACAGGCCCATCGCGTGCGTCGAGTTCGGGTCCGTCTTGGCCGCGACGATCACGACGTCCGAGAGGATGCCGTTCGAGATGTAGGTCTTCTGGCCGGACAGGATCCAGTCGTCGCCGTCGCGCTTCGCGGTGGACTTCATGCCGGCGAGGTCGCTGCCTGCGTCGGGCTCCGTCATCGCGATGGCGAGGATCGATTCGCCGGAGATGAACTTCGGCAGGAAGCGCTTCTTCTGCTCCTCGGTGCCGAAGTGCCCGATGTACGGCGCGACCAGCCGGCTGTGCAGCGTGTTGAAGAAACACGGATCGCCGTGCCAGGCGTTCTCCTCGATGAGGATCTGCTCGTAGCGGAAGTCCGAAAGACCGAGGCCGCCGTATTCCTCGGGGACCCACATGCAGAGGAGGCCCGCGTCGCCGGCCTTCCGGAACGCCTCCCGGTCGACGATCCCGGCCTCGCGCCAGCGCTCGCGGTGGGGGCCGATCTCGCGCTTGAAGAACTCGCGAGCGGACTCGCGGAACATGGTCTGCTCTTCGGTGAACGGAAGTCTCTGCATGGTCTCCTCGCGGGCTTCGCGGCGCCCTCGTCCGCCCGTTGTCGGCACGACGGTTCGCGCCGCGGTCTTCGCGCCCGGCCCCGACTGGCCGGGCGCGCGGGGAGCGCTGTAGCACGATCTTGCAAAACAATCCCACTCGTCCGGCCACTCCCGGGAACAGCCGTGCGCGCCCGACGGAATCCGCGGAAAACGAGTTGGCCCCGCGGTCGCGCGCCCGCTTCCTTCCACGGCCGAACGCAATGCAGCAATGGCGTCTGACAACCCGCCGGGTTCGTGCGATAGGCGGGCATTCCTGCCGAGGAGAACGCCCGATGGCCACGATCGAGAGCAGCCCCGAATTCGTCCACGAGGTCTACGACAAGATGCGCCAGCGGCTGGACGTCGTCCGCCGCCGCGTCGGCAAGCCGCTCACGCTGGCCCAGAAGATCGTCCTCGGCCACCTCGACTCGCCGGAGACGGCCGAGCTGGAGCGCGGCAAGAGCTACGTCGAGCTCCGCCCGGACCGCGTCGCGATGCAGGACGCCACGGCGCAGATGGCCCTGCTGCAGTTCATGCAGGCCGGCCGGCCGTCGGTCGCGGTCCCGACCACCGTGCACTGCGACCACCTGATCCTCGCCCACCGCGGCGCGGCCAGCGACACCGAGCACGCCCGCAGCGAGAACTCGGAGGTCTACGACTTCCTGGCCTCGGTCTCGTCCAAGTACGGAATCGGTTTCTGGAAGCCGGGTTCCGGCATCATCCATCAGGTAGTGCTCGAGAATTATGCGTTCCCGGGCGGCCTGATGATCGGCACCGACTCCCACACGCCGAACGCGGGCGGGCTCGGCATGTGCGCGTCGGGTGTCGGCGGCGCCGACGCCGTCGACGTGATGGCCGGCTTCCCGTGGGAGGTGCTCCTGCCCAAGACGATCGGCGTGAAGCTGACCGGTTCGCTGAACGGCTGGGCGGCGCCGAAGGACGTGATCCTCAAGCTTTGCGGCCTGCTCACGGTCAAGGGCGGAACCAACAAGATCGTCGAGTACTTCGGCCCTGGAACCTCGAGCATCTCGTGCACGGGCAAGGGCACCATCTGCAACATGGGCGCCGAACTCGGCGCGACCAACTCGGTGTTCCCGTTCGACGAGCGGATGGCCACCTACCTGAAGGCCACCGGCCGCGCCGCGCTGGCCGAACTGGCCGCGAAGAACCTCGACCTCGTCACGGCCGACCCGGAGACGGCCGAGAACCCCGAGGCCTACTACGACGAGATCGTGGAGATCGACCTGTCGACGCTCGAGCCGCACCTGGTCGGCCCGCACACGCCGGACCTGGCCCGGCCGATCTCCGAGGTGGCCGCCGCCGTCAGGAGCGAAGGCTATCCGGACCACCTCACGGCGGCCCTGATCGGCAGCTGCACGAACTCGTCCTACGAGGACATCTCGCGGGTCGCCGCGATCGCCGAGGAGGCCGCCAGCCACGGCTACAAGTCGAAGGCCTCGCTGCTGGTCAGCCCCGGCAGCGACATGATCTTCGAGACGATCCAGCGCGACGGGCAGATGGCCTCGCTGGAGAAGGTCGGCGCCTCGGTGCTCGCGAACGCCTGCGGTCCCTGCATCGGCCAGTGGAAGCGCGACGACGTGAAGAAGGGCGAGAAGAACTCGATCGT
>CAYYZO010000002.1:0-106558 GCA_964476185.1 uncultured Myxococcales bacterium
TCCTCCCCGTGGTGGCTGGATTCCTCGGCCAGCAGGTCGGTGTCGCCGCTCGGCAGCTTCAGTCCGGCGAGCAGCTCGGCGCGCACGAGGACCGGTCCGACCGCGCGACTGATCGGCGCGTAGCGCGCGACCAGCGAGAAGTCGCCGGCGCCGCCGACATCGCCGCGCGTCGGCACGCCGTCCTCGAGGCGCCGGTACTCGCGCGAGATCAGCGGGAGGTTCAGCTGCACCGCCATCTCCGGCAGGATCTGGTAGCCGAGCACGACCTGCGTGATCGAGCTGTGAAGCCATTCGTCGTCGGTGTTGGGGACGTCGCGGCCGTCCTGCTGGACGTCGTCGAAGTTCGAGTACTGCTCCGAGACGGCCAGGAAGACTCCGGTCCTGGCCTCTCGCATCAGCGAGCCCGTGTAGATCGCGCAGAGGTCGCAGGCTTCGCCGCGCGCGGCGACGAGGGCGACGAGGGCGCAGACGATCGCGGCGACGGCGCGTCGCGCCGTCGCCGCACTGTGCGGTTTCATCGTGTTCGTTCTCCTTGTCCGGGCGCCGTCGCGTTCGCGGTCGAACGCGACGGCGCGAAAAAACGCGCGAGCGCAGCTTCCGGGGCGCAGGCCACGGAGAGCGCGCAGGTCGAATCGTTTCCGGTGCGATCCCGGAGCCTTTCCCGCGACCCGGGACGGCCGCTGCGGAGCAGGCGGCCATCCAGGCGAGGTCGGGGATCGGCTCTCAGGCGAAGGAGCGCGGGGGAGGGGGATCGGGGGCGTCCGCGAGGCGCCCGGCGGGGGATGGACGAGGCGGGGCCGAGTCGTGGGCAAGGCCCGGCCGCGCGCCGGCGACGACCGCCCAGCTCGTGATCGTGGGGTCGTGGGCCGCCGCCGGGTGCAGGCTCTGGCCGTCGTGACAGCCGCACGCCGCGGCGCGGATGGTCGCCTCGCTGTTGCAGCAGCAGCGCTTCTTCGTGCCGTTCTCGCCGTGGCACGACAGGTGCGGGCGCTCGGTCAGCGACTTCGCGTACGCCGCGGCGGCAACGCACGTCGCCCTGCCGCCCTGGCCGGTCGCCGCCGGCAGCCACAGCGCGAACGCCGCGACCAGCAGGCGCGAGAGGACGGAGCGGGCGCGGCGACGCAACATCGGGGATGGCTGTAGCTGCCCCGGCCGTTTCGTCAAACGCCGGCCCCTGCGCCCGGGCCGGCGTTCGCGGAGCGGGGCAGTTCTCGCGTCCGGCTCCGCGCGCTGGCCGTGCCCGCCCGGCGCGCGGAGCATTCCGCTCGAGCGAGGAGGCGCCGCAAGGGCCGAGGCTCGAACCTCCCGGGGCACAGGGCCATGATGGGGCGACGCCGGGTTGTACCGAGATGCTGACCGAGTTCCTGATCGTCTTTGCGCTGATCGTCGTGAACGGGGTGTTTTCCGCGGCCGAGATCTCGATCGTGTCGCTGCGCCGGACGCGACTTCAGCAGCTGGTCGACGAAGGGCGGGCGGGGGCCGCCGCCGTGGCGACCCTGCGCGCCCACCCGGAGCGCTTCCTAGCCACGGTGCAGATCGGCATCACCGTCGTCGGCGCGACCGCGGCGGCGTTCGGGGGCTACAGCATCGCGCACCACCTCGAGCCGTTCGTCGAGGCCGTCCCGTGGCTGGCCGGGTACGCCGAGGAGGTCTCTCTCACCGTCGTCGTCGTCGTGATCTCCTTCCTCTCGCTCGTGCTCGGCGAGCTCGTGCCGAAGTCGCTCGCGCTGCGCGGGGCCGAGTTCTTCGCGCTGCTGCTCGGGGGGCCGCTGCAGGCGCTCGCCTGGACGGCCAGGCCGCTCGTGTGGCTGCTGACCACGAGCTCGAACGCGGTGCTGCGCCCGTTCTCGGACCGCACGAACTTCATCGAGGCGCGCATCTCCACCGAGGAGCTGCAGCAGATGGTGGAGGAGGCCACGGAGACCGGCGCCCTGAACGAGCACGCGGGCGAGATCGCCTCGCGCGCGCTCGAGTTCGACAAGCTCACGCTGCGCGAGGTGATGGTTCCGCGCGGCCGCGTGGACGCGCTGCCGGTCGACGCCGGCGAACGCGAGGTGCGCGAGTTCCTGATCGCGCGGCGCCGTTCGCGGATCCCGGTCTACGCGGACTCGATCGATAACATCCTCGGCTACGTCAGCGCCAAGGACGTGATCGCCGTCGACTGGGAGAAGGGGGCGATCGTGCTGCGCGACCTGCTGCGCCCGGCGAAGGTCTTCCCGGAATCGGTGCCGGCCATCGACGTGCTTCGCTTCCTGCAGCGCGAGAACAGCCGGCTCGCCGTCGCGGTCGACGAGCACGGCGCGTTCTCGGGCCTCGTGACGTTCGACGACATGGTCGAGGAACTCGTCGGCGAAGTGTTCCGGGACGGCGACGACATGGAAGCGCCGTTCGCGCGGCAGCCCGACGGGTCGGTGCGGGCGCGCGGGGACGCGCCGGTTCGCGAGCTCAACCGGGCGTTCGACCTGACGCTGGCCGAGGGGCCGGACTTCACGACCGTGGGTGGCCTCTGCGTGCACCTGGCGGCCGGCATCCCGAACCGCGGCGCGCGGCTGGCCGCCGGCGGGGGCGTCGTGCTGGTCGTCGAGGATTCCTCCCCGCGGACCGTGAGGAGGGTGCGCGTGCTGCTGCCCGAGCACGTCACGGAGCAACCGTCGACCATGCCGCTCGCGCGCTGAAGGCGCGCGGCCGGGCCGCTCGCGCGCTGAAGCGCGCTCCGGACGAGACGGCTACGGCCGGTCTTCAGTGACTCGCGGGCGCAGGCTGGGCCGCGGCCGGAGCGTCGCTGCCGGCGGCTGGCGTGGCCTTCGGCGCGGAGTCGACGAACGCCGGCCGTTTCATCGCGAGGCGCGAGTACTCGTGCTCGGAGGCGAGCAACACCGCCGTGCGTCCGGCGTTCTTCACGTAGTACTTGCGCGCCGACGGGCGCCTGGGTGCGCCTTCGGCGGCCGGCGGCTCGGGCGCCGGAGCGGCGGCGAGCGCGGCGCAGGGGCCGTTCGATCCGTCGATCTCCAGCCGCGCGGTCGGCGCGTCGAGACCCCACTTCACGAGGTCGGCATCGGAAGACGCATCCCCGACGACCTGGTCGGCGCGCGCGAGCGCGAGGCCGCTCACCGCGTTGTCGACGATGCGCTGGTTCAGCACTTCGCCGGGCCGCTCCGGCGAGATCGTCCACGGCTTGCCCGGCGCTTCGCGGGAGATCGTGAACGCGTCGCCGCCGATGGTCCATCGAAGGCTTCGGATCTCGTCGACCTTGCACGACAGGAGGCGCTTCTCGCGAAGCTCGGCGGGCGCCGGCGCGAACTTCGTGCCGACCCAGTCCGGGGCCTTGACGACCTGCCCGTCGCTCGTGCGCTCGAAGTAGAAACCGGCCGGGGCGTCCGCGGCTTCCTTGCCGATCGCGAACTCGGTCGCGCCGCCGTCCTCGCGCTCGGCGCGGAAGCGGGTCGCGCCGTCGACGAGTCCGAAGGCGACCCGGTCAGCCGCGGGCCCGTCGAAGAACGCGATCGCGTCGATCGTCGCCATCGAGTCGAGCATCGAGCGCACCGACTCGGCGTCGGCCGCGTCCGCGATCGGCGAGAGCATCGCCCAGGATCCCTCGCCGCGCTTCTCGAGTTCGATCTTCTCGCCGGGCTTGTCGATGACGACGCGGCGGACGCCGGTGCTGTCCGCGTCGAACATCGTCTTCTTGCGCAGCTCCTCCGGCTTCTTCACGGCGCTCGACTGCAGCAGGAGCGGGATCACGAGGACCTCGTCGCTGTCCTCGCGGCGCGCGAAGGCCTGGTAGCCGACCGGAGTCGCGATCCCGAGCACGACCGCGGGGAGCTTCGCGCCGCCGGTCGTGGTCAGCTCGAGGCGGGCCTGCGAGCCGGTCTCGCCCTCGAGGCCGTAGGTCGAGAGCGCCTGCACTTCGTCCTTGCCGAGCCGCCGCTCGATCTTGGTTTCCCGGACCGTGGTCAGGAACGACTCGATCGATCCCTTCTCGGCCGGGTAGGCGACCGGTTCGGTCATCTTCCACTGGTCGCCGTCGCGGACGACCTCGATGGCGCTGCCGTCCGGGTAGGCGAGGCGGACCTTCTCGACCGCGGCCGGGTCGACGTCGACGAGGATGTCGCCCTTGGCCTCGCGCTCCATCGACGGCAGCTCGACGTAGTAGACGTACGCGCCGAGCCCGACGGCGACGAGGGCCAGCAGCAGCGTGCGCAGGAAGCTCACAGCGACGAACGCCTCCACCAGACGACGATGCCGGCGAGGAGGATCAGCTCCGGCAGCACCAGCACCGAGAGGTAGAACACCGTGCGCGCTTCCGCGTCGCCGAGGTAGGCGCGCGACGCGCGCACGACGCGCGGAGCGATCGAGATCAGCTCCTCCTGGCCCGCGAGCCAGCCGACGACGCTCTGTCCGACGGCGTCGTTGTAGAGCTGGCGCAGGTACTGGTTCGTCAGGAAGCTCGTGTCGCCGAAGGCCGCGACCTTCAGCGACTTGCCGGCCTCGCCGCCGAGCACGGTCACGGACGCCTCGCCGGCGGCTCCGACCGGGACGGGGCCGCGGATGTCCACTTCGGAGAGCTCGGCTTCGCCCTGGTTGAACACGCGCTCGATGTCGGTTTCCGCCCAGCTCGTCATCGACGTGAAGCCGAGCGGTTCGAAGACCACCGGTCCCGGCTGCGCACCTTCCTCGGGCAGCGCGGGCGAGACCGAGCGCGACAGCGAGAACAGGCTGCGTTCGGTCAGCGCCTTCGCGGCCGGGTGCTTGCCGTACTCCGAGACGATCGCGTCGAAGCCGATCGTGGCGCCCTGGAACAACCGCACCTGCTGGTCGAGGATGATGTCGTCGCCGACGCGCAGGCCGAGCTCGCGGGCGAACCCGACGAGTTCCGGATCCTTCTTCGGCTCGAGCAGCACGAGCACGCTGCCGCCCTTCTTCAGGTAGTCGCGGATCTTGTCGATCTCGGCGGGGAAGTGGCTGCGTTCGCCGGTGGCGACCACCAGCACCGCGGCGTCGGCGGGGATCGCCTCGCCCTCGCCCGCGAACAGGCTCGCGACCTCGTAGTTCTGGTTGCGCAGCGTGTCCGCGAACAGGCCCATGCCGCCGGGCTGTTCCTTCTCGTCGATCGAGGGCTCGCCGTGGCCGGTCAGGAAATAGACCTTCTTCTGCGCGCTCGTGGCGACCTTGTGGATGCCGTTGGTGATCGCCTCCTCGTCCACCTTGTCGACGGTGGTCGAGCGGTCGCCCATCTTGATCTTCAGCGTCGGGATCGACTGGATCAGCTCGCGCTGGGCGATCTCGGGGCTGACCTGCGGGTCGATGATCTGCCACTTCAGCTTGCCGCTGTAGTGGCCGTAGATCTCCGAGACCTCCTTGACGAACGGCTTCTCCTGGGGGCCGACGAAGGCGAGGATCTCGACGTCCTGGTCGAGCTTGTCCAGCACCTGCCTCGACGCCTCGGTCAGGCTGTTGACGCCGGCCGACGACATGTCCCAGCGCTTGTTGTAGCGCACGCCGAGCACGTTCAGCATCACGACGACGACGAGGAAGACGAGCGAGTAGACGACCGCGTTCGTCCCGTAGCGCGTCGAACGGCGCCGCACGAACTCGGTCAGCGAGCCGGTGCCGGACGCGAAGAACCACGCGATGCAGACGAGGCCGGCGCCGATGTGCGAGAGCGAGAACCAGCCGAAATCCCAGAACCCGAGCATCGGGTTCATGGTCATCACGTGCTCGATCAGGCCGAACAGGACGAGGACGAGGCCGGTGATTCCGAGGATCGGTGCGCGCTTGCCCATGGTTACTTCCACCGGTTCGATTCCACCGCGCGGTGGGTCAGGAACAGGAAGATGCCGGCGAGGCTCGCGAAGTAGACGAGGTCGCTCGACTCGATGACCCCCTTGACCATCCTGCTGAAATGGTTCGACACCGACAGGTAGCCGAGCACGCCGGCCACCGCGGGGCTCGCGCCTTCGGCCGGCCAGCTGATCACGAAGAGCAGCAACAGCAGCACCAGCGCGGTGATCGTCGCGATGATCTGGTTGCTGGTGAGCGCCGACGTGAAGTTGCCGACGGCCACGAACGACAGCGCGGTCAGGTACAGGGCCAGCATGCCGGCAAACGTCATGCCGATCTCGGGGTTGCCGAACGCGAACAGCATCGCCGGGAACACGAACGCGAGCAGGCTCATCAGCGTGACGAGGAAGGCGCCGGCCAGGTACTTGCCGAGGACCATCTCGCCGACGCGCACGGGCGAGGTGAACAGCAGCTCGAAGGTCTGCTGGCTCTTTTCCTCGGCGAAGCTCCTCATCGTGATCATCGGGATCACGATCAGCAGCACGAACAAGAGGTTGTGCATGAGCGGCGCGATGACCGCGTCGTTCAGGTTCAGCCAGGTCGTGTCCATGCCCTGCAGCATCGAGTACTGCGCCGCGAGCCGGTTGAACTGCCCGAGCATGTTGAAGAAGAACCAGCCGGCCAGCAGCGTGAAGCCGGTCAGCACGACGTAGGCGATCGGCGAGACGAAGACGGCGCGGATGTCGCGCCACGCGATCGCGAGCACGTTACGCATGGGCGGCCTCCCCGGCGGCGGGGCGCGCCCCGAAGTTCGCGTCGCCGGTCACGTGCCGGAGGTACTCTTCCTCGAGGCTGCGCTCGCGGACGAGGTCGGCCATGTTCGCCTCGAGCGCGATGCGGCCGGAGTTGATCAGGACGACCTTGCGGCAGATCTGCTGGACCTCCGGAAGGATGTGGGTCGAGAGGATCACCGTGCGCTCGGCCGCCAGGCCCGTGATCAGCTCGCGGATCTCGATGATCTGCGCCGGGTCGAGGCCGACCGTCGGTTCGTCGAGGATCAGCACGGAAGGACGATGGATCAGGGCCTGGGCGAGGCCGACCCTCTGGCGGTAGCCTTTCGACAGGTGCCCGCACAGCCGACCGGCGACATGGCCGAGGCCGCACTCGTCGATCACCCGGTCGGCGGCGCTGGAAACTTCGTTCCGCGGCAGCGCCTTCAGCTTCGCGACGTGGCGCAGGTAGCTGCGCACGGTCATCTCGAGGTACAGCGGCGGCGTCTCGGGCAGGTACCCGATCCGGCGGCGGACCTCGAAGGAGTCCTGGAAGACGTCGAAGCCGTCGACGGTGACCGTGCCGGACGTGGCCGGCATGAAGCCGGTCAGGATCCGCATCGTGGTCGTCTTGCCGGCGCCGTTCGGGCCGAGGAAGCCGGCGGCTTCCCCGCTGGCGACGGTGAACGACACGTCGTCGACCGCTGTAATGGACCCGTAGGACTTCGTCAGGTTCTTGACTTCAATCATGGGCGTCCGGGGTAGGGGAAGGCTTCGGGAAGGCGACGGCTCTGGGCATGCTCGCGTGGTCCTGCATGTTCAGTGTCGGTGAACCAAGGTTTCTATTGCGCGCCCTGACGGGTGTCAAAGCCGGTTTATTCGCACTCGGCCCCACTTTCCGGGCGGATCGGACGCCAGCCGACGCGGGGCCGGCGCGAAACACTTCCCTCACCTTGGTCACGTTCCTATAAGCGGTGCGCCGCGTCGTTCCGCGACGGGCCGGCCGCTTTCGAGGGGTAGCGGACGGTCTGCCGGAACCGGAGCCTTGGCTCGGCCCGCACCCGATGAATCCCTCGCCCGTCCTTCCTCGAAACTACCGCTTCCTCGGCGAACTGCGCCAGGGGGGCATGGGAGCCGTGTTCCGCGCGCTCGAGCCCGTGCTCGGGGTCGAGCGTGCGATCAAGGTGATCCGCGCCGACCAGTCCGACGATCCGTTCGCGGCCGAGTTCTTCCTGCGGGAGGCGCACGCGCTGCTGGACGTGCAGCACGAGGCGGTCGTGCGCTGCGAGGACCTGCTGCGGGACGACGCGGGTCGCTTCTACCTGGTCATGGAACTCATCGAGGGCCCGAGCCTCGCCGAGTGGCTTTCCGGACCGGACTTCGACGAGAGCGGGGCCAGGGTGCTGCTGCAGCGGATCGGCCAGGGGCTGGCCGCCGCGCATGCCTGCGGCGTGATCCATCGCGACGTTTCGCCCGACAACATCCTTCTTCCCGAAGGACGGCCGGAGCGGGCCAAGCTGATCGACTTCGGGCTGGCCAAGCTCGTGGCGACCGGCGAGCAGACGATCCAGGAGGGATTCAAGGGACGCGTTTCCTACGCGTCGCCGGAGCAGTTCGGGCTCTTCGGCGGACGCGTCGATCATCGCTCCGACATCTACAGCCTGGGGTTGGTGGTCGCCGAGGCGGCAAGCGGCCGGCGGCTGTTCGCGCATCAGAACTTCCTCGAGGCGATCGAAGCGAGGCGCAGCGTGCCGGGCTTGCCCGGGGAACTCGATCCCGACCTGCGCTCTCTCGTGGAGTGGATGCTCGAACCCGATCCGGCACGGCGTCCCGACAGCGTCGCGGCGCTCCTCGGATCCGCCGCCGCGCTCGGCGAGATCGAGCAGCGGACGCCGACGCTCGCGACGGCGCGGCGGCGACCTTCGCCGCCGCGGGTCCCGCCCCCCGCACCGATGCTCGAGAAGCGGCAGCTGACCGTGCTGGTGTGCGACCTGGTGGACTCGGCCGCGCTCGCGGCTTCGCTCGACATCGAGGACTTCGACGACGTGCTCCAGGAATACCAGGACCTGTGCGCGTCGGTCCTGGAGCGCTACGATGCCGAGGTCGCGAGGTCGGCCGGCAGCGCGCTGGTCGTCTACTTCGGATACCCGCACGCGCACGAGGACGATCCGCGCCGCGCGATCCTTGCCGGCCTCGACATGGTCGCGACCTTGCGCGAGTTCCGCTTCGGTCGTCGTGGCGGGCTGGATCTGCGCCTGGCCGCCCGCGCCGGCATCCACACCGGCCCCGTCGTGGTCGGGGGCGGGCGCCAGCGCGAAGCGACGTCGAGATCGGCGCCGGGCCACACCGTCGACCTCGCGGTCGCCCTCCTCGCGGAGGCCGCGCCCGCGACCGTCAGCGTGAGCGCGACGACGCTCGATCTCGTGCGCGGCGGCTTCGCGGCCGTCGAGCGGGGATCGATCGGCGGGCAGGCCGGCGCGCAGGCGCTCCGGGCGTATACGATCGTCGAAGAAGGGGGTGTCTCGCGCGGTCCGGCCGGCGAGGGCAGGGACGACACGCCGCTCGTCGCACGCGAAGCGGACCTGCGCCGGCTCGAGGATGCGTGGGAGGCCGTGACGGGCGGCCACGGACGCGCGCTGTTCCTCTCCGGGGAAGCCGGCGTCGGCAAGTCGCGGCTGATCCGCACGTTTCGCGAGCGGATCGCGCTTCGGGAGCACGCGTGGCTCGAATGCGCTTGTTCCGCGCTCGCCACCAACAGCCCGTTGTTCCCGGTGCTGGGACTCGTCGGTCAGCTGGCAAGGCTCGACCGCGAGAAGGGCGGGGTCGCCGAACGTCGCGATCTCGTCGCCGAGCTGGAGCGCCCCGCGATCGGCTCGAACGACTGGCTGCCGTTGTTCCGGAAGATTCTCTCGCTCGTGGATCCGGGCGAGTTCCCGGAGGAGAGCCCGGAACGGCTGCGCCGCCGGGCGCTGGTCGCGCTGGCCGACTGGGTTCACGACTTCGCGGCGCGACAGCCCGCCGTGCTCGTGGTCGAGGACCTGCACTGGAGCGATCCGTCGACCCGGGAGTTCTTCAGCCTGCTGCTTCGGCGGCTCGCCGACGTTCCCTTGCTGTGCCTCGTGACGCACCGGCCCGAGTTCGTCGTTCCGTGGGCGGACTCGGAACACGTCAGCACGCAGGAACTCGGTCGTCTGTCGGAGACGGATGCGGAAGCGCTGGTCGAGAGGATGCGCGAGAGCACGTTGCTCCCGGCGGCGGTGCGCCGCGACATCGCCGCCCGCGCCGGCGGCGTTCCGCTCTTCGTCGAGGAACTCGTCAAGGCCGCCGCGTCGGGCCGCGCGTCGACCGGCATCGACGCGTCGACCGAGATCCCGGCGTCGCTGCAGGGTTCCCTGCTCGCGCGTCTCGATCGCCTCGGCGGAGCCAAGCGCGTCGCCCAGATCGCCTCCGCCCTAGGGCGCGACTTCCCGTACCGACTGCTGGCCGCGATCGTGGACGAGCCGGAGGATCGGCTTCGCGCGTCGCTCGCCGAACTCGTGCGCGCCGAGATCCTGTGCTGGTCGGGCACGGCTCGCGACGCCGACCTGTGCTTCAAGCACGCGCTGCTGCAGGACGCGGTCTACGGCACGTTGCTGCGACGCAACCGCCGCAGCGTCCACCGGCGCGTGGCCCGCGCCATCGAGCGAGCGTGGCCGGAGCGCGTGCGGCAACAGCCGGAAGTCCTGGCGTTCCACCTGTTCGAGGGCGGTGAGCCGCTCGGAGCCGCCGGGGCGTGGCGGGCTGCGGGTCGGCGCGCGGTCGGCGAGGCCGCGTACGAGGAAGGTCTCGCCCACTACGCGCGTGGACTCTCGGCGATCGAGCAATGCGCGCCCTCGGTCGAGCGCGACCGCAACGAGCTGTCGCTGCGCATCCTTCTCGGCAACGCGATCATGGCGACGCGCGGGTACGGCGACTCGGGGATCCGCTCGGTCTGGGAGCGGGCGGCGGAGCTCGGCGAAGTCGTCGAGGACTACGAGGAGTGGTCCTCGGCGGTCAACGGCGCGGCCGTCCACGCGATGCAGACCGGGGACTGCGCGGCCGCTGTCGAGCAGGCCACGCGGCTGGTGGAGGTCGCCCGCGAACGGGGGATCCGCCTCTCGGCGCTGCGCGGCCACGGCACGCTGGCGCAGGCGATGTTCTACCGCGGCGACGGTCGCGCGGCGCTCGAGCACGCCGAGGAGTCCCTGCGTCACTACCTGCCCGGCGATTACGAGCTGGTCACCTACGGCATCGGCTACGACCAGGCGGTCATCGCGCACGGCGCTGCGTCGCTCGCGCACTGGTGGCTGGGGCACTTCGATCGCTCGCTCGACTCGGCGCTCGCCGGCCTCGCGCACGCGTCCTCGATCCGTTCGTCCCAGACGATGGCCATGGCCCTCACGTTCCTCTCGTTCTCCCGCCTGCTGCGACGGGAGACCGAACCGCTTCTCGAGGTCGCCGCGAAGGTCGAGGCGATGGCGGTCGAGCTCCGGTTCCCGGTCTGGCACGCGCTCTCGCTCGTCATGCGCGGCGCTGCGCGCGCCTGGCGGTATCGCGATCCGGTCGGGCTGGAGATGATCGATCGCGGCACCGAGATCCTCTCGACCACGAACGAGCAGTCCGGCGCCGGGTTCGCGTTGTCGCTGCGCGCCGAAGCTCTTGCCGCGGTCGGTCGTCGCGACGAGGCGCTGGCGACGGCCGAGCTCGGGCTCGCCGTCTCGAGCGCGATGGACCAGCCGTACTTCATGCCGGAGCTGCTGCGAATCCGCGGCGAGATGCTGCTGGACACGTCGGTCGACGACGGCGAACAGGGACTACGCGCCGCGGTCGCGGACGCCGGCGCTCGCGGGACGCTCGCGCTGGAACTGCGGGCCGCAACGAGCCTGGCGCGTCTCTGGGCGGCCCAGGGCGGTCGCGAGACGGAGGTTCGCAGCCTTCTCGGACCGATTCTCGAACGCACGTCGGAGGGCGCCGGAACCTGCGACGTCGAGGCCGCGGCGGCGCTGCTCCGCGAGGCGGGTGCTACGACGACAGGCTGACTTCATGGCGACTCGTCCGTCGCGCCGACGGTCGAGCGACGACAACGACAGTGAAAAGGAGGCCCCGCGATGACCACCGCTTGCGAAGATCCGACCCGATCCATCCCCCGCAACACCGATCTCCCGAGGATCTACTGTGCCGGGCCGATGTTCAGCCCCGCCGAGAAAACGGAGCAGTGCGAGATCGGCCTGATGCTCGAGGAAGCCGGCTTCGAGATCTTCCTCCCGCAACGCGACGGCCTCGAGCTGAAGGCCGTCATGCAGTACATCGAGACCCCGAAGCTCGCCCCGATGGTCCTGCTCTACACCCCGATTCTTCGCCATGCGGTGTTCGCGCTCGACATCTTCATGGTCGTCGAATGGTGCCACGGCATCGTGTTCAACATGAACGGGCGCGTGCCCGACGAGGGCGGAGTCGTCGAGGCGACGGCGGCGTTCCTCACCGGCAAGGCGGTCGTGCTGTACAAGGAAACTCCCGTCTCGTTCATCCTCGGCGACGACAACCCGATGGTGGACGGCCTCGGATACAAGTTCTGGAACGTGGAGAGGAGGGAGGACATCGCCGCCGAGGTGCGGCGCTCGCTCGAGCGCACCGCCCCGATGAGCGACCCCTGCATCCCCGCGCAGGTGCAGGAACACCTCGACCTGGGACGCAGGATCTGGAACGTGCGTCTGGCGCTGGACCCGAAGCTGTACCCGGGGCGGGGGTGGGAGGCCGATATCGCGACCATGATCGAGAGGTTCCCGGAAATGATCGCGCGTCACACGCCGATCACGATCGAGGACGACGGGACGATCCGGGTAGACTCGCTCGTCCTCGGCCGTCTGCCGGTCGACGCGAGTCCGTCGCTGCGCGACGACGCCGGGGTGCTCTGGGCCGTCTTCAGCGAGGGCGTTCGCGAGGAGATCCGGAGACGGCAGGGCTGATGGGCGAGCGGACCGCCCGGCCCATCGACGAACCTCGGACGCAAGGGAGCCACGCATGCTGACGATCGTGCCGACCATCCAGGTGGACGAGCTCCAGCAGTACGAGGCGGTGCGGGAGCAGATCCGGGACGCCGACGTGGTGCTGTTCTCGGGCACGGACCTCGGCAGCCGGATCATCCGCGCGGTCACGCGGTCGCCGTACTCCCACGCGGGGATCTGCGCGTGGTGGAACGGGCGGCTGATCGTGATGGAAGCCAGGATCTACGGCGTCCGGGCCGCAAGGCTCTCGCAAGTCGTCAAGAAGTACCATGGTGACGTGGTGCTGCTGACGACGCGCGAGGACGTCGATGTCCACGAGAACCGACGAGGCGAGGCCGTCCAGCTCGCCAAGACCCAGCTCGGCAAGGACTACTCGAAACGAAAGCTCGTTCGATACCTCGGGCGCCTCCTGGCGACGGCGCTGGGCAGGTCCTGGTGTCGCCCCGCGGCGGACGACGTCAAGCCCGAGGACTTTTTCTGTTCGGAGTACGTGAGCTACGCGTGGAGGAAGGGAGCGGGATTCGACCTCTGCCCGCTGGAGGACGAGTTCACGACGCCGGAGGATCTCGCGAACTCCCCGAGCCTCGTCCTCAAGGGCAGGCTCATCTCGAAAGGCAAGGGCTAGGCTCCTCGCGGTCGGGGCGGTCGGTCGGCATTCGCTTCAGCTTCTTCCATTTCTGCTCGAGCAGCGCGTCCCTGCCTGTCGGCGCCTCGGGCTGCGCCAGGGCGTCCTCCCAGGAGCCGTAAGCGGGGTTCGGCAGAAGGAACCAGCGGTTTCCGAACCGGTCGAGGTGCGGCAGCATCGCCGCGACCCGATCCTCGGCGGTCACTCGTTCGCGCACGCCCGGCAGGAAGTCCGCGAGGTCGTCGCCGACGATCGCGAGGATCCAGTGCTGGCGGGCGACGGCCTCGCGCCGGGTCTTCTTCTCCTTGGTCCACGGCTCCCTGGTGTACGGGTCGATCTCGCCGACCGTCAGGAGCTTGTCCGCCGACGCTTCCGTCGGTCCGAGGCTCTCGAGAGTGCAGGCCTTCTCGGACAGCTTGCGGTTGGTGACGAAGTACACGGCGACATCGGCCGCGCGCATGCGCTTCAGGAATTCCTCCGCGCCGTGGACGAAGCTCGCGCGGCGCAGTTCGACCCACTTCTCCCACAATTCCTGGGACCAGCCGTTTCGTTGGTCGATCAAGTCGCCGTTCATCGGCATGTTGTCGAGGACGGTTTCGTCGACGTCGACGACGACGGCCGGCGGCAGGCGCTTCTCGTTCGTTCCGCACTGTTCGAGGGCGGCGGAAGAAAGCCCGGCCTGGTCGACCTCGACGAGCCGCTCGACCTTGTCGGCGGCCTGCCGCCAGGTCATCTCGGTCAGTGCGCGGTACTCCGCCGACGTTTGCATCCAGAGCACGGCGTTCATTCGCTCGTGCGTGTCGCGGCGCAGGCTGCTCGAGGAGCAGCCCGCCAGGACGAGAGCCAGCAGGACGGCCGGGCGGGTGGGCAGGATCACTTCGCGCGGTTTCTCGCACGCCGTCCGGCGGCGAGTCAAGCGTGGCCCGGCGTGCGGGGACGGAGCGGCTTCCTTCCGGATCGTCCTGCGCTCGAGGGAAATCCGGACTTGGCGTAGTGCTGCTCGTGCGGCATCGGTTGCGAATGCGAACGACGTTCCTGTCCGTGCTGTTGCTGGTCGGCTCGGTCTCGGGGGCCTCGGCCCTCGAGACGGGGCACTACGTTCCCGGGATCATCAACATCCGCGATTTCCTGATGCCGTCGCAGGCGGGCGTGTACGGCTCCGCGTACAACTTCTACTACCAGAGCGGTCGGTTGAACGATCGCAACGGGGAGGAAGTGGGCCTGCGATTCCCGACCGGCGACGTGATCGATCCCGACGTCGACGCGTATGTGCTGACGCCCGTGCTGACCTGGGTGACCGACTGGAAGTTGCTGGGCGCCCGCTATGGATCGTTGGTCGCGCCGAGCGTGTCGAACACGAGTCTCGGTGCGTCGACCGAAGTCGAGGGAGAGCGCGGCACGACGCCGATCACCTCGCAGTTCGGTCTCGGCGACCTGTACGTCCAGCCGCTCTGGCTCGGATGGCGGCTCGAGCACGGCGCGCTTTCGGCGGGATGGGGGTTCTATGCCCCAACGGGCAAGTACCACACGGAACAGATCGACTTCGGGGGCGGGCCCGTTCGCGTTCCGTCTCTCGAGAACATCGGCCTCGGGTTCTGGACGAACCAGTTCCAGGCGGCCGGGCTCTGGTTCCCGTTCAAGCACGAGGCAACAGCGGTCTCGGTGGCAGGGACGTACGAAGTCCACAGCGAGAAGGAGGACTTCCACCTCACGCCGGGCAACAACTTCACGCTGAACTGGGGCGTGAGCCAGTACCTGCCGCTGCCGTGGTTCGAAGGGAAAGCCGCCGAGATCGGAGTGGCGGGATACGACAGTTGGCAGGTCACGTCGGACCAGGGAAGCGACGCGCCCGACGGCGTGCTGGACCAGGTGCACGCCGCCGGGTTCCAGCTGGGGATCGCCGATCCCGGGCCGCCATGGGCATTGAACTTCCATTACCTCTACGAGTACCAGTCCGAAGACCGGCTGCAGGGACACGTCGTCAGCCTAAACGCGTCCATCGGACTGTGGTGAGCGCGGGGGCCGCCCGGGCGACCATGGCCGTCGCGCGGAACCGGAGCTCGTCGTGGCCAGGCTCGGTTGGTCGCGCCGGCACGCACGACGGCAGGCTTGCATCGGGGCCGGCCCTGGCCGACACGTCGCGACGCATGAGCAAGGGCACGGTCTACCTGCTCGACACGAGCTTCTTCATCTTTCGCGCCTTCCACGCGCTGCCGCCGCTGACGAACTCGAAGGGAGTGCCGACCAACGCCGTGCACGGCGTCTCGACGATGCTCGAGAAGCTGATGCGCGACCGCAAGCCGCTCCTGATGGGCGCGTGCTTCGACACCGCGCGCGCGACGTTCCGGCGCGAACTCTATCCCGAGTACAAGGCCAACCGGCTCGAGCCCGACGAGGCGCTGCGGGTGCAGTTCCCGTTCGTGCGCCGCCTCGTCGCCGCGCTCGAGATCCCGGTGCTCGACCGCGAGGGCTACGAGGCCGACGACATCCTGGCCACCCTGGCGAAACGCTACGAGGACGAGGGCTACGACGTCGTGATCGTGACGGGCGACAAGGACCTCATGCAGTGCGTGACCGACCACGTCACGCTCTACGACCCGATGCGCGACCAGGAGATCCGACGGGAAGAGGTGAAGGAGAAGTTCGGCGTCGGGCCGGAGGCCGTCGCGGACGTGCTCGGCCTGATGGGCGACAGCTCCGACAACATCCCGGGTGTCCGCGGGGTGGGGCCGAAGACCGCGACCGCGCTGGTCGCGCACTTCGGCGGGATCGAGGAGATGCTCGCGCGCAGCGAGGAGATCGACGGCCTGCCGATCCGCGGGGCCGCCTCGGTGCGAAAGAAGATCGAGGACGGCGCCGAAACGGCACGCCTTTGCCGCCGGCTCGCCGAGGTCTGCCGCGACGTGCCGATCGCCGTCGAGCCCGACGACCTGCGCCTCGGCCACCTCGCGACCGAGGAACTGACGGCGCTGGCCGAGGAACTGGAACTGCACCGCCTCGTGTCGCGGATGCGGACGCTGGCCGGCGACATCGGCTCGGCTCCTTATCCGAAGCGCGACGCGGAGCCGGAGCCCGGAAGGGCGGCCGCCGGGTCGCCGGTCCCCGGAGCGGCGCTGGAGCCGGTCCTCTCGGCGCCGGTCCCGCCGCCGGCAGCGGAGGACTTCGCCAGGACGGTCCCGGAACTGCAGGGCGACAAGGTCTTCGTCGCCGCCCGCGCCGAGCCCGGCTCGCCGTGGGCGGTCGCGCTCGGAGACGGGCACGCCTGCGCGCGGACCAGCGACCCCGAGGCGATTCGCCGCGCGCTGGCGTCGCTGGCCGATCGAGGCGCGGCCCTGGTCGGTCACGACCTCAAGTCCTTCGTGCGGGAGTTCGGGGCCGTGCCCGGACGCGGCGGCTTCGACGTGGGCGTCGCCTCGTACCTTTGCGATCCGGAGGCCGGCGACCATTCGCGCGAAGACCTCTGCCGCCGCTTTCTCGGGGAAGTCGCCGCGGAGCCGACGGATTCGCCCGAAACACTCCTTCAAATCAGCAGGTTGGCGGATTTTCTGGAGGCGCAGCTCGAGGTTCGTGAGCTCGGCGATCTCTATCGAACGCTCGAGCATCCCCTGGTCGCGATCCTCGGCCGCATCGAGGCGCACGGCGTGCTGCTCGACCGCGCGGCCCTCGCCACGATGTCGAACGACCTCGAGCAGCGCATGGGCGAACTGGTCGAGAGGGTCTACGAGGCGGCCGGAACGCGCTTCAACATCCTGTCCCCGGTCCAGCTTCGCGAGATCCTGTACGAGAAGCTCGGGCTGCCGTCCAAGGGGATCAAGAAGACCAAGACCGGGCTTTCGACCGACAGCGACGCGCTCGAGTCCCTGGCGGGGCAGCACCCGCTTCCCGCCCTGGTGCTCGAGTACCGGGCGATGGCCAAGCTCAAGTCCACCTACGTCGATGCGCTGCCGCGACTGGCCGACGAGGGCGGGCGTATCCACACGCGCCTGAACCAGACCGTCGCGGCCACGGGGCGGCTCTCGTCGAGCGACCCGAACCTGCAGAACATCCCCGTCCGCACCGAGGAGGGGGCCAAGATCCGGGCCGCCTTCGTGGCGCCGCCCGGGGCGCGGCTCGTCTCGGCCGACTACAACCAGATCGAACTGCGGGTGCTGGCGCACCTGTCGGCGGACGAGAACCTGATCGAGGCGTTCGCGTCCGGCCGGGACATCCACACGGCCACTTCGGCGGACATGTTCGACGTGCCGGTCGAGGAAGTGACGCCGGCGATGCGGCGGGAAGCGAAGGTGGTCAACTACGGCATCATCTACGGGATGGGGTCCCAGCGCCTTTCCCGGGAACTCGGCATCGAGCGTGCTAAGGCCGAGGAATACATCAAGCGCTACTTTGAGAAGTTTCCCAAAGTCCAGCGGTTTTACGCGACGCAGCTCGACCACGCCCGCGAGAAGGGGTTCGTCGTGACGCTGATGGGCCGGCGCCGCTACCTGCCCGACATCACGAGCGATCACGGGGGGCGGCGCCAGCTGGCCGAGCGGGTCGCGACCAACACCCCGATCCAGGGCAGCGCGGCCGACATCATCAAGAAGGCGATGGTGGATCTCGACCGTGCGCTTCTGGACGCGCGGATGGAATCGAAGCTGGTTTTACAGATTCACGACGAGTTGTTACTCGAAGCCCCGGCCGACGAAGTGGACGAGGTCTCCCGTCTGGTCGTGCGGGTGATGGAAGGGGCGGTACGGCTGCTCGTCCCCGTCGTGGTCGACGTGGGGTCCGGGGCGACTTGGGCCGAGGCCCATTGACGGGGCCCGCGTCGCCGGAGCCGGCCCGCCACGAGCGGGACGAGGGGGCCGGGATCTCGCCGGTCCGGTGCCGCGACCTTGGTCCGTGGGTCGGACAACCGCGGGTCGACACGCGGCGGCCGATCCCCGCGATCCCGTGACGATCGTGGGCCGTCGCGGCCCGGAGGTGGTCCCGCCTCGGACAGCCCCGCGATTTTCCTTCGCTTCAAGCCCTGCTGCCGCCGAATAAGAGGCTACCACTACCGTCTATGGGTCAGGAGCATGGAGACAGGCGGTTGGATCCTTCCGACGGCGAGCTCGTGGCCCTGGCCCAGGCTGGGGACCGGGATGCCGTCCAGAGCCTGCTCGAACGATACGAGCGGCGCCTCCTGTCGGTCATCGTCGGTATGGTACGAAACCCCGAAGACGCCCGCGAGATCCTCCAGGAAACGTTCGTGCGAGCGTTCCGGAACCTCGACGGCTTCAAGGGCGAGTCGTCCTTCTACACCTGGATTTACCGGATCGCGATGAACCTGGCCATCGACCACCAGCGCCGCGGCGGGAAACGACCGCTCGTCGAGTTCGACGAGGCGATCGGCGTCAAGGAAGACGCCGTCGGCGACGGTTCCGCGATCCTCGGCACCGACCCTTTCAAGAGCGTGCGCAGTCGCGAACTCGGCAGGAAGATTTTCGAGGCGATCGAAAGTTTGACCCCCGATCATCGGGCGGTCATACTCCTGCGCGAAATCGACGGGTTGTCCTACGAAGAGATCAGTGAAGTCCTCGGCTGTTCTCTCGGTACCGTCATGAGCCGCCTGCATTACGCACGAAAGAAGCTTCAATCCCGACTTCAGGAGATGCTCTGACCGTGTCGTTGCGTTCCCAGACCTGTTCGCGAATCAGCTGCGCCGAGTTCGAGGCGTCGTTCGACCGTTACGTCGATGACATGCTCGATCCGCCGATGACCGAAGCCTGCGCGTTCCACGCCTCGATGTGTCCCGCGTGCGATCGCGAGGTCACGCGCTGGCAGCAGACCCGAATCCTTCTTTCGACGGCCGTGGCGGATTTCTCCACGGCCGTCGACGTTTCGAGCGTCCGCGACGACGTCTTCGCCGCTCTCGGCATGGAAGGCGACGCCGGGGAGTCGCGGCGACGCGGCGAGCGGCGCGAGGCCGGCCGCGAGCGCGGCCTGGACACTCGTCGTGACGGCGATCGAAGCGCGCGCCGCGCGGCTTCCTCGGCCCGTCGCGGGCGGCTGGCCGCGGCCTGGCGCTTCGCGTCGGCGGCGACGGTGTCGGCCGCGACGGCGGCGGCGGCCGTGATGCTTCTCTCTCCGGCCGGGAAATCGCCGGGCACCGGCAACGTCGTGGCGAGCGCCTCTTCGTCGTCGGCGGTGCAGGGAGCGGTCCGCAGCGTGGACTTCCAGCCGTGGTCGAAGGGGATGTTCGAGGACGTCGCGAGGGCGTCGTATTCCCCGCCGCCCTTGGCGCAGCCGAAGGTTTCGCACGTGGACGGCCTCGAAGCCGCCCCCGGGCAGTTGGTTTCCACCTGGGTCCAGCCGCGCACCAATGCCCGCGTGATCTGGGTGCAGGATCGCGGCGTCGGCGCGCCCGTACGCACGGCCGGTTTGACCAAATGAAGGCCCGGCTGCGGCTGGTCGCGGCGGCGGCCTTCCTCGCTTGTCTCGCGCCTCCGGTCGCGACCGCCGAGAACCAGAACCGGACGACGATCCAGATCTCGGCCGTGCTCGCGTCGAACGAGGGTCGCAAGTTCGACTCGCGCCTGTCGAGCCTCAAGACCGAGCTCAAGCAGCTCCGCTTCCGCAGCTACAGTCTCCTCAGCAGCGAATCCCGCGTGCTGCAGGGCAACGGCGGCCAGTGCGGCATCGAACTGCCGAACGGACGCTATCTTCACATCACCACGCGCGAGCACACGCCCGATCACCTGCGCCTGCACATCCTCCTCAACGAGGACAACCGGCCCGTCGTCAACACCTACGTGAAGCTCGAGCTCGGGTCGGTGGTGATGCTCGGCGGACCACGGGACCCGAACGGCACGCTCGTGATCACGATCGGATCCCGGCCCTGGCGCGACGACGACGACACGCCGCCGTCCCGCAAGTCGGCGAGCCGCGACTCGATGCCTCCCGTGCAGCCGCAGGGACGCGAACTGGTGCCGATCGCGCCGCCGCCGCCGGCGCCGGCCGTCTCGGCGGTGCTGCCCGGCGCGAACTGAGCGCCGCCCCGGCACGGAGGTCCTCATGGATTTCGAAGAAGCCCTGCGGGGACTCGGCACCTGGACGCGCAACGGCCGTCGCGACGACGAGGACGGCCCGACGTTCTCGACGCTGTTCTCGCCGGTCGATCCCTACAACCGCTGGCCGCTGCTCGTGCCGTTCGTGTCGGTCGCCGGCGCGGCGGCGGTCTTCCTGCTGACCGGCGTCGCGGCCGCGTCGCTCGTCGTGATGAGCTTCGCGCTGCTCGTCGTCGTCTTCCTGCTGAGCGAAGTCTTCGGCTACGAGGTCGTTCTTCCGCCCGGCATGGCGCCGCGCTAGCGACGCCGCGTACCGCTTCGTCGTGCCACGACGAAGCGGCGCCTTCGAAACACGCTACGAGGCGAGGAACGACTCGTCGGCCAGGTCCCAACCGAGCAGCACGCAGCACGCCAGCGCGGCGACGTCGCACCCGGCGGCGTCGCGGGACGGGTCGGCGCGCGCAGGCCGGTCGGAGGAGCGGGGCAGGGCCGCGGCGGGATGCACGCCGCTTCGGAGCCCGCCTTCGTCGGTGGCCGACCAGCAGACCGGTCTCCCCGCGCTCGCGAGTCGCTCGCGCGTGCTTTCGTCGAGCGCCGGGGCGTCGGTCACGACGACGACGTCGATGCGGGCAGGGACCGCATCCGTCGAAGAGACGACGTGGACTCCCGCGGCGCGCAGGTAGACCGACGCCGCCCGGCACCCGCGCGCATCGCCCATCACGAGCGCCGTCGACCGGAGCAGCTTCTCCTGCCCCGAGGCTCCGACGCCCGGAATCACGATCTGTCGCGCGTAGCGCTCGATCGCCTCGTCGTCCAGCACGGGACTACTCGATCACGTTCTTTTCGATCGGCTCGACCTTGACGCCCTGCGCGGCGATCCACTTCACGGCGGCGTCGATCTCGCTCTGCTCGCCGTCGAGCTCGAGGCCGACGATCCCGATGTGATCGGAGATCGAAGCGCTGCGGATGTTCGTCACCACGCGGAACTTGCGGCCGACCTGGTAGATGATCGGTTCCTTGATCTTTTCCTGGCTGTACGTGAGGTAGAAGCGTTCAATCGCCATGGGGGTCGTCCTGTGGGCTACCGCGATGCGGCGGCCTGCGCCGCGCCCTGCGCGGCGGCGAGCTCGTGCCGGTCGCGCCAGCCGAGCCAGAGGTTGGTGGAAAGATAGCGGTCGCCGTAGTCGGGGAGGATCGCGACGATGGTCGCCCGTTCGAGCGGGCGCGCGACCTCGATCGCGGCGACGACGGCGGCGCCGCAGGATTGCCCGACCAGCAGCCCGTCGTCGGCCGCGAGCCGGTAGACCATGTCGTAGGCCGCGTCGGTCGCGACGCCGATCGTGCGATCGAGCTGCTCGCGATGGAAGATCCCCGGCACGATCGAGGAATCCATGTGCTTGAGGCCCTCGATGCCGTGGAACGCGTCGTCGGGCTCGACGGCGATCACCTGCACGCCGGCGTTGCGCTCCTTGAGATAGCGGCCGGTGCCCATCACCGTGCCGCCGGTGCCGACGGTCGCGACGAGGTGCGTGACCCCGCCGTCCGTCTGCTTCCAGATCTCGGGGCCGGTCGTCTGGTAGTGGGCGCGGGAGTTCGCCTCGTTGTTGTACTGGTCGGGCTTGAAGTAGCGCTCCGGCTCCTTCGCGTACAGCTCGCGCGCGAGCAGGATCGCGCCGTCCGAGCCTTCGAGCGGGCTCGAGTAGACGATCTCGGCGCCGTAGGCCGAGAGCACGCGCTTGCGCTCGCGCGACACGTTGGCCGGCATCACCAGCTTCACCGGGTAGCCGAGCGCCGCGCCGATCATCGCGAGCGCGATGCCGGTGTTGCCCGAGGTCGAGTCGAAGATCGTCTTCCCGGGCCGAAGCTCGCCGCTCGCCAGCCCCTCGCGCACCATGTTCCAGGCCGCGCGGGCCTTGACCGAGCCGCTCGGGTTCGCGCCCTCGAGCTTGCCGAGGATGCGGACCCCGGCCGGGATCTGCGGCCGCACGCACGCGAGCTCGACGAGCGGCGTGTCGCCGATCAGGTCGAGGATCGTCAGCGCGTCGTCGGTCGTCGCCAGGCGACGCGGCGCGCTGACGGCGGCGGCGGCGGACACGGGGATGGCCTCCGGCCGGCTCAGAGCCCGCCGGCGATCGCCGGGACGATGCTGATCTCGTCGCCGTCCTTGACGGGCGAGTTCGTGTTGTCGAGGAAGCGGATGTCGTCGCCGTTGACGTAGAGGTTCACGAAACGGCGGACGGCGCCCTCGCCGTCGCAGATGCGGTCCTTCAGGCCGGGGCAGCTCTTCTCGAGGTCGTCGAGCACGGCGGCGATCGTCGCGCCCTCGGCGGGCACGGCGTCCTTGCCTCCGGTGTACTTGCGAAGCGGGGTGGGGATGCGGACTCGAACGGACATTCCTGTCTCCTTGCGTTGCGGGGCGGTGAGGCCCGGGTCGTGGTTGCTTCGCGCGGGCGCGCCTCAGGCGGTGCGCCGCGCGGGTTCCTTCTGCGC
Source organism: uncultured Myxococcales bacterium (assembly GCA_964476185.1). GTDB lineage: Bacteria > Desulfobacterota > Binatia > UBA1149 > CAITLU01 > DATNBU01. The sequence continues at coordinate 22,718 of CAYYZO010000002.1, forward strand.
GAGTTGCTCGTAGAGGCTGTCGAAGTCGCCGAGCTTCGCGCTGATCTCGTGCGGGACCGGCAGCGCGTCCTGCACGGCCTCGATCGTCTTGTAGCCGTTGCCGGTCACGCAGATCACGATCGGCTCGTCTTTCGGGATGCGCCCCTTCTCGACGAGCTTCTTCGTGACGGCGACGGTGGTGCCGCCGGCCGGCTCGGTGAAGATGCCCTCGGTGCGCGCGAGCAGCCGAATGCCCTCGACGATCTCGTCGTCGGTGACGGAGTCGCCCCAGCCGCCGCTGTCGCGCACGGCGCCGAGCACGTAGTAGCCGTCGGCCGGGTTCCCGATCGCGATCGACTTGGCGATCGTGTTCGGCTTGACGGGGTCGATCAGGTCGGCGCCGCGGTGCAGCGCGCTGACGACCGGCGCGCAGCCGGCGGCCTGCGCCGAATAGATGCTGAAGCCGGTGTCCTCGACGAGCCCGACCTTGACGAGCTCCTCGAAGCCCTTCGCGATCTTCGGCAGGATCGTGCCGCCGGCGGTCGGCACGACGATGTGCTTCGGCAGCTTCCAGCCGAGCTGCTCGGCGACCTCGAATCCGTAGGTCTTCGCGCCCTCGGTGTAGAACGGCCGCAGGTTGATGTTCACGAACGCCCAGCCGTACTTGTCGGCGATCTCCGTGCACAGCCGGTTCACGTCGTCGTAGTTGCCGGAGATCGCGACGGCGGTAGGGCCGTAGATCGTCGAGCCGATGACCTTGCCTCGCTCGAGGTTGTTCGGGATGAAGATGAAGCAGCGCAGCCCGGCGCGCGCCGCGTGCGCCGCGACCGAGTTCGCGAGGTTACCCGTCGACGCGCACGACACCGTGTCGTAGCCGAACTCGACGGCGGCCGAGATCGCGACCGAGACGACGCGGTCCTTGTACGAGAACGTCGGGTGGTTGACCGAGTCGTCCTTGACGTAGAGTTCCTTGACGCCGAGCACCTCGGCGAGTCGGTCGGCCTTGACGAGCGGCGTGAACCCCGAGTAGAGGCCGACCTTCGGCTCGCCGGCCACCGGCAGCAGCTCGCGGTAGCGCCACAGGTTCCGCGGGCGCGACTCGATCTTCTCGCGCGTGAGCACCTTCGCGATCGCGTCGTAGTCGTACTGGACCTCGAGCGGTCCGAAGCAGTACTCGCAAACGTGCAGCGCGCTCCAGGGATAGGCCTCGCCGCATTCGCGGCACTTCAGTCCTGTCGTGAAACTCATGATGCTTTCGCTCCTCAACTCGCGCTTGCGCGCTTCTCCGTCGTCGTTGCGGCCGCGCCCCGGCAGAAGCAGGAGGCGAGCGGCGGGAAATCCACGTGGCGCGATCGCCGGGCGCCCGTCAGTTCGTAAAGGTGCATCCGTCCCGGCGCGGCGCGTTCCGGGCGGCGCAGGTACGCGAGCGCCGTGATCGCCTGCATCGAGCCGACCACGCCGGCCACCGGCGCGAGGATGCCGAGCGCCGAGCAGCCCTCGGCGGACTCGCTGCCGCCCGCGGGGAACACGCACTCGAGGCACGCCGAACGCCCCGGCACCACGAGCATCCACTGGCCGCCGGTCCGCACGACGCCGCCGTAGACGTACGGCACGCCCGCCTCGACCGAGAGGCGGCCGATCAGGAACTTCGTCGCGGGATCGTCCGTGGCGTCGAGGACGAGGTCCGCGCCGGCCACGAGGTCGGGACCGCTCGCGGCGTCGAAGCGGAGGGGCGCGGCGGCGACGTTCGCGCCGAACTCGCGGGCGAGCCTCGCGGCCGCGGCCTCGACCTTGAGCCGGCCGATGTCGGCGTCTTCGTACAGGACCTGGCGCTGCAGGTTCGACAACTCGACCCGGTCGTCGTCGGCGATCGTGATCGCGACGTCCGGCTCCTGCGCGAGCGTGCGCGAGGCCGCGCAGCCGAGCGCGCCCGCGCCCACCACGAGGATTCGTGGGGAGGGACCGGTCGGGTTCGTGCTTTCGGGCTGCGGGTACAAAAAAACCTCTTCCTGTGGACGACAAGGAAGAGGTGCCGCGAAGGAGGGCAGACTCGACCTTATCTTCCACCCCGCGGCGTGATCTCTTCGCGGTGTTTGCCGCGGTCACCCGGGGTGAGGGACTTAGCACCAGCACCCATCTCTCGATGGGCCGGTTGCTGTGGCATCGCAGGGCCCTTTCCCTCCGCCACTCTGAATAAGGTGCGGTCGGTATAGCCGCCGATCCGGCCCGGGTCAAGGCGGGATCCGGCGCGGATCGGCAACCCGGACCCGTCCCCGTCGATCCCGAATGTCTCGCGGGCACGGGCCTTTGGCACGGACCGGCCGGCACGGACCGCCTCGCGTCGTTTCCTGGCGTCCGCTTCTGGCGTGACGCTCGACCGAGGGCGGTCGCGACGCATCGGCCGCCGGGTTTCGCCCTGCACCGCGGATCTTTTTCCGTCGTCGCGCCCGTGGAACGATCACGGGTCATGACGACTCCCCGCACGAGCCGGCGCATCCCCCTCGAAGGCGCCTACAACTTCCGCGACCTCGGCGGCCTGCCGGCCGGCGACCGGCGCGTCCGCGAGCGCCGCGTGTTCCGTTCGGACCGGCTGACGAGGCTGTCCGCGGCCGACGTCGAGTTGCTCGAGGGCTTCGGGATCGGGCGCGTCTTCGACCTTCGCAGCGATCTCGAGCTCGCCCAGGACGGCCCGGGCGACTTCTCCTCGGCCTCCGGCCGTCATGTCCACCGCCCGCTCGTGAGGGTGTCGCTCAGCCTGACGGACTCGCGCATCGACTGGGAGAAGGTCGACCTGCAGAACCGCTACCTCGAGATGCTCGACGAGGGGGCGCAGGTGATCCGGGAGGTGCTCGAGCACATCGCCGGCGACGACGGGACGGCGACGGTCTTCCACTGCACGGGAGGCAAGGACCGGACCGGCGTGCTCGCGGCCGTGCTGCTGCGAACGCTCGGCGTCGACGACGAAGTGATCGTCGAGGACTACGCGATCTCCGAGAAACACCTCGAGCCGTTCGTCGAGGCTTCGCGCACGTTCATGGAGAGCGAGGGCTACGATCCGCAGATCGTCCTCTACCTTTGCGGCAGCCCGGCCGATCGCATGGCCAGGATGCTCGCGGACATGGACGCTCGCTGGGGATCGGTCGAGGGCTACCTCGCCTGGACGGGCATGGCCGAGCGCACCTTCGAGCGACTGCGCGAACGGCTGCTCGCCTGACGCCGGCCGCCGCCCCGTCCCCGCCAGAGCCTGCTAAGGGACGTTGCCGCTTTCGGCGACCCGGCCCGCTTCCGCTTCGAGCTGCTTCGCGCGTTCGACCGCGGCCTGCTCCTCGCGTGCGCGGTCGTCCTGCGATTGCGCCTCGGCCTGGATCTCCTTCGCGCGCTCGGCCGAGATCTCGGCGGCGTGTTCGGCCGCCTGCTCGGTCGCCGCGACCTCGATCTTCTTCAGCCGCTCGGCCGCGCGCGAGGCGCTCTCGGTCGTCGGGTACTTCTCCATCGCGTATCGGTAGCGGCCCGCGGCCGCGTCCATGCGCTTGCGGTCGCGATAGTAGTCCCCGATCGCGATCTCGTGCGCGGCCAGGTTCTCGCGCGCCTGCTGCTGGCGGAACGTCGCCATGTCGGCGTAGAGCGTGTTCGGGAACTCGCTCGCGACCTTCTTGAACTGCAGCAGCGCCTGGTCCGAGGCGGTCGGGTCGCGGTCGGCCGCCTTGGCCTGCTCGAGCCAGCACATCGCGCTGGTGTAGCTCACGAACGGCAGGAGCGGGCTGACCGGGTAGAGACGCTCGAAGTCGTTGAACGCGGCGATGGCCTGGCCGTACTCCTTCTTCAGGTAGTACGCGTAGGCGATGTTGAGGCTCGCGATCTCGGCTTTTTCCGAGAACGGATACTCCTCGAGCAGCTTCTTGTAGTTCTCGATCGCGGTCGAGTAGGCCTCGTCCTCGAGCGCGAGCGAGGCTTCGCGGAACAGGTCGGTCTCCGGCTGCATCTCCGGTGCGCCGCACGCCGACGCGAAACTGGCGGCGAACGCGAGGGCCAGCGCAGCGGGGACGCGTCGTCGGCGGGGGACGGCGAACGGGCGGCGATCGGACGGGCCGTGCACGCGACGGCCGGAGCGGGGCGCGGAAGTGCTCATCGCGGCGCAGGGTAGCGGCGGCCGTTCGGTGGGTAAACCTCGCCCCTGCGCGCTCCCGCGTCCCGGGCGCGCCGCCTCCGGTCGGCGCGGAGCGGTCCGCGATCGGGGCCGATTGCCTGTGCGGGACCCGGCGGGCAAGGTCGACGCGCTTGATCGACGTCCCGCTTCAGTTCGTGGTCGGCAAGGGCGGTGTCGGGAAATCGACGTTGACGGCCGCGCTCGCGCTCGAGGCGGCGGGGCGGGGACTGCGCACCCTCGTGATCGAGTTCGGGGGCCACGGAGGCGTCGCCCGCCTGTTCGGCATCGACGATCCCGCGCCCGGCGTGCCGAGCGTCGTGGCCCCGCGGGTGACCGCGCTCTCGCTCGAAGGCGACGAGGCGCTCGCCGAATACCTTCGCCTGGTCGTGCCGATCAAGCGCGTGCTGTCGGCCGTGTTCTCGAGCCGGCTCTATCGCGTGTTCGTCGCCGGCGCGCCGGGCCTCAAGGAACTCATGACCGTCGGCAAGGTCTGGTACGAGGCCGACCGCCGGCTCGGCGACGGCGAGCCGGTCTGGCAGCGCATCTTCGTCGACGCCGGGGCGTCGGGGCACAGCCTGCAGTACCTGCAGATGCCGGCCGCGGCCGCGGCGACGTTCAAGACCGGCCTCGTGCACCGCGAAGCCGTGCGCGTGCAGTCGATGCTCGTCGATCCGGAGCGAACCTGCGTGCACGTCGTCGCGATCCCGGAAGAGCTCCCGGTCACCGAAGCCGGCCAGATCGTCGGCAAGCTGCGCGGCCCGGTGGGCCTCCCGCTCGGCACGCTGTTCGTGAACCGCTGCCGCGCGCTCGCGCCGCGCGGGGCGCCGCAGGCCGTCGCGTCGCTCGGCCGGCTCGACCTTCCGGAGCCGGAGCGCTCGCTGGTCGAGGTCGCCCGGGACGCCGCCGAAGCGGCGCTCGAGTGGGAGCAGGTGCAGGAAGCGGCGATCGCGCGCCTCGAGCAGGAAACCGGCCTTCGGGCCGAGCGCCTTCCGCTGCTCGTGCGCGAGGAGTTCGCGCTGCGCGAGGCCGGGGAACTCGCCGGCCTGCTCGCCCTTCGCCGCCGGCGCGGCGAGGCCGGCGGGGAGGCGCGTCCGTGAGCGTCGGGGAACTGCTGCGCCGCAGCCGCATCCTCGTCTGCGTCGGGAGCGGCGGGGTCGGCAAGACGACGATCGCCGCCGCGCTCGCGCTCGAGGCGGCGCTCGAGGGGCGTCGCGCGATGGTGCTGACGATCGACCCGGCCAGGCGCCTCGCCGACGCGCTCGGCGTCGCGGAGTTGAAGCAGGGCGGGGAGGTGATCTCCGCCGGGCGTTTCGCGGAGGCGGGCCTCGAGCCGCGCGCCGAGCTCGCGGCGGGCATGCTCGACCAGACGAGCGCGTGGGACGAATTCATCGCGCGTCATTCGCCGACGCCGGACGTGCGCGACACGATCCTCGCCAATCCGTTCTACCAGAACCTCTCGCGCTCGTTCGCGGGGTCGACCGAATACATGGCCATCGAGGAGCTGTCGCGCATCGAGGAGAGCGGGAGCTACGACGTGATCGTGCTCGACACGCCGCCTTCGCGTCACGCGCTCGACTTCCTCGAGGCGCCGCGGCGCCTCGAGGAGTTCTTCGACCGCAGCGTGCTCGGCTGGCTGGCGGTGCCGGCTTCGGCCGGCTGGTCCGCGTGGAAGACCGCCAGCCGCAGCGCCCGTTTCGTGTTCGAGCGGATCGAGGACGCGACGGGACTGCAGGCGCTCACCGAGATCTCCTCGTTCTTCGCGGCGATCGAGAGCCTCGTCGACGGCGTGACCGAGCGCAGCCGCCGGGTGCGCGCCCTGCTGCAGGCGCCGACCACGTCGTTCGTGCTCGTCACCGGACCCGACGAGCAGGTGCTCGAGGACGCCGAGGGACTCGTCGCGCGGATGGCCGACCTCGGGGTGACGCTGCGCGGGGTCGTGATGAACCGCCTGCAGGACGCGCGCGGAGTCGAGGATCCCGGCGGCATCGTGCGCGACCACGCGCTGCGCGAGGACGGGGAGAACGACGGCCCGCTAGCGCGGCTTCGCGACGCGCTGGTCGCGTCCGGGATCGACCTCGAGGTCGCGACCTGGATGGTCGGGACCGCCCGCGAGCGCCTCGTGCAGGCCGCGTCGCAGGGGGTGCGGCGCGAGGTCTTCGAGTCCGCCTTGCCGGCGGGCGTCGAAGTCAGCGCGGTCTACGAGCAGCGTCGCGACGTGCACGACCTTCGCGGGCTCGCGGAGATCGCGGCCGCGCTGGTCGCGTGAGGGGCCTCCGCAGGGCGTGGCGCCGACCGCCCCCGGGGACGGCGCGCCCCGGGATGGTCGTAATCGCGGCGCTCGTGGCTATGGGGGTGTCGGGCGTCTGAGCATGGATCTGTCCCCCGAACTGCAGGTGGTCCGCGACTTCTTCATCGCGCTGATGATCGGTGCGCTCGTGGGCGTCGAGCGCGAGAAGCGCAGGGCGGAGAGGCGCAAGGCCGAGAATCTCGACGTCTCGTTCGGCGGCCTGCGCACGTTCATCCTGTTCGCCGAAGCGGGTGCGGTTTCCGCGTGGCTGTCGCTGCAGCTCGGCTCGCCCCTGCTCTTCGTCGTGACGGTGGTGGCCGTGGCTGCCGTCGTCGCGATCGCCTACGTGCTCGAGAGCCGCGTGCGCCCGGATTCGCTCGGGCTGACGACGGAACTGGCCGCGATCGCCGTCTGCCTGCTCGGCGGCGCGGTGATGTACGGGCACGCGGAGGTCGCGGTCGCGCTCGGGATCGTCACGGCTTCGCTGCTCGCCTTCAAGCAGCCGCTGCACGGCCTCGTCGACAAGCTGGGGATGAGCGACATCTATGCCGTCCTGAAGCTGCTGATCGCGACGTTCATCGTGCTTCCGGTGCTGCCGCACGGGCCGGTCGACCCCTGGGGAGCGATCCACCCCCAGGAGCTGTGGCTGCTGGTGATCGTGATCTCGGGGCTCTCGCTGGCCGGATACGTCGCGGTGCGCTGGTTCGGGCGAGCGCGCGGGACGGTGCTGACCGGAGTCGCCGGCGGCCTGGCATCCTCCACCGCCGTCAGCGTCGCCTTCGCCCGCGAGAGCTCGAGCGACGGGCAGCAGGCGTCGGTCGACGCGCTCGCGGCGGGCATCCTCGCCTCATGGGCGGTCATGTTCGCGCGCATCGTCGCCGTCGTGGCGATCGCCAACGCCGATCTCGTGGGCTCGCTGGCCCCGTCGTGCCTGGCGATGGCCGCGATCTCGGCGATCGCCTCGGCGTGGTTCTTCGTCCTGCACGGGCGCAGGCGCCGGCGGGAGAGCGAGGGGTCCGACGTGCCGATGGAGAACCCGTTCAGCCTCTGGGCGGCGATGAAGTTCAGCGCGGTCTTCGCCGTCGTGCTTCTCGTCGTCGAACTCGTCGATCGCGAGTTCGAGAAGGAGGGGCTCTACGTCGTGGCGGCGCTGGCCGGCCTGACCGACGTGGACGCGATCACGCTGTCGATGGCGCGGGGCGCGCCGGCCGACGCCGGGACGGGGCTCGTGGTCGGGACGATCCTCGTCGCGGCGATCTCGAACACGGTCGCGAAGTACGCGACCGTCGCGGCGCTCGGCAGCGCGCAACTGCGCCGCCGCCTGATCGCTCCGGCGCTGGCGCTCGTCGCGGCCGGCGTCGTCGCGGTCGTGCTCGCGTAGCATCCACGGTCGGCGGTCGGGCGCTGCGTCACCGGTCCCCGCGCGAACGCGCACGGCTGGCAGCGACGCTTCCGCGGCCCGTCGGGTCAGTTCCCGGTGGCGTCGTCGCGTGCGCCGGCTTCCGGCGCCTCGAGCGATTTCTCGACGGCGCGTCGCAGGGCGTCGACCATGTCGGCGTCCTTGCCTTCGGCCTCGAGCATCTTCGCGCGCAGGCTCTCGATGATCGCGCCCTCGCGTCCGCTCGCTCCATCGAGCTCCGTGAGCACGGCTTGGGCTTCGACGTTCCGGCCCAGCCGCACGAGCAGGGCCGCGTGATGCAGCGCGAGGTCGTGGGCGGTCGGGTGGAGGCGGCGCAGTCGGCGGTACATCCGCAGCAGGCGGCTCGGACTGGCCTCGAGGGAGTCGTCGAGCGCGCGCAGCGTCTCCGCGGCCGGGCGCCGCTTGGCCGCTCGCCACAGCACGCGGACCGCCGCGCGCCTACGGCCCTTGTCCGCGAGCATCGCGGCGCGGCCCGTGGCGGCGGCGGGCCACGACGGGTCCATCGCGAGCACCGCGCGCAGCGCGACCTCGCGTTCGGCCGAGTCCCCGCTGTCGGCCGCCAGCATGCGGACCTCGATCAGGCGCTGCTTCTCCCCGGCGTCGAGCGGCTGCAGGTCGACGAGCCTTTGCTGCGCGACCTCGGCGCGCGGCCACCAGCCGAGGGCGACGAGGCTGTCGCGCAGGAGGCGATGCAGTTCCACGCTGGTCGGCAGCTTCTCGACGGCGCGCTCCAGCATCGCCACCGCGCCGGCGTCGTCGCCGAGGGCGCGATGGCAGCGTCCGAGCGCGTGCAGGAGGCGCGGGTCGTCGCCGAACTCGCGACGCGAGTCCTCGAGGTGGGTGCGTGCATCCGCCGGCCGCCCCTCGGCCAGGAACGCCTCGCCGTAGTCGATTGCGTCGTCGAGCACCGCGCCGGCCCCGGTGGCGGTCTTGGCGAGCAGCGCCCTGGCCTGCGCGTAGCGCCCGGCGAGCATGCACGAGCGCGCCTCGGAGCGCCGCGCCGCCGCGCGCTCGGACGCCCGCAGCGCCCGCAGCAGCTTCCACTGTCGCAGCGCCCAGTGGCTCTCGCGCGCGAGCAGCACGAGGAACACGAGCAACGCCCCCGCCACCGTCGCGCCGACGATGAGCCAGGCCAGCGGCAGCGTGAGCTCCTGCGTGGGTCCCCATCGCAGCGTGGTCGGCTGGGAGTTGAAGTAGACGAGCGAGGCGACGCTGCCGATGAGCGCGATGGCCGCGACGAACATGAGGCTGCGCCGGAGCATGACGATCAGGCCCCGGCGCTGCGGCGGCGTCCGCCGGCTTTCTTCGGTTCGGCGGCGGGCGGGCCTTCGCCGTGTCTCCATTGCGGCGCGAGGTTCCAGAGGCGCTCGAGGTCGTAGATCTTGCGTACTCCCTCCTGGAACACGTGGACCACGACCGGGCCGTAGTCGAGCACGGCCCACTGGGAGTTCTCGAGGCCCTCGACCGCGATCGGCTTGCGCGCGAGGCGCTCCTGCACGCCTTCGACGATGCGGTCGCAGATCGACTCGACCTGGATGTGGGATCGGCCGCTCGCGATCACGAAGTAGTCCGCCACCGAGCTGACCTCGCGCAGGTCCAGCACGACGATCTCGAGCGCCTTGCCGTCGTCGGCGAGATCGGCGGCTGCCGTGGCCAGTTCGCGGGACGTGTCGTTCTTCATGCGTGGTTCCGCGTGCGGCTCAGCGCTTGCCGGGGCCGCCTTCTGCGTCGCCGGCCGCAGCCGGCGACTCCTGGTTCGCGGCCGAAGCCGGCGAGGGGTCGGCGTAGAGGCGATGCTCGTGGATGAGGCGTGCGACGGAAGGGCCGGTGAGGTGGCTCACGGGAAGGCCGTCGGCCACGCGCCGGCGTATGTCGGTAGCGGAGATGTCGAGTCCGCGAATGCGGAATCCCCTGACGGTGTGCCCGCTGCTGTGAACCCAGGCGCCGATGCCCGGATCATAACGGGCATCCCCGCGAGCGGCAACGGGCGGCGCGGGCGCGTCGTGCGGAAACGGCCGGCCCGGTCGGGTCGTGACGACGAGGTTGGCGAGTTCGAGGAGCTCGGCCGGGCGGCTCCACGTATCGACGTCTTCGTACGCGTCGATGCCGAGGATCAGGAACAGCTCCGCGGACGGATGAGCCGCCGCGAGCTCGCGCAGCGTGTCGACCGTCCACGACGGACCGCTCCGCCGAAGCTCGACGTCGCAGGGCTCGAGACGGGCCGCGGGCGTCGCGCCGTCCGCGCCGGGCAGCGAGAGCCGCGCGCGACCTCGTTCGACGTCGTCCAGCGCGAGCGTGAGCATGCGCCATCGAAGGTCCGCCGGAGCGGCGGCGACACCGTGCTTGTGGGGAGGACGGGCCGAGAGCACGAGCAGCACGCGGTCGAGGTCGAACTTGGCGGCCACCTCGAGCGCGCTCGCCAGGTGCCCGAGGTGAACCGGATCGAAGGTCCCGCCGAGGACGCCGATGCGCCGCGCTTCAGCGCACATGCCCCTGGCCGCGCACCAGGTACTTGTACGTCGTCAGCTCGCGCAGGCCCATCGGGCCGCGCGCGTGCAGGCGGTTGGTGGAGATCCCGACCTCCGCGCCGAAGCCGAACTCGAAGCCGTCCGTGAAGCGCGTGGACGCGTTCTCGTAGACCGTGGCGGAGTCGACCTCCGCGAGGAAGCGGTGCGCAGCTTCCCTGGAACGGGTCACGATGCAGTCCGAGTGGCCGGAGCCGTGCTCGTTGATGAAGTCGATGGCCTCGTCGAGCGACGCGACCACGCGGATCGAGAGGATCAGGTCGAGGTACTCGGTCCGCCAGTCTTCCTCGGTGGCGGGAACGGCGTCGGGGAGGATCGCGCGCGTGCGCTCGCAGCCGCGCAGCTGCACGCCGGCCGCGACGAGGCGCGGCGCGAAGGCGCGCAGGAACTCGTCGGCGACGCGCTCGTGCACGAGCAGCGTCTCCATCGCGTTGCAGACGCCGGGCCGTTGCACCTTCGCGTTGAACGCGATCTCCCCGGCCATCGCGAGGTCGGCTTCGGCGTCGACGTACGTGTGGCAGATCCCCTCGTAGTGCTTGATCACCGGGATGCGCGAGTGCTCGGCGATCGCGCGCACGAGGCCCGGCCCGCCGCGGGGAACGATCACGTCGATCGAGTCGTCCCGGCGCAGCATCGCTTCGGTGGCCCGACGGTCCGTGGATCGGATCAACTGCACGGCTTCGGCCGGAAGCCCGGCGTCCGCCACGCCGGCGGCGACGACGTCCGCGATCGCGGCGTTCGAGCGGATCGCCTCTTTTCCTCCCTTCAGGATCACGGCGTTGCCGGACTTGAGCCCGAGGGCCGCCACGTCGGCCGTCACGTTCGGGCGGGACTCGTAGATCACGCCGACCACGCCGATCGGGATGCGGACCTGCTCGATCTCGAGGCCGCGCGCCGTCGTCCACGCATCGATCGGCTTCGCGAGCGGGTCGGGCAGGGCGGCCACGGCCTCGACGCCGCGGGCCATCGCCTCGATGCGCTCGGTCGTGAGCGCGAGGCGGTCGAGCATCGCCGCGGTCAGTCCCGCGAGGCGGCCGGCCTCGAGGTCCGCGGCGTTGGCCGCCACGATCGTCGAGGATCGCTCGCGCATGCGGCCGGCGATGGCCCGAAGCGCGGCGCTTCGCGTCTCGTCGGTCGAGCGCGCGAGCGCGCGGGCGGCGCGGCGGGCACGGCGGCAGATCCCGAGGACCTCGTCCTCGATGGCGCGCGCCTCGTCGCGAGCGGCGTCAGGCGTCGTGTTCACGCTTCCTCCACTTCGAGGGCCGCGCCGTCGCGGGCGGCTCCGGCGTCGTCGGCCGGGGTTCCCGGCGGGCCGACCTCCGCCAGCAGGGCGAGGTCGTCGCGGTGGACCACCTCGTCGCCCTCGTGGTAGCCGAGGATGGTCTCGATGCGCGAACTCGCCTGGCCGCGGATCTCGCGGCAGTCGTCGGCGTCGTACGCGGAAAGGCCGCGCGCGAGCTCGCGCCCCTGGCCGTCGACGCAGCTGACGCAGTCGCCGCGCGCGAACGCGCCGCGCACTTCCGCGATTCCGGCCGGAAGCAGGCTCGAACCCTTCTTCGTCAGCGCGTCGACCGCGCCGGCGTCGAGCACGAGCGTCCCGCGCACCGGCAGGCCGTAGGCGATCCAGTGCTTGCGGCTGCGCATCGGCGTCTGGCGCGGCAGGAACAGCGTGCCGACCTGGTCGTCGCGGTCGACGATGCGCGCGAGCACGCCCGGCGTCATCCCGCTCGCGACGATGGTCGGGATCCCGCGGTGCGCGGCGCTGCGGGCGGCGACGAGCTTGCTCGCCATGCCGCCGGTGCCAACGGCCGAGACGGCGCTGCCGGCGACTCCCGCCGCGAGGTAGGCGTCCACGTCGTCGACGATCTCGACGAGCGAAGCGGCGCCGCCGCGCGGATCGCCGTCGTAGAGGCCGTCGACGTCGGTGAGCATCACGAGAAGGTCGGCCCCGACCAGCCCGGCGACGAGCGCGGAAAGGCGGTCGTTGTCGCCGAACTTGAGCTCCTCGACGGCGACCGAGTCGTTCTCGTTCACGATCGGCACGATGTCGTGGCGCAGCAGGTGCTCGAACGTCCGTTGCGCGTTCAGGTAGCGGGTGCGGTGGCGAAGGTCGTCCGCGGTCAGGAGCACCTGACCGACGTGACGGCCGAAGTCCGAGAACGAGCGCTCGTACAGCGCCATCAGGCGCGGCTGCCCGATCGCGGCCGCGGCCTGCTGCTCCGGGATCTTCTTCGGGATGCGGCCGAGGCCGAGTCGGGCGAGGCCGGCGGCGCGCGCGCCCGAGGTGACGACCACGACCTGCCAGCCCTGCGCCGCGAGCGCGCAGAGTTCCGCGCTGACGCGGCCGATCTGCTCGAGGCTCACGCCCGAGGACGCCGTCACCAGCACGGAGCTTCCGAGCTTGACGACGATGCGCCGGGCGCGCGACAGGATCGCGCGCTTGCTGTCGCGGTGGTTCATTTGCGGTTCCCGGCCGGATCGTGCGGCAGGTCGTCGAAGGAATCGAGGAACTCCCCGGCGGCCTCGGCGAGTTCGGCCTGGCGGCGGCGGTACTCCTCCACCGCCCGGCCGATGCGCGTGACGAGTTCCCGGCAACCCTGGCCCGTCGCCGACGAGATCGCGAAGACCTCGTGGCCGCGCTTCTCGAGCTCGGCGCGGATCTCCGCGACGTTGTCGGCCGCGCTCGGCAGGTCGACCTTGGTCAGCGCGACGATCTGCGGACGCTCGAGAAGCTCTTCCGAGTACGCCGCAAGCTCGCGGCCGACCGTCTCGAAGTCGGCGATCGCGTCCGCGGCGCTGCGCTCCGAAGCGTCGACGAGGTGCACGAGCACCGCGGTGCGCTCGACGTGGCGCAGGAAGCGGTCGCCGAGCCCGTGGCCCTCGTGCGCGCCCTCGATGAGGCCCGGGATGTCGGCGAGCACGAGGCTCTTGTCGTCGGCCCACGCGACCACGCCGAGCACCGGCGCGAGCGTCGTGAACGGGTAGTCGGCGATCTTCGGCCGTGCGGCGCTGACGCGCGCGAGCAGGCTCGACTTGCCCGCGTTCGGCAGGCCGACGAGGCCCGCGTCGGCGAGCAGGCGCAGCTCGAGCCGCACTTCGAACTGTTCTCCGGGCGTCCCGGGGTCGGCGCGCCGCGGCGCCTGGTGGGTCGGCGTCGCGAAGCGCGCATTGCCTCGCCCGCCGCGCCCGCCGCGCGCGAGCAGCACGACCTCGCCGTGCTCGGTCAGGTCCGCGAGCACGTCGCCGGTTTCCTCGTCGACGACGACGGTGCCGACCGGCAGCCGCAGGACGGCGTCGTCCCCGGCCTTGCCGTGCTGGCACTTGCCGCGGCCGTTCTCGCCGCGCACCGCACGGATCGTGTGGCGCGATCGAAAGTCGAGGAGGGTGGAGACGTTCTCGTCGGCGATCGCGAGGACCGAGCCGCCGTTTCCGCCGTCGCCGCCGGAGGGGCCTCCGTGCGGGCGGTACTTCTCGCGCAGGAAGGCGGCGCAGCCGTCGCCCCCGTCGCCGGCGACGATGCGCAGTCGCGCTTCGTCGACGAAATTCACGGGATGCGCTTCAGGCCGAGTAGACGCAGGCTCGGGTCTTGCCCTTGCCGAAGCTCTCGTACTTGACGGTGCCGTTGATGAGCGCGAACAGCGTGTAGTCGCGGCCCATGCCGACGCCGTCGCCCGGATGCACCTTCGTGCCCAGCTGGCGCACGATGATGTTGCCGGCGAGCACGCTCTGGCCGCCGAACTTCTTCACGCCACGACGCTGACCGCGGCTGTCGCGACCGTTCTTGCTGCTTCCCTGACCTTTCTTGTGCGCCATGGCGAAGTTCTCCAGAACCCGGGCGAAGAGCCCGGAGGTTCTCAGTCGATCGAGGTGATCTGGACCGTGGTCTCGTACTGCCGGTGGCCCATGCGGCGCCGGTAGTTCTTGCGGCGCTTCTTCTTGAAGACGAGGATGCGCGGGCCGCGGTCCTGCTGGACGATCACGCCGCGCACCGCGGCTCCGTCGACCAGCGGGGCGCCGATCTCGATGCGCTCGCCGTCCCCCCTCAGGAGGACCTCGGCGAACTCGACCTGCTGGCCGGGCTCGCCCGTGAGCTTCTCGATCGTCAGGCGCGCGCCTGGGCTGACTCGATACTGTTTTCCGCCGGTTCGGATCACCGCATACGACATGGTCTTTTCCCTCTGAAGCCCGCGGTTTCTATCGGAGCGGGCGTCCGTGTCAACCGCGCGGCCGCGAAGCAGCCCGTCGGGCGGCGCTTCCCGCGCTCTCCCGCGGGCAGACCGCGGACGGGACGGCCGACCAGCGGGCGGTGACCGATCGCGGCGGGGATCGCCGAGCATCCCGGGCGTCTCCGCTCGACGTCGTCGACCTGCCGAGGGAATGGAGCCGCCGGCCGCGGCTTGCCGCCCGGTCGGGTGCGTGACATCGCTCGGGCGCGATGAATCCTCGAGCCGTCGTCTACGTGCTCGCGAAGGCGCCGCGTCCCGGGCTCGTGAAGACGAGGCTCTGCCCGCCGCTCGACCCCGCCGAGGCCTGCCGGCTCGCCGAGGCGTTCCTCGCCGACACCGTCGATCGGCTTGCGTCCCACCCCGGACTGGAAGTGCGTCTGGCCCTCGACCCGCCGCCCGGGGAGGGCCGCGAGGACGCGTCGCCGGCCGCCGGGCGCGAGGTGGAGCTTCGCGTCGAGGGGCAGGGGCGAGGGGACCTCGGCGAGCGAATGGGCAGGCTGCTCGCGCGCGGGCTCGCGGCCGGGCTGCCGACGATCCTCGTGGGGGCGGACTGCCCGGACCTGCCGTTGGCGATCGTCGACGCCGCCTGCGACGCGCTCTCGCGCGCCGACGTCGTGCTCGTCCCCGCGCGCGACGGAGGCTACGTCCTCGTCGGCGCGCGAAGGGAGGTGCCGGAACTGTTCCGACTCGACGTCGAGTGGGGCAGCAGCGGGGTGTTCGCGGCCACGTGCGCCGCGCTCTCGCGCGCCGGGTGCGCGTTCGCGGCGATCGAGGCCTGGGAGGACGTTGACGATGCCGCCGCACTCGGCAGACTCGCGAAACGCCTCCGACAAAACGGTGGCGGCGCCGCGCCGCGCACGGCGCGGCTGCTGGACGAGTGGAGAGGGCAAGGAGTCCGGTTCTGAGCAAGCACGTCGTACAGCGTTGGGACCTGGACAAGACCTACCTCGTCACCGACACGGATTCGCTGCGCGGGCTCCTGCGCATTCCGTTCGAGCGCGCGTCCGACAAGCGCGCGCTGCCGGGCGTGGCCGTGCTCGTCAAGGAACTGCGTCGATCGGCAGCCGAGCGCGGCAGCACGACCTCCGTGAACTTCGTGACGGCGTCTCCGCCGCAGATCGGACGCGCGATTCGACAGAAGCTGCTGCTCGACGGCATCGAGGTCGACGAGATCCGGTTCAAGGACCAGATGCACCACCTCGTGCGCGGCCAGCTCGAGGCGCTGCGCGAGCACGTCGGGTTCAAGCTGTCGGAGTTGCTGCAGAGCGCGCGCGGCGGCCGTCGGGACGGGGACGAGCTGCTGTTCGGCGACGACTGGGAGTCGGATGCGCTGATCTACTCGCTGTACGCGGACGTGATCGAGGGCCGGCTCGCCTGGTCGCGCCTCGAAGGCCTTCTGGTGCGCGCGGGCGTGCAGGGCGTGCGGTATCTCGCCCCGATCCGCGAAGCGGCCGAGCGCGACGGGCCGCGCCGGCACGTGCAGGCGATCTGCATCCTGCGCGCGCGGCCTCGCGAGGGCCGGGAGTTCGAGCCGTTCGGCCCGCGCCTGTTCTGGTTCGACAACTACTTCGAATGCGCGCTGATCCTCCACGCGCTCGGCCAGGTCGACGCCCGCGGAGTCGTGGAAGTCGCGTCGGCCAGCGATATCGATCCCGAGACGGTCGCCGGGTCGTTCGACGCGGTGTCGTCGCGCTGGTCGCGGCTCAGGCGCGAACATCTCACGGTCGCGCGTCGAGCGCTGCAGGTCGCCGGCCTGATGTCCGTCGTGCCGCCGGGGACGCTGTGGCGGCGCGTGCGCACGCGCTGGCGCGTCCGGCACGGCCGCGCTCCGGTGCCGCCTTCGAAGGTGCCGCTGGCGATGCCGGACTACGACCGGCTCGTGCAGGTCTGGTCGTATCGCGCGAGGCGGGAACGCGAGGCCGCCCGCGACCTCGCCCGCGATACCGTGGGCGAAACTCGGGAGGACGGAGTGACCGATGGACAATCGTGAACCCGCACCGGGCGCGGTGCTCGTGCTGACCACGACGGCCGACGACGCTTCGGCCGCCGCGCTGTCGCGAACGCTCGTGGAGGAACGCCTCGCGGCGTGCGTGACCCGCACGGCGGTGCGATCGGTTTACCGCTGGGAACCCGGCGGCGAAGGAGCCGGCGGTGCGACGCCGGTCTGCGAGGACGCCGAGGTGCTTCTCGTGGTGAAGACTTCGGCGGCGCGCGCCGAGGACGTGGAGCGACGCATCCTCGAACTGCACGCCTACGAATGCCCGGAGCTGGTCCGGGTCGCGCCGGAGCGCGTCGAGCCGCGCTACCTCGCCTGGCTGCTGTCGTCCTGCGCTTGAGGGCGTGCCGGCGGCGCCGGATTCAGCGGACGATGTTCGAAGGGGCTGTCTGGCCCGTGGACGCCCGGGACAGGTCCTCGCGCTCGAGCGACGGCGTCAGGCCGGCGTTCTTCAACTTCTCGGCGGTCTTCTTCGCGGTTTCCTCGCACGTGAACGGGCCGAAGCGCACGCGGTACTCGCCGCCGCCGTCGTCTTCCGGGGACTTCACGTAGTAGAGTCCGGCCGCGCGCTGGCTGGCGCTCAGGCCGTCGAGGAACTGCTCCGCGTCGAACTTGCTCGGGAAGCTGGCCACCTCCAGCGCGAACGTCTCCGACGGCCATTCCCCGGCCTGTTCGACGTCGACGAGCCGGAGCTGCACGTTCGCGACGCCCTTGGCGAGGATGTCGAGGCGGGCCGCCGCGGCGTACGAGAGGTCGAGGATGCGGGCATGGACGAACGGTCCGCGGTCGTTGATCCGGACCCGGATCGTCTTGCCGCTGTCGGTGTCGGTGACTTCCACCTCGCTGCCGAACGGTAGCGAGGGGTGGGCGGCCGTCAGCGCGTTCTTGTCGAAGACCTCGCCGTTGGAGGTCCGTCGGCCGTGGAAGCCCGGGCCGTACCAGGAGCAGAGTCCCTGCTGCACGACCTTGCCGGTTCCGTCCGGATCGCGACCGACCCGCTCCGTGTGGGAGACGGACTGGTCCTCGACGCCGACCTGGGCGGCAAGCTGCGGGTTGAGGGGGTAAGTGGACGCGGCGCAACCGGCGGTCAGCACCAGCGTGGGAATCAGAATATGATGGATACGCATGTTTTGTTTTTGTCCGTATCGGGCAAACCCGGTCCCGGCTGCCCCGAGCGTTGCGGCCGTGGGTGCGTACCCGCGGCGGTTCCCGGTGACGGCTCTGGCCGTCTTCCGGTTGCCTGCCAGGGCCGGTTCGGCCCTGGGCTCGGTCCTGACTGGACTTCCTCCCGTCGCGCTTCAGCGCGACTCGGTCCCTGTTCTCGGTTCCGGTCGGCCAGCCGCTTCCCGTCATGCTCGAGCGTGCCGGGGGGAGTTCGGCTGGCTGTCGCGACACCGCGCGTCCAGTCAACGTGGGGACAGGAAACAGCATACCGACCGGTCGTGCAACCCGAACGGTGCGTTTACAGGCCGCGGGTCGTGTGGTAGTCGTGCAAAAAAGAGGCGAAGGTCCGGCTCGGGAACGAGTCGGGCCGCGGCGGCCAGCGAAATCGGATGAATCCTCCAAGCCGCCGATATGATTGAGAAAAACAAAGGAGAGGCAGGAGTGCGCGTTCTCGGCGTCGATCCCGGGACCATCCGCTGCGGGTGGGGCGTCGTCGAGATCGAGGGTTCCCGGCTTGCCCGGGTGGCCTCCGGCGTGATCGAGGCCGGCCGTGGTGAGATCGCGACCCGGCTCCTGGTCGTGCACCGCGGACTCCTCGACGTGATCTCGTCCCACGCTCCGGAGGTCTTCAGCCTCGAGCGCAACTTTCTCGCCCGCAACATCCAGAGCGCGTTCCGCCTCGGGGAAGCGCGCGGTGTCGCAATGGCGGCCGCGGCGTCCGCGGGCCTGCCCGTGAGCGAATACACTCCCATGATGATCAAGAAGGCCGTGGTCGGGTACGGAAAGGCCGAGAAGGCGCAGGTCCAGACCGCCGTCCAGAGGTTGCTCTCGCTCGAAGCGCTGCCCGCTGTGGATGAAGCCGACGCGTTGGCTGCCGCGCTGTGTCATGGCCTCGCCGGCGTGTTCGAAGCGCGACTGGCGGACGCCGTGTCGCTGCGCGGCCTGACCCGTGTGCGCGGCCGGAGCTGGCGTTCGGTGCGCGGGTGATCGTGCGCGCATGATCGGTCGCCTTCGCGGAACCCTCGAAGTCCGCCAGCCCGGGGAGGTGCTCGTCGATGTCGGCGGCGTCGGCTACCTGGCGTTCATCTCGCTCCAGACGTTCTCGACGCTGCCGCCGGCCGGTGGGCAGGTCGTGCTCGAAGCCGTGACGGTGCTGCGCGAGAACGCGCTCGAGCTGTTCGCGTTCGCGACCGCGGCGGAGAAAGACGCGTTTCAACTCCTGAGGTCGGTGTCCGGGATCGGCCCCCGCATGGCGGTCGCGATCCTGTCGGGCATCCGGGTCGACGAACTCGCGACGGCGGTCGCCACCGGCAATGCCTCGCGCCTGACCGCGATCCCGGGCATCGGGCGCAAGACCGCCGAGCGGATGTTGATCGACCTTCGCGGCAAGCTCGACGTCCCCGCGGCGGCGACGCCCGGCGGCAGGGTCGAGGAGGATGCGGTGTCGGCGCTGGTCGGATTGGGGTACAAGCGCGGCGAAGCCGAGAAGGCCGTTCGCGCCGCTACGAAGGACGGCGAGGCGAGCCTGGAGGACGTGCTCCGGCGCGCGCTCGGCAGCCTCGTGAGGGAGGCGGCGCGCTGAGCGCGCCCGGACGATGCCCGGCCAGGATTCCAAGGATTCGATCCGCGACCCGCGGGCACCGCTCGCCGACGCGACCGACCCGGCCGCCGCCGGCGACGAGCGCAGCGGCGAGGTCAGCCTTCGTCCCGAGACGCTCGACGACTACGTCGGCCAGCCGGCGGTCCGGCGCAACCTCGACATCGCGATCCGGGCCGCGCGCGGCCGAAGCGA
Organism: uncultured Myxococcales bacterium; assembly: GCA_964476185.1. GTDB lineage: Bacteria > Desulfobacterota > Binatia > UBA1149 > CAITLU01 > DATNBU01. The sequence goes on from CAYYZO010000002.1 coordinate 42,254, forward strand.
ATGCCTCGACCACCTGCTGCTGGTCGGCCCTCCCGGCCTCGGCAAGACCTCGCTCGCGCACATCGTCGCGCGTTCGATGGGAGGCCGGCTGCACCCGACGAGCGGTCCCGTCATCGAGAAAGCCGGCGACCTCGCCGCGATCCTGACCTCGCTCGAGCGCGGCGACGTGCTCTTCATCGACGAGATCCACCGGCTCGGCAAGGCGATCGAGGAGATCCTCTACCCGGCGATGGAGGACTACCGGATCGACATCGTGATCGGCGAGGGGCCGTCCGCGCGCTCGATCTCGCTCGCGCTGCAGCGCTTCACGCTGGTCGGCGCGACGACGCGCTCGGGAATGCTGAGCTCGCCGCTGCGGTCGCGGTTCGGGAACACGTACACGCTGGAGTTCTACGACGACGAAGAACTCGCCGAGATCGTGCGGCGTTCGGCGGCCCGGCTCGGCGTCGTGATCGAGGGTTCGGCTGCGCTGCTCGTCGCGGCGCGCGCGCGCGGGACGCCGCGCGTGGCCAACCGCCTGCTTCGCCGGCTTCGCGACTACGCCGAAGTGAAGGCCTCGGGCCGCGTCACGCGGGAGGTGGCGGCCGCCGGCCTCGACCTGCTCGGCGTGGACGCGGCCGGCTTCGACGCGATGGACCGCCGGTTGCTGCTCGCGCTCGTCGATACGTTCGGCGGCGGCCCCGTCGGCATCGACACGCTGGCCGCCGCGCTCGGCGAGGACGCCGACACCCTCGAGGAAGTGCACGAGCCGTACCTGATCCGCTGCGGCTTCGTCCAGAAGACGCCGCGCGGGCGCGTCGCGACGCTGCGCGCCTGGAGCCACCTCGGACGCCAACCGTCGCGCGAGCAGCGTTCGCTGTTCACCTGAGGGCCATGACGACCGGTTCCGGCGACACGTCCAGGAACGGCGCCAGCGGCGATCCCGCGGCCGGAGGCGGCGGGCCCGATTCCAACGAGGACGCGCGGCGCGCGGCGACCGCCGACCTGCTCGCGAGGCGCGCTGCCGAGTCGTCGCGTCGCCGGCGCGAGAGCTTCATCGTGCTCGCGGCGGGCATCGCCGCGGCGGTGTTCGGGCTCTGGGGCACGGGTGGGCGCAGCGGCGGCGCCGGCAACGTCTTCTCGTTCCTGCTGATCAACCTCAACATCGTCCTGCTGCTGCTGGTCGCGTTCCTCGTCGTGCGCAACCTGCTGCGGCTGGTGCTCGAGCGACGGCGAGGGATCCTCGGCAGCCACCTGCGCTCTCGGCTCGTGCTCGCGTTCGTGACGATCGCGCTGTTCCCGGCGACGGTGATGGTGATCGTCTCCTATGCGTTCGTCAGCAACGGCATCGACGACTGGCTCGGGCGCGAGGTCGAAGAATCGCTCGACGCCGCCTACAGCCTCGCCCGCATCTACTACCGCTCGACGGCCGACCGCACTCACGCGCACGCGACGGCCCTCGCGGCCGACATCGCCAGGGACGACCTGCTCGCGTCGTCGCGGCGGGACGAGCTCGAGCGCCGGATCGCCGAGGAGCAGCGCATCCACGACCTCGCGACGATCGAGGTCCTGGGTCCCGACGGGACGCCGATCGTCGCGATGTTCCGCGGCCTGCCCACCGTCGCCGCCCGCAGCCCGTCCGACGCGGAGATGATCGACGCCGTGCGCCGCGGCGACTCGCCGACGCGCGTCGACACCGAGGGCGCGACCGACGTGATCCGCGGGGCGGCGCCGGTCGCCGGCGCCGACGGCTCGCTGGCGGCCGTCGTGATCGTCGACACGACGGTGGCCGAGAGCCCGCGCGCGTGGAGCGCGCAGATCCTGAACTCCTTCCGCGAGTTCCGGCGGCTCGCGCTGAGCAAGCAGCCGTTCCGCAACCTGTACCTCGTCACGCTGCTGTTGGCCTCGCTGGTCGTCGTGTTCTCGGCGACCTGGCTCGGGCTCTACCTCGCGCGCGGGGTCACCGAACCGATCGGGCGGCTCGCCGAGGCCACGCGGGACGTCGCCGCCGGCCGGCTCGACGTCGCGCTGCCGGAAGAGGGCGGCGACGAGGTCGCGACGCTCGTGCGCGGGTTCAACGCGATGATCGCCCAGCTCGCGCGCGGCCGCGAGGCGCTCGACGAGCGCCGCGTCTACATCGAGAACGTGCTCGCGAACATCGGCGCGGGCGTCGTCTCGATCGGCAGCGACGGGCGGATCGGCACGATCAACCCGGCGGCGCTGGCGATGCTGGGCCTCCGCGAGGAAGACGTGATCGGGCGCGTCGCCGACGTCGTGTTCGAGGAGGCGCGGCTCGTCGAGGTCGCCGGCCTGCTGCGCGACGTTCGCGCGGGCCGGCGCGAGGCGGGCAGCGGCGTCAACCTGCGCCGGGACCAGGACGAGCGAACGATCGTCGCGACGGCGACGAGCCTTCGTCGCGGCGCCGCCGTCACCGGCCAGGTGCTGTTCTTCGAGGACGTCTCGCAGATGCAGCAGGTGCAGCGGATGGAAGCCTGGCGCGAGGTCGCGCGCCGCATCGCCCACGAGATCAAGAACCCGCTGACCCCGATCCAGCTCTCCGCCCAGCGCCTCGAGCGCCGGCTCGGAGGCCGCCTCGCGGACCCGGAGTCGGCCGTGCTGCGCGAGTCGGTCGCGACGATCGTGTCGGAGGTCGACGGGCTGAAGAAGCTCGTCAACGAGTTCTCACAGTTCGCCCGGATGGGCAGCGGCGACAAGGCGCCCGAGGACTTGAGCCTGGTCGTCGACGAAGCGCTGCAACTGTATCGGCAGTCGCATCCGGACATCGCGATCGAGTTGCACGCGTCCCCGGGCCTACCACCGGTGCGGATGGACCGCGACGCGGTCCGCCGCGCGCTGACGAACTTGATCGAGAACGCCGTCGCCGCGGTCTGGGCGATGCCCGACGAGCCGCGCCGGATCGACGTGATCACGCGCCACGACCCGGTGTTGTCGCGCGTCGTGCTCGAGGTCGCCGACACGGGGGCCGGCATCCCGCGGGAGGTGCGGGCGCGCATCTTCGAGCCGTATTTCTCGACCAAAGCCGACGGGACCGGACTCGGGCTGGCGATCGTCGCCTCGATGGCGGCCGACCATCACGCCTACCTGCGCGTCCGGCAGAACGAGCCGCGCGGCACGCGCTTCGTGATTGAGTTTCCGGCGACGCACGCGCAGCATCGCGCCTAGCCCCGGGACCGAGGGTCCCAGGGGCTCCGAGAGCACGCATGGAAAGCGGAAGCATCCTGATCGTGGACGACGACGCGGCGGTGCGCGACAGCATCGGCGCGGTGCTGGCCGACGAGGGCTTCCGCGTCAGCTACGCGAACGACGGCGGGGAGGCGCTCGCGAGCGCCGGCCGCGAACGTCCCGACCTCGTGCTGCTCGACGTCTGGCTGCCCGGGATGGACGGCATCCAGGTCCTGCAGCAGCTTCGCGAAGGGCACGAGGGACTGCCCGTCATCGTCATCTCCGGGCACGGCAACATCGAGACGGCGGTGCGGGCGACGAGGCTGGGCGCGGTCGGCTTCATCGAGAAGCCGTTCACGATCGACGGCCTGCTCGAGGCGGTGTCGGGCGCGTTGCAGCGCGCCCGACCGGCCAGGGAGGGAGCGGCAGCGGAGGAGGCGAGGCCTGCGGTCCCGGACGACGGCCCGGCCGCCGCGTCGATCGTCGCCGGCCGGCCCGTGCGCCAGCGGACCGTCGCGCGTTCCGTCGTCGGCGCGGGCCTCGGCCTGCACAGCGGCGCGCGGACGGGCATCATCCTGCAGCCGACTCCTCCGGGAAGCGGCATCGTCTTCAGCAGCGTTTCCGTCGGCGGCGCCGTCGAAGCCGACGTGGACAACGTCGATTCCACCGGCTACGCGACGACGCTGTTCAAGAAGGGGCTCGCGGTTCGCACGGTCGAGCACCTGATGGCGACGCTGCATGCGTACGGCATCACGAACCTGCTCGTGAAGATCGAAGGCGAAGTGCCGATCCTCGACGGCTCGGCGGTCGAGCTCTGCGAGCTGCTCGAGCAGGCCGGCATCGACGAGCAGGACGCGACGCTGCCGTCGCTGGTGGTCACCGAGGAGATCCGCCTCGAGCCCGGGCCGGACCAGTTCCTGGTCCTGCGGCCCTACGACGGACTGCGAATCCGCTACGAGCTCTCGTATCCGGAACCGGTCGGCGACCAGACCTACGTTTTCACGATGCGCGACGCGCGCGACTTCCGTCGCGAGATCGCGCCGGCGCGCACGTTCGGGTTCGTCGAGGAGATCCGCGCGCTCGAGAGCGCCGGGCTGGGGCAGGGCGGCCAGCTCGGCAACTTCATCCTGATCGGCGAGAAGGGGATCGTGAACACCGAGCTGCGGTTTCCCGAAGAACTCGCGCGTCACAAGATCCTCGACATCCTCGGCGACTTCTACCTGCTCGGCGCGCCGATCCGCGGCGAGATCCACGCCCGCAAGACCGGGCACTCGCACAACGTTGCGATGGTGCGCCGGCTCCGCGAGATGCTGCGCGGCGCGCGCTGAGCGCCCGCCCGCCGGCCGCGCCCTCGATCGGGTACCCGCTTCCTGGCGCCGGGGCAGGCGCGAACGGGCGCGGGTGACTCGATTCCGTAACCGGTTCCAGCCTTCGACTGCTTTCTGCCGGGCCAGGCGGAGAGAGGCCTTGACTTCTGTACGATAATTTTGAAAATGATATTCAAGATCGCATGGGCACACCGATGGCAGACCCGAACCAACACCCCTCCGGCGAATCCGGGTCGGCGGCGCGCTGCCCCTCAAGGGAGCGACGGCTCGACGACTGCTCCCGCTGCGTCGTTCGCACGCTGCTCGGACTCGGGCTCGGCGGGCAGGAGGCCGGTCGCCTGCTGGCCGGTCTCGGCCAGATCGCGACGACCGCGGGGCTGCGGGACTCGGCCCTGCTCGACCGTCTCGTCGAAGCCGTGCGGCTCGACCGCCGCGCCGAGGAGCGCGTGCGCGGCCTGCTCGAGGATCGCCTCGAGCCGCAGGCGGCCCGCTATCGCGGGTGCTCCCTCGCCGAACTCGCGCGGCTGTGGTCGCAGGACCGCCATCGCCTGACCGGCGAGGACCTGCTCGCGCTGTTCTGGGTGGTCGTCTCCCGGAGCGAGCCGGCCTGCCGCAGCTTCGAGCAGCGCCTCGTCGAGGAGATTCCGGTCCTGGCGCTGCAGTCGCTCGCGGACACCCGCGCGGGCGCCGTTCGCAGGGCCGAGCCCGTCCGGACGTGCGGCGCCGGCGCCGCAGCCAAGGAGGACCCGTCTTGAACCAGCCCGATTCCTTTCGACGCGAAGAATGTCTCGTCCAGCTGCTCGCCGAACACGGCCCGGTCCGTGTCGCGCGCTGCGGCTGCGGGACCGTGCACCTGAGCCTCGGGGCGCTCACGGTCCGCTTGCCCGAACTCGCGTACCAGCAGGTCGTGCGCGCGCTGCTCGACGCGCGCCAGCGCATGGCCTGGGAAAACGCGCCGGTGCAATGAGGGAACGCGGGCGCGCCGTCGTCGGGATGCGGGACCGCGCGGGCGTGCGCGCGAGGCGTGCCCCGGGCCCCGCCGTCGCGCGCCGCGCCCGGCGCCGTCAGTCCGCCGCGACGACTCGCGGCGAGGCGAGCGTGCCGGTCACGCGATAGTTGCGCCATCCCGCGGCGTCAGCCGCTGCGCGCGGCATCAGCCCGACCAGCGCGCGCGAGCGCGGCGTGTCCTCGAGCTGGCGCGTGCGGAACCCGACGCGGATGGCGCCCCGCGACGGCAACTGGACGTCGAGCAATTCCCACACGACGCCGCTCGTCTCGGCCCGGCCTTCGCGGACGTCGAGCCGGCCGTCCTCCAGCGTCGCGTGCAGCACGAGGTCTTCGAACTCCCACTCGCCGAGCGGAAGATCGGCGCCGCCCTGGCCGGCGCCAACGAGGATCCCGCCGAACGTGCCGCCGCCCGAGGTGACGTCGAGGCGCGCGCCGCTCGGCCCGGCTTCCGTCGGGCGCGCGACGTCGATGCCGTCGAGGACGAGCGCGCCGTCGAGGCTGCTGGCGAGTTCGAGTCGCCCGACGCGCAGGCAGCGCGAGGGGTCGATGCCGTGGAACTCGAGCGCCAGCGTCCCGCCGCGAAAGCTGCCCTCGAGTCGCCCGCCGCAGGCTTCGGCCTCGAACCAGCGCGTGATCCCGACGTAGAGCGAGTCGACGTCGAGTCCGTTCTGTCCGGCCGCGACCGAGACGCCGGTCGCGCGGACACCCGCGGGAAGCGCCAGCCGGACGCTGCGCACGGACAGCTCCGCGCCGGTCGCCGCGAGCGGCTCGCGCGCGGCGTCGAGCACCCATCGCTCGAGCGGGGCGGTCAGCAGCAACGCGACGACGAAAGCGGCGACGAACAGCAGCGCGCGCAGCACGGCGTACTCAGGAAGGCAGCGCGGCGGCGGCGAGGAGGGTGACGTCGAAGCGGGAAGGGTCGTCGTAGCGCTTCTTCACGAAGAACTGGCGGAGGTAGACGGGGCTCTTCTCGCCTTCGATCGCGCGCAGCAGCGCGACGACTTCGCCGAGCGTCGCGCCCGACAACTTCAGCTCGACGTTGTTTTCCTGTCGTCCCCCGTCGAGCGCACGCCGCGATGGCGTCATCGACGCGATGGACTCCGGGCGCAGGCTGGCGCCGGCCGCCTTCTCCACGAACGCGAGCAGCGAGAAGTCCGCCGCAACGGAGACGGGCTTCCCGTCCTTCGGCGCCTCGGCCTCGCTTCGGCGGATCTCGCGCGCGAGCGCCTCGATCTGGCCGATCTCGGCGCGCAGCGACTCGATCTCGCGGCGCATGCCGTCGCGTCCGTCGAGGAAGGGCGAGACCACCAGCGTCCAGCCGAGGGCGACGACGACGAGGCCGGCGAAGACGGCGACGAGACGCTGCTCGCGAGGGCTGAGCCGCGCGACCAGCAACTGCGCCTGGTGGATCGCGACGTTCATGCGCCTGCTCCCGGCGTCGCGGTCTCGAGCTCGAGCAGGAACTCGACGCCGCCGCCCGTGACGGCCGCGTGCACGTCCTTCACGTCGACGCGCGAGAAGGAACCGCCGCGACGGAGCTCCTCCTGCATCTTCGTGACCGTCTCGAACGTCTCGGCGTGCCCGGTCACCTTCGCCGCGGGCGGCACGTGCTCGACCTGGTCCACGACGACCTCGAGGTTCTTCGGGATCTCGCGCGACAGCGCGGCGAGCAGTTCCAGCGGCGAGCCGGCGCCGCCGGTCGCGCTGCCCGCGCGGCCGCTGAGCTCGCGCAGCCGCATCTCCATCTTCAGCTTGCGCCCGGCGCCGCCGCTGCCCGACGGCATCGCGGAAGCGTAGGCCTGCTCGGCGCGAGCGGCCAGCAGGCTGCGTTCGCGGAACAGTTGCACGTAGTCGATCCCGACCGCGACGATCGCCAGGGTCGCGGCCAGCGCGGCCCAGCGCACGAGCGGCGCGGCCTCGCCCTGCAGGTCCCGCAGCGACGAGAGGCCGAACAGCGATCCGGAGCCGGCTTCGAAGTCGAGCGTCGGAGCGAGCGAATCGCCGCTCGCGACGAGCACGAGCCCGGCGAGCGCGGTCGTCTCGCGCCAGTCGCGCGCGCCGAAGCCGTCGACCGGCGCCGCGGCCGGCAGGGGCTCGAACCGCATTCCCGGCACGCGGCGCGCGAGCTCGCCGAGCAGCCGGCCGGCGCCGGGTCCCCCGACGACGGCGCGGTCCTGCTCGCCCGCCACCGTCGCGAGCGACCAGGCGACGTTGCGCAGCATCAGCGCGTCGTCGCACGGCGCGACCACCCGCAGGGCCGACACGCAGCCGGATTCGATGCGTGCGATGACGGCGCCGCCGTCGCCGAAATCGACGGCGACGAAGTCCTGGTCCTCGCCGACGGACCGGCGGTACGCGGTCAGGATCGCGGTCGGTTCCCAGATCAGGCGGTGGGGCGCCGGGACGGCGCCCAGCTCGAGCAACCGTGCGCGCGCCGCCTCGAGGCGCCCGGTTTCGGCGATCGCCGCGAGCACGCTCGCCCCGGGGCCGGCGCCGTTCGGCGCCGCGTAGTCCCAGGCGACGCTGCCGTCGTCGAGGGCGTAGGGGACGTGCTCCTCGAGCGCGGGGCCGACCGCCTGCGCGACGCGTCGCCGGTCCCGGAACGGCAGCTCGAGCACGCGGAACGCCGCGGCGGACGGTTCGAGGGTCGCCACCACGCGGTCGAAGGGGCCGCCCGGAAGCGCGGAGCCCGCGCCCGGAAAATCGAAGACGTGCGCGACGCGCAGCGAGCCGATGCTCGACTCGATGACGGCGCCTGTCGTGCGACCGGCGTGCGCGCTGAGGGCGAGGGTCTTGCTGCTCATGGTGCGGCTGGTCCTGGCGCGCGAACGAGGGATGGGTCGTCGAGGCGCGCCGCGATGCCCGAGTCGAGTCCGACGATGTTCGGTCCGCGGCGCTGGAGCAAATACACGATCCGCGAAACCCCGCTCTGGCGCTCGACGAGCGCCTCGACCGAGCGCATCGCGCCGCCGACGTCGCCGGTCGCCCGGACGCGGAACCAGCGGCTCGAGTAGCCGAACAGCCGCTCGAGCTCGTCGGACGAGAACGAGTCCATGCCGCCGATGGCCAGCAGCGAGTCGGTTTTCGAGAACGGCTGCCCGCTGCGCGCCTCGACGAGGCGGCGGACGAGGAACTCGTCGTCGAGGCGGGGGTCGATCGACGCCAGCACCTCGGCCGGCGCGGTGTTGACGTTCACCTTGAGCCCGCCCTCGGGAAGCACGGTGACGAAGCGGCGCAGCCGGGTCAGTACCTCGGGCGTGAAGCCGCGCACGAGGGCGAGTTCCGCGTAGCTTCGCAGCGGGCCGTTGCGCGGCCGGTACGGCGACGGCCCCTGCGAGTACCAGGCCGCCTCCGCGGCGAGCGCCCCCGGTCCCGGGTCGTCGTTGCGGTCGATCCAGTCGGCGAGCGGGGAGGCGAGGGCGGTGTCGAGCCCGAGGCGGGCGAGCAGGGACTGGAAGCGCCGCCCGGCCGGCGAGAGCGCGCCGGTCGCGAGCTCGTTCAGGTTGAGCTTGCCCTGTTCGTCCTCGATGCGCACCGCGAGCAGGCCCGCGCCGGTGTCGATCGGCGGCATCTCGCGCGCCCACAGGTCGAGCAGCGAATCGGTGGAGCCCATCGAGAAGTCGAGCTTCAGGACCTCGGTCGCGACGGTGACGCCGCCGTCGGCCACGAGCGCGGCGCGCCGGCCGGCCAGCCACATCGCCGCGCGGCGGTGGCTGACCTGCGTCGACACCGTGAACTCCAGCACCGTCACCGCCAGCAGCACCATCGTCAGCAGCGCGAGCAGCAGCGCGACGCCGCGCTCGCCCTCGCGCCGACCGGCAGCGGTTCGCGTGCCCGCGAGCGCCGGGAGCCGGCCGTTCGTCGCGGGCGCCCCGCGACCGGCGTTCGCTTCGCGGCGTCGCAGGAACGCGTCGAGGCGCCGGCCGAGCGCCGGGAGCCGTTCGCGCCCGCACGACATTCCGGTGCGCGAGGTCACGGGGTGCGGCCCCCCGGGCGCCGCCGCTCGTCCATCGTCTCGACGACCGGCAGCACCACGGTCGACACGAGTTCGACGACGCCGGTCTCGCCGCCGTCGACGCGCACGGTGCTGCGCACCGCGAGCGGCGCGCGTCCCGTGCGGCCGCCCTTGGCCGTCGAATCCCAGGCGGCGACCCAGACGTCGGGCTCGTAGAACTCGAGCGCGACGCTGGTGCGCTCGCTCAGGACCTCCACCGGCTGGTCGCGCCAGTCGACCGGCTCGGACCGCGGTGGCCGTCGTTCCTGGCGAACGAGGCGTCCCGAGGCATCGTAGCGCCACACGACGTGGGCCTGGTCGCCGCGATCGGCGGCGAGGGCGGAGGGGATCTCGCCGCCGACGAAGGCGTCGGCGGGCGTCACGCCGCGCGCCACCAGCGTCGTCATCTCGAGCAGCACGCGCTCGCTCGCGGGTCCGGACGATCCTGCCGCCGGCGCGAGCAGGCGCGGCGGCCCCGTGAAGCATGTCTCGAAGCTGCCGAGCAGGTCCTGTTCGAGGCGGTCGAGCACGAGGCGCGCCTCCGCGTCGAGGCGCACGCGTTCGGTCGCGGCGTCGCGGCTCGTCAGCGCGCCGGTCACGACCGGGTAGAGCCCGCCGCCGACGATCGCGAAGATCGCGAGCGCGACGAGCAGCTCGAGCAGCGTCATGCCGCGCTCGCTCCTGCGCGCGCTCACGGCAGCCCCGTCGGCGCGAGCCTTGCGCCCGACACGCGAACCGCCGCCCAGAGTTCGGCAACGGGCCGTTCGTCGCCGCCCCGAAGCACGGCGACGCGCACCTGCCGCAGCGACGGAAGCGCCGTCGGCAGCACTTCGCGCTTCCAGGTGAACGCGTCGCTGCCGGGGCCGCCGTAGACGCGCTCGCGGCCGTCGGCGTCGCGGGCGCGCACGACGAAGCGGCCTCGCAGCGTGCCTTCCTCCAGAGTCGGGTCGATGCGCGCGAGCGAAAGGACGTTGCCGGCCAGCGTGCCGGCGACGGTCAGCTCGGCGGCCTCGGAGGCGAGCGCGAGGTTGCGCGCGTGCAGGCCGACCAGCGTCGTGACCGCGACGCCGAGGATCGCGGTCGCGACCAGCACCTCGAGCAGCGTGAAGCCCCGCTGCCGCCCGCTCCTCGTCATCGCGGCCCCCCGGTCGGCCGCCGCACGGCGTCGCCGCGAACCGCGTCCAGTTCCACGAGCGACGTCTCGCCGTCCTCGTTCGCGAGCCGCACGCCGACGTTCTCGGTCGCGCCCTCGGGCAGGAAGAACACGTCGCGCGTACCCGACGCCCGCTCGCCTTCGCGGTCGATCACCGCCTCGAGGACGACGTCGTCGGGAAGCGAGATCGCGCGCGCCAGCGGGTCCGATGGATCGACGCGGAAGTCGATGCGCTCGTCCTGGTTCGGGCCGCGGTCGGCGAACGGCGCCAGCGCCGCGACGCTCCATTGCTCGCGGTCGAGGTCGAGCGTGAGGCGATAGACGCGGCCCCGCAGCGAAGCTTCGTCGGCGAGCCAGGTCATCGTCGCGGCCAGCCGCTCGGCGCTCGCCTCGAGGTCGGTGCGGCCGAGGCTCGGCAGGCGGGGGACGGCGAACGCGAGCAGGATCGACACGATCAGCAGGGTGAGCGCGAGCTCGAGCAGCGTGAAGCCGCCCTCGCGCCCGTCGCCAGGCCCGTTTCGCCGCCCGCCGGGCACGCCGTGCTCAGAAGTCGCGCGAGTCGATGTCGGCGTCGTAGCCGTCGCCGCCTTCCTTGCCGTCGGCGCCGAGGCTGCGCAGCACGTACTCGCGTCCGTCGGAAGCGAACAGGTAGGGGCCGTCCCAGGGGTCGACCGGAACGCGCTCCATGTAACCGCCCTGGCGCCAGTTGCGCGGCGCCTCCCCGCGGGTCGGCGCCTCGACGAGGGCCTCGAGCCCCTGCTCGGAGGTCGGGAAGCTGCCGGAGTCCAGCTTGTAGAGGGAGAGGGCCTGCTCGATCGCGGCGATGTCGGCGCGCGCCTTGACGATCTTCGCGTCGTCGGTGCGGCCGATCAGGCGCGGCGCGGCCAGCGAGATCAGCAGGCCGAGGATCATGACCACGACGAGGATTTCGATGAGGGTGAAGCCGGCCTGGCGCGTTCTTCGCATGGTCATCCTATAGGCTACTTCACGAGCCGGTTCATCTCGAAGACCGGCAGCATGATCGCGAGCACCACGAACAGCACGACGCCGGCCATCGCGACCGTCATGACCGGCTCGAGCAGGCTCGCCATGCGGTCCACGCGCAGGCGGACCTGCTCCTCGATGGCGGCGGAGGCGTGCTCCAGCATGCCCTCGAGGTCACCGCTGCGTTCGCCGACGGCGATCATGTCGACGACCACCGGGTCGAGGAGCGGGCTGGCCTGCAGGCACGAGGCGAGCGACGCCCCCTCGCCGACGGCCCGCTCGGCGTCGGCGAGCGTCTGCGAGAGCAGCTCGCTGCCGCACGAGGCCCGCGCGATGCGAAGGCTCTCGATCAGGGGAAGGCCTCCGGCCGTCATCGTCGCAAGCGTCTGCGCGAAGCGCGCGACCGCGACGTCGCGCACGACGCTGCCGACCCCGGGGACGCGCTGGAGCAGCGCTTCGAGACGCCGCCGCGAGGCCGGGTTCGCGCTCGCCCGGCGCAGCAGCAGGACCGCGGCGAGCGCGATCGGCGCGAGCAGCCAGCCCCAGCCCGCCAGCAGTTCGCCGGCGCCCATCAGCACGCGCGTCGGCAGCGGCAGGTCCTGCTTGGCCTCGGCGAACACGCGGGTGACCTGCGGAACGACGTACGCGAGCAGGAACAGCACGATCGCGCCGCCGACGACGGACATGATCGCGGGGTAGATCATCGCGCTCATCGCGCGCGAGCGCAGCCGGGCCTGCGCCTCGGCGTGCCCGGCGATGCGCTCGAGCACGGTGTCGAGCGCGCCGGCGGCCTCGCCGGCCTCGACCATGCCGACGTACATCGACGGGAACACCGCCGGATGGTCGGCCATCGCGGCCGCCAGCGAGGCGCCCTCGCGCAGGCGCGAGCGCACGGCTTCGAAGGCCTCGGCGAGCGCGGCGCCGCCGCGCCGGCGCCGAAGCGCATCGACGGCTTCGTCGAGCGGCACGCCCGCGCGCAGCAGCGTCGCGAGCTGGCGCAGCGCCTGGGCGAGCTCGGCGGTGCTGACGCCGCGCCTCAGGCCCCGGCGCGGCGCCGAAGCCTCGGCCGTGATCTCGGTGACTTCGTTCGCGAAGACGTCGCGCTCGCGAAGGCGCGCCCGCGCGCTGCGCGGGCTGTCGGCGTCGACGAATCCCGAGACGCTGCGTCCCGCGCCGGAGACGCCGCTGTAGCGGAACGACGGCACGAACGGCTACTCGGCGTCCTCGGCCGTCACGCGCAGCACTTCGGCGGCCGACGTGACGCCGGCCCGCACCTTGGCGGCGCCGTCCTCGCGCATCGTCCTCATGCCGCGGCGGGTCGCGCGCGCCTGCAGCGTCGCCGCGTCGGTGCGTTCCATGATGCCGGTGCGCAGCTCGTCGTCGGTGACGAGCATCTCCGAGACCGCGAGCCGGCCGCGATAGCCGCTGCCGCGGCACGAATCGCAGCCCGCCCCGGGCGAGCGCGCGCCGCCCGGCTCGCGGGCGAGCCCGAGCTCGATCATCGTCGGGTCGCGCGGGTCGGCCGGGATCGAGCAGGAGGGGCACAGCCGCCGCACGAGGCGCTGGGCGACGATGCCGATCACGGACGAGGAGACGAGGAACGGCTCGATGCCCATGTCCACGAGGCGGGTGATCGCGCTGAACGAGTCGTTGGTGTGCAGCGTGCTGAACACGAGGTGGCCGGTGAGCGCCGCCTGGATCGCGATCCGCGCGGTCTCCACGTCGCGGATCTCGCCGACCATGATCACGTCCGGGTCCTGTCGCAGCACCGAGCGCAGCCCGCTCGCGAAGGACAGGTCGATCTTCGGGTTCACCTGGATCTGGCCGATGCCGCGCAGCTGGTACTCGATCGGGTCCTCGATCGTGATGATGTTCTTGTCGGGCGAGTTGATCTCCGACAGCGCGGCGTACAGCGTCGTCGTCTTGCCGCTCCCGGTCGGGCCGGTCACGAGCACGATGCCGTGGCTCTGGTGGATCAGGCGGCGCAGCGCCGCGAGGTTGTCGCCCGCGATTCCGCTCTCCTCGAGGCCGAGCAGCGTCGCGCTGCGGTCGAGGAGTCGCATCACGACGCGCTCGCCGAACGCCGTCGGCACGGTGGACACGCGGATGTCGAGCTCGCGGCCCGCCACGCGGGTGCGGATGCCGCCGTCCTGCGGCAGGCGCTTCTCGGCGATGTTCATGCGCGCCATGACCTTGATGCGCGAGACGACCGCGGCGTGCAGGCGGCGCGGCGGCGTCAGCACCTCGTTCATGATCCCGTCGATGCGGAAGCGGATCGACGACGCGCGCTCGAACGGCTCGATGTGGATGTCCGACGCGCCGTCCTTCGCGGCCTGGTAGATCAGCGAGTTCACGAGCCGGATGATCGGCGCCGCGTCCTCCGACTCGAGCAGGTCCTGGGCCTCGCTGAGCTCGGCGGCGCGCTCGGCCAGCGAGCCGGCCCCGCCGAGCTCGCTGACGACGTCGGCGGCGGCGTTCGCGGCGAGGTCGAACGCGCGGTTGACGGCGTCGAGCAGCGCCGGCTCGGGCACGACGACCGGGTCGATCTCGACCCCGTAGACGACGCGCAGGTCATCGAGCGGTCCGACCCGGAACGGCTCGGAGGTCGCGACCAGGAGCCGCCCTTCCTCGAGCGCCACCGGCAGCACGCGTCCGCGGCGGCACTGCTGCATCGACACGCGCGCGAGCACTTCCGGGGCGATCGCGGCGGCGTCGACGCCTTCGGCGTGCGGCAGGCCGAGGGCGTCGGCCTGGATCTCGGCGAGCCGCGCCGGGCTGACGCCGGCGGCCTGCTCGAGCGCGCGGGCGAACTCCCCGTTCTCCGTCGCCTTGCCGCGGGCGCGCGCGACGAGGCCGGCGTCGATGCCCGCCGCGGCGAGCGCGCGATCGAGGGAGAGGGAAGCCGCGTCCAGCATCTCGGGTCAGAAGGGAGCGCGCTCGCGCGTGTCCTTGTTCCACGGGTAAAGGCGGTTGTTCTTCTCGTCGGTGTGGTGCCGGTAGGTGCTCTCGTCGCGCGAGGCGGCCGACGACGGCGGCGGCTCGGGCGCGCGCGCGGGCCTGGCCGGTTCGACGGCCTTGGCTCCGGCGACCGCGGCCTGCGGAGCGGGGGCGGACGCGGCGTCCGGCTCGGCCTCGACGACCGGATCGCCCGGGAGCGGGGCGCGCGTGTCGCGCATGCCGGCGCGGAACGTGTCGCGACGGTCGCTGCTGACGACGTCGAGGTCGCGCGGCGAGCGGATCACGTGCGGGGTCAGGAACACGATCAGGTTGACCTTGTCGTTGTCGCGCCGGTTGTAGCGGAACAGGCGCCCGATCAGCGGGATGTCGCCGAGGACCGGGACCTTCGACTCGCCGTCCTCGTCGCGGTTGCTGATCAGGCCGCCGATCACGACGGTGCGCCCGTCGCCGACGCTGACCGTGGTCTGGGCCGAGCGGATCGTCGTCACTGGCCCGACCTGCAGCAACTGCGCTTCGGTGAGGCCCTGGCGCACGAGCGCCGAGACCTCCTGCTGCACCTCGAGCACGACGATGTCGCCCTCGGCGACCTGCGGGCGCACGCGCAGCTTGACGCCGACGTCGCGCCGTTCGACCTGCGTGAAGATGTTCTCGATGTTCGCGATGTCGCTCGCGCGGCCGGTCACGAACGGGATGTTCTGGCCGACGATGATCTCGGCCTCCTGGTTGTCGAGCGTGAGCAGCGTGGGCGCCGACAGCACCTCGACGTCGCTCGTCGAGTCGAGCGCCTGCAGCAGGGCGTAGTTGGCGGGGATCTCGGTGCCGTCGGGCAGCTCGACCTGCTTGTCGCTGGCGGCGGCCGCGACGAGGCCGCCGAGCGCGAGCGGGTTGACGAACGCGGAGCTGAGCTCGGCGATGTTCGAGCGCAGCAGCATGTCGCCGGCGCCGACGTCGATCGCCGCCTGGTAGTCGAAGCCGAGCGCCTTCGCGCGATTCGTCGAGGCCTCGATGATGATCGCCTCGATGAAGACCTGCGGCCTCGGGATGTCGAGCTTCTCGAGCAGGCTGAGGATCGTCTTCCAGTCCTGGAGCGGGCCGTCGACGACGACCGCGTTGGTCGCCGGGTCGGCCGTGATCGACATGCTGTCGGTGGAGGCCGACGGCGGCGTCGACGGGCCCTGCAGGGCGCCGGTGTTGGCCGGCTGCATCAGGCCGGAGGGGTCGGGGGACTTGCCGCTGCGGTCGCGCCGGCTGCGCGACTTCGACCCCATGATCATCGCCGAGACGACCTCGACGAGGGACTCGGCGTCGGCGTTCTTCGCGTAGTAGACGTGCACGCGCTCGTCCCCGGGCCGGATCGGCTTGTCGAGGCCGCGGGCGAGTTCCTTGATGCGGGCCATCTCGGCTCCCGGAGCCATCACGATCAGCGAGTTCGTCCGCTCGTCCGGGGAGATCTTGAAGCCGAGCTCGAGGGCGGGGGTGGTCGAGCGATCCTTCTCGTCGTCCTTGCCGCGCTTGCGCCCGCCGCCGCCGCCCTTCGGGCCGGACAGGATCTCCTCGATCTGTTCCGCGGTGCGGACGGCCTCGGCGTGCTGCAGCGGGATCACCGAGATGCTCTGTTCATGGCCGGGGATGTCCATCACGCGGATCATCTCGGCGATGCGCGCGAGGTTGCTCGACGTCTCGCTGACGATGACGGTGTTCGTGCCCTCGTAGGGGACGATGGAGCCGTCCTTGGACACCTGCGGCGCGAGCACCCGCGCGATGTCGCTCGCGGTCACGTACTGCAGCGGGATCAGCCGCGTGGCGAAGCCGGTGCCCGCGCTGCCGTCGGCGAGCACCTCCGCGCCGGCCGTGCGGGCGTCCTTGGTCGGCACGATGCGCATGACGGCGCCTTCGTCGATCGTCGTCAGCCCCTGCGTGGCGAGCACCGACTGGAACATCGCGAACGCCTGCTCGACGTTCACGGGCGTCGGCGAGACCACCGAGACGGTCCCCTCGATCTTGTCGCCGAAGACGATGTTGCGGCCGGAGATCTTGCTGATGAACTTGATGAACGCGGTGAGCTCGACGTTCTCGAAGTTCATGACGATCTGGGACTTGTCCTCCGGGACCGGGATCTCGCTCTCGCCGGTGTCCTTCGCGGCGCGCGGCGCGCGCACCTGGCCCCTGGGCTCCTTGGCCTGGCGCGCCTCGTCGCGCGCGGCCTTCTGTTCGGCGCGCTCCTGCTTCGCCTCGGTGCGGGCCTGCTTGGCTTCCGCCTTGGCCTGCTTGTCGGCGGCCCTGGCCTGCTTGTCGGGCTTCGCGGTCGCGGCGGCGCCGGAGTCCTTGGCGGCGGCGGCCTGCTGGGCGTGCGCCGCGGGGGCGGTCGCCGTGGCGGCGAAGAGGACGGCAGCAGCGAGGATTCGAAGCTTCATCGCTGCTCTCATCGAATCGTGTAGGTGTACGAGTGCAGCTTGCCGCTGCGGACGAAGTTCACGCGGATCTGGCCCATCGACTGGATCTCCTCGAGCAGGCCGACCGCTTTGGACGGATCGGTCAGCGCGGTGTCGTTGATTCTTTGCACGACGTCTCCATTGACCAGCCCGATCTTCTCGAAGATCGAGCCGGGCCGGATCGCGAACAGCTTGAAGCCGGCGCTCTTGCCGCCCTCGAGCACCGGGACCGCGCGAGCCTGCGTGATGACCTCGTTCAGGTTCGCCACCGCCTGCTCGACCTCGCGGCGGTCGACGACGTACTGGCTCTCGCCCGTCTTGCGCACTCCCGAGGCGGCGCCGGCCGGGCGCGCGCCCTTGTCGCCGCCGCGCGCTGCCGGCTTCGCCGCGGCGCCGGCCGGGCCTTCCTCTATCTCGTAGCGGATCTTGCGGCCGCGCAGCAGCACGTCCGCGCCGGCCGGATCCACCGCCACCAGCTTCGGGCCGTCGAAGACCTTCTCCCCGACCGCGAACACATTCTGCTCCCCGCTGGCCGTGTTCTCGAACACCGCGAACGAAGTTCCCTTCGACGCGGCGATCCCGCGCAGCTTCAGGTCGGCGCTTTCGGCGGCGGGAGCCTCCTCGGCGTCGGCCTCGAGGTCGGTCGCGCCGAACAGGTTGCGGCGCAGGATGATCGCGTCGTCGGTTTCGCGCCGGCGGGCGACCTTGACTTCGGCGTCGGCCGGGGGCGCGGCGACCTCGACTTCCGGGTTCAGGTCCAGGCCCGCCAGCCGCACCACGACGGCAGCCGCGGCCCACGCCGTGAGCACGATCAGGCCGTAATGAAGGACCCGGACGGCCTGTCGTAGACCAGCGCGGCGCAACACCGCGCGGAGCGTAGAGAAGAGCATCCAGAAGTTCAAGTTTTGCGCGCACTTGCGCAGCCAACACGATTGACTGCCGAAAAAGTGCGCGATAGCTTCCGCGCGCTTCGGCCCCCCTCGCCGCAACGCGAGGGGCGGACCACCCCGTCGCAAGAGCCCGCGAGCCCACGAGCCGATGTCGGACAACACCACACCTGTCGCCACGGAAAGCGACGCCCAGATCGCTGCGCGCGAGAACGACCAGATCCGCGCGCGGCGCGCGAAGCTCGCCGACCTGCGGCAGACCGGCGTCGCTTTTCCCAACGATTTCAAGCCCGATGCGACCTGCGGGCGCCTCGGCGAGGAGTTCGGGCCCCTGTCCGGCGAGGAGGTCGAGGAACGCTCGCTCGAGTACCGCCTCGGCGGCCGGATCGTCGCCGTGCGCGACTTCGGCAAGACGACGTTCCTCAAGCTCCAGGACGGATCCGGGTCGATCCAGCTCTTCGCCAACCGGCAGGCGCTCGGCGAGGACGGCTACGCCGTCGCCCGGAGGCTCGACACCGGCGACATCGTCGGCGTCTCGGGTCGGCTGTTCCGGACCCGCACGGGCGAGCTGACCATGCGCCTCGACGGCCTGCGCCTGCTCGTCAAGGCGCTGCGGCCGCTGCCCGACAAGTGGCACGGCCTCGTCGACAAGGAGGCGCGCTATCGCCAGCGCTACGTCGACCTGATCGTGAACGAGGACGTTCGCCGCACGTTCCGCCGCCGCGCGGCCGTGATCGGCGGCCTGCGCCGCTTCCTCGAAGGGGAAGGGTACCTCGAGGTCGAGACCCCGCTGCTGCAGCCGATCGCCGGCGGCGCGACGGCGCGCCCGTTCGTCACGCACCACAACGCGTTGTCGATGGACCTCTACATGCGCGTCGCCCCGGAGCTGTACCTGAAGCGGCTCGTCGTCGGCGGCTTCGAGCGCGTCTTCGAGATCGGGCGCATGTTCCGCAACGAGGGCATCTCGCTGCAGCACAACCCCGAGTTCACGATGTGCGAGTTCTACCAGGCCTGGGCCACGGTCGAGGACCTGATCGACCTCACCGAGCGGTTGCTGTCGACGCTCGCGCGCGAGGTGACCGGAAGCGAGCAGGTGCCGTATGGCGACGTCGTGCTCGATTTCTCCGCGCCGCTCCGGCGCCTGTCGATGGTGGACGCCGTCGCTTCGAAGCTCGGCGTGTCGCGTGACGAGGCGCTCGACCTTCGCGTGCTCTCCAGGGCTGCCGACGACCTCGCCCTCGACCCGAAGAAGCGCCAGCCCGGGCTCGGCCTGCTCGCCGACGTGTTCGAGGCGACCTGCGAGGACGACCTCGTGCAACCGACGTTCGTCACGGAGTTCCCGCTGGAGATCTCCCCGCTCGCGCGCCGCAACGACGCGGACCCGCGCTTCGTCGACCGCTTCGAGCTGTACGTGGCCAGGCGCGAGATCGCCAACGGCTTCTCGGAGCTCAACGACCCCGAGGACCAGCACGAGCGCTTCCTCGAGCAGGCGCGCCGCCGCGAGGCCGGCGACGACGAGGCCTGCGAGGTCGACGAGGACTACGTGCGCGCGCTCGAGGTCGGCCTGCCGCCGACGGCCGGCGAGGGCATCGGCATCGACCGCCTCGTCATGCTGCTGACCGACTCCGCCTCGATTCGCGACGTGCTCCTGTTCCCCCACCTGCGGCACGAGGGCCGCGTCCGGTAGTCCTGCGGCGCCACGAGGCGCTGCGCGGCACACGGGCAAACGACGGGGCGGGCGATGTCGTGGGAGCTCTTCGTCGGGCTGCGCTACCTGCGCTCGCGGCGCAGCGAGGCGTTCGTGTCGGTCATCACGCTGATCTCGACGCTCGGCGTGCTGCTCGGCGTGATGGTGCTCACGATCGCGCTCGCGATCATGACGGGCTTCGAGGAAGACCTTCGCGCCCGCATCCTCGGCCTGCACCCGCACCTCCGCGTGACGAACCGGCTGGGCACCGGCGTGATCGACCAGCCCGACGACATCGTGGCCGCTCTGCGAGGCGATCCGCGCGTCGAGGACGCCGCGGCGGTCGTGCAGTCGCAGATGCTCGTCTCGGCCGACGACACGCTGCTCGGCGTCTACGCGCGCGGCATCGACGAGAAGTCCGGCAGCTCGACGGCCGGCATCGAGCGCTACGTGGTCGAAGGCTCGCTCGACGACGTCGGCAAGCGCATCCGCTCCGACGGCGTCGAGTTGCCGACGATCATGGTCGGCCGCGAGCTGGCTGACAAGCTGGTCGTGATGCGCGGCGACGTCGTGCGGCTGATGTCGCCGCGGTTCTCCGCGAGCCCGATGGGCGCGATGCCGCGCAGCCGGCGTTTCGTCGTCGCGGCGATCTTCGACTCGGGCATGGTCGAGTACGACAGCGCGCTCGTCTTCCTCGGCATCGACGACGCGCGCGCGCTGTTCGGCGTGGGCCGCATCGCCACCGGCATCGAGGCGCGGCTCGTGGAGCCGTACTCGGCCCCCGAGGTGGCCGCCGACCTGAACGAGCGCCTCGGCATGCCCTACTGGGTCGAGCCGTGGACGGAGGCCCACCGCAACGTCTTCGCGGCGCTCAAGCTCGAGAAGACCGCCTACTTCCTGATCCTGCTGCTGATCATCCTGGTCGCGGCCTTCACCATCGTCTCGACGCTGTACATGGTCGTGATGGAGAAGCGGCGCGACATCGCGGTGCTGAAGACGATGGGTGCCGACGACGCGAGCATCGCGCGGATCTTCGTGATGAAGGGCCTCCTGATCGGCGGAGTGGGGACGGTCTCCGGCGCGCTGGCGGGCTGGCTCGGGTGCCTGGCTCTGGCGCGCTACGAGTTCATCCAGCTGCCCCCGGGGGTCTTCTACGTGAACACCCTGCCGGTCCGGCTGGAGGCGGAGAACTTCGCCATGGTCATGGCCGCCTCGATGGCGATCTGCCTCGGGGCGTGCCTGTTCCCGGCCTGGAAGGCCTCCCGGGTCGTGCCGGTCGACGTGCTGCGCTATGAGTGACGCCGCGCGTTCGTCCAGCGACGCCGCCGCCGTGCGGGCCGAGGGGCTCGTGCGGCGCTACGACGACCGCGAGGCCGTGATCGAAGTGCTGCGCGGGGTCGACCTGACGGTCGCGCGGGGCGAGTCGGTCGCGGTGGTCGGGGAGTCGGGCACCGGCAAGAGCACGCTGCTGCACCTGCTCGGCGGGCTTGACCGGCCCGACGGGGGGACGGTGCGGATCCGCGGGATCGACCTCTACGGACTGCCGGATCGCGAACGGACGGCGCTGCGCGGGAAGGACATCGGCTTCGTGTTCCAGTTCCACCACTTGCTCGGCGATTTCGACGCGATCGAGAACGTGATGATGCCGCTGCTCGTGTCCGGCCTGGCGCGCTCGGCCGCGCGGCGGCGCGCCGCCGAGGTGCTGGACCGGGTCGGCCTGTCCCACCGGCTCGGGCACCGGCCCGGCGAGCTCTCGGGCGGCGAGCAGCAGCGGGTCGCGGTGGCCAGGGCGCTGGTCGGCCGCCCCTCGGTCGTGCTGGCCGACGAGCCGACCGGCAACCTCGACCCGACCACGGCCGAGGACGTGCACCGGCTGCTGCGCGACGTGCAGCGGGAAGAGGGGGCCGCCCTGGTCGTGGCTACGCACAATTTCGGTCTGGCCGGTTTGCTCGACCGGAGGCTACGGATGGAAGGTGGCGTGTTGAAGGAGGATCGGACGTGAAGCTGACCAGGGTTGGAACGGCCGCGCTAGCGGCCTGCTGCGTCTGCGGCGCGCTCCTCGCGCCGCTCGTCCCGTCCGGCTTCCCGGTCGCCTCGGCGCTGGCCGCCGAGCGCCCTGCGGCGGCCGAGTCCGAGCACGGCCGGGTCGTGCGCTCGATCCGCGTCGAAGGATTCCGCCGCGTCGAGGAATCGGCGATCCGCATCCACATCTCGCAGCCGACCGGCATCGCGCTCGACGACGCCGTCGTCGACAAGGACGTGAAGGCCATCTTCAAGATGGGGTTCTTCGACAACGTCTGGGTCACGACCGAGCCGGCGACCGGCGGCATCGCGCTCGTCTACCACGTCGACGAGCGACCCTACGTCGCGAAGGTCGAGTTCGAGGGCAACGAGAACGTCGACAAGGCGGACCTCGAGGCGGTGATCGGCATCCGCCCGCGCACCGTGTTCGACCCGCAGAAGGCCTGGGAAGGCATCCGCGAGGCGAAGAAGGTCTACGCCGGCGAGGGCTATCCCGACGCGAAGATCGAGTACCAGGTCGTCCCCGACCAGGACGGCAACGCGACGATCCGGTACGTGATCGACGAGGGCAAGGAAGTCCTCGTCGACGAGATCCACTTCCAGGGCGTCGAGGCGTTCAGCGAGGGCAGGCTTCGTCGCGTGATGTCCACGCGCCGCAAGTGGATCCTCTCCTGGTTCACGGGCGCGGGCATCCTGAAGGATGAGGAGCTCAAGACCGACGTCGAGCGCCTGACCGCTTTCTACTACGACAACGGCTACATCCACGTGCGCGTCGACGACATCGACGTCCGGCGCGAGGGCGACGACCTGATCCTCACCGTCCGCATCGAGGAAGGAGCGCAGTTCCGCGTCGGCAACGTGTCCTTCGAGGGCGAGGTGCTGGCGGACCAGGAAGTGCTGCGCGAGGCCTCGGGGCTGAAGAGCGGCGAGATCTTCAAGCCGAGCCGCCTGCGCGAGTCGATCTTCTCCGTCACCGAGGCGTACGGCGACCTCGGCCGCGCCTTTGCCCAGGCCGATCCGCTGACCAACGTGAACCCCGAGATCAAGACGGTCGACATCGCGTTCAAGATGACCGCCGGACCGCTCGTCTCGGTCGACCGCATCGAGATCCGCGGCAACACGAAGACGCGCGACGAGGTGATCCGGCGCGAGCTCCGGATCCAGGAGGGCGAGCAGTTCAGCGGCAAGGGGCTCCGGCAGGGCACGAGCCGCGTTCGCCGCCTCGGCATCTTCGACGAGGTGAACGTCGACAGCTCGAAGACCGACGAGGAAGACAAGGTGAACCTCGTCGTCGACGTGAAGGAGGGCCGCACCGGCACGTTCTCGGCGGGCGCGGGATTCAGCTCCGAGGACCAGTTGCTGGCGAACGCGCGCATCACCGAGCGCAACCTGTTCGGCCGCGGCCAGACGGCGACCTTCAACGTCGACTTCGGCCAGCGGCGGCAGAACTTCCGCCTCGCGTTCACCGAGCCGTGGGCGTTCGACATCCCGCTTCTGCTCGGCGTCGACGCGTTCAGCTGGAGCTTCCGCTTCAGCGACTTCGAGCGCGGGGGCACCGGCGTGTCGCTGCGCGCGAGCTATCCGCTGTGGGAGCTGGGCCTGCGCAACGCGCTCGGCGCTTCCCTCGACGACATCCGCCTCGGCCTCGAGTACCGCATCGAGCACACCGTCATCGACGGCGTGTCGCGCACGGCGCCGGCGAGCATCAAGAACGAGGAAGGCACCTACCTGACGAGCAGCCTTCGCCCGTCGCTGTCGCGCAACACGATCGACCAGCCGTTCGACCCGACCGAGGGCTCGATCAACACGATGTCGGCCGAGTTCGCCGGCCTCGGCGGCGACAACGACTTCACGAAGTTCGACGTCTCCTCGCGCTGGTACTTCCCGTTCTACCGCGCCGAGAGCGGCTGGAAGCTGGTCTACTCGATCGCCGGCACGTTCGGCTACGGTTTCGGCAACGGCGGCACTTCCGGAGTCGAGCTCCCGCTGTCCGAGCGCTACTTCCCGGGCGGCATCAACACCGTGCGCGGCTTCCAGGTCCGCACGCTCGGCCCGCGCGAGGACTGGCGCGACTACAAGTACGGCGAGATCCGCAGCAGCGAGGTCGGCGGCAGCAGCCAGCTGATCATCAACAACGAGATCATCTTCCCGATCATCCCCGACGCCGGCGTCAAGGGAGTGCTGTTCTTCGACGCCGGCAACGCGTGGCTGCGCGACGACGGCGACCCGGCCACGAACGACAAGGGCATCGATCTCTCGGACCTGCGCCTGGCGACGGGCGTCGGACTTCGCTGGCTGTCGCCGTTCGGCCCGCTGCGCATCGAGATCGGATTCCCGCTCAACTCCAAGCCCCAGGACGAGGAGAGCATCGTGCTGTTCTCCTTCGGCACCCCGTACTGAACCCCGCATGCGAACAGGAGACATGATGAAGAAGTGGATCGTCCCGACCGCCCTCGCGCTGGCCCTCGTGGCCGGCCTGGGCGCCGCCCCTGCCTCGGCCGCCGACCTCAAGATCGGCTACATCGTCACGCCCCGGCTGCTCGCCGAGAGCAAGCTCGGCAAGGAGTCGAGCGCCAAGCTCAAGGCCAAGGCCGAGGCCGCCGAGAAAGGCCTCGAGAAGAAGATGGCCGAGATCAAGAAGCTGCAGGAAGACATCGCCAAGCGCATGGCCGTCCTCAACGAGGGCGAGAAGGCCAAGCTCAGCGAGGAGTACGAGCGGCAGCTCCGCGACGCGAAGCGGATGAAGGAAGACGCGCAGCGCGAGTTCGACAAGTCCCGCGCAGAGATCGAGAACAACATGATGTCGAAGTTCCGCACCGTCATCGAGAAGTTCGCGAAGGACAACGGCTACGACGTCGTGCTCGACGCCGGCACGCTCCTTTACATCTCCCAGAAGGCCGACATCACCAACGAGGTGATCCAGGCCGCCGACAAGAGCCTCTGAGGCCTCCCGCCGGGATGGTCCCGATCGCGTGAGCGCTCGCATCCATCCGACCGCCGTCGTCGATCCCGCCGCGCGGCTCGACGACGGCGTCGTGGTCGGCCCCTACGCGATCGTCGGTGCCGGCGTGGTCGTCGGGGCCGACACGGAGATCGGGCCGCACGTGGTCGTCGATGGACTGACGACGATCGGCGCCCGCTGCCGCTTCGTCGGCCAGTCGTCGATCGGCACGCCCCCGC
The DNA here is from genome assembly GCA_964476185.1 of uncultured Myxococcales bacterium. Lineage (GTDB taxonomy): Bacteria > Desulfobacterota > Binatia > UBA1149 > CAITLU01 > DATNBU01. The sequence continues at coordinate 67,049 of CAYYZO010000002.1, forward strand.
AGGACCTCAAGTACCAGGGCGGCCCGACCCGCCTCGAGATCGGCGACGACAACATCGTGCGCGAGTTCGTCACGATGAACCGTGCGACCGAGCACGGCGGCGGCGTGACCAGGATCGGGAGCCACGGGATGTTCATGGCGTACGCGCACGTGGCGCACGACTGCCGGGTCGGCGACCACGTCGTGATGGCGAACGGCGCGACGCTGGCTGGGCACGTCATGATCGAGGACCACGCGATCGTCGGCGGACTCGTCGCGATCCACCAGTTCGTTCGCATCGGCGAGTCGGCGATCCTCGGCGGCGGCGCGATGGTCACGCTCGACGTCGTGCCGTTCGCGATGGCGGCCGGCGACCGCGCCGTGCTGCACGGCCTCAACCTGGTCGGCCTCAAGCGGCGCGGGTTCTCCGCGGAGACGATCGCCGCGCTGCGCTCGGCGTACCGCACGATCTTCCGTTCCGGCCTGCGCCTGCGCGACGCCCTCGAGGCGCTGCGCGCCGAGGCCGCCGACGATCCGCGCGTCGCCCACCTCGTGCGCTTCATCGAGCAGTCCGGGCGCGGGATCTGCCGGTGAGCGGACCCGGCGGCGCGCCCGCCGGGGGCAGCGCTCCCGGCGCCCGCGAGACGATCGGGCTCGTGGCCGGCAACGGCCGCTTCCCGCTGCTGTTCGCGCGCGAGGCGCGCGCGCGCGGCCACCGCGTCGCGGCGGTCGCCCACCGCGGCGAGACCGACGAGGCCATCGAGGGCGAGGTCGACGAGCTGACGTGGGTTCGCGTCGGCCAGCTCGGGCACCTGATCCGCGCGCTGAAGGCCTCGGGCGCCCGCCGTGCCGTGATGGCCGGCGGCATCGACAAGGTGCGGTCGCTGTCCCAGGTCCGGCCCGACGTGCGCGGGATGCTGTTCCTCGGCCGCGCCTACGCGTCCTCGGGCCACGGCGACGACGCGCTGCTGCGCGCGCTCGCCGCCGAGCTGGAAGGCGAGGGGATCGAGGTCGTCCCGTCGACGATCTTCCTCGAGTCGCTGCTCGCGACGCCGGGGCGCATCGCGGGGCCGAAGCCGTCGTCGCAGGCGCTCGCCGACATCCGCACGGGCTTCCGCGTGCTCGCCGCGCTCGGCGAGGAAGACGTGGGCCAGAGCGTGGTCGTCGAACGCGGCGTGGTCCTCGCCGTCGAGGCGGTCGAGGGCACCGACGAGGCCGTGCGTCGCGGCGGACGTCTCGGCCGCGGCAGCGCGGTGCTGGTCAAGGCGGCCAAGCACGGCCAGGACATGCGCTTCGACGTGCCGGCCGTCGGGCCGGCGACGGTCCGCACGATGGTCGAGGCCGGCGCCGTCGTGCTCGCGCTCCAGGCCGGCGCGACGCTGCTGATCGATCGCGACGAGCTCGTCGAGGCTGCTGCCGGCGCCGGGATCGCGGTCGTCGGCTGCACGGCCGGCGGCGCCGTCGCGGGGCTGTCGGCATGAACGGCCGGAGCGACGCCGTGCGCGCGGGCGTCGCCGGCGCCGGCCATCTCGGCGCACTGCACGCCGCGAAGTACGCCGCCGCGCTCGGCGCGCTCCTCGTCGGCGTCTACGATCCCGACGCGGCGCGCGCGCGCGACGTCGCCGCGCGCACGGGCTGCCGCGCGTTCGATTCGCTCGACGCGCTTCTCGCGGAAGTCGACTGCGCGAGCGTCGCGGCGGTGACCGCGGCTCACCACGAGGTGGCCGGCGAGGCGATCGCGCGCGGCGTGCACGTGCTCGTCGAGAAGCCGCTGGCGGCGACGCTCGCGGAGGCGCGCTCCCTGGTGGAGGCGGCCGAGGCCGCCGGCGTGCTTCTCCAGGTCGGGCACCTCGAGCGCTTCAACCCCGCGTTCGCGGACCTGCCGCGCGTCGTCGGCCATCCCCGCTTCATCGAGTGCCACCGCCTCGCCCCGTTCGCCGGCCGCGGCGCCGACACCGACGTGATCTTCGACGTGATGATCCACGACCTCGACCTGATCGCGTTCGTCGTCGGCCGGCCGCTGGTGTCGGCCGAGGCGATCGGCGTGCCGGTGCTGAGCGACCACGCCGACATCGCGAACGCGCGCCTGCGTTTCGAGGGCGGCTGCATCGCGAACGTGACCGCGAGCCGCGTCTCGCTCAAGCGCGAGCGGCGCCTGCGGATCTTCCAGGAGGACGCGTACGTCGCCGTCGACTTCGACGCGCACAGCCTGCGCATCGTGCGCCGCCGGGCCGGCGCCGGCCCGATCGACCCGTCGTCGCCGATGGACGCGAGCGAACTCGAGGAGCGCGGCGTCGCCGAGGTCGCCGAGGCGCTGCGCGACGAGATCGCCGCGTTCGCCGCCGGCGGGCGCGGCCGCCGCGGCGGCGCGGCGGCCGAGGGCGGCGAGGCCGGAGCCGTAGCGGTGAGCGGACGCGAGGCGCTCGTCGCGCTGGAGATCGCCGAACGCGTTCGCGACTCGGCCGCGCGGGAAACGGGGGGCCGCGGTCCCGGCGAGACGCCGGCCGGCGAGGCGCCGTGAGCGGGAAGCGCATCCTGCTCGTCGCGGGCGAGGCCTCCGGCGACGCGCTCGGCGCCCGGCTCGCCGCGTCCCTTCGACGCGCCGACCCCTCCCTGGACCTCTACGGCGTCGCCGGCCCGGCGATGCGCGAAGCCGGCGTGCGCACGCTCGCGGGCACCGAGGAACTCAGCGTGATGGGCTTCGCCGAACTCGGTCGCGAGCTCGGCCGGGTGCTCGGCGTGCTGCGGATGCTCCGGCGCGAGCTTCGCGAGCGCTCGCCGGACCTGTTCGTGCCGATCGACTTCCCCGACTTCAACCTGCCGCTCTGTCGCAGCGCCAGCGGCGCGGGCGTGCCGGTGTTCTACTACGTGAGCCCCCAGATCTGGGCCTGGCGCCGCGGGCGCATCGACACGATCGCGCGCACCGTGCGACGCATGGTCGTGCTGTTCCCGTTCGAGGCCGAGCTCTACCGCGAGCGCGGCATCGACGCGCACTTCGTCGGCCACCCGCTCGCGGAGGACTGCCGCCCGACGCGCCCGCGCGAGCAGGTCCGCGCCGAGCTCGGCGTCGCGGGCGGACGCAGGCTCGTCGCGCTGTTGCCGGGCAGCCGCCGCCGTGAGGTCGAGACGATGCTGCCGGTCATGGCCGACGCGGCGGGCCGGCTCGGCCCGGACGTGGCCGCCGTGGTTGCCGAAGCTCCTGCGCTCGCTCCCGGGCTGGTGTCTTCCGTGCTCGCGGCGGTCCGGGCGCCGGCCGCGTCCGCGGCGGTCGCCACCCGGCGCGGGGACACCTACAATCTGCTCGCCGCCGCGGACGCGGCCTTCGTGACATCGGGCACCGCCACGCTGGAGGCGGCGCTCGTCGGTTGTCCGGCGGTGGTGGCGTACAGGATGTCGGCTTTCAGCTATGCGCTCGCGCGCCGCCTCGTGAAGGTGCCGTACATCGCGATGCCGAACCTGCTGCTCGGCCGCCGCGTCGTTCCGGAACTCGTGCAGCACGACGCCGAGCCGGCCAGGCTGGCGGTCGAGGCGCGCCGCCTGCTCGACGACGCGGCCGAGCGCGAGCGGATGCTGGCCGACTTCGCCGAGATCCGGGCGATGCTCGTCCGCCCGGGCGCGGCCGACCGCGCCGCCGCCCTCGCTTTGGAGCTGGTGCCCTGAACGCGCGCGAGGCCACGCGCCGGCTGCTCGCGTTCCTGCGGCCCTACCTGTGGCCGCAGTTCGCCGGCGCGCTCGCCTGCATGCTGACCTACAGCGCGATGTCCGGGGCGGTGCCCTGGCTCGTGCGCAGCCTGATCGACGACGTGTTCGCGGCGCGCGACGAACGCATGCTCGACGTGCTCCCTGGCCTCATCGTCGTCGTGTTCCTCGTTCGAGCGGGCGTGAACTTCGGCCAGGCCTACCTCGGCGAGTGGGTCGGCGAGAGCGTCGTCTTCGACCTGCGCGCGCGCCTGCAGCAGAAGGTGCAGCGCCTTCCGGTGTCGTTCTTCGACCGCACGGCCTCCCAGCAGGTCGTCTCCCGCATGACGAGCGACGTGCTGCTGGTGCGCCAGGCGCTGACCGAGGGGGCCGCGTCGGTGCTGCGCGACCTGACGACGATGGCCGTGCTGGTCGTCGTCGCGTTCTGGCTCGACGCGACGCTGGCGGTGATCGCGTTCTTCGTTCTGCCGCTGATCGTGCTGCCGGTGGCGGCGCTGTCGCGCAGGATGCGCTCGCTGTCGCGGCGCGGCCTCGACACGCTCGGCGGCCTGTCGGCGCTGCTGCTCGAGACCGTGCTCGGCGCGCGCGTCGTCAAGGCGTTCGGCATGCAGGACTACGAGCGCGAGCGCTTCGAGGGCGAGAACCGCCGGTTGCGCCGCCTGCACCTGAAGAGCGCGCGGATCGGGGCCGTCGGCGCGCCGATGACCGAGGTGCTCGCGGCCGTCGGCATCGCCGGCACGCTCTGGTACGGCGGGACGTCGGTGTTCGCGGGAGGTCGCACGGCGGGCGGCTTCCTCGCGTTCATGACGACGCTGGTGCTGATCTACGAACCGGCCAAGAAGCTCGCGCGCACGAACACCGTCGTGCAGGCCGGGCTCGGCGCGGCCGAGCGCATCTTCGCGCTGCTCGACCATCCCGAGGAGGACGAGGGCGCCGCCGAACCCGGCGCGCCGCGCCTCGCGCTCGAGGACGCGATCCGCTTCGAGGGCGTTCGCTTCGCGTACGACTCCCAGGAGGTCCTGCACGGGATCGATCTCGAGGTCCGCGCCGGCGAGGTCGTCGCGCTGGTCGGCCCGAGCGGCGGCGGCAAGACGACGATCGCGGACCTGATCCCGCGTTTCTACGACGCCACCGGCGGGCGCATCACGCTCGACGGCCGCGACCTGCGCGAGTTGCCGCTCGCGAGCCTGCGGGCGAGCATCGCGGTCGTCACGCAGCACACGTTCCTGTTCAACGACAGCGTGCGGGCGAACATCGCGTACGGCCGCGCGGACTGCGACGAGGCCGCGCTTCGCGGCGCGGCCGAGGCGGCCCACGCCGCCGAGTTCATCGAGAAGCTTCCCCACGGCTACGACACCGTCGTCGGCGAGATGGGCGTGCAGCTGTCGGGCGGGCAGCGCCAGAGGATCGCGATCGCGCGCGCGCTGCTCAAGGACGCGCCGATCCTGATCCTCGACGAGGCGACGAGTTCGCTGGACTCCGAGTCGGAGCGCGCGGTGCAGGCGGCCGTCGCACGGCTGATGGCCGGCCGCACCACGCTCGTGATCGCGCACCGCCTGTCGACGATCCGGCGCGCCGACCGCATCGTCGTCGTCGAGGACGGCCGCATCGTCGAGTCCGGGACGCACGACGAGTTGATGGAAGGCGGCGCGCTGTACCGCCGCCTGCACGAGCTGCAGATCGTCGAGGAAGCGGCGGCGTGAGCGCGGACGCGAAGCACGAACCCGGCGAGGACGCGCGCGCGGCCGGGCCGCCCGTCGCGCCTCCGCGGCGCGAGCACGCCGCCGGCGACGCTGCTGCGCGCCCGCAGCGCGGGCTCCGGCGGTTCGCGCCGGTCGCGCGCCTCGAGATCGCGGCGGCGGCGCTGGCCGTCCGCACGGTGCTCGTGCTGCTCGGCGCGACCGTGCGCTGGAGCCGGCACGGGAGCGAGGAACTCGAGCGCGCGTGGCAGACCGGCGAGCCCGTGCTGATGGCCTTCTGGCACGGCCGCTCGATCCTGCTGCCGTTCGTTTATCGCGGCCGCGGCGCCTGCATCATGAACAGCACGCACCGCGACGGCGAGATCGTCTCGCGCGTGCTCGCGCGTTTCGGGATCTCGGCGACGCGCGGCAGCTCGACGCGCGGCGGGGTCCCCGGTTTCCGCGGCCTGCTGCGCGCGAACCGGCGCGGTCTCGACCTCGCGCTGATCCCGGACGGTCCGCGCGGGCCGGCCGGCGTCGCGAAGGCCGGCGCCGCCGAGCTCGCGATCGCGACCGGGGCCCCGCTGTTCCCGATGGCGGTGAGTTGCTCGCGAGGCTGGAGGCTCGGGACCTGGGACCGGATGATGATCCCGCGCCCGTTCTCGCGCGTGGTGCTCGTCGTCGGCGAGCCGCTGCGCGCGACGACCGGCGCCGCCTCGTCGCGCGCCGGGGAGCGCGAGGCGCTTCGCGCCGAACTCGAGCGCCGCCTGCGGCGACTGACCGCCGAGGCCGACCGGCTCGCCGGTCGCGAGCCGGTCGAGGAAACCTGATGCCGGCCGCGGACGGGGGAAGGGCGGCCGCCTCGGGGACGCCGGAGAGCAGCGCCGCCGCCGCGGCGCTGCTCGGCGCCGTGTACGCGGCGGCCGGAGCGGCGGCCGGAGCCTGGACGAGGCTGCGCGCGGCGAGGGCTCGCGGCACGACCGGCGCCGTCCTGTTCGAAGAGCGCCTCGGAAACTGGAGCGGCCACCGCGAGGCGGACGCGGCCTGGGTCTGGATCCACGGGGCGTCGGTCGGCGAAGCCGAGATCGCGGTCGCGCTGGCGCGCGCCGTGGCCGACCGGGTCGCCCCCGGCCTGCGTCTGGTCGTGTCCGCGACCACCGAAGCGGGAAGGGCTCGCGCCTCCCGCGAGGACTGGCTGGAAGCCCGTTATTTTCCGATCGATTACGCGACATTCTTGAAAAGGGTCCTGAAGCCGCGGCCACCGCTCCTGTTCGTCGCCGTCGAGACCGAGATCTGGCCGGCCGCCCTGGCCGAACTCGCGCGGCTCGGGGTGCCGACCGCGGTCGTCAACGCGCGGCTCTCCGAGCGTTCGCTGCCGTGGTATCGGCGTTTCGGCGCGCTGGTCGGGCCGCGCGTCGCCGCGCTCGACCGCGTGCTGGCGCGCGACGAGGAGGCGGCGCAGCGCTGGCGATCGATCGGCGCGGCCGCCGCAGCGGTGGAGGTCACCGGCAACATCAAGTTCGACCTCGCCCTTCCTGGGCAAGCTGTCGGGACGGCGCCGCTTTTCGAGGCCAACCCGAGGCCGCTCGTGCTCGCGGCGTCGACCCACGACGGCGAGGAGGAAGGGGTCCTCGACGCGTTCGTGGAACTGCGCCGCCGCCATCCCGACGCGCGGCTGCTGCTGGCGCCGCGGCACCCGCGCCGCGCCTCGGCACTGCTCGGCCTGGCGCGCTCGCGCTGGCTCGCGGCGGTCGGCTGGAGCGACATCGTCGGCATCGCCGGCGCGTCGCGGATTCCCGACGCCCCGATCGCGTGGCCGTCGCGGGTCGACGTGGTGGTGCTCGACCGGCTCGGCCTGCTGCGCGCCGCCTACGCGGCGAGCCGGGCCTGCTTCGTCGGCGGCAGCTGGGTCGAGGGCCCCGGCGGCCACAACCTGCTCGAGTCGGTGGTCGCCGCGTGTCCCGCCAGCGCCGGGCCCCGTCTCGGGAACGTCGGCGACCAGGTCGCCGTGCTCGACGAGCGCGGCGCGCTGCGCATCGTCGAGAACGCCACCGATCTGTCGAAGTTCTGGATGGAAGCGATCGATTCGCCGACTGTTTTGCGCGAGCGCTGCGACGCGGCCGGGCGCCTGCTCGAGCTCCGGCGCGGTGCGCTCGCCCGCAGCGCGGACGCGCTGGTCGTGCTGCTCCCGGCGGAGTGGCGCTCGTGAACCGCAGGTCGGGCGAAGCGGCCGACGGACTCGAGTCGCTGTGGTACGGCGTGGCGGCCTGGTCGCGCGTCGCCCGGGCCGCGCTCGCTCCGCTTGCGGCTGCGTTCGGCGCGGCGTCGGCGCTGCGCGGCGCGCTCTACGATCGCGGGGTCGCCGCCGTGCGCCGGGCGCCGCGCCCGGTCGTCAGCGTCGGCAGCCTTCGGGTAGGCGGGGCCGGGAAGACCCCGTTCGTGCTCTGGCTCGTGGCGCGGCTGCAGCAGGAGGGCTACCGCCCGTGCATCGTCCTTCGCGGCTACGGAGGCGAGGCCGGCGCGTCGCCGATCCTGCTCGACGCCGAGTCGGCGACCGATCCGCGGGCAGTGGAAAGGGCCGGGGACGAGGCCGTGCTGCTCGCGCTCCGCAGCGGGGTTCCGGTCGTGGCCGGCGCCGACCGGCAGGCGGCGTGCGTGTTCGCGATCGCGCGGCTCGCCGGCACCGCGCGCGACCCGGACCTGTTCGTGCTCGACGACGGCTTCCAGCATCGCGCGCTGGCCCGCGACGTCGACATCGTGCTGGTGGCCGGCTCCGAGGCCTCCGAGCGGCTGCTGCCCGCCGGTCCGCTGCGCGAGGCGGCCGGCGCGCTCGCCCGCGCGGACGCCGTCGTGCTGGTCGCGGGAGAACCCGATCCGGCGTTCCTCGGCGCGAGGCCGCACGGCGCGCTCGCAGTGTGCGCGCGGACCCGCGCCCGGGCGCTCGTGCGCTCGGTCGGCGAAGCGGACGGGCAGCGGGAGGACGCCGGGCGGGACGTTCGCACGCTCGCGGGCCGCCGCGTCGTCGCGGTCGCGGCGATCGCGCGGCCGGGGCGGTTCCTGCGGGAACTCGAACGCCTCGGCGCGGTCGTCGTCGCCCGCGTGCTGCGCCGCGACCATCACCGCTACGACGCGGCGGACGTCGCGGAGATCGAGGCGGCCGCTGCCGCCGCGGACTTCGTCGTCACGACCGAGAAGGACCTCGTCAAGCTGCAGGCGATGCGACTCGGCGCGGCTCCCCTCGCGCTGCGCATCGAGCTGGAGGTCGACGACGGCGACGCGATCGTCGACCTCGTGCGCGCGCGTGCGCTGTCTCCCGCACGGTTTGACCGCTGACGGCTTCGCACGCATGATCCGGCGCCTCGCACCGAACGGCGCCGGGATCCCCGCATTCCCGCCGGACCGACGTGCGGTTGCCGGACCGAATCTCCCGAGGTTGTTGATGTCGTCTCGCCTGAAGTTTCGCGCCCCCGCGGCGCTGCCGACGAGGCCGGCGCCGTGAGGGCCCTGGTCACCGGCGTCGCCGGTTTCATCGGTTCGACGCTGGCCGAGCGTCTCGTCGCCGACGGTCACGAAGTGGTCGGCATCGACTGCTTCCTCGACTACTACCCCCGCGCCGTCAAGGAGGGGAATCTCGCGGCCCTCGCCGCGGGGCCGCGCTTCCGCTTCGTCGAGGCCAGCCTCGTCGACGCCGACCTCGGCGGCCTGCTGGAGGGCGTGGACTGGGTGTTCCACCAGGCCGCCCAGGCCGGGGTGCGCTCGAGCTGGGGCGCGGACTTCCGGATCTACAGCGACAACAACGTCTACGCGACGCAGCGCCTGCTCGAGGCCTGTCGTTCGACCTCGCTCTCGAAGTTCGTCTACGCGTCCTCGTCGTCGGTCTACGGCGACACGACCGACCTGCCGATGCGCGAGACGAGCATGCCGCGGCCGGTCTCGCCCTACGGGGTCAGCAAGCTCGCCGCCGAGCACCTCGTCTGGCTCTACTTCAAGAACTTCGGCCTGCCGACGGTCTCGCTGCGCTATTTCACGGTCTACGGACCCCGCCAGCGGCCGGACATGGCCTTCCACCGTTTCATCAACTCGGTGATCGACGACCGCCCGATCGTGCTCTACGGTGACGGCGAGCAATCGCGCGACTTCACGTTCGTCGGCGACATCGTCGCCGCCAACGTCGCCGCGGCCGCGAGCGACGCCGTCGGCGCGGTCTACAACCTCGGCGGCGGCAGCCGCACGACGGTCAACGAGGTGATCGCGACGATCGGACGTCTCGTCGGCCGCGAGCCGCGCGTCGACCGCCGCGACGTCCAGAAGGGCGACGTCAAGCACACCGCGGCCGACACGAGCGCGGCGCGGCGCGAGATCGCTTTCGCGCCGAAGGTGCCGCTCGTCGAGGGGCTCGAGCGCCAGGTGGCCTGGCAGCGCTCGCTGCGCGGCTGAGCGCGGCGAACCGGACGAACCGCCGCAACGGAGGAACGCGATGCCCGTGCACAAGAAACTTCTCGAAGTGCTCGTCTGCCCCGCCTGCAAGGGGCCGCTCGCGCCGGTGCGTTCGCAGGCCGAGGCCGGCCAGGCGCCGTCGTCCGACGCGGCCCTCGTCGGACTCGACTGCCGCGCGTGCCGGCTGCGCTACCCGGTCGTCGACGACATCCCCGTGATGCTGGTCGACCAGGCCCAGCGCATCTCGTGATCCAGCGAACCGCGCCGTCGTCGCCGCCCGCCCCGGCGGCAGCGACGGCCTGACCCGCGCCGGGCCGCAACGTGGCGAGCGCTCTCCCCGAAGGTTACGTCGACTGCGATCGCGGGCGCTGGCGCGTCGTCGCCGCGCGCCTCGAGCTGGCCGAGATGTCGGCCCTGCTCGAGTCCGTGCGCGACGGCGCCGAGCCCGGCGAGGCGGTCGGCTCGGGCCGCGGCGGGGCGCGCCGGGTCGTGCTGCGCGGCGGGAAGATCGTATTCGTGCGGCCGTACCGCCGCGGCGGGCTCGTGCGCTGGTTCGTCCGCGACCGCTTCCTGCTGCGGCCGCCGCGTCCGTTGCGCGAGCTCGAGGCCACGGAGGCCGCGCGCGCGGCCGGCTGCAACGTGCCGATCGTGCACGCGGTCGCGGTCGAGGAGAGCGGCCCGTTCTACCGGGGCTGGATCGTCACCTCGGCCATCGAGGGCGCGCGCGCGTTCGTCGACGTGCTCGCCGCTGCCGCGGGGCCGGAGCGAGCCGAGCTGCTCCGGCAGGCGGCGCGCGCGATCGCGGGCCTCGCCGCGGCGGGTGTCAGCCACCCGGACCTGAACGGGCACAACCTGCTCGTCGACGCGGGCGGCCGCATCGCGATCATCGACTTCGATCGCGCGACCGTGGCCGAGCCCGGATCGTCGCGGCTGGCCGAGCGCGGCTTCGATCGGCTCTGGCGATCGCTGCAGAAGCTTCGACGGGAGCGCGGGTTCGCGCTCGAGGACGACGAGCGGCGCTGGCTCGAAGTCGGGCGGGCGGGATAGGATGCGCGCTCGCTCGCGCGACGGGTGTCGCGGACGGCCGGTCCGCGGCGACGCGCGCGGGCCGCGCAGCGCGCGGGACGACGACGGCAGCGACCGGGACAGGGCGAAGAACGGCGTTCGATGAGAAGCATGACGGGATACGGCGCGGCGACGGGGCACGCGGGCAACTGCCGGCTCAGCGTCGAGGTGCGCTCGGTGAACCAGCGTTTCCTCGATCTGAAGCTGAACCTGCCGCGCGAGTACGGCCCCCACGAACCCGACCTGCGGCGCGTGATCTCGGCCGCGATCGAGCGGGGGCGGGTCGAGGTCCACGTCTCGCGCACGCTTCCTCCGCGCAGCGCCGGCATCGCGCTGCAGAAGGACGTCGCGGCGGCCTACATCCGCGGCTGGAAGCAGCTGCAGAAGGAATTCGGGCTCGAGGGGCCGCTCGACCTCTCGCTGCTGGCCTCGCGCGGCGACATCTTCGTAGCGGCCGAGCCCGCGGCCGACGTGGCGGTCGAGGTGGCCGAAGTCGGCAAGCTGCTCGCCAAGGCCCTGGCCGCGCACCGCAAGGAGCGCGAGCGCGAAGGCGCCCACCTGCGCCGCGACATGCAGGAGCGCGTCAAGCGCCTGCGGGCGACGTTGAAATCGCTCGAGAAGGCCGCCGCGTCCGTCGCGCCGCGCCTCAAGGCCAAGCTCGAGAAACGGCTCGCCGACCTGCTCGGCGGCGCGACCATCGATCCCGCGCGGCTCGTGCAGGAAGCGGCGCTGCTCGCCGACCGCTCGGACGTGCACGAGGAACTCGTGCGCCTCGGCAGCCACCTGGCCGCGCTCGACGAGCTCCTCCGATCCGGCGACTCGATCGCCAAGCGCGTCGACTTCGTGCTGCAGGAGGTCAACCGCGAGCTGAACACGATCGGGTCGAAGGCTTCCGACCTCGAGGTGACCAACCTCGTCGTCAGCGGCAAGGCCGACGTCGAACGTCTCCGGGAACAGATCCAGAATGTCGAGTGACCCGTGGCGAGTCCTGGACCGGCCGTGGCCGGGCATCGAGCCGACTCCGCGGAAACGATTTCGAGCCCCCCGATGACCGCCCCCGGCCACCTGTTCATCGTTTCCGGCCCCTCCGGCGCCGGAAAGACCACGCTCTCGGACGCGGCGCGACGCTCGTTCCCCGACCTGCAGATGTCCGTTTCGTGCACGACCCGCACGCCGCGCGGCGGCGAGACGGACGGCGTCGAGTACCACTTCGTCAGCCGCGAGCGCTTCGACGAGATGGTCCGGCGCGGCGAACTGGCCGAGTGGGCCGAGGTGCACGGGCAGTGCTACGGCACGCCGCGCGCGCCGCTCGACGGCGCGCTGGCCGACGGACGGGACATCCTGCTCGACATCGACGTGCAGGGGGCGGCCCAGCTGAGGACCGCGTATCCCGGCGCGGTCGCCGTGTTTCTCCTGCCGCCCGATCGCGGCACACTGGAGGCGCGGCTGCGCGGTCGCGGCACCGACAGCGAAGCGACCGTCCAGCGCCGCCTCGACAACGCCTGCCGCGAGATCCAGCGGGCCGTCGAGTACGACCACGTGATCGTGAACCGCGACCGGGAAGAAGCGATCGCCGAGTTCGAGGGCATCCTGCGCGACACGCGCGCCCTCGGGCGTTCGGGCGCGCGCCGCCGGCTCGACGGCAAGAGTCCCGGGGAACTCGCTGCGTTCCTCGGCTCGTTCGCGGTCGCGACTTGAAGCGGCGAAAGGCGGCCGGATCCCGGGAACGAACGTGAACGTCCAGGACCTCATCACCCGGATCAAGGAGTACGATCCCGGCGCCGACACCGCGCTGGTCGGCGAGGCCTACCGGTTCGCGGCGAGCATGCACGAGGGGCAGCGCCGCGCGTCGGGGGAGGCCTACGTGACCCATCCGCTGGCGGTCGCGTCGATCATCGCCGAGATGCGCCTCGACGTGCCGACGGTCGTGACGGGCCTCCTGCACGACGCGGTCGAGGACACCTCCGCGACCCTCGAGGACATCCGCGGGGGGTTCGGCGCCGAGGTCGCTTCCCTCGTCGACGGCGTCACGAAGATCACCCGGCTCGAGTCGCAGCCGTACGAGACGACGCAGGCCGAGAACCTTCGCAAGATGCTCGTCGCGAGCGCCAGGGACGTGCGCGTGCTGCTCGTCAAGCTCGCCGACCGCACCCACAACATCCGCACGCTGCAGCACCTCGCCGAGGCCAAGCGCGCGCGCATCGCTTCCGAGACGCTCGACCTCTACGCGCCGCTCGCGAACCGGCTCGGCATCAACTGGATCAAGCAGGAGCTCGAGGACCAGTCCTTCCGCATCCTGCACCCCGACCGCTACGAGGAGATCCGCGAGCGCCTGTCGCTGCAGAAGCTCGAGCGGGAAGGCTACGTGAAGGAGGCGAGCGGGCTGATCGCCAAGCGGCTCGAGGCCGCCGGCATCGAGGCGGCGGTCACCGGCCGCACCAAGGGCGCCTACTCGATCTGGAAGAAGATGAGCGACCAGGGCCTGCGCATCGACGACGTCTACGACGTGGTCGGGTTCCGCGCCCTCGTCGGGAACGACCGCGAGTGCTACGAGGCGCTCGGCGTGATGCACATGTACTGGAGCCCGGTGCCGGGGCGGTTCCGCGACTACGTCGCGCTGCCGAAGGCCAACGGCTACCAGTCGCTGCACACGACGCTGATCGGGGTCTACGGCGAGCGGCTGGAACTGCAGGTCCGCACGCACGACATGCACAGCGTGGCGGAGTACGGCGTCGCGGCGCACTGGCGCTACAAGAGCGCCAACGACACGGAGCAGACCGAGTCGGAGCGCTACGCCTGGCTCAAGCAGATCCTCGAGTGGCAGCAGCACTTCGACGACCCGCGCGAGTTCCTGTCGTCGATCAAGGACGACCTGTTCGGCGAGGACGTCTACGTCTTCACCCCGAAGGGCGAGAGCCTGACGTTCCGCAAGGGCGACACCGCGCTCGACTTCGCCTACCGCATCCACTCCGAGGTCGGCAACCACGCCGCCGGCGCGCGCGTGAACGGCAAGGTCGTCCCGCTTCGCTACGTGATGCAGCAGGGCGACACCGTCGAGGTCGTCACGACCGAGAACGGCATGCCGTCGCGCGACTGGCTGAAGTTCGTGCGCTCGCCGCGGGCCCGCGAGCGCATCGTCTCGTTCATCCGCGCCGAGGAGCGCAAGAAGGCCGTCGCGCTCGGGCGCGAGCTGCTCGAGCGCGACCTCGGCCTCTACGACCTCGACATCGCGACGCTGCAGTCGGACGACCGCTTCGAGCGCGTGTTGACGCAGTTCGCCCGCAAGGACGAGGAGGCGCTGCTCGAGGCCGTCGGCTACGGCCGCGTCACGGGCAAGCAGGTGCTGTCGTTCCTGCTGCCCGACGAGACGATCGAGCTCGAGCGGCCGCGCCGCAGCCTGCGCACGCTGTTCGGGCTGCTCGGGCGCACGCCTCGCCCGCTCGTCATGGCGCAGAACCTCGACCCGGCGATGGTGCGCTTCGCGAAGTGCTGCGAGCCGCTGGCCGGCGAGGACATCGTCGGCTTCCTGACGCGCGGCCGGGGAGTGACCGTGCATTCGAAGGCGTGCCCGCGCCTGGCCGACGCCGAGCGCGAGCGCCTGGTCTCGGTGAGCTGGCAGAAGGGCGCGTCCGCGCTGCGCCCGGTGCGCCTCGAGGTCGTCTCGCGCGACCGGCCGCGCCTGCTCGCCGACATGACGCAGGCGATCGCCGCGGCCAGCGTCAACATCGAGCGCGCGCACGTTCGCACGATCGGCACGAAGGCGATGAACACGTTCGAGGTCACGCTCTCGAGCGTCGAGGACCTCGGCCGCGTGATGCGCAACCTGCGCCGGCTGGCCGGCGTGAAGGAAGTCCGGCGCGTGATCGGCTAGGGCGGGTCTGCGCGGGAACGGGGAACCCGCGAGTCCCGACGGCCGCTTGCCGTGCGGACGCGGATTTCAGGAGCACGGGGTCTCGCCGCTCCCGGAGTCGCCCGGGCAGCGTGGTGTTCTCGAACGAAGCGACGATGGAGCAGGGGATCATGGCAAAGCAGGTCGTATCGACGGATCGGGCGCCGGGCGCCATCGGACCGTACTCCCAGGCGATCCTCGCAGGCGGGACGCTCTGGTGCAGCGGGCAGATCGGGCTCGATCCGGCCACCGGCCGGCTCGCGCCGGACGGCTTCGAGGCCGAAGCGCGGCAGGTGCTGCGCAACCTCGAGGCGGTGGTGGCGGCGGCGGGGATGACGATGGGCGACGTCGTCCGCCTGACGGTCTACCTCGTGGACCTCGGCGATTTCCCGAAGCTGAACGAGATCTTCGCCGAGACGCTCCCGCCGCCGTATCCGGCGCGCGCGACCGTGCAGGTGGCGGCGCTCCCGCGAAGCGCCCGGGTCGAGATCGACCTCGTCGCGACGAAGTCGTAGAGCTTGCCGCGAGGCCGGGCGCACGGCGTTGTGGCGGCGCGCGTTGCGCCACTGCGTTGCCCGGCGTGCGATGCGTCGGCGTGCGCGTCGGCGTGCGTTGCGCCGCAGCGTCGCCCGGCGTGCGTTCAGCCAAGTGCGGCGACCAGGCCGCGCGCGAACGCCTGCATCTCCCGCATGCTTGACAGGAGTTCCACGCCGACCGGCGCGGACGACGGGGAGAGTCCCCGGCCTCCCGCCACGATCCGGCCGCGAAACGCGGCGCCCGCGTGTTCGCGGGCGGGGGCTTGCGCGAGCAGGCGCACCAGCTCGACGACTTCGTCTCCGCCGATGCTCGCCGTGTGCCAGACGAGGACCGGGTCGTACTCGCGCACGGCGAGGACTTTCGTCGCGAGCGGAGTTCGCGGGCCGAGGTTCACGTCGCGAAAGCCGATCTCGGCCAGCGAGGCGGCGCACATCAGGCTCGGCAGCAGGTAGGGATCCTCCGGCCCCGCGGAGCCGACGGCGACGGGCGCGCCGTCGGCCGCCGGCGGCAGCGCGGCGCGCATCGTGCCGAGCGCGTGCAGGCAGGTGTCGGTCGCCCGATGCTCGACGAGGATGCCCTTCTCGTCGTGCTGCCAGATCTCGCCGATGGTCTCGAGGGCGGCGCGGATCGGGCCGTCGCAGAGCGACGCGATCGATTCGCCGCCGAGGAACGCGGACAGGAGCAGGCTGAGGGAGCGACGCTGGTCGTCCGCCAGGAAGGCTCCGTGCAGCGCGGCGGCCCGAACCGGTTCGGAAAGGGAGGCGTCGTCCGTTCGCACGTCGACGAGCGAGAGCAGGTCGGGGCGCGCCGGGACGGTGCAGCGCGAGCGGGCGAAGCGGAGCACCTCGGTGCGGTCGATGCGGCGATGGCCGCCCGCCGTGAGCCGGGCGGCCAGCTCCCCGTTGTCGACCCATCGTTTGACCGACGATTCGCTGACCCCGAGGGCGTCGGCGACTTCGCGGGGACTCAGAAGCGATTGCACGATTCCTTGATGAACGATTTGGACGAAACAATCAACCGGGTCATGCGGCCCGCTTGGGGGGCTCGGGCGGAGGATTAGCCGGAGTGTTCGGAGAAAAAATGTGGAAAAATGGGTCCGGGTCCGGTTGCCCGATCGCCTGGAAGCAGGTAGTGGAGAACACGACTGAACGATTTGAACGTTTAAAGACTGGAGGTACCCCCATGACCATTGCCGCCGAACCGTGCCGCGTGAACGTCCAGACAGCGCCCCCGCTGTCCGAACCGAACCTTCGCGTGGCCTCGCCCTCCGAATCCCCGGTCGACCTCGGGCGCATCGAGCGGGCCGTACGCGAGATCCTCGCGGCGGTCGGCGAGGACCCGGACCGGGAAGGACTCCTCGAGACCCCGGCGCGGGTCGCCCGGGCCTATGCCGAGTTGCTGTCGGGCCTGCGGGACGACGCAGGCCGGCATCTCTCCCGCGTCTTCGGGCACGAGTCGCCGGGCGACGACCTCGTCGTCGTGCGCGACATCGACTTCCAGAGCATGTGCGAGCACCATCTGCTGCCGTTCCGCGGCAAGGCGCACGTCGCGTACCTGCCGGCGGACGGCAAGGTGGTGGGCCTCAGCAAGATCGCGCGCACCGTCGACGTGTTCGCGCGCCGCCCGCAGCTGCAGGAGAGGCTGACGGCGAACGTCGCCGACGCCATCGCCGAGCACCTCGGCGCGCGCGGCGTCGCCGTCGTGGTCACGGCCGAGCACCTCTGCATGCAGCTGCGCGGCGCGCGCAAGCAGCAGGCGGACATGGTCACGAGCGCGTTCCGGGGCGCGCTCGCCGACGACGAGGCGCTGCATCGCCGCGCGATGCTGCTGTTGTCGGGGGCTTCGTTCTGATGGCGCGGCGACCAGCCGACGGGGCGGCCCGGCGCCCGTTCGCGTGCGGGAACCCGGCGGTCCGCGACCGTCGAGATTTCGGGAGGTGAAGAGATGAGGACGATTCGATGTTCCGCTCCGTTCGCCGTCGTCGCGGCGCTCGTGGCGACGCTGGCCGGCGCCTCCGGCGCGCGCGCGGACCTGCTCGCCGCAGGCGCCGCGTTCCCCGCCTGGGAACTGCCGGACCAGGCTTCGACGACGGTTCGATCGCAGGATCTCGCCGGCAAGACGTACCTGCTCTGGTTCTATCCGAAGGCCCGAACGCCGGGCTGCACGCGCGAAGCCCAGGCGCTTCGCGACGAGCACGCGAAGCTCGTCGCCGCCGGAGTGACCGTCCTCGGCGTGTCGTTCGACGCTCCCGAGGCGAACGCCGAGTTCGTGCTGGAGGAATCGCTGCCGTTCCGGCTGCTCTCGGACCGGGAGCGCACGCTCGCGGTCGCCGTCGGCGCGGCGTCGTCGAAGTCCGCGTTCTTCGCGAAGCGGATCTCGTATCTCGTCGGTCCCGACGCAACGGTCCGAAAGGCCTACGCCGACGTGGACCCGGCCACGCACGCCGCCGAGGTGCTCGCCGACGTGGCGGGTCCGGCGGCCGCGCCCGCAGCGGTGGAGCACGACGATGCGCACTGACGGCCTGGACCGCCTGATGTCGTGCGCGCTCGCGGCGGCGCTCGCCGGCCTGGTCGGTTGCTCCGCTTCGCGACCGCCGATGCCGGTCGTGAAGCACGTCGACCTCGAACGCTTCATGGGAGACTGGTACGTGATCGCGAACATCCCGACGTCGTTCGAGGAGGGGGCGCACAATGCCGTGGAGTCGTACCGCCTCGACGACGACGGCTCGATCGCGACGACGTTCACGTTCCGGGCGGGAGCCTTCGACGGCGAGGCGAAGCGCTTCGAGCCGCGCGGGTTCGTCCTCGACCGGGAGACCAACGCGCTTTGGGGCATGCAGTTCGTCTGGCCCGTCCGGGCCGACTACCGCATCGTCCACCTCGCGAGCGACTACTCGCGCACGATCGTCGCGCGTCGCAAGCGCGACTTCGTCTGGATCATGGCGCGCACGCCGCAGATCCCCGACGCGGACCTCGAGGAACTCGTGCGCCGCGCCGGGGAACTCGGATACGACACGTCGCGGATCCGGAAAGTGCCGCAACGGTGGCCGGCGCCATGAGCCAGCGCGTCGCGGTGCTCGGCGCGAGCGGTTACGTCGGCGGCCGCCTGCTGCGGCCGCTGCTGGAGGCCGGCTACGGCGTCCGGGCGATCGGAAGGCGCCCCGAGTTCCTGGTCGAGCGGGTGCCGGAAGGAGTGGAGGTCCGGCGCGGCGACGCGCTCGACCTCGCCTCGCTCGTCGAAGCGCTCGAAGGCTGCGATGCGGCGTTCTACCTGGTCCACTCGATGGGGTCGCACGGGAGCTTCGAGGACGAAGACCGCGCGGCCGCGTCGAACTTCGTGGCGGCCGCCGCCGCGGCCGGCCTGAAGCGCGTCGTCTACCTCGGCGGGCTCGGCGACGACGCCAGCGAACTGTCGAGCCACCTGCGCAGCCGGCACGAGACCGGCCGCATCCTGCGCAGCGGCCCCGTGCCGGTCATCGAACTGCGCGCGTCGATCGTGATCGGATCCGGCAGCCTTTCGTTCGAGATGGTGCGCACGCTGACCGAGCGGCTGCCGGTGATGATCACGCCGCGCTGGGTGCGCGTCCCGGCCCAGCCCATCGCAATCGAGGATCTCGTCGCGTACCTGCTGGCCTCGCTGCGCCTGCCGGACGATCGCAGCCGCGTGTTCGAGATCGGCGGCGCCGACGTCGTCTCGTACGGCGGCGTGATGAGCGAGTACGCGCGCCAGCGCGGGCTGCGACGCCTGATGCTACCGTTCCCGTTCCTGACGCCGTGGCTGTCGAGCCTGTGGCTCGGCTTCGTGACGCCGCTCTACGCGCGCATCGGCCGCAAGCTCGTCGAGAGCATCGTCCATCCCACCGTGGTCCGCGACGACTCGGCGCGGCGCGAGTTCCCGGAGATCCGGCCGATCGGTTGCCGCGAAGCGGTCTCCCGCGCGCTCTCGAACGAAGACGAGGAAGTCGCCGAGACGCGCTGGTCGGACGCCCTGTCGGCGGCGGGCCGGGCGGCGGACTGGGGAGGCACCCGCTTCGGCAACCGGCTCGTCGATTCGCGGACCTCGTTCGTCGGCGTCCCGCCTTCGGCGGCGTTCGAACCGGTCCGCTGCATCGGCGGCGCCAACGGCTGGTACTACGCGGACCTGCTGTGGCGGATCCGCGGCGTGATCGACCTCTGGGTGGGAGGAGTGGGCCTGCGCCGCGGTCGTCGCCACGCCGAGAACCTGAGGGTCGGGGATGCGCTCGACTGGTGGCGGGTCGAGGCCTTCGAGCCGGATCGCCGGCTCCGGCTCGTCGCCGAGATGAAGCTGCCGGGGCGCGCCTGGCTCGAGTTCGACGTCGAGCCGGCCCACGGGGGCAGCATCCTGCGGCAGACGGCGATCTTCGATCCGGCGGGGCTCGCCGGGCTGCTCTACTGGTACGCGGTCTACCCGCTGCACGCGATGATCTTCCGCGGCATGCTGGCCTCGATCGCCGAACGGGCGAGGAACGCCCACCGCGGGATCGACGGCTAGCGGCGCTCCAGCCGGTCCGCCGACCGGACAACGGTCGCGCCGGACCGCGCTGCTCCAGGCGGCCAGGCGAGGGTGTACCCGCGCTGCGCTGCAGGCCGGCCTGGGAACGGCGATCGGGAACTCGGTCGATTCGAGGAGAGGGGGCGGGGACCGGGCGCGATGCCTGGCCCGGCCGGGAGGGGGGCGGCGAGCGCCGCCGGCGGCGCTCAGGCCGCCTTGACGACCTTGCCGCTGCGGATGCAGCGCGTGCAGACCTTCAGGGTCTTGCGGGTCGCGCCGACGAGGGCGTGGACCGTCTGCAGGTTCGGCTGCCAGGTCCTCTTGGTCTTGTTGTTCGCGTGCGAGACGTTGTTGCCGACGCCTCGGCGCTTGTCACAGATGTCGCAGGTACGGGCCACGGGACCTTCCTCCAGAAAGCGAAGTCGCGGTAGCTAACACGGGAGCAGCGGGCGGGCAAACTTCGCCGTGGCGGCCCGGGCGGACGGGCCGCGAACCTCGAACTCGCCCGGGCGCGAGCGCTTCAGTCCCAGTCGTGGCACGTACCCCGGCACACCGGGCGATTGGCGCCTCCCGGCGCGGTTTGTTATCGGCCGTGGATGGTTTCCCCCAACGCATCCGGCGCCGGGTCTCGCGCCAGGGCGGCTGCGGTCGCCCCCGTCCGCCTCGACGTGAACGGCTTCTTCTCGCACATCCTCGGTTCGTACGGCCTCGACCCCGACGCGCTCTCCGCGATCGAGCCGCGCGTGCGCGGCGTGCTCGAGCGCATCCGGCGGCGCCGCGAAGCCGGCGAGCTGCCGTTCCACGACCTGCCGTACGACTCGGCGGGCGCGGCCGAGTGCTCGCGGCTCGGCGCCGAGCTGGCCGGCGAGTTCGACACGATGATCGTGCTCGGCATCGGCGGTTCCGCGCTCGGCACCAAGGCGGTGCTCGACGCGGTGCCGGCCTCGGTGCGCCCGCGCCGCATGGCGGTGCACGTGGCCGACAACGTCGACCCGGCGTCGTTCTCCGCGCTGCTGGACGGCGTGGACCTGCGGCGCACCTGCTTCAACGTGATCTCGAAATCCGGCGGCACCTCCGAGACGCTCGCGCAGCTGCTCGTCGTGCGCGAGCGGCTCGAGGAGACGGTCGGGGAGGGCCGCTGGTCGCGCCACGTCGTCGTCACGACCGATCCCGACAAGGGCCCGCTGCGCCGCATGGCCGTCGAACTCGGGCTGCGCTCGCTGCCGGTGCCCGCCGGCGTCGGCGGGCGCTTCTCGGTTCTCTCGGCCGTCGGCCTGCTGCCGCTGGCCGCCGCCGGCATCGACATCGAACTGCTGCTCGCGGGCGCGCGCCACGCGGACACGCTTTGCGCGCTCGAGGACCCGCGCGCGAACCCGGCCGCGCTGCACGCGGCGCTGCTGGTCCTCGCGATGCAGGAGAAGCGCTGCAACGTCCACGTGCTGATGCCGTACAGCGACGGGCTGCTGAGGCTGGCCGAATGGTACGGCCAGCTGTGGGCCGAGAGCCTCGGCAAGGCGCGGGCGACCGACGGCAGCCTCGTCGAGACGGGCCAGACGCCGGTTCGTGCGCTCGGCGCGACCGACCAGCACTCGCAGGTGCAGCTGTACGTCGAAGGCCCGCGCGACAAAGTCGTCACGTTCGTGCGCGTCGAGCACCACGCCGACGACATCGAGATCCCGCGGCGCGAAGGCGACGCCGAGGAATTCGCGTTCCTCGGCGGCCACACGATGGGGGAGCTGCTGAACATGGAGCAGCAGGCCACCGAGCTCGCGCTCGCCGAGGCCGGCCGCCCGACGAGCGTGCTGACGATCGAGCGCTCCGACGAAGCCGCGCTCGGGCAGATCTTCCACCTGTTCGAGGTGCAGACCCTGGTCGCCGGCGGCCTGCTCGGCATCGATCCGCTCGACCAGCCGGGCGTCGAGGCCGGCAAGCGCCTGACCTTCGCGATGGCCGGGCGCGCCGGGTACGAGGCCGACGCCGAGCGCGTCGCGGCGATGCTGGCGCGCAAGCGCGAGGACCTCGTCGTTGGCTGAACCTTCGTCGACCGGCTCGGCCGAGGACGCCCGTCGCGGGGAGGCCGCCGAACCGTCGGCCCCGGCGCGCCGGCCGCTGCCGATCGCGCTGCTCGACGAACGCACCGTCGCCGGCATCGCGGCCGGTGAGGTCGTCGAGCGTCCTGCGTCGGCGGTCAAGGAGCTCGTCGAGAACGCGCTCGACGCTGGCGCGACCAGCGTGCGCGTCGACTACGACGACGGCGGCGGACGCACCCGCGTCGTCGTCACCGACGACGGCTGCGGCATCGACGCGGCCGAGCTCGACCTCGCGCTGACGCGCCACGCGACGAGCAAGATCCGCTCGCTCGCCGACCTCGACGACGTCGCGACGTTCGGCTTCCGCGGCGAAGCGCTCTGCGCGATCGCCTCCGCGAGCGAGCTCGAGATCACGACGGCCGTCGAGGGCCGCACCGGCGGGACGCGCGCGCTGGTGCGCGCCGGCCGCATCGTCGAGCGCTCGCCGGCGCCGTCGCGGCGCGGCACGCGCATCGACGTGCGCGACCTGTTCGGCGCGGTGCCCGCGCGGCGCAAGTTCCTGAAGAGCGCGGCGACCGAGGCGGGCTACGTGGCCGACGTCGTGCGCCGTTTCGCGCTCGCGCGGCCGGACGTGCGCTTCGTGCTGTCGTCGTCGGGCCGCGTCGCGCTTGACGTGGCGCCGGTCGCGAGCGGCGCCGAGCGCATCCGCCAGGTGCTCGGCCGCGACGTCGCGTCCTCGCTCCTCGAAGTGGACGCGCGCCTCGGCAGCTTCCGGCTGTCGGGCTACGCGAGCGCGCCCGGCACGGCGTTCGGCAGCTCGCGCCGCATGGCGATGTTCGTCGGCGGGCGCTGGGTGCGCGAGAGGCTGCTGTTCCAGGCCGTGCTCGAGGGCTACCAGACCCATCTCCTGAAGGGCCGCTTCCCGGCCGTCGCGCTGTTCCTCGACTGCGAGAGCGGCGGCGTCGACGTCAACGTGCACCCGGCCAAGCTCGAGGTGCGCTTCTCCGAACCCGACCGCGTTCGCGCGTTCGTGGCCGAGGCCGTGCGCGACGCCCTGCGCCGCTCGGCGAGTCCGCTCGGCCGCTGGGGAATCGACGCGACCGAGTCGCTCCGGCGGCGCGCGGTGCCGGCGGCGCCCGCGCCCGGCGCCCGGGGCGCGGCGCCGCAGCAGGATCCGCGGGTGGCGGCGATCACCGGCCCGGCGGGCGATCGCGAGCCGGGGACGACGCGCACCGAGCGGCCCGCGATTCCGGGCTACGAGCCGGCGCACGAGGACCTCGCGCCGCCGGTCGTCGAGGAGCAGCTCGCGATCGACCTCGGGCCCGCGCAGGCGGCCGAGGCGCTCGGACGCTTCGATGTCGTCGGCCAGATCTTCGAGGGCTACTTCGTCTGCGAAGGTGACGGCGAGGTGCTGCTCGTCGACCAGCACGCCGGCCACGAGCGCGTGCTGTTCGAGCGGCTGCGCGAGGCGTGGGCGGCGCGGAGCGTGCCGCGACAGGCGTTGCTGTTGCCGGAGCGCGTGCACGTCGGGCGGGCCGGCGTCGAGGCGTGCGCGGCGGCCGCCGCGGAGCTCGACGCGCTCGGCTGGGAGATCGAGGCGTTCGGCGAGGAAGACGTGGTCGTGCGCGCGGTCCCGGCGATGGCGGGGAAGGCCGACGTTCGCGCGCTCGCCGAAGCCGTGGCGGGCGACCTCGTCGAGACCGGTCGCGCACTCGGCGCCGAGCGCCTCGCCGAGCGCGTGCTCGCCACCGTCGCCTGCCATTCGGCGGTGCGCGTGGGCAAGCGTCTCGACGTCGCGGCCGCGCGCGCGCTGCTGCGCGAGATGGCGACGGTCTCGTACCACGCGACCTGTCCGCACGGTCGTCCTGTGGCCCGCCGCCTCGCGCGCGGGACCGTCGAGCGCATGTTCGGACGCTGAGGGGAGGATCCATCGTGACGAGGAAGAACCAGGGTACGAACGGGAAGCGGTGGCGGACGCCGCCCGGAGGTCGGCTCGCGGCGCTGCTGGCGGTCGCGGCTTGTGCCGGCGCCGTGGCGTGCTCGACCGGCAAGGCGGCGTCCGGCGCCGCGGCGGGCGCGAAGCCGTCGCGCCGGGCGGTCGAGCCGCACGAGCGCAGCGCCAGGGAGCTTCGCGACGTGATGCGCGGTTACGACGAGGTGGTGCGCGCGAACGTCCCCGGCGAGACCGACCTGTACGACCGCTGGCAGGGCGTCTATCCGAAGATGGCCGACGCGGCCGCGGCGCTGCGGGCCTCGGCCATGCAGTTGTCCGGGCATCCTCCCGGCAAGCTCGAGCTGCCCGACCGCGGCCGCTTCCAGGTGCTCGCGCGCTCGCTCGCCGATGCGGCCGGCGAGCTCGAGCAGGCCGCGGCGCAGGGAGACGCCGACGCCGTGCCGATCGCGCGAGCGAAGGTCGCGCGCGCGTGCCGCGACTGCCACGACCGCTTCCGCCCTGACGCGAGCGGCGTGCCCGACGCGTTCCGCTGAGACGACGGTGGCCGTCGGATCCCCGGGCGGAGACGGGCGGCTCGTGCGCCTGCCGGCGCGCGTGCTGGTCGTCGCCGGCGCGACCGCGGCCGGCAAGAGCGAGCTCGCGGTCGCGGTCGCCGAGGCGATCGGCGCCGAGATCGTCGGCGCCGACTCGCGGCAGCTGTACCGCGGCCTCGATATCGGAACGGCGAAGCCGACGCGCGAACAGCGGGCGCGCGTTCCGCATCATCTCGTCGACGTCGCCGATCCGGACGAAGACTGGGACGTGGCGACCTGGCGAAGCGCGGCGATGGCCGCCCTCGCGGACGTCGCCGCGCGCGGGCGACCCGCGATCGTCTGCGGCGGCACGGGACTCTACCTGCGCAGCCTCGCGCGCGGACTGTTCGCCGGGCCGCCGGCCGACCCGCGGCTTCGCGAGCGCCTGGAGTCCGAGGAGCGCGCGAGGAGCGGCGCGCTGCACGAGCGGCTCGCGCGGGTGGACCCGGCGTCCGCCCGCCGCATCCACGCGAACGACCTCGTGCGCGTCGTGCGCGCGCTCGAGGTCCACGAGCTCACCGGCCGGCCGCTCTCGGCGTGGCTCGCCGAGCACGGACTGGCCGAGAAGCCGTTCGAGACGCTGACGGTCGAGGTCGACGTCGAGCCGGCGCGGCTGCGCGAGCGCATCGCCGCGCGCAGCCGCGCGATGGTCGAGGAGGGGATCGTCGAGGAGCTGGAGGCGCTCCGCCGGCGGTATCCTCCCTCGACGCGGTCGTTCGACGCGATCGGCTACCGGCAGGCGGCGGACGTGCTCGAGGGGAGGCTCGCTCGAGCCGCCCTCGCCGAGGCGATCAGCCTCGCGACCGCGCAGTACGCCAAGCGCCAGCGCACGTGGTTGCGGGGCCAGGCCGCGACGGTGAAGGTGGCGGGCGGCGACGTCGGGCGGGCGCTCGTCCTTGCGAGGGAGTTCTTTTCCTGATGTTTACGCGGTCGCGCCGCGATTCGCGGCCGACCGGCGAGGAGGCGAGCTTGGCTTCGAAGAAGAAGGGTCTGTCCGAGCTGCGGGCCGCGATCGACGACCTCGACCGTCGCATCCTCGACCTCGTGACCCGTCGCGCCGAACTCGCCCGGCAGGTCGGCCGGGCCAAGAGCGTCACCGAGCGCGGCATCCTCGACGCGGGCCGCGAGAAGCAGGTCCTCGCGGCGATCCGCAAGGCCAACCGGGGGCCGCTGCACGACGACGCCGTCGAGGCGATATTCCGCGAGGTGATCTCGGGATGCCGGGCGGTGCAGCGGCCGACGACGGTCGCGTTCTTCGGTCCCGAGGGAACCTACACGCACGAAGCCGCGATCGCGCAGTTCGGCAGCAGCGCCGAGCTGGTCGCGTGCGACTCGATCCCCGAGGTCTTCGCCGCGGTCGAGACCGAGCGGGCGACGTTCGGCATCGTGCCGGTCGAGAACACGACCGAGGGCGCCGTCACGCCGACGCTCGACTCGCTGGCCGAGACGACCGCCGTGATCCTCGCCGAACGCGTGCTGAAGATCGACCACTGCCTGATGGCGAAGGATCCGGACCCGAAGAAGATCCGGCGCATCGCCTCGCACCCGCAGCCTCTCGCGCAGTGCAAACGCTACCTCGCCGAGAGCTTCCCCGGCGTCGAGCTGCTGCCGACGGCCAGCACGGTCGCGGCGGCGAAGCTGGCGGCGACCGAACGCGGCACGGCCGCCGTCGGGAGCCGGGTCGCGCAGCACCTGTACGGCCTGCAGCTGGTCGCGCGCTCGATCCAGGACAACGCGGCGAACGTCACGCGCTTCCTCGTGATCGGTCCGGACCAGAAGACCAAGCCGAGCGGTCACGACCGCACCTCGCTCGTCGTCACGGTCAAGGACCAGGTCGGCATCCTCGAGCGCATCATCCGGCAGTTCGCCCGCAACAAGGTGAACCTGTCGATGATCGAGTCGCGGCCGCTCGTCGGCCGCTCGTGGGAGTACCGGTTCTTCGTGGACGTGACCGGGCACGCGAGCTCGGAACCCGTCGCGAAGGCGCTTCAGTCGCTCGAGCGCATCGCACTGTCGGTGCGGGTGCTCGGGAGCTATCCCATCGCGACCTGATGGTCGCTATTGCCCATCGCGACCGGATGGCCGCTGGCGGCGATCGCCGGCCCTTGTTCGCCGTCGCCGGGCGCGTCGGGGCCTTCGCGGCCGCCGGCGCGCGCTTCCGTCACGGCGCCCGTCGCCGGGGCACGGTTTCGGCCGTGGTCGCGGCCGCGCTGCTCGTCGGGGCCGCCGGCCTGGCCGGCGCGCAGGACCTCGAGCCGCGCTCGTACGTGAACACGCCGGTCGGGATGAACTTCCTGGTGGCGGGATACGCGTACACGACCGGCGGGGTCGCCGGGGATCCGTCGCTGCCGCTCGAGAACGCCAGCGTCGACGCGCAGGCGGCGCTGCTCGCCTACGCGCGCAGCTTCGGCGTGCTCGGCAAGTCGTCGAAGGTCGACCTGATCCTTCCGTACGGCTGGCTCGACGGCAGCGCGACGTTCGACGGCGTCCCGCACGAGCGCGAGATCGCGGGGTTGCTCGACCCGCGCGTTCGCTGGTCCGTGAACCTCTACGGCGCGCCGGCGATGGGCCTCGAGGAGTGGAAGGGCTACCGCCAGGACATCATCGTCGGCGCGAGCCTGCAGATGTCGGTGCCGATCGGCCAGTACGACTCCGACAAGCTCGTGAACCTCGGCACCAACCGCTGGTTCTTCAAGCCCGAGGTCGGCGTCTCGAAGTCGTGGGGGCCGGTGTCGTTCGAGGTGGCCGGGGCCGTCACGCTGTACACCGACAACGACGCGTTCTTCAACGGCAACCGGCGCGAGCAGGACCCGCTGTTCTCGGTCCAGAGCCACCTGGTCTGGGCCTTCTGGCGCGCGGCGTGGACGTCGCTCGACGTCACCTGGTACGGCGGCGGGCAAACGAGCGTCAACGGCGTCCGGCGCGACGACGAACTGTCGAGTTCGCGAGTCGGGCTGACGCTCGCGTTGCCGCTTTCGGCGAACTACTCGGCGAAGCTGTTCGGCAGCACCGGCGTGTCGACGCGCACCGGCACCGATTTCGACACGGTCGGCCTCGCGTTGCAGTACCGCTGGGGCGGCGGCCTGTGACGGCCGCGCCGTCGGGGCTTCGATGACGGCGCCGGGACCGGACGACCGGCCCCGCTCGTGGCTGGGGCTGCCGCCCGGGGTGTGGATCGCCGTCCTCGCGGCTTTCGTCGTTCGCGCGCTGTTCCTCGCCGACAAGCCGTTCTGGCGGGACGAGGGATGGGTCGTGCTGATCGCGTCGGACCCGCTCGCGGCCGGTGCGTCCGGCCGCGCGTCCCCCGTCGGGTTCCTCTGGCTCACGCGCCTGGTGGTTTCGGCCGTGCCGTTCGTTCCCGAGGTCTCGTATCGGCTGGCTCCGCTCGCGGCAGGGGTGGGGGCGGTCGCGGCGCTCGCGCGCTGGGCTCTCTCGCTCGGGGCTTCGCGCGCGGCGGCGACCGCGGTCGCGTGGCTCGCGGCCGGCGTGCCGCCGCTCGTGTACTACTCGCGCGAGGTCAAGTCGTACGAGTTCGACTTCCTGCTCGCGATCGTCGCTCCGATGGCGGCCGCCGCCGCGTTCCCGGCAGCGCAGACCGGGGCGGCTCGTGCCGCGTTCGCGATGATCGTGGTCGCCGCGCCGTGGCTGAGCTTCGGCGGGATCTTCGCGGTCGGCGCCGTGTTCGCGTGGGGATGGATCGCGTGGTGGCGCGACCTCGACCGCGCCGGCCGCCGGTGGTGGCTGGCCGCGACGGCGCTGTTCCTCGCCTCGTTCGGCGCGGTGTACGTGCTCGCGCTCGGCGCGCAGTCCGGAGACCGCTGGATGCACCAGTACTGGAGCTACTACCTGGTGGCCGACCGGCGTCTGTGGCTGCCCGTCCGGCTCGCGCGCGCCCTGTGGGAGTACGCGAGCATCGCGACGACCTACTTCTTCCCCTTGTCGTGGCCGGTGGCGGTTCCCCTCGCGCTTGCCGGAGCCTGGTCGTGGCCGCGAGCGACGCGGTCGCAGCTCGTGGTCCTGTTCGTCGCGACGGCGGGCGCGTGCGCGACCGCGGCGGTGCTCGAGCGCTACCTGCTCGTGAGCGGCCGGCTGTTGCTGTTCGCGGCTCCGATTCCGCTGCTGTGGATCGCGAACGGGCTCGTCGTCGTCGCCGCCCGTGCCGGCGCGCGCGGGCTGGCGGTCGCCGCGGCCGTGGCGATCTCGCTCTGGTGGTCCGGCGAGGCGATCCGCTGGAGGGTCGGCAAGGTGCAGACGCGCCAGTCGAACTTCTTCCGCTACGACGTGCTGCAGGACGTCGATATCGCGATCGAGGCCGCGGCGCGCCTGATCCCGGACGGCGAACCGTTGCTCGTCTCGCGCGCGGCGTCCTACGCGTTCCGGATCTACTATGACGGCGAGCCGCTGCGCGCGGCGTTCTGGCGGCGCGACGAACGCGCGGGCGCCGACCAGCTCGCGAAGCAGTGGCTCCGGCGCGTCGAGCGCCGCGCGTGGGTGCTGCTGACGGACGAGGAGTTGCGCTGGGCGCGCGAGATCCTGGCCGCGGAGGGCTTCACGCATCGCGAGCGCGCCGCGGTGCGCGGCGCGAGGCTCTGGGAAGTGCGCCGCCGCAACCTGATGCGCACCGGCGCTACCCGGCAGGGAACGAGCGAACCGCCGCGGCCACCCGCTCGACCTGCCCGGCGCTGAGCTCGGGAAACATCGGCAGCGACAGCACCTCGCCCGCGAGGCGTTCGGCGACCGGGAAGTCACCCGGCCCGTACCCGAGGCCGGCGTAGGCGGGCTGCAGGTGCGGCGGGACCGGATAGTGGATGCCGGTGTCGATACCGCAGGCGTCGAGATGAGCCCGCAGTTCGTCGCGCCGCGGCGTTCGCACCACGTAGAGGTGGTAGACGTGCGTCGCGCCGGGTTCCACGCGCGGCAGTACGAGTTCCTCCCTCGGCAGCAGTTCGGCGTAGAGCGCCGCGTGCGCGGCGCGCGCCGTGTTCCAGGCGTCGAGCCGCCCGAGCTTGACGGCGAGCACGGTGGCCTGCAGCGAGTCGAGCCTCGAGTTGCTCCCGACGACGACGTGTTCGTTCTTCGCGCGCTGGCCGTAGTGGCGCAGCAGGCGCAGGCGCGCGGCGAGGGCCTCGTCGTCGGTCACGACGATCCCGCCGTCGCCGTACGCGCCGAGGTTCTTCGCCGGATAGAAGCTGAAGCAGCCGGCCGTCCCGAACGTCCCGCAGGCACGGCCGGCCAGCCGCGCGCCGTGCGCCTGCGCGGCGTCCTCGACCACGGCCAGCCCGTGGCGGGCCGCGATGCGCCCGATCGGCTCCATGTCGGCCGGATGCCCGTACAGGTGCACGGGCACGATCGCCTTCGTGCGCGGCGTGATCGCGGCCTCGATGCGCGCGGGGTCGATCTGGTGCGTCGCCTCGAGGCAGTCGACGGGGACCGGGCGCGCGCCGGTCGACGAGACCGCGAACGCGGTCGCGATGAACGTGTTCGCGGGGATCAGCACTTCGTCCCCGTGCCCGACGTCGAGCGCGGCCAGCGCGAGGCGAAGGGCGTCGAGGCCGCTCGCGACGCCGATCGCGTGCCGCGAGCCGAGCCAGGCCGCGAACTGCTGCTCGAAGCGCTCGACGGCTTCGCCGAGGATGAAGTCCGCCGACGAAAGGACGCCTTCGAGGGCGGGGCGGACCTGCGGGGCGATCTCGCGCCACTGCGCGGCGAGATCCACGAACGGCACGCGCGGCGTGGTCATCGTTTCAAGCCCAGCCCGACCAGCACGATCGGCCGGACGATGCTCCACCAGTCGAGGAGCGGGCGCATCTTCGTGTAGGCGACCCCGCCGGTGGGATAGACCTTCGTGACGGGCGCCTCGCGCACCACGTAGCCGAGCCGGATCGCGCGCAGCAGCAGGTAGGGCTCGAGCTCGTACTGGTCGAGCCAGGGCTGGTCGAGGTCGAGGCGGGGGTCGTCGAGCAGGGCGAGGCGCAGCGCGCGGAAGCCGTTGGTCGTGTCGGTGACGTGCTGGCGCGCGACCATCCGGAACAGCCACGGGTGCACGAGTTGCGATGCGCGGACGCGATGCCTCGGCATGTTCACGTGCGCGCCGGCGGCCAGGTAGCGCGATCCCTGCACGAGGTCGGCGCGGCCCTCGACGATCGGCCCGACGAGGCGGCCGATCTCGCTCGGCCGGTCCTTGTCGTTGCCGGACAGGATCACGCAGATGTCGTAGCCCTGGCCGTGCGCCCAGCGGTACGCGCGCCGGATCGCTGCGCCGACGCCGCAGCGCTTCTCCGATCGCAGCAGCGTCGCGCCGCGCCGGCGCACGATCTCGGGGGTCGCGTCCGTCGATCCGTCGTCGGCGACGGCCACGTCGATCCCCTCGACTTCGCGGCAGCGGTCGACGACGGCGCCGATCGCGCGCTGTTCGTTGAAGGCGACCGGCACCGCGACGATGCGGGCGCGCGGGATCGGGCTGGGGGGCGCGGTCGTCACCCGGCGTCCTCGCGGGGGTCGCCGGGGCCGGCCTCGGCGACGCCGTCCGGGCCGAGACGATACGCGTTGCCGCACTCGCAGCGCGAGAAGTCGCCCGTGTCGAACGCGAGCCTCCGTCCGCACGCGCAGACCCAGCCGGTGCGGCGCGCGGGACTGCCGACGACGAGCGCGTGCGGCTCGACGTCGCGCGTGACGACGGCGCCGGCCCCGACCATCGCGTGGCGCCCGACGCGCAGTCCGCACAGCAGCGTCGCGTTCGCGCCGATCGTCGCGCCGCACTCGACGGTGGTCGGCTCGGGCGTCCACGGGCGGCGGCTGCGCGGTCGGCGATCGTTCGTGAAGGCGACGTTCGGGCCGACGAACACGTCGTCGCCGATGCTCACGTGCTGCCAGACCGAGACGCCGTTCTTGATCGTCACCCGGTCGCCGACGACTGCGCCGGACTCGACGAAGGCATGATCGCCGATGTTGCAGTCGCGACCGATGGCCGCGTCCTTCATGACGTGGGCGAAGGCCCAGACGCGCGTGCCGTCGCCGATGCGCTCGCTCTCGACGAGCGCGGTCGGGTGCACGAAGACCTTGCCGGCGAAACGGTTCATGCTCGTGCGCTCCAGTCCAGATCGACCGGCCGGCCGTCGGCCTGCATCGATTCGGTCATGGCCTCCAGCGTCCGGACGACCTCCCACGCGCGCTCGGCGCTGCAGATGCCGGCCGAGCCGGTGCGGACGGCGTCGAGGAAATACCGGGCCTGGCGTCGCAGCGGCTCCTCGGGCGAGACGCGCGGGATGGTCACGTCGCCTTCGCGGATCGAGAGCTGGAAGAACTCGCCGAAGTTCTCGTAGTACGGCTCGACCAGCGCGCCCTGGTCGTGGATCGCGACGGGGCCGGGCGCCAGGTCGTTCCAGGTGGCCATCTTGCGGTCGCCGACCAGGGTGATCTCGCGGACCTTCTTCGGGCTGAGCCAGCTGGCCGTGACGTTGGCGACGACGCCGCCGGGGTACCACAGCGTCGCGAACACCACGTCCTCGGCCCGTTCGGTCAGGCAGCGCCGTCCCGCGGCAGCGACCCGCGCCGGCAGCGCGTCGAACAGGTACCGGAAGATCGAGACCTCGTGCGCCACGAGGTCGTAGGCGACGTTCACGTCCTGGCGGATCGGCCCGAGGTTCGTCCGCACCGCCGTCGCGTAGTGCAGCGCGCCGAGTTCTCCGGCGGCGACCAGCTCGCGGAGCTTCTCGATGCCGCTGTTGAACAGGAAGACGTGCCCGACCATCAGCACGAGGCCGCGGCGGGCGGCGAGCTCGCCGAGCTCCCGGCACTCGGCGGAGCCGACGCAGAGCGGCTTCTCGCAGAGGACGTGCTTGCCGGCCTCGAGCGCGGCGCGGACGATCTCGTAGTGGCTGGAGGCCGGCGTGGCGACGACGACGGCGCCGACCGAGTCGTCGCCCAGCAGGGGAGCCAGGTCGGGGGAAGTGTGGAGGCCGGCGTGCACGCGCTGCATGTGCTCGCGGCGCGACGGGGCCGCGTCGACGGCGTGCGTGACGCGCGCGCCGGCCAGCGACCGGAACGCACGGATGTGGTTCGGCCCCCAGTGGCCGCACCCGACGACGCCGAGGGCGAGGTCGGCCGTCGCCGCGGGCGTCGCGACCGGCGACGCACCCGAAGTCGACGACGGTTCGGTTCGAGCCGTCATCGGGTCCTCGATGCGCAGCTGCGGCGCGAAACGGCGTCCGGGGAGCCTCCGGCGGCTGTCGCCGTGCGCGCGCTCGTGTAGGCTGGCGTCGTTCGCCGGGAGTCCGTCATGACGATGCTGATCGTGTTCGCTTGTCTCGCGTCCATCTTCGTGGTGGCCGAGCGCCTCCGGCCCGTCCGTCCCGGGCAGCCGTTCTTTCGTCGGGGCTGGTTCGCGGACGCGCTGTATGTTCCGATCCACTTCCTGATGCGAGTCGTGATCAACGGCACGCTTGCCGTGGTGCTGGCCGGTTGGGCCCGCGAGCACCTTCCCGCCGGGACCACGGCGGTACTGTCCGGCGCGCCGCTGTGGGTGCAGGTCGTCACCCTCCTCGTCGTCCTCGACTTCTTCTTCTACGTGATGCACCGCCTCAAACACCAATGGCACTGGTGGTGGCGGCTGCACGAGACGCACCACAGTTCCGTGGACCTGGACTGGATGTCCACGGCGCGCTTCCATCCGCTCGAGAAGGTGCTGGACCGCACGATCTACCTGCTTCCGTTGCTGTTCCTCGGCGTCTCGGACGAGGCGCTGCTGGTGTGGGCGGCCGTGGACGCGGCCTCGGGGATGCTGATCCACTCGAACCTGGACATCCGGCTCGGGCCGCTGCTCTACGTGATCAACAGCCCGGAGTTGCACCGCTGGCACCACGCGCGCGACGAACGCTGGCAGCGCGTGAACTTCGGCAACAACTTCTCGATCTTCGACTGGATCTTCGGAACCGCCTACCTCGCGCCGCGGACGCCGAGCGACTACGGCGTCGACGACGAGGACTACCCGGTCGGCAACGTCTGGAAGCAGTTCTGGTACGCGTTCCGGGTCAGGTAGCCGGCGCGGCGCGCGCCTCGCCAGGCGCGGTGCCGAACCAGCGGCGACAGGCGCGCCGGAAGTTCGCGGCGTCGCGGTAGCCGAGGTCGAACGCGATCTGCTCGGTGGTCTGCCCGCTGACGCGCAGGAGCTGCCCGGCCCACGTCCGGCGGTGCGCGTCGCGCAGTTCGCGGAAGCTCAGTCCGTGCGCCTGCAGCCGCCGGACCAGGGTTCTCGGCGAGGTGCCGAGCCGCTGTGCGACCTGTTCCTTCGACAGCCCCGCCGGACCGCCCGACGCGAGCACGTGCTCGACCCTGGCGGCGAAGAACTCGGGGGCCTCGAGGCGGCGGGCCGACCCCTCGAGCATCCGCCGGGAGGTCTCGAAGAGGGCGGGGTCGGCGAACGGGCACGCCAGCGATTCCCAGGCCCGCGGGAAGACGATCGCCGTGCGGGGCCGGCCGAAGTGCACCGGCGTCGGAAAGTAGCGGGCGTAGCGGTCCGCGTGCCCGGGCCGCGGCCTCGACAGTTCCATGGTGGCGGCGTGCGGCGGCTCGCCGAGGACCAGCGCGACGATCCCGAACAGGCTCAGCGCGAAGACCTCCATCAGCGCGTACTGCTCTTCTTCCGCGAGGCGGCAGCCCGCCCCGAGCACGAGCGTCGTCGAGGCGCCTTCGCGCACGACCGCCATCCGGACAGCGGGATTGCGGCATCGGCTGTAGCGGCTGAGCAGCAGCAGGCTGTCGGCGAGCGTCGGGGCGGAGATCGCCGCGACGCCGAGCGGGCCGTGGGCCGAGGCCTCGAGCGAGGCGCCGTGCTCGAGCGGCCATTCGGGACCGAGCAGCCGGTTCGCGTTGCGAATCTGGCGCAACTGCTGCCCGAGCGTGATCTCGGAGGTGGAGTTCCCCAGACGGGTCGGATCGACTCCGGTCCCGGCGAGCAGGCCGGCGCGCCGCTGCGGCGTCGTGCCGAAGGATCTCAGCGCGAACAGGAAATAGGCCGCCGGCATCGGCAGCGAGTCGGTGAGTCGTTCTGGCGTCGATGGCACGAAATGACCGGCTGTTGGCCCAATATGCTTTGAGCGACTCGTCGATTCCACGTTACGCTCGGCGTTCGCGCGCCGGGAGGCCGGCCCCCCCTGCCCGGGGACGTCCAGGTCGTGCGACCGACCTCCTCTCCGACCGGACTCCGCCGCCGGACCAGAGCCGGAGTGAGTGCTATCCCGACCGTCGATGCCGGGAACGACGCGAAGGACGACGACAGCAGGGCGACGCTCCACGCTCTTGCGGAGCACTCGGCGTCGATGGGTCGCAGGCGTGCGGGATCGGCGACGGGGGCGGGGCGAATGGAAGGCGCGGTTCGATTCATATCGTTCGCCGAACTGGATAGGGGGAAGCGGTCGCGGGGAGACGACTCCGGGCTCGATCTCGCCACAGGGTCTTGAACGCCGTTCCCGCACCGGCTGAAGTGCGTTGGCAGTCCGCTCCGCGGGAGCGAACAGGGAGAAGACGATGAGACGAAACACGCTGGGAGTTCTTGCGGCCGTCGTGCCGCTCGCGACGCTGCTGCTCGGCGCGCCTCCGGCGCGCGCCGAAGACGCGGCGGACGCGCCGACCAAGGCGGCGGCCGCGCAGGCGGCTGCGCCGTCCGAGTCGCAGGCCAAGGCGCGGCAGTTGCTCGACGGGATGGCCAGGTTCCTGGCCGGCCAGAAAGAGTTCCGCGTCGACCTGCTGACCGGATACGAGGTGATGCAGGAGAGCGGACAGAAGATCGAGTTCGGCTCCCGACGCACGGTCCGCCTGCGGCGTCCGGGGCACCTGAGGCTCGATACCGTGGCCGGCGACGGGACCAAGGACGCGGTCGTCTTCGACGGCAAGACGATGATCGCCTACGACGCCGGGGCGAACGTCTACGCGTCGGCGGAGCAGAGCGCGGGTCTCGACGAAACCATCGTCCACTACGTGCGCGACCTCGGCATGCGCCTGCCGCTCGCGCCGCTGCTCGTGAGCACGTTCCCGGCCGAACTGGAACGCCGCGTGGAAACGGTCGACTACGTCGAGACGACCGACGTGTTCGGATCGACGTGCCACCACATTGCGGGTCGCACGGCCACCGTCGACTTCGAGGCGTGGATCGAGGACGGCAAGGAACCGCTGCTTCGCCGGATCGCCCTCACGTACAGGGAAGAGCAGGGCCATCCGCGGTTCTGGGCCGACTTCTCGGACTGGGACCTCGATCCGGACTTCCGCGATTCGGCATTCGAGTTCAGCGCGCCCGACGGCGCGAAGTCGATCGCTTTCGCGGCGAAGGTCGTCCAGCGCGTGGCGACGAGCGCACCGGCGGCGAAGCCGGCGCAAGGAGAATCGCGATGAGCAGGTTCGTGCGTTCGAACGTCTCGGCGGTGGTGGCCGCCATCTTCCTGGCCGGCATGACGTACGGCTTCGCGGAAGCCCGCGGCTTCGGCGGCGGTGGTGGAGGTGGCCGCGGCGGTTTTGGCGGCGGCGGCGGCGGTTTCGGGGGCGGCGGCGGCGGCGGCTTCTCCCGTTCGGGCCCCGCGTCCGGCGGCGGGTTCTCCTCGCGCTCCGCGGGCGGTTCCCGAGGCGGCTTCTCCGGCGGCGAGGGGCGTTCGCAGGGCGCGTCGTCGCAGCGATCGTCGAACCAGGATTCGCGGCAGTCGCAGCGTTCGTCGAACCAGGACTCGCGGGAGTCGCAGCGTTCGTCGAACCAGTCCGAGCGTTCGTCGAACCAGCAGAATCGCGAGGACTCGCACAGCGACAACGTGCAGGCGCGGCAGGACGGCGCGACCGACCGCACGGAATCCCGCCAGCAGGGCGCGACGGAGCGGTCCGACAACCGCACCGACGCCTACGAGCACGGCTACGGCGGCGGCTACTACCACGGCGGCTACTACCACGACGACGACTGGGACAACGGCTCGGCGGCCGCGGGACTCGCGGTCGGCATGGTCGTCGGCGCGGCGGCGGCGAGCGCGTCCCAGCAACCCGCTTCGTCCACGACGGTCATCAACAACAACGCGGCGCCGACGTCGGTCGCGGTGCTGCCGTGCCAGGCGACCGTCATGAACGTCAAGGGCGTCACGTACTACAAGTGCGGGGCGACCTACTACGAGCAGGCCTACGGCCCGGACGGAGTCATCTACATGCCGGTTCCCGCACCGTAAGTTGCGGGAACACCGAAAGGAGGCGGGCCGAAGCCCCGCGAGGAGCAGCGTGGTCCGGGAGCCGCTCCTTCATTTCGTCCTGATCGGCGCGCTGCTGTTCGCCGTCCATGCCTTCGTCGTCCCGGACGACGAAGGCATGGACGCGGACCGTGCCGGCCAGACCATCCGGATCACGGAGCGCGAGCTGTCGTGGCTCGCCAGGTCCTGGTCGCGCCAGTGGCAGCGGGAGCCGACCGAAGCCGACCTCGCGGCGGTCGTGGTCGACTACCTGCGCGAGGAACTTCTCGCGCGGGAGGCCCTGTCGCTCGAGCTGGACCGCGACGACCTCGTCGTTCGCCGGCGCCTCGCCCAGAAGATGCAATTCCTCGTCGAGGACACGGCGGCGATGGTCGAGCCCGACGACGCGCAGTTGCGGGCGATCTTCGACTCCGGGCGCGAACGGTTCCGCGTGCCGGCGCGCGCGAGCTTCCTCACCGTGTTCTTCAGCCTCGACCGGCGAGGCGAGCGCGCCGAGGCCGACGCGCTTGCCGCGCTCGACGGTCTCGGGAGCGGCGGCGATCCGGGCGACTTCGGCGACGGCTCGGTGCTGCCGGGCGAACTGCGCGACGCCGAGGCTCGCGAGATCGAAGGCGTCTTCGGACCCGAACTCGCGGCGTTCGTCGCGAGCGCCGAGCCGGGCCGCTGGCTGGGGCCGGTGCGCTCCTCGGTCGGGCTCCACCTGGTCCGGGTCGAATCCCGCACGCCCGGGCGGCCGCAGACGTTCGAAGAGGCGCGTCCCGCGTTGACCGAGTGGTCCCGGCGCGAACGCGAGCGCGCGGCCCGCGCGGCCTACTTCACGGAGCTCCTCGACCGTTACGACGTGGAGACGACCGGCGCGACGCGGGCGCTCGTCGATCCTGCCCTCGCGGTCCTGAAGGAGGGCGCATGATCGCCGCGTTCGGATTCGCCGCGGCGATGCTCGCCCTCGCGGCGTCTCCGGCGGCCGCGCACGAGCTGCGCCCGGCCTACCTCGAGCTGCGCGAATCGGCGTCGCAGGAGGTCGACGTCCTCTGGAAGACGCCGATGCGCGGGGAGATGCGGCTCGCGCTGGCTCCCGTGCTGTCCGGGCCGGCCGAGGAGATCACTCCGGTCACGACGCGCGAGAGCGGCGGCGCGGCCGTGCAGAACTGGCGGCTTCGGCTCGCCGAGCCCCTGCGCGGCCGCACGCTCCACATCGACGGCCTGTCCGCGACGATGACGGACGCGCTGGTCCGCGTCGAGTTCGCCGACGGGACGAACTGGGTGGCGCGCCTGACGCCGCAAGCGCCGTCGGTCGCGATCCCGGCCGTGCCGGCCGGCGGCGAGGTCGCGCGGACGTACTTCTCGCTCGGACTCGAGCACATCCTGCTCGGCGTGGACCACCTGTTGTTCGTGCTTGCGCTGATGCTGGTGACCACCGGCGCGAGGCGGCTGGCGTGGACGATCACGGCGTTCACCGTCGCGCACTCGATCACGCTCGCGCTGGCGACCCTCGGCGTCGTGCGCGTTCCGTCCGCGCCGGTCGAAGCCGTCATCGC
Organism: uncultured Myxococcales bacterium; assembly: GCA_964476185.1. Taxonomy (GTDB): domain Bacteria; phylum Desulfobacterota; class Binatia; order UBA1149; family CAITLU01; genus DATNBU01. The sequence goes on from CAYYZO010000002.1 coordinate 105,151, forward strand.
GCTGTCGATCGCGTTCGTCGCCGCGGAAGTGGTTCGCGCGACGCGCGGCGAGGAAACCGGCTGGACGGCGCGCGCGCCGTGGCTCGTCGCGTTCGCGTTCGGCCTGCTGCACGGGCTCGGCTTCGCGGGGGCGCTCGCGGAGATCGGCCTGCCGCAAGGGCAGATCCCGCTCGCGCTGTTGTTCTTCAACGTGGGCGTCGAGGCCGGGCAACTCGCGTTCGTCGCCGCGGCCGCCGCAGCCGTGGCCGTCCTGCGTCCGCTGCGGCACCGTCTCCCGGCGGGGGCCGCGGTCGCGCCGCCCTACGCGATCGGCGTCCTGGCGATGTACTGGGTGATCGAGAGGGTGGCGGCGTTCTGGTGAAACCGCGGCCGTCGCTTCGAGGCAGGCGCGACGCGAACCGCAACGGCGAGAGCCGGGGAGGAAAACGATGGACTGCACGATGACGAACACGACGCTTGCGCTGCTGATGACCGCTACGCTGGCGGCCGCCCCGGCCCTCGCGCAGGGCGACGCCGGCGCTGCCGGGGAGGGCAAGCTCGAGAAGGTCCATCCGGCGCGGTCGCCGTACTCGCCGTACGCCGGCCGCGACTATCCGGTTCGTCCGTACTTCGGCGACACCCACCTGCACACGGCGTTCTCGATGGACGCCGGCGCGTTCGGCGCGAGGCTGTCGCCGGCCGACGCGTACCGGTTCGCCAAGGGCTACGAGATCACGGCCTCGAGCGGCCAGCCCGTGCGGCTTTCGCGGCCGCTGGACTTCCTGGTCGTCGCCGATCACTCCGACGGCATGGGGTTCTTCCCGCTGCTCCTGCGCGGCGACCCGGCGATCCTGGCCGATCCGCAGGGCCGACGCTGGAACGAGATGATCCGCTCGGGCGAGGGCGCCAAGGCGGCGATCGAGATCATCGTCGCGTTCGGCGCCGGGAAGATCTCGAAGGCGATCCTGCCGCTGCCCGGGACGACGGCCTACTCGGGCGCCTGGCAGCAGACCATCCAGGCCGCCGAGGAGGCGAACGACCCCGGCCGCTTCACCGCCTTCATCGGCTACGAGTGGACGTCGAACACGGGCGGCAACAACCTGCACCGCAACGTGGTCTTCCGCGACGATGGGGCCCGGGCGGGCCAGGTCGAACCCTACACGACCATCAAGCCGCTCGGCAGCGACGACCCGACCGCGCTCTGGAAGTGGATGGCGGCCTATGAGGAGAAGACGGGCGGCAACGTGCTGGCCATCGCCCACAACGGCAACCTCAGCAACGGCCGGATGTTCCCGATGGTCGAGGCCTTCGGCCGCGCGATCGACCGGCCGTACGCCGAGGGGCGGGCGAAGTGGGAGCGCCTCTACGAGACGACACAGACCAAGGGGACCGGCGAGGCCCACCCCTTCCTGTCGCCCAACGACGAGTT
>CAYYZO010000003.1:0-25528 GCA_964476185.1 uncultured Myxococcales bacterium
AGTACCTGTCGCGCGGCACCTACGTGTTCCCGCCGGCCCCGTCGATGCGCCTGGCGGCCGACATCATCACGTACACCGTCAGCGAGATCCCGAAGTGGAACCCGATCAACATCTGCAGCTACCACCTGCAGGAAGCCGGCGCGACGCCGGTCGAGGAACTCGCCTTCACGCTGGCCAACGCGCAGGCCGTGCTCGACGAAGTCGCCTCCCGCGGCGTCGACGGCGAGAAGATGGGACAGGTCTTCAGCCGCATCTCCTTCTTCGTCAACGCGAGCATCCGCTTCGTCGAGGAAGTCTGCAAGATGCGCGCGTTCACGGCCGCGTGGGACGAGATCGGCGAGAAGCGCTACGGGATCCGCGATCCGAAGCTGCGGCGTTTCCGTTACGGCGTGCAGGTGAATTCGCTCGGCCTGACCGAGCAGCAGCCGGAGAACAACGCGATCCGGATCGCGCTCGAGATGCTCGGGGTCGTGCTGTCGCGCGACGCGCGCGCCCGAGCGATCCAGCTCCCGGCCTGGAACGAGGCGCTCGGGCTGCCGCGCCCGTGGGACCAACAGTGGTCCCTGCGCACGCAGCAGATCATGGCGTACGAGACCGACATCCTCGAGTACGCCGACATCTTCGAGGGCTCGACGGTGATCCGGCAGAAGGTCGAGGAACTGCTCGCCGAGGCGCGGGAGGAGCTCGAGAAGGTCGCCGAGCTCGGCGGCGCCGTGAAGGCGGTCGAGTCGAGCTACTTCAAGCAGCGCCTCGTCGAGTCGAACGCGCGCCGCGTGCGTCGCATCGAGAGCGGCGAGCAGAAGGTCGTCGGCGTGAACTGCTTCCAGCAGAGCGAGCCGTCGCCGCTGACCGCCGACATCGAGGGGGCGATCTTCCGGGCCGACCCGAAAGCCGAGCAGGACCAGGTGGAGCGGCTGCGCGCGTTCCGCGCGTCCCGCACGCAGGCGGACGTCGACGCGGCGCTCCGCGCGCTCGGCGACGCGGTCCGGGCCGGCGACAACGTCATGCACGCGTCGATCCGTTGCGCGCAGGCCGGCGTGACGACCGGGGAATGGTCCGACGCCCTGCGCGAGGTGTTCGGCGAGTACCGCGCGCCCACCGGCGTGGCCGGGCAAGCCGGCGCCGTCAGCGAGGACCTGCTCGACGTCCGGGAACGAACGAAGCAGCTTGCCGACAAGATCGGGCACACCCCTCGCTTCCTGGTCGGCAAGCCCGGCCTCGACGGGCACAGCAACGGCGCCGAGCAGATCGCGGTCCGCGCCCGCGACGTCGGCATGGACGTGATCTACCAGGGCATCCGCCTGACGGTGGAGGAAATCGTCGCGACGGCGCAGCAGGAGGACGTGGACGCGATCGGGCTCAGCATCCTGTCGGGATCGCACATGGCCCTGGTGCCCGCGATGCTCGACCAGCTGTCGAGCGCCGGGATGGCCGACGTGCCGGTGATCATCGGCGGCATCATCCCCGAGGACGACGCGGAGGAACTGCGCAGGCTCGGCGTCGCCGGCGTCTACACGCCGAAGAACTTCGAGCTGACGCGGATCATGAGCGACATCGTCGGGATCATCGAGCAGCGCCAGGCCGCTTGAGGCGCCGCCCGCGGCGAGGCGCGCGAGCCTCGCCGCGGGCGGCGCTCGCCTGATCCCAAGCCCCCCGTTCGAGGATCGGAAGCGCCCATCAGGCGAAAATCTTCGCTGAGGGCCTTGCAAGCAGCCCCCTTCGCAGCTTACAGAAAAGTCAGTAACGCGCGGCGCGCGGGTCCCGGGAGTTCCCGGTTCGGCCGACCCTGTACCTCTGGCCTCCGACAACCGCCGCCTGACCGGACCTGGACCCGCCATGGTCCGGAGCGTTGCGGGGAGGATCGCGATGGGCTTCGACAATCCACTCCGTCACCACCCGGCGCGGACCCTGCTCGCGCTCGCCGTCGGCTTCGGACTGGTCGCCGGATCGGGCCCTGCCCTGGCCTCGTTCTCCCCGGCCGAGATCGGCTGCCGCGCCGCGATCGGCAAGAGCGCCGCGCGGCTGGCGAAGACCGTCGCGAAGACCATCGCCGGCTGCCACAAGTCGCGAGCCCGCGACGCGGGCCTCGCGGGCACAGACTGCAACGAGATCGGGCAGGCGGACCGCCGCGGGAAAGTGCCGCGACTCGAACAGAAGCTGACCTCGGCCATCGAGTCCCGATGCAGCGGCCTCGCTCCGGCCGACGTGCAGTACGACGCCTGCCCCGCCCCGTGCAGCGCGTCGGTTCCGACGGTCACGACCATGGCGGACGTCGCGTCCTGCCTGACCTGCGTCGCCCGCGAGATCGCCAGGGTCCACGGACAGACGGTCCACGGAACGCCCGCCTCCCCTCTTTCGTCGGAAGTCCGGCGCTGCGAACTCGCGATCGGCTCGTCGAGTTCCAGGTTGTTCGCCCACGTCGCCCGTGACGTCACGCGATGCCAGGCTCGCGAAGAGGCCGCCGGCGCCATGACCGTCGAGTTCTGCACCGATACCGCGTTTCCCGCTCCCGCGATCCAGCAGCGGCTGTACGACGCGAAGAACAAGGTCGTCAACGCCTGTGACGTCTCCTCGTTCGACGGGCTCGACTCGTGTGCCGCGAGCCAGTTCGGGATCGCCGACTGCGTCGGCGACGAGACGCTCGCTGCCGCCCAGGACTTCGCGCGCGCCATGCTCACGCTGCCCGTGACCTCGACGACGACCACCACGATCACCACGACGACGACCCTGCCGCCGATCGTCGGGGACCCGCAATGTCCCGACCTCGCCGAGTTGGTCCTGTTCTCGCGCGACTCGAACGTGGCGTGCACCACGAACGCCGATTGCGAAGCGCCGCGCACCTGCGATCCGTCGATCGGGATCTGCGTGTCGCTGTCGGACCTCGACAGCGGCTGGACCGGACACGCCCACGACTCGGACCTCGACGACGGCGTCGTCACCCTGACCCGGCTCGCGTGCCCGGGCCCCGCGCCGGTCTGCGGTGAATGCGTGATCCAGGGCGTCGATCCCGCGGCCGGGAACTGCCGATGCGCGAACGACACGCGGACCATCTGCGACGAACCGTTCCGCAGCGACGCCGACGACTGCGGCGGCGCGACGTGCGACTGCTATTTCGGGGTGCCGATCCCGCTGTCGTCGGCGGGCACCCCGGCGTGCATCGTCAATCGTTACTCGGAAGACCTGACGGGCACCGCCAACGTCGACCTCGGGGAGTCCGAAGTCGCGGCCAGGCTGCGCACGAGGGTCTACCTCGGCATCACCACGACGCAGCCCTGCCCGATCTGCGGCGGCAAGTGCAGCCACAGCCCCACCACGGCGTGCGCGTACGACGACGACTGCGGCGCCGGCAACACGTGCCTCCAGGACACGCCGAACGACGGAGTGCGCGACGGCCTCTGCATCGAGGGCGACCACGACGATCTTCCGTGTGACGTCGCTGGCATCAACCCCTCGTTCCCGGCCCGCTCCGGAGCGCGGGTCGGCGGCGGCGGGTACAGCCTCGACTGCATGCCGGCGGTCGGCATCAACATCTCGGGCGCGGGCCTGAAGCTCGGCGTGACCCAGACGACGGGCGTGACGACGCTCGAAGCGAACCTGCCCTGCACCGGCGGCGAGTGTCACTGCAAGACGTGCTCGGCCTCCCCGCAGACTCCCTGCAACAACGACGGCGACTGCGCCGGCGGCTCCTGCGCCGTCTCGTCGAACTTCGCCTGCAGCGACGACTCGGACTGCACGGGACTCGACCTCGGCAACTGCACCGGGATCAACCGCTGCCAGCTCGCGACGAGCGTCTCCTGCACGACGAACGCCGACTGCAAGAACCGTTCGGGGGGCCCGTGCAATCCGTCCAGTTGCACGGCGCTCGGCGGCGGGGGCGTTGCCCCCAGGCCGAACGAATGCACGGGCGGCCTCTGCAGCGATCTCGGCGACGGCGAGAGCCAGTGCACGGACGGCCCGGACGACAAGATGTGCGACGGCCTCGTGCGCGCGAACGGCCAGGGGATCCTGTCCTGCTCGAACAACTCCGACTGCACCGCCAACGATCCGCTGAACGGGACGTGCTCGCTGCTGCAGCGGCGCGCGTGCTTCCCGGAGGTGATCGTCGCGACAGGCAGCGCGGACACCGAGTTCCCGGTCGGCGCGGCGGCGTTCTGCGTTCCACCGACGTCGAACACGTCGATCAACTCCGTGGCGGGCCTGCCCGGCCCGGCGCGCGTGGTGAACCAGGGCAGGTCGCGGACGTTCTGCGCGAGCGACCACGACGTCGAGTACGAGCCCGGCGCGGGCGGCTGTCCGCCTCCTCCCTGAGCTTCGCCCGTGGAGGGCCCGGAGGGTCGACGCGCGGGCGGCGCCGGCTTTCGCGCCCGCACCTCCGGTTCGCCGGCGCCGGGTTCGCGCCGATCATTCCTGCACGAGACGCCCCGTCTCCGCGACGCGCAGCCCGCCGCCACGGTTGTGCTCGACCGTGCAGCCGCGCAGTTCCACCTGGGCCGTGTCGAGCACGACGACGCCGCGGTCGCCGTTGCCGGCGATGCGCGAGTCCGACAGCGACGCGCTTCCACCGAGCCCGACCCGAAGGCCGTCGGCGTTCGGTGACGGCACGGAGGATGCGGGATCGTACCCGTTGTCGAGGATCTCGAGCCGACGACCGTCCACGCGGGCGGCCGAGACCCCGACCCCCTTGTCGTAGTTCCCGGCCACGAGCACGCGCTCGAGCGTCGCCGTCGAGCCGCGCGTGACGGTCACCCCGTCGCGGTTCGCGACGACGACGCTGTCGCGAAGCGTCGCCGTCGAGTCGTCGAAGACGAGCAGGCCCTTGCCCTTGGTGCGGAAGCCGTTGCCGACGAGCAGCGCCTGTTCCACGACGACGGGACCGGCTCCGGCGGACACCCCGATACCGTCATCGAGGTTGTGGATCGCCTCGATGCGTTCGAGCCTCACGTCGCGCGCACCGGTGCCGCGGACGGCCACGCCGTCGAACGTGAACCCGACCGCACGCAGGTCGCTGACGACGACGCCTGGCGCCTCGACGACGAGCCCGTCGCAGCCGCGCTGGCCCGCCGGTCGCCGGCAGCCGCGTGCCTCGCGCAGCGTCGCGCCGCCGCCGGAGACCCGGGTCCCGGCGGCCGCCAACGCCGGCAGCGCTCGCGGCACGAGGATCTCCGCGTCCTCGCCGAGTTCGAGCACGATCTCCGCTCCACGGTCGCGGTTGGCCGCCGCGATCGCCCAGCGCAGCGACCCGGGGCCGGCGTCCAGCGTGTTCGTGACCCGCAGCGTGTCGGCCTCGGCGAACCGGGCGAGCACGCCGAAGACGGCCACGGCGACGACCGCACCGCCGGACAGGCGCGCTGGAGGCATCCTCACTGGGACATGTAGATGCCGCCGTTCGGCGACAGCACCTGGCCGGTCACGAACGTCGAATCCGGACCGGCCAGGAACAGCGCCGCGGCGGCGATCTCCTCCGCCGTGCCGAGCCGGCCGAGCGGGGTCTGCATCGCGATCAGGCGCTTCTGCTGGAGGCGCAGCGGGTCGAGCAACGGCGTCTCGATGTATCCGGGGGCGATCGCGTTGATCAGCACGCCGTAACTGGCCGCCTCGCGCGCGGTCGAGCGCGTGAACGCGAGGATCGCCCCCTTGGCCGCGCAGTAGTCCGGCGCGCCCTGCAGCGAAGCCGTGCCCATGATCGAAGCCATGTTGATCACGCGCCCGCCCGCGCCGCGACGACGCATGCGCGGCAGTGCCTCGCGCGTACAGTAGAACGTGCCGTAGAGGTGGGTCCGGATCATGCGGTCGAACATCTCGTCAGTGAGGCGGTCGACGGCGTCGAGATGGGTCGAGACCCGGCCCTCGCTCATCAACTCCGCGAGTTGGGCTTCGGAGGCATCCTGGATCGCGTCGAGGTAGGCCGGGTCGGTATGGATGATGCCCGCGTTGTTCACGAGCACGTCGATGTCGCCGATCTCGCGATCGAACGCCGCGAACGCGTCGCGCACCGACGCCGAACTCGTCACGTCGCAGGCCAGCGCGATCGCCCCCGGCGTGCTGGCGCTGCACTCGTCGGCCACCCGGCGCGCGGAGTCGAGGCGAAGGTCGGTGACGGCGACGCGTGCGCCTTCGGCCGCGAAGAGCCGGCAGATGGCAGCGCCGAGTCCGGAGCCGGCGCCGGTGACGAAAACGTTCTTGTCGGCCAGTTTCATCGGAGTTCCTCCCTGTTCGTCGAGCGGCTGTAACAGCGGGGGCGGCTCAGGTCACCCGGCACACGACCGCGGTCGCGTTATCACGGCCCCCTTCGGCACCCGCGAGCGCGACGAGCGTCGCGGCCGCGGCGGCGGCGGACGGCGCCGCGCCGAGCACGCCCGCGATCGCGTCCTCGGTGAGCGCCTCGGTCACGCCGTCGGTGCACAAGAGCAGCACGTCCCCGGGCTCGACCGGCCAGGCCTCGCATTCGGCTTCGAATCCTTCCGGGGTTCCGACGACTTCACGCACGAGGTGGCGCTCCGGATGGAAGCGGGCCTGCTCGCGCGTGATTGCGCCGGCGCGCAGGAGGTCACCGACGCGGCTGTGGTCGGCGGTCATCCGGACGAGGGCGCCGGCGCGCCAGAGCGCCGCGCGGCTGTCGCCGACGTGCAGCACGACCGCCTGCCCGTCGTCGACCAGCGCGAGCACGAGCGTCGTGCACATGCCGCGACGGTCGCGCTGGGCAGCGGCGCCTTCGAGCACGCGGCGCTGCGCCGCGCTGGCGGCCTCGCGAAGAAGCGCCTCGCCGTGCCGCGACGGGTCGTTCTCGTACACTTCGGCCGCGGCGGCGACCGCCAGCGCGGAGGCGAGGTGGCCCGCGGGAAGCCCGCCGAGGCCGTCCGCGACGGCCAGGAACGTCCCTCGGGAAGAGATCCAGTAGGCGTCCTCGTTCCGGCGGCGCACCGGCCCGACGTCGGTCGCCCCCGCGCAGCTTCGACCGCGCTCGAGCAGGGCTGGTCGAAACTCGCCGTCGCCGGGATTCGCCACGGACGCTAACTAGCCTCTTCGCACGGACTACGGTAGCCTCCGCGACCCCTGCGGCGTCGCGACGCCGAGTACCATCCCGAGGTCACGTCGAGTGAAGCGCAAGCCCATTTCCCCCCTGCTGCGCGCCGCAGCGGGCGCGGTCCACCGCCTCCACCTGCGCAGCTACGAGGTCTACCAGCCCGTGGTCACGGCGTCCGGCCACACCGGCGGCGTGCGGGAATGCGAGGTTCGCTGGGACTCGATCGCCCCGGTGCTCGCGGCCTCGGGAGCGCGCAGCCTCGTCGACCTCGGCTGCTCGGAGGGCTACTACGTTCTGCGCGCCGCGCGAGCCGGGCTCCCGTTCTGCGTGGGCGTCGACTTCGACCAGCGCCGCATGTTCACGTGCACGAACCAGCTCGTGCTGAACGACCTGCAGCACGCAGGGTTCCTGATGGCGCCGGTCGACGAGAACCTCCTCGAGGGCCTGCCGACGTTCGATGCCGTCATCTTCCTGTCGGTGATCCACCACATGATGTACCAGGAAGGCGTCGACTACGCGCGCCGCATCCTGCGCCTCGTGGCCTCGAAGACCGGCAAGGTCTGTTTCTTCGAGATGGGCCAGTCCGACGAGCACAAGGAATCCTGGGCGAAGAAGATGCCGGACATGGGGCCGGACCCGCACGCGTGGGTCAGGCAGTTCGCGCTGGACAACGGGTTCTCGCGCGGCGAGCAGCTCTCGACCGCGACCTCGTTCGCCGGCGAGACCCGGCGCGCGCTGTTCGCGCTCTATCCCTGAACGACGCCGCGAACCGGCGGCATCACTGCAGCGGGACGTCGGCGCGGATCGGCCACGCGGCCGGATCGCGCGTCCAGGCGGCGGCGTCGCCGCCCGGCCTCCATTCGACCATCACGCGGTAGAGCCCGGGCTCGGGGAACACCAGCCCGCTGATGCGCACGCGGTGGCGGTCCCCCGCCGGCTGGAACGAGACGGCCTCCGACGCGAAGACGACCTTCGAACCGAGCACGACGAGCAGACGGACCTGCTGCTCGCGGCCGACCTCGTCCGCGTCGACCTCGAAGAACGCGTGGCTGAACACCGACAGCCGCGCGGGATAGGCGGCCGGGCGAAACTGTTCCAGCAGCTGAAACAGGCTGAAGTTGTTCGAATAGCGGTCGAGGGTGGATCCCTGCGCGACCGCGATCATGAAGCAGCGCACGCCGCGAACATAGGACGGGCCGCCGGAAGAGGACAGCGGGATCGACGCCGGGGATCGGCCGGCGCACCGGGGAGCGCGCTGCCGTCGCGACGCGCGGGGTCAGCGACCGGCCAGCGGATCGTCGAGCCGCGCGCCCCACTCCGTCAGCAGCGCGCGCTCGTCGGCCGCGCTCAGCGTCTTGCGAAACCGCGCGCCCGATCTTCCCTTCACGCGGCGTTCGCACTCGGCCCAGGTCGCGTGCCGAAGCGCGACGCCGTCGACCAAACTCACGTACGAATACGCCGCTCCCTTGCCGCGCGCCGACGTCCCCTTCGACGCCGACCGGACCGGCGCGCCCGGCTCCGGCAGACGCAGCAGGTCGTGCGGGTATCCGTCGTACGGGCCTTCGTACAGCTCCGGCGAGCCGCCGGCGGCGAACCCGGACGCAATCGTGTCGGCGCGCTCGTTGCCCGGGAAGCCTGCGTGGCCCGGGACGTGGCGCCACCGCACGCGGCGGCACGACGCGAGCGCACGCTCGAGCCGCTCCCAGAGGTCGCGGTTCGCGACGTCGCCGCCTTCGCGCGTCTTCCAGCCGCGTCGCTTCCAGTTCGCGAGCCAGTCGGTCACGCCGCGCATCACGTAGGTGGAGTCGGTCGCGATCGTGACGGCCGCTTCGTCCGCGCCGGACGCCGAAGCGATCCATTCGAGCGCTTCGGCCACCGCGGTCATCTCCATGCGGTTGTTCGTCGTCACGCCGCCGGCGCCGCCGAGTTCGCGGACCGCGGCGCGGCCGACCAGCAGCACGGCTCCCCACCCGCCCGGGCCGGGGTTGCCTTTGGCCGCGCCGTCGGTGAACGCGAGCACTTCGAGCGCTTCTTCGCTCATCGCGGTCCCGCGACCCCGACGAGGACGTCCACCACCTCGACGTCGACCGCTTCGCCGATCAGCACTTCGATCGCCTCGAACCCCAGCCCCTGGTAGCGGCCGAGGCGCACCACCTCGGCCACGCGATCGAGCACGGTCAGGCGCAGGACGACCCGCCCGCCTTCCACCCGGCCGCGCCCGAGGAGCCCGAACTCGTAGGCCTCCCGCAGCCAGCGGGCGTCGCAGTCGTAGCACTCGGAGATCGCCTCGAGCGTCAGGTACGACTCGCCCTCGATCGTGATCCGCACCTCGCTCACCGCGTCCCCTCCTCTCGCGCTCCGCCCTTCGGCGTCGCGCTCCCGGCTCGCGCCACGGCGCGCATCGACTCGACCTGCTCGTCGCTGAGTTCCGGCAGCGCGAGCCGCAGCACCGCGTAGAAGTCGCCGCGTCCGCCGCGGCCGTCGTCGAAGCCCTTGCCGCGCAGTCGCAGGCGCTGGCCCGCGCGACTGCCGGGCGCGACCGTGACCGTGACGAGCCCGTCCGGCGTGCGCACGCCGACCTTCGCGCCGAAGAGCGCCTCCCACGGCGCGACCGGCAGGTCGGACTCGACGTCGGAACCGTCGATGCGGTAGACGTCGTCGGAGTCGAGCCGGATCGTCAGGTAAAGGTCGCCGGCCTCGCCGCCGTCCTCGCCCGCCTCGCCGAGACCGGCGAGCCGCATCGTCATGCCGTCACGAACGCGCGCCGGTATCGCGAGGTCGATCGTGCGGCGGTCGTGCACGCGGCCGACGCCGACGCAGACGGGACAGACGTGCTCGCCGACGAACCCGACGCCGCCGCAGCGCGAGCAGGCCTTCGTCGCCGGCACGTCGAAGCGCGAACGCCCGCCGGCGATCGCTGCCGAGATCGGCAGCGCCAGTTCGGCGCGCACGTCGGCGCCACGATGCCGATAGCGGTGGTGCGGTCGCGCCCCGCCCGCGTACTGGCGTCGAAGGTCCTCGGCGAACGCCGCCTTGAAGAAGTCGGAGAAGCCGGTGCCTCCGAACATCCGCTCGAATTCCTCCGGCGTCATCGTCGCGCCGGTCGGCGCACCGCCAGGCTGGAACTCGTCGCCCTGCTGCCAGTTCTGCCCGAGCCGGTCGTAGCGCTCGCGCTTTTCGGGATCGGACAGCACCTCGTAGGCCTCCGCGATCCGCTTGAACCGGGTCTCGGCCTCCGCACGGCCGGCTTCGGGATGCCGGTCAGGATGCCACTTCAGCGCAAGCTTGCGGTAGGCCTTCTTGACGTCGTCGGCCGAGGCGTCGCGCGCGAGGCCGAGCACGGCGTAGTAGTCCTGGAACTCCACGCGCGAAATTCTAGCAGGCCGCCGCGAAAGGCCCACTCGGGACGTGGCCGGGCGCACGGGGACCACGGACCCGGCCGCCGGGAGCCGCCTTCAGTCGTCGTCCGGAGCGATCTCCTCGAGCTCGCGCCCGGCGGTCTCCGGCACGAACGCGAGCACGATGAGCGGACTCAGCAGCGCACACCATGCCATCGCGCTGATCGCCGAGCCATGGCCGCCGAACAGCACGTACAGGCTTCCCTCCACGGCCAGCCCGGCCGCGATCGAGACGGTCGCGACGATGCTGCGCATCCCCGAGGCCGTCGAGCGGTGCGAAGTGGCGAACAGTTCGCTGCCGAGCGCGCTGAACAGGACCTCGATCCCGAACTGCGTGAAGATCGTCAGGACCCAGACGGCCGGGACGAGCCAGCCGGCGCCGTTGTAGAACGCGAGGCTCGCCAGCACGTTCACCACGATGCCGGTCGACAGCGTGCGACGCCGGCCGAAGCGGTCGCTCGCGCGTCCCATCAGCAACCCGCCGGTCAGCGCCAGCGGGCCGCCGAGCAGGAACAGGAGGCTCACTTCGCCCGGCGAGTACTGGTGGGTGCCCTGCAGGTACTTCGACTGGAACTGGATCGCCGTGCCGGTCGCGAACGCGAACGGGACGACCGCGGCTGACAGCGCCGCAAGCCGGCCCGGATAGCGGACCAGCAGCGTGCGGAGCGGCGCGAGCCAGCCCGCGCGGTCGTCGCCGCGCCGCTCGACGCTCGCGCGAAAGCGCGCGGTCTCCTCGAGCGACCGCCGCAGCCAGGCGACGACGAGCAGCGGGACGATGCCGACGAGGTAGAGCGCGCGCCAGCCGAACGGCAGCAGGTCCACCGCCGCGAACGCGAGCGCGGAGACGCCGTGCCCGAGCGCCCCGAACGCGATCATCAGGCCGATGCCCCAGCCGCGCGCGTGCGGCGCCAGCGTCTCGGTGACGACGACGATCGCCAGCATCTCCTCCGCGTACACGAACGTGCGCGCGAACAACTGCAGCACCGCGAACTCGACCGGCGTGCGAACGAACGCGGTCAGGAAGGTGCATAGCGTGAAGCCGACGATCGTCAGCAGCAGCAGCATCCGGCGGCCGACGCGGTCCGCGACGACGTTGAGGGCGAGCGCCGGCAGCACGCCGAGGCGCACGACGGCGGCGAGCTTGCCGACGTCTTCTTCCGACAGCGCGAAGCTCGCCTGGATCTGCGGCAGCGCCAGATTCAGGATGCCGAGGTCGTAGGAGTTGATGAGGTAGGTCGCGCCGAGCGCGCCGAGCATGCGCCACTGCGCGGGCGTGATGCCGTCGGGAACAGGCGTGTAGAAGAAGATCCACGCCCACCAGGGCTTCGACGCCGGTTCGCTCAAGCCTTCCCTTCCGTGGTCGGGTGGTACGGGCGGTCCGGCCGGACCGCCCGCGACCTCAATCGGTCACCGCGCCGAGCGACGCGCTCGAGACGAGCTTCGCGTACTTCGACAGCACTCCGCTCTCGTAGCGAGCGGCCGGTGGCGTCCAGGCCCCTCGCCGCGCGGCCATTTCGTCGTCGCTGACGTGCAGTTCCAGCAGCGTGCGCTCGGCGTCGATCGTGATCGTGTCGCCTTCGCGCACGAGCGCGATCGGCCCGCCGACCGCGGCCTCGGGCGCCACGTGCCCGACCACCAGGCCGAAGGTGCCTCCGGAGAACCGGCCGTCGGTGATGAGTCCGACCGAATCCCCGAGCCCCTTGCCGATGATCGCGGACGTGGGCGCCAGCATCTCGCGCATGCCAGGACCGCCGCGCGGGCCTTCGTAACGGATCACGAGCACGTCGCCGGGACGGATGCGGTCGTTGAGGATCGCGCGCATCGCGTCCTCCTCCGAATCGAACACACGGGCGGGACCGGTGATCTTCACGCTCTTGAGCCCGCTGATCTTGGCGACCGAACCGTCCGGGGCGAGGTTGCCGCGAAGGATCGCCAGGTGCCCCTGGGAGTAGAGCGGCTGGTCGATAGGCCGCACCACGTCCTGGCCGGCGGGCGGCACGCCCGGGACCGACGCGAGGTTCTCGGCGATCGTCCGGCCGGTCACCGTGATGCAGTCGCCGTGCAGCAGGCCGTGGTCGAGCAGCATGCGCATGACGAGCGGAATGCCGCCCACCCGGTGCAGGTCCGTCGCGACGTAGCGTCCCGACGGCTTGAGGTCCGCGAACACCGGCACTTTCCGGCGCAAGCGCTCGAAGTCGTCGAGCGTGAGCTCGACACCGGCGGAGTGCGCGATCGCCAGCAGGTGCAGCACGGCGTTCGTCGAGCCGCCGACCGCGAAGATCACCGCGATCCCGTTCTCGAAAGCCTCCTTCGTGAGGATGCGGCGCGGCGTCAGGTTGTTCCGGACGCACTCGACGAGCGCGAGCCCGCTCGCGTGGGCGCTCTCGGCTTTCTCCGCGTCCTCGGCGGCCATCGTCGACGAGCCGGGAAGGCTCATGCCCATCGCCTCGAAGGCGCTGCTCATCGTGTTGGCGGTGTACATGCCGCCGCACGATCCCTTTCCGGGGATCGCCGCGCGCTCGACCGCCGTGAACTCGTCGCGCGAGATCCGGCCGGCGCCGAGTTCGCCGACGGCCTCGAACACGCTGACGACCGTCAGGTCGCGGCCCGCGTAGTGGCCGGGCTTGATCGTGCCGCCGTAGACGAACACCGCCGGGATGTCGAGGCGCGCCATCGCGATCATCGCTCCCGGCATGTTCTTGTCGCAGCCGCCGACGGCGAGCACGCCGTCCATCATCTGGGCGCGACACACGGTCTCGATCGAGTCGGCGATGACCTCGCGGCTGACCAGCGAGCACTTCATGCCCTCGGTGCCCATCGAGATGCCGTCGCTGACGGTGATCGTGCCGAAGCTCTGCGGCATGCCGCCGGACTCGCGGATGCCGCGCGCCGCCTCCACCGCCAGCTCGCCGAGCCCCGCGTTGCACGGCGTGATGTCGCTTTGCGCGCTGGCGACGCCGAGGATCGGCTTGCCGAAGTCCTGGTCGCGGAACCCGACCGCGCGCAGCATCGAACGGTTCGGCGCGCGCTCGTCCCCGTCGGTGATGTTGTGGCTGTGGCGGTTGAGTCCCGTCGTATCGTTGTTCGTCTTCTCGCTCATGGTCCTGCCTGTCTGGCCGAAGCCGCGCACTATAACCGGGAATGGCTCCGGGGAAACCGCTGCAGCGCGTTTTCGGCCACGCCGGCGGATCCCGTCCGGACGTCGTCCGGTCGCGACGTCAATTCGCGCCGACGGGCGCCGTCGCCCGCGGCTCCGCGACCTGCGACTCGGTCGTCTGGATGATCTCGTGGATCTCGAGCACGTTCGGACCGGCGAACATCTCGGCCGGCGGGCGGTTCGAGTGCGCGATGCGGAAGCTCTCGCTTCTCGTCCAGTCCCAGAACGCCTGCTCGGATTCCCAGTACGTCTGGACGAGGTAGTAGCCTTGCCCGGAGTTCTCGACCCAGCCGCCGGTCGCATGGTCGAAGCGGCGCTGGACCGGCTTCAGGATCAGGTTCTTCACGAAGCCCGGCGAACGGTCGATCAAATGAGCGCGCTTGCGGAATCGCTCCTCGAACTCGGCTTCGAACCCTTCGGACACCGGGATGCGGTTGGTGACGACGAACATCGACAACTCCTTGGCGGGCGGCGTGGCCGGACACTAACGACGACGACGACCGGGAACAACGAAAGCAGGCCGGCCTCAGCCGGTGGCCCGCCGCCGCGCCGCCGGGTCCGCCGCGCGGGCCAGTTCGACGAGCAGATCCGCGGTCTCGTCCCAACCGATGCAGGCGTCGGTGATCGACACTCCGTAGCGCAGCTGCGCACCGTTCCAGTCCTGCCTCCCTTCGACGAGGTTGCTCTCGACGAGGATCCCCATCACCTCCCGCACTCCGCCCGCGAAGGACCGGGCCACCTCGCGGGCGACGACCGCCTGGCGACGGTAGTCCTTCGACGAGTTCCCGTGGGAGCAGTCGACCATCACCGGTCTCGCGACCCCTTCCCCGGCAACCAGCCCGGCTGCGGCGCGGATGTCGGCCTCCGCGTAGTTCGTTCGGCCTCCGCCGCCGCGCAGCACCACGTGCCGGTCGCGATTCCCCCGCGTCCGCAGCACGGTCGCCGCGCCGTCGGCGTCGATGCCGAGGAAGGAATGCGGGTGTCCCGCCGAGATCATCGCGTTGCGCGCGACGTCGAGGCCGCCGTCGGTGCCGTTCTTGAACCCGACCGGCATCGACAAGCCGCTGGCCATCTCGCGGTGCGTCTGGCTCTCGGTCGTCCTCGCCCCGACGGCCGCCCAGGACACCGCGTCGGCGACGTACTGCGGAGTGATCGGATCGAGCAGTTCGGTCCCGCACGCGACTCCCATCTCGTTGATCCGGAGCAGCAACCGGCGCGCGAGTTCGAGCCCGCGATCGATGTCGCAGCTGCCGTCGAGGTCGGGGTCGTTCACGAGTCCTTTCCAGCCGACCGTCGTGCGCGGCTTCTCGAAATACGCGCGCATCACGACGACGAGCCGGTCGGACAGCGGCGCGGCCGCGTCCCGAAGCCGGCTCGCGTACTCGAGCGCTGCGTCCGGGTCGTGGATCGAGCACGGCCCGACGACGACCGCGAGCCGGTCGCCGTCCCGTCCGTGGAGGATGTCGCGCAGTTCGCGCCGCGTGCGCAGCACCGTCTCCGCGGCCCTTTCGCCGAGCGGGAGCAGCGCCTTGATCTCGCGCGGCGGGCGCAGCCGCGTGGACGTCGTGACGTTGACGTCCTCGATCGCCTCGAGGCCATGATCCGGGGGCGTGATGTCCATTTCTTCCAGGCTCCTGTGGTTCGCACCGGGCTTCGCCGTCCCGGAACGAAAAAAGCCCCGGGAATCGCTTCCCGGGGCTTTCTTCGGCCGCTCGCGCGGCAAGATCTCCTGCTCCGCTACGCGTACGCCGTCCGCCCCGGGGCCTGCCCGAAGAAGAAATACCAGACGTACGCTACGGTCGCGGCGCTCACGATGGCGGGACTGTACAGCGAAGCGGCGCGGGCGGCAAGCATTCAGCCGATGCCGAGCTTCTGCCGGCCCTCCTCGGAGATCATGTGCGGCGTCCAGGGCGGATCCCAGACCACGCGCACGCTCGCGTCCTTCACGAGCGGGATCGAGCGCAGCTTGTCCTCCGCGTCCCCCGCGATCGCGGCGCCCATGCCGCAGCCCTGCGCCGTCAGCGTCATCTTCACGTCGACGCGGTAGCCGCCCTCGGGGAGATCGCTGATGCGGGTATCGTAGACGAGCCCGAGATCGACGATATTGACGGGGATCTCGGGGTCGTAGCAGGTGCGCAACGCGGCTTCGACGAGCGCGTCGACGTCGCCTTCCCCGGAAGCGAGGAGTTGCGCTTCCGGCGGCACGTCCTTGCCGAGGGCCTCGGCGTCACGACCGGCGATGCGGAAGAGCCCGCCGTACGCGGGCGCCTGGACCGTGAACGACCCGCCCAGGGACTGGGTCAGGTAGAGCTCCGTGCCGGCCGCGAGCCGGATACGGTCTCCCTGCGGGATCTTGACCGCGTCGCAGTCCCGAACGAGTTCGATGCGTTCCATGGCCATGTCGTGTTCTCCTGCTCGGCGGATGCTAGTCCGGCCCCCCGGGTCGCTCAACCTCCGCCGCGACGCAGCCTCACTGCGTCCTGGCCTTCGGCCGGCATCGGTGGGCCGCCCCACTCCTGTTCCGCGGCGATGTGGACTCGCACGGTCTTCGCCCGCATGATCGCCGCCATGTCCCCGGGCCGCCCAGCCGACGCTCCGCGCGACCTGTTCGCGCGGCCGCTTCGCGACCTTCGAATCTCGGTCACGGACCGCTGCAACTTCCGCTGTCCCTACTGCATGCCGTCGGAGATCTACGGCGAGCGCTACGAGTTCCTGCCGCGACCGGAGATCCTCACGTTCGAGGAGATCGAGCGCCTCGCGCGACTGTTCGTCGGGCTCGGCGCGGCCAAGATCCGGCTGACCGGCGGGGAGCCGCTGCTGCGCGCCGAACTCCCGGCGCTCGTCACGAGGCTGGCAGCGATCGACGGGCTCGAGGACGTCACGCTGACGACCAACGGCGTGCTGCTCGCCGACCAGGCCGGCGCGCTGCGCGACGCCGGGCTGAAGCGGGTGACCGTCAGCCTCGACAGCCTCGACGAGGACGTGTTTCGTCGCATGAGCGGAGGACGCTCGTCGCCGGAGGTCGTGCTGGCCGCGATCGACGCCGCGCGACACGCGGGCCTCGCGCCCATCAAGATCAACTGCGTCGTGCAGCGGGGCGTCAACGAGCACACGATCGTGGACCTCGCATCGCGTTTTCGGGGCACCGGCTGCATCGTTCGCTTCATCGAGTACATGGACGTCGGCACGCTGAACCGCTGGGATGCCGCGGACGTCGTCAGCGCCCGAGAAATCGTCGAGCGGATCGGCTCGGCGTTCCCGCTCGAGCCCCTGGAGCCGAACTATCGCGGCGAGGTGGCCCGGCGATGGCGCTACCTCGACGGCGCCGGCGAGATCGGCGTGATCGCCTCGGTCACCCAGCCCTTCTGCGGCGACTGCTCGCGAGCCCGACTGACCACCGACGGGCACTTCGTCACGTGCCTGTTCGCCGCCGGCGGCGTCGACCTGAAGACGCCGATGCGCCACGGCGCCACCGACGACCAGCTTCGCGACCTGCTGCGCACCGTCTGGACGGGCCGCGGCGATCGCTACTCCGAGGAACGCGCGAAGCGCCGGCAAGGCGGGCGCAAGATCCAGATGTTCCAGATCGGCGGCTGAACGCCCCGGGGACAGCCCGGCGGTCCCGCGGAGCGGTTGTCGCCGCGCGCCGCGCGTCTACACTCCGGGGACATGAGCAAGGCCTTCACGAAGGAGACCGACGGCGACGACGACCCGGAGCTCGACGGCGACGACGCGCTGCCCGGCGGCTTCCGCAACTACATCACTCCCGCCGGGTACCAGAGGCTCAACGACGAGTTGGCCCGGCTCTGGGAAGACGAACGGCCGAAACTCGTCGAGACCGTCGCGTGGGCCGCCTCCAACGGCGACCGCTCCGAGAACGGCGACTACATCTACGGCAAGCGCCGGTTGCGCGAGATCGACCGGCGCATCCGCTTCCTGTCCCGTCGCCTCGACAGCGCCGAGGTCGTCGACAACGCCGGACGACGTCACGAACAGGTCTTCTTCGGTGCGACCGTCACCGTCGCCGACGAGTCCGGCGCCGAGCGGACGGTGAGCATCGTCGGCGTCGACGAACTCGACCCCGCCCGCGGGCGCGTCTCGTGGATCTCGCCGATCGCGAGGGCGCTCCTCAAGGCGGTGGTCGGCGACGTCGTCACGCTTCGCACGCCAAACGGCCCCGAGCAGATCGAGGTTCTCGAAATCCGTTACGACCCGCTGCCGTAGGTCGCTTCCGCGACGCGGGGCGGACCGCGACCCGGCTCGCCCTACGCCACCGCCCGTCCGGAGGCGAGGCCCTGCCCGAGCGAGGCCAGATGCTCGTGCGCGCCGCCGAGCGTGAGTTCGATCTGCTTCGACAACAGGTAGTAGCGATGCAGCGGATAGTCCTTGTCGACGCCGATGCCGCCGTGCAGGTGCTGCGCGGCGTAGCAGGCCCGATGGCCGCCCTCGCTCGCCCAGAACTTCGCGATCGCGAGCTCGCGGGCCGCGGGCAATCCCTTGTCGAGCCTCCAGATCGCCTGCCAGGTCGTCAGCCGGATCGCCTCCACGTCGATGTACGCGTCGGCCGCCCGTTGCGCGACGGCCTGGAACGTCGCGATCGCCTTGCCGAACTGCTTGCGACCGGTCGTGTACGTGGCCGTCATGCGCAGGGCCTTCTCGGCGACGCCCAGTTCCATCGCGCAAAGGGCCGCGACCGCGCGCTCGAGCAGCCAGCGCAGGGCCGCCGCGCCGCGTTCGGGGCCGGCGAGCACGTCCTCGGCCCCGATGCGCGCCCCGGCCAGCGCCATCCGGTGGTAGAGGTCGCCGGTCGTCGTTTCCTGCCCCTCGAGCGACACGCCGTCGGCGTCCGGGGACACAAGCGCCAGCACGACGGCGCCGTCGGCGGTCGAGGCCGGCACGACGATCCGCTCGGACAGCCGCGCGGCCGGCACGCAGATCTTCACGCCGTCGAGCGACCACCCGTCGCCGTCGCGAACTGCCCGCGTGGTGGGCCGCGACGGATCTCGCGAGTCCGGCTCCGCCAGCGCCGCGGTGAGCACGACGCTTCCGTCCACGACCCCCGCGAGCCAGCGCGCCTTCTGCGCATCGCTGCCGAACTCGGCGATCGGCGCCGCACCGAGCACGAGGGTCGGCAGGAGCGGCACCGGCGCGCAATGGCAACCGGCCTGCTCGAGCAGGATGCACGACTCGGCGATGCCGAACCCCATGCCGCCCGCGCCTTCCGGCAGCGCGACGCCGAGCAGCGACGCGTCGGCCAGCGCCTTCCAGAGCTCCCGGTCCATTCGCTCGCCGGCCTTCTCGAAGTCCGGCATGCGCTCGGGCTTGCAGAAATCGGTGAAAATCTTCCCGGCGAGCGCCCGGACGTCTTCCTGTTCGCGGCTGAATCCGAAGTCCATGACGCCTCCTCAGCGCAGCGAGCGCGGCATCTCGAGGCCGGCCATCGCGATGATGTCCCTTTGAATCTCGTTGGTGCCGCCGCCGAACGTCAGGATCAGCATCGAGCGGTACATGCGCTCGACGCGCCCCGCGATCGCCGCTTCCGGCGAGCCGCGACGGATCATGCCGGCCGCCCCGAGCACTTCGAGCAGCAGCGAATACCCTTCGATGTTGAGCTCGCTGCCGAACACCTTGACCGTCGAGGCCTCGGCGAAGTGGAACGTGCCGTTCTCCATGTTCCACGCCTGGCGCCAGTTGAGCAGCCGCAGCACCTCGAGCTTCGACTCGACGCGCGCGAGGTTCTGCTGCACCCACGGGATGTCGATCACGCGCGACCCGTCGGCGAGCGTCCGGGAGCGCGCCCACTCGACCGTCTCCTCGAACAGGCGTCCCACGATGCCGGTCGATACCAGCGACACGCGCTCGTGGTTGAGCTGGTTCACGATCAGGCTCCAGCCGTTGCCCTCGCCGCCGACGAGCCGCGAGGCCGGAACCCGGACGTTGTCGTAGTAGGTCGCGTTGGTCTTGATGCTTCCGATCGTCCCGATCGGTGTGTGGCTGAAACCGGGACTCTTCGTGTCGACGATGAACATGGAGATGCCGGCGTGCTTCGGCGCGTCGGGATCCGTGCGCGCCGCCAGCCACACGTAGTCGGCGAAGTCGGCCAGGCTCGTCCACAGCTTCTGGCCCTGGACCACCCAATCGTCGCCCTCGCGCACCGCGCGCGTCTTCAGCGACGCGAGGTCGGTGCCGGCGTCCGCCTCCGAGTATCCGATGCAGAACAACGCCTCGCCGGCCAGGATGCGGGGCAGGAAGAACTGCTTTTGTTCGTCGGTGCCGTACTGCGCGATCGTCGGGCCGACCGTGCTGATCGTCAGGAACGGAAACGGGAAGAAGGCCCGCTGGGCTTCGTCCGCGAACAGGAACTGCTCGATGTAGCCCATCCCGCGCCCGCCGAATTCCTTCGGCCAGCCGACCCCGAGCCACTTGTCGCGGCCCATCTTGCGCATCGCCTCGCGAAACAGAGGCCCGCCCCCCTCTCCCGTCGTCACCTCCTCGGTGAGTTCCGGGGTCATCAGGTCCGCGAAGTATCGTCGCAGCTCGTCGCGCAGAGCGCGCTGCTCAGCCGTCAGTTCGAAATGCATGGGGAGCCTCCGCGCCGGGGGTTATGCGCGAAAGTAGAACCTGTTTCAATTCCGGCGGGGAGCGTATCGCGGCGACCTCGGGGCCGGATCGGCGGGGAGAGGACCGCGCCCGCGGACCGTCGACGCGACCCGCTCGCCGGATCAGCGCGACGGAGGCGCCCCGGGGTGGGCTATTCGCGGTCGCGACAGCAGCGCACGCCGACCGTGCCGGACTTCAGCCCGCGATCGTTGCCGGCGCAGACCTCGCCGCATCCGGCGAAATAGTCGACCGGCTCGTTGCCCACGTACGCCGCGCCGCGGAACTTGCAGTAGTCTTCCTTGCAGTCCGACACCCACTCGCTGACGTTGCCGCTCATGTCGAACAGCCCCGGCAGCCCGCCCACGCAGTCCGGCACGCTTCCGGCCTCCACCGTCGTTCGTCCGGCGGGTCCCGGCTGGTCGTAGGACCCGACCTGGCAGCGCGACGGTGCGTATTCGGCGCCGTACGGGAACTTGCGCCCGTCCGTGCCGCGGCACGCTTCGAGCCATTCCTTGCTGCTGCAGAGCCTTCCCCCCAGGAACCCGCACAGGGCCTCGGCGCCGTCGTGGTTGATGCAATTGACCGGGTGCTTGCCGCGCGAGGCGTCACCGGCGTTGCACGCGGGATCGGCGCTCGCCTCGTCGCAGGTCTTCGCCCCGACGCACGCGCGGAAGTCGTCGACGGTCGCCTCGGTGGCGAGGATCTCGAACGGCTGCACCGGATGCGCGACCCATCGAGAATCGCCCGATTCGCTCGAGGAGGCGGCCCAAGAGGGGGAGACGGCCAGCAACAGGCCCGTCGCGAAGGCCATCGCCCGAACTCTCGGAATCAGGAAGTTCATGACGTTACCTTTGAACGATTCGTCGCGTGGGTACAATCCGGCCCATGGGCCTCCGCGACTGGTTGCGCCGCCGAAGCGGGGCTTGCGAACAGGACGTTCCGGCGTCGCCTCCCGACCGGGCGAGCACCGGCAAGACGGGGGCACGCCCGGACACTCCAGCCGCCGAAGCCGCTCCTCCTTCGCCGCCGAACTCCCCTGGGACTTCATCGACGGGTTCGTCGTCCTTCGTCGGTCCGCCGACGAGTGCGTCGTCGCCGGCCACACGACACGACGACCGCGACGCCGGAGCCGCCGGGACCGAAGCCGGCCGCGCGTCGGGCGAGGACGACGCCGCGGAAGCGACCACCGGCGCCCCCGTCGTCGCCGCGGCGGGGACGGCCGCGGACGCGGTCGCCCTGGCGGCGCGTGCAGCTTCGCTCGCCGAAGCGCGCCCCGCGCTGTCGAAGCTCGTCCACGAGCGCGATCTCGCCGACGTGGCCTGTCGCGCGCGCTCGCACGAAGTCGCCAAGGTCGCGCTGCATCACGTGGCCGAGCCGGAACTGCTCGAACGCATCGCGTCCGGCGCGTCCCACCGGACGGTCGCCCAGGCCGCACTCGGTCGACTCGACGACCCGGCGCGCCTCTCCTCGGTCGCTCGAAACGCCAGGGACGCCGTCGTCGCCCGCGGCGCCGTCAAACGCATCGACGACGAGGACGCGCTCGTCGCCCTCGCGCTCGAGAGTCCCGATGCGGTCGTCGCTCGAGTCGCCGCGCGCGCCCTGCGCAGCAACGAGAAGCTCACGATCGTCGCCGGCGGCGCACGCGACCCCGATGTTCGCCGCGCCGCCGCGGACCGCATCCGCGACGTCGAGACGCTGCGCGACCTCGCGAGCGGCGAGGAGGACGCGCGGATCCGCGCGGCTTCCATCGCGCGACTCGACGACGAAGCCACGCTGGTGAACTCCGCCTGCTACGACCCGGACCCCGGTATTCGCGCCAGCACGCTCGCCCGGTTGTCGCAGCACGAATCGCTGGCGGCGGTCGCCGTCGAGTGCCCTTGGGCCGACACCCGCCGGCAGGCGGTCGAGCGGCTCGAGGACGCGCCGGAGACGATGCTCGCGGTCGCCTGCCGCGACGACGACGCCGCGATCCGCAGCCTCGCCGCGCGCCGCCTGCGCGGTCGAGACACGGCGCTCGTCGTGCTGCGCGAGGCCGGCCACGCCGACGTTCGCGCGGACGCGGTGCGGCGGGTCTCCGATCAGGATCTGCTCGAGGCCCTGCTCGTCGGCGATCGCCACGCCGAGGTGCGCGCTGCCGCCGCTCGCAAGGTGAAGGACCACGACGCCCTCGCGACGGCCGCCCTCGGCGACCCGGACTGGCGCGTGCGCGAAGCCGCGGTCGCGCAGCTCGACGACGAGGTCGTGCTCACGACCGTCGCGCGCGACGACGACACCTGGCAGGTGCGGCGCGCGGCCATCGCGACGACCTCGGACCAGGTGCTGCTCGCCCACCGCGCGCGATGGGACAAGGCGTGGCAGGTGCGCAAGGCCGCCGTCGCGCGCGTCACCGACCAGGCCGTGCTCGCGAATCGCGCGAAGAACGACGAGGACTGGGGAGTGCGCCGCGCGGCCGTGCGCCGCCTCGAGGATGCGGACCTCGTCGAGAACCGCGCGCGGTGGGACGATTCGCCGCGCGTGCGGGAGGCCGCGACCCGGCGACTCGATTCGGTGCCCGTGCTTCGGGAACTCGCGGGGGCCGACGTGTCCGAGGTGCGAACCGCGGCCGAAGCGAGGCTCGTCGAACTCGGCGCCGCCCCGCCCGATGCTTCGGTCGCCAACGACGCGGGCGGCGAGCCGCCCGCGTCGGAACAAGGACCGCCCCCCTCTTCCGACGACGATCCAGCGGCTCCGTAACGTCGCTGGGGGCGCCGCCGCCAGGCGACCGGCGACGGACCGACCGACCGTCTCGCCTGAAGCACCGTCGACCCGCACCCCGCGGCGATCCCGCTGGAGAGGCCGCCCCGCGAAAACGAGAACGGGGCCGGGTGCGATGCACCCGGCCCCGTTCCCGAGGACCGATCCTTTCGTTCCGGTCGCCCGTTGCGCCTCAGCGACCCGCCGCGATGATCGCGGACAGTTCGAACTGCGACTCGACCGTGCCTTCCTTGTCGCCGACGTTCATGTACCAGCCCTGCTCGCCGGGGAAGCGGCTCGACGGGAGGGAACAATACGTGGCGTGCTCGAGCTGGATGTCGATCATCGTGATCGACGGGAAGAAGCGGCGCTCGTAGGCGCTCTCGTAGGCGGCTTCGTCGCGAGGCTTCTTCGAGATCTTGAACTCGTTCATCCACATCTTCCAGAGCTCGCCGGCCTGGTCGTAGATGTCCGAGTACGCGATGAAGTAGCTCTCCTGGTCGAGATACATCACGCGCTTGCTGTACGCGTACTGCGGCAGCTTCGAGATGCCCTCGATCACGTAGACCTTGCGCGGCTCCCAGTCGTCGCCGTGCATGAAGTCGCCCGACGGCTCGCCCCAGACGACCGGAAGCTTCTTCGCGTGGAACGACGAGAGCACGGTCTTCTCGCCGAGGAACTTCCAGTCCATCCACGCGATGTTGCCCGCGTAGCCGCCGTAGCTGTCCTGGTCGGTGTCCTGGCCGAACAGCGCGTCGGAGCGCTGCGCGGACGACAGACGACGCACGCGGCGGAGCTGCGGCAGGTACAGCCAGCTGTCGTCCTGCTTCGAGTTGTCGAGGTAGCGGTTGTACGTGAAGCCCGTTCCCTTGAGATCGAACGGCTCGATCAGCGGATAGAGCGACTCCTTGTAGCGGACCGCGTCGCGGTTCGGCTCCATCGTCGGCTTCGGGTCCACCTCGAGGCGGCCGGTGAAGTAGAGGCGCCGGAAGTGGTCGATCAGGAAGTGGCGCTCGACCTTGACCGGGTCGCCGCCCTTGCCGACCGCGCCGGTGTCGCAGTCGAAGTTGCGCACGTCGAGGTCGTCGACCTCGATCGCCGCCTCGTAGTTGAACATGTGCTTGACCGCCTTGTCGGGGTCGTCCGCGGAGACCGCCGGGAACGGCAGGCCGGCGATGTAGTTCTCGACGCGAATCTTGTCGGCGCCGAGCTTGACCTGGCCGGAATATTTCTCGGTGGCTTCGAGGACCGGCTTCGGATGCTCGATCTTCTGGTAGGCCCCGACCTTGACCTTCACCCCGCGCTCGATGGACCAGAGCATCGCCGGGCCGAAGAACTCCTTGTACTTTTCCGAATTGGTACGGTCGATGACCGTGCCGGCGGGCGGGTTCTGTTCGGCCAGGGATACGGTCGGCAGCGCGGATGCGGCAACAGCCACAGCGCCGAGCGCCAACCAAGTCGCGCGCATCGCTTTCATGCGGATTCCTCCTCGAGCGTTCATAGCGTGATGGTCATCGGACCTGACGCGGTCGAGGGCGAAGCCCCTCGCCGCCACGGCCAGTAACGCGCGATTATGCCTGAACGCGAATCCTCGTCCAGCCGAAGGCCGGTCCCGGCGGGCGTCCCCCGGGAAAGAGGAAAGTGGGTGCGGGGGGAGGATTTGAACCTCCGACCTGCGGGTTATGAGCCCGCCGAGCTACCAGACTGCTCCACCCCGCCCGCGGCGTTTACGGATGGCAGGCCGCGAAGTCAAGGTGGCGCCTCGAAACGACGCCGCGTGTCAGCGTCGCGAGCGCCGCGCCGCGCGCGCTCGCCGCTCGGCGCCGGCCGGATCCTGCGCCTCGGCCACCGCCCGCCGCAGCTCCTCGACCTCGGCGGCAGCGAGAGGACGCACCTGGCCGACTTCGAGGCCGCCGAGCACGAGCGGCCCGACGGCATCCCGTCGAAGCTTCTCGACGCGCGAGCCGATGGCCTCGAACATCCGACGCACCTGCTGGTTGCGTCCCTCCGCGATGCGCACGTCGAACCAGCTCTTGCCGTCGGCGTGACGGATTTCACGAACGTAGGCGGGCGCCGTCCGCGCGCCCGCGAGCTTCACGCCGGCGCGCAGGGCATCGACCGCCTCCCGCGAAGGGCGGGGACTCACCTTGGCCGCGTAGCGCTTCTCCACGTGATAGCGCGGATGCGTCAGCGCCTCGGTGAGCGCGCCGTCGTTGGTCAGCAGCAGAAGGCCGGAACTGTGGAAATCGAGCCGGCCGACCGGATGCAGGCCGGGAACCCCGAGAGCGGCCGCGACGTCGCCGACGCAGAAGCGTCCCTCGGGGTCGCGCAGCGTCGACACGCAGCCGACGGGCTTGTGGTAGGCGAAGTAGCGCGGCCTGGACGGGCCGTGCAGCAGCCGTCCGCTGACGCGCACGTGGTCCTGGCCTTCCCGTGCGCGTACCCCGGCCTCGGTCACCACGCGGCCGTTGACCTGGACCTCGCCGGCGGCGATCAGGCGCTCCGCTTCTCGACGCGAGGCGACACCCGCGCGCGCGAGCAGCACGTGGAGCCGGATGCCCTCCCCGGGCGACGTCCCGGACGCACGGCTCCCGGCGCCTTTCGACGCGCCCTTCG
>CAYYZO010000003.1:25628-33739 GCA_964476185.1 uncultured Myxococcales bacterium
TCGGTGCGCCCTTCGGTGCGCTTCTCGGTGCGCCTTTCGACGCGCCCTTCGGTGCGCTTTTCGATGCCCCTTTCGACGCGGCACCCGGTACGCTCCCGGCGACACGCTTCGGTGTTCCCGAGGCGCGAGCCGGTCGCGCTTCAGTCTTCGTTGCGGGGCTCTTCCTCGGACCGGTCGTCCTCGGCTTCGGCTTCGTCGCCCGTTTCGCGGGTTTCTCCGCCGCCCTCGTCGGCTTCGTCCTCGGGCGATCGCTTCCCGGCATCTTCCTCGTCCTCCAGCGGCAGGATTGCTCCTTCCTCCCGCTCCTGGAAACCGCCCTGCTCCGACATCCGCTCGAACTCGTGGCCGAGTTCCGGCAGCGTCGGAAGTTCACGAATGCTCTTCAGGCCGAACAGCTCGAGGAACTCCGTCGTCGTCGCATAGACGAGGGGACGACCCGGCACGTCCTTGCGGCCCACGACCTTCGCGAGCCGTCGCTCGACGAGCGATTCGAGCACGCCGCCGCTGTCGACGCCGCGCACCGTCTCGATCTCCTGGCGCGTCACCGGCTGCTTGTACGCTACGATCGCGATCGTCTCGGTCGCGGCACGCGTCAGCCGCTGCGGGCGCTCGCGGAACAGCTTGCGCACGTACCGCTGGTGCTCGGGCGCGGTGCGCATCTGCCAGCCCCCGGCGACCTCGATCAGGCGAACTCCACGAGTCAGGTACTCGGTCGCGAGGTCGGCCAGGCACGCCTTGACCTCGTCGAGTGTCGAGCCCTCGACGAACTCCACCATCTTCTTCGCCGGGAGCGGGTCGCCTGCCGCGAACAGCAGCGCCTCGATGAGCGGACGCAGCCGGTCGACCGGCCAAAGGCCGCTGCCGTCCGCCTGCGGCGGCGCCGAATCGTCGTCGGCGCCGGCGACCGGCGCCGTGGTTTCCTCTTCGTTCACGATCCCTCCTGCCCGGCCGCGTCGGTCGCCGCGGCCCCGTCGCCGTCTTCGGGCGCCGCGACGTCGCCCTCGCCCCGCTCGTCCCCGGTGGCGCTCCCCGGCCCGTACATGTCGGTGAGGTTGGCGATGGCCTCGTCCACGTCCTGGTCGACGAGGCGCACCCAGATCGGCCCGCAACGTCCTTCCTGCTCCGCCGCGATCACGCCGTTCTTGACCATCTCGAGCAGCCCGAGGAACGTCGCGATGATGAGACCGCGCGGCGCATCCTCCCCGAACAATTCCTGGAACTCGAGCCGCCCTGCGTCCTTCAGGCGATGGAACATCGAGCGCACGGCGTCGGCGACGCTGTACTCCTCGCGCGAGACCGTGTGCGGGCGACGCGCGGCCGCCTTCGCGAGCACGCGCCGAAGCGCGTCGAACAGGTCCGCCTGGTCCAGCCGCCGAAGCGGCACTTCTTCCTTCTCGCCCTCGGGAGGCGTCGGCGGCCGGCGAAACACGTCGCGGTCGAGCAGCGAGCGATCGCGCAGCGCGTCCGCCGCTTCGCGATAGCGCTGGTACTCCGCCAGCTGGCGGACCAGGTCGGCGACTTCCTCGTCCGGTTCGTCCTCGTCCTCGTCGTCGCGCGGCAGCAGCAGTCGCGACTTCATGTACATCAGCGAGGCGGCCATCAGCAGGTACTCACCCGCGATGTCGAGGTTCAGTTCCTCGAACATGTTGATGTACGCGACGTACTGGTCCGTGATCTGCGCGATCGGCAGGTGGTAGATGTCGAGCTCGTTCGTGCGCACGAGGTGCAACAGGAGGTCGAGCGGTCCCTCGAACGCACTGAGCCGGACGGTGTAGGCCGGCGCCGCCATCAGAGGCCCATCCCCGCGCGCACCTCTTCCATGGTCGCCTCGGCCGCCTCGGCCGCACGCCGGCGGCCGTTCGAAAGGACCTCCGCGACGACGTCGCCGCGGCCGGCCAGTTCGCCGCGCCGCTGCTGGATCGGGGCGAGCTCGGCCTGCACGTGGCGGATCATGACCTTCTTGCAGTCCACGCAGCCGATCGAGGCGCTCCGGCACCCCTCGGCGAGCTCGGCCTTTTCCTCGGGCGTGCAGTAGATCTCGTGCAGGCGGAAGGCCGGGCAGTCCTTCGGATCGCCCGGATCCGTGCGGCGCTGCCGGCGCGGATCGGTGACCATCCGCACGAGCTTGGAGTGGATCGTGTCCGCGTCGTCGGTCAGCGCCACCGCGTTGCCGTAGCTCTTGCTCATCTTGCGGCCGTCCGTGCCCGGCACGCGCGCGGCCTCGACGACCAGGCCCTTCGGCTCGCGGAACACCTCGCCGTACAGGCGGTTGAACCTTCGCGCGACCTCGCGCGTGAGCTCGACGTGCGGGAGCTGGTCCTCCCCGACGGGCACGGCGTCCGCCTTGTAGATCAGGATGTCCGCGGCCTGCAGGAGCGGGTAGCCGAGGAAGCCGTAGGTCGACAGGTCGCGCCCCTCGAGCTGCTCCTGCTGCTCCTTGTAGGTCGGCACACGCTCCAGCCAGGGCACCGGGATGATCATCGAGAAGAGCAGGTGCAGTTCGGCGTGCTCCGGGACCTCCGACTGGCGGAAGATCACCGCGCGCTCCGGATCGAGACCGACCGCGAGCCAGTCGAGGATCATCTCGTGCGTGTTCTCGCGGATCCCGGAGGGGTTCGCGTAGTCGGTCGTCAGCGCGTGCCAGTCGGCGACGAAGAAGAAGCAGCGCGACGTCTGCTGGAGGCGCGTCCAGTTCTTCAGCGCGCCGTTCAGGTGCCCGAGGTGCAGCGCGCCGGTCGGACGCGTGCCGGAGACGACGATCGGTTCGGGGTTCTTCTTCGCAGCAGCGTCGGCCATCGGATCACACGAACAGGGAGACGATGCCCGTGCGCAGGAGGTGCGTCACGGGGCCGAGGACGTAGCCGAGCGCGGGCGTCATCAGCAGCGCCATCACGATGAAGAAACCGTAGGGTTCGACCTGGGCGAGCCGCCAGCCCAGTTCCCGCGGCAGCAGGCCGACGGCCACCCTCCCGCCGTCCAGCGGCGGGATCGGCAGCATGTTGAACACGGCCAGAACGATGTTCAGCTGCAGGCTCAGGGTGCACATGATGAAGAGCGGCTCGGCCACGCGCAGGCCCGTGCCGCCGGCCTCCGGCGACCCGACGCTGAAGTGGGCGACGATCGACATCGCGGCGGCGCTCGCGACGGCGAGGACGAGGTTCATCGCCGGTCCCGCCATCGCGACCAGCACCATGTCGCGCCGTGGATTGTGCAATCGGCCGAACGAGATCGGCACCGGCTTGGCCCAGCCGAACAGGAACGGCGCCCCGGTGAACAGCAGCAGGGCCGGAAGCGCGATCGTGCCGACCGGATCGACGTGGGCGAGCGGGTTCAGCGTGAGCCGCCCCATCACGGAAGCCGTATCGTCCCCGAGCCGCTTGGCCACGTAGCCGTGGGCCCATTCGTGGAAGACCACCGCCATCAGGAACGGCAGCACCCACACGGCGAGCATCGCGGGGTCGAAGTTCATCGCTCGTCCCCCCGGCGGGGACGCGAATTCTGGGGTTGGAAGGGGCTCAAGACTGCCACGCATACCAGCGCCCCCAGGGGCGGGCAACCGGCCCTTCTGCGCATCAGGTCGGCACCTTGCCGGTGCGACCTTCACGCGAAACTTTCATGCGCGAACGCGGGTGGTGCTGCCGATGCACCTCGGAGAGGCGGCCCGCCGCGACGTGGGTGTAGATCTGCGTCGTCGTGATGTCGGCGTGCCCGAGCATGAGTTGCACCGAGCGCAGGTCCGCGCCGCCCTCGACGAGATGGGTCGCGAAGCTGTGCCGCAGCACGTGCGGCGACAGGTGCGGGAGGCCCGCCTTCATCGCGAGCGTGCGCAGCCGCTTCCAGAACCCCTGGCGCGTCAGGCGCCGGCCGCGTCGCCCGACGAACAGCGTGCGGGAGCGGCCCGACGGATCGAGCACCGGGCGGCCGCGCGCGAGGTACTCCCGCACCGCCTCGGTAGCCCGGCTTCCGACGGGCACCGCGCGCTCTTTCGACCCCTTGCCGAACACGGTCAGGTACCCCTGGTCGAGGTGGAGACCGCCGGGCACGAGATCGACGGCCTCCGAAACCCGCAGTCCGCAGCCGTACACGAGTTCGAGCATGGCGCGGTCGCGCGAAGCGAGCGCCTCGTCGCCGGCGGCAGCCCCGAGCAGCGCCACCACCTCGTCGACGGACAGGAACTTCGGCATCGGGCGGCTGCGACGACCGGTCCTCAGGTCGCGGACGGGAGAAACACTTAGACGCCCCTCCCTCACCAGATGCTTGAAGAAGCCGCGCACCGCGGAAAGGCACCGCGCACGCGACGAAGGCGCCAGGCCCTCGGCCTCGAGGGACTCGAGGAACGAAACGAGGTCGGTGCGCTCGACGTCGGCCGGAGCGACGCGGCGCGCCTTCTCCATCGCCGCGCGGAGACGTCCGAGGTCGGCCGCGTATGCTTCGACCGAATTGCGCGACAGGCCTCGTTCGGCGGCCAGGTGGTCGAGGTACGCATCGATCTCGTCGGCGAGGGCGGCCATGCCGGCAGCGTAGCATCCCGGCCGGGAGCGGTCGCGTTTCCCGGCGCCGCCCGCCTCGGACCGGGGCGGGACGTCAGGCGGTCGCTGCTACGGGCGCTTCGTCGGAATCGAGCGCCGCGACGATCGTCCGGCGGATCTCGTCCAGCCGCTCGGGATCGTCGATCTTCTGACGACCCGAGTCCGTCACGTAGAAGACGTCGAGGACCGCGGTCAGGTGGGTCGAGATCTTGGCCAGGTGGATGTCGAGGCCGAGACCCGAAATCGCATCCGCGATCAGGAACAGCAGCCCCGGCCGGTCCCCCGCGTAGACATCGAGCACCGTGAAGTCCCGGGACTGCCGATTGTCGATCTCCACGCGCGTCGACCCGCGGCGCGCGCCCGTGCGGTCGCCGACGCGACGAGCCCTGCCGATCAGCTTCGTCCGCACGAGCGCGGCGGCGTCCAGGTCCGCCGTGAAGATTCCTTCGAGGGTTTCCGCGACGCTCGACCAGACGTCGGAGGCCTCCTCCTGTTCCTCCGCCGATTCGGCCGGCACGTGCTCGACGCGGAACACGTCGAGCGCCCAGCCGGTCGTCGTGGTGACCAGGCGCACGCTGAGGATGTTGAGGCCGTGCGCCGACAACGCGCCGACCATGTCCCGGAAAAGGCCGAGCCTGTCGCGCGCGCAGATCGTGAACTCCGTGAAGCCGCGCTCGGGGAAATGCTCCGCGCCGTGCCGGAACACCGCGTTGCCGACCGATTCGAACAAACGCCAGTGGTCGACGATCTTCTCGTCCGGGTTGCCGAGGAAATACGACGTCGGAAGCGATGCGAGGAACGCCTCGAGCCTGGCGCGCTCCGCCTCTCCGGCCGCACGCTCGAGCAGGCGCCGGCGCGTGCGCTCGGCGCGGCGCTCCATGTCCGGCTGGCTGAAAGCCCCCGTCTCGAACGCCTCGACCGCCCGCCGGTACAGTTCGGCGAGCAGGTGGTCCTTCCAGCCGTTCCAGATCTGCGGTCCGACGGCGCGCATGTCCGCGAAGGTCAGCAGGTACAGCAGCGTCAGGTTCTCGGCCGTGCCGACCTCTTTCACGAAATCGAGCACGAGCCCCGGATCCTCGATGTCGCGCGTCTGCGCGAGCATCGACATCAGGAGATGGTTGCGCACGAGGAACTCGAGGGCGGCGCGGTCGTCCTCGTGCATGAAAAGGCGGTCGGCGACGTCACGCACCATGATGGCGCCCTTCTCGTCGTGGTCGCCGCCGTAGCCCTTCCCGAGGTCGTGGAACATCATCGCGAGGAACAGCAGCTCCGGTCGATCGCAGTCGCGCATCGTCTGGGTCAGGAACGGGCTGGTCTGCTGGAGTTCCCCCTGCCGCAGCGCCTCGAGCTCCCGGATGCCGATCAGCGAGTGCTCGTCGACGGTGTACACGTGGTAGTAGTCGTGCTGCACCATGCAGAACAGACGGCCGAACTCCGGGATCAGGCGGCCGAGCACGCCGAGCCGGTTCATGTTCGCGAGGGCCCGGTAGACCCCGTCGTTCGCTCGAAGGATCTCGAAGAACACGTCCACCGCCGCGCGGGCGCCGGCGACCTCGGGCGTCAGGAGGTCCAGGTTCTGCCGGACCAGCTCCCGCGCTCGCGTCGACAGCCGCACGTCGTGGCGCTGGCAGTCCCGGAACACGGCGATCAGGTTGACCGGATCGGCTTCGAACGCCTTCTCGTCGACGACCAGGCGGCCCGAGACGATGCCCACGCCCGGCCGAAGCGTGCGCTGCTTGACGAAGCGCTCGAGCAGCCCGGTCTTCTCCGGCGGCGCGAGCAGGCGGTCGACGACGTCCTCGGTGGTTCGCGACATCACCGCGGCGTGGTGGTAGTAGTCGCGCATGAACATGTCGCCGACCGAGTTGTTGCCCTCGGCCTGGTAGCCGAAGCGCTCCCCGATAGCGTCCTGGCGCTCGAACGTGAGCTGCTCGGTCTTGGCGCGGGACTGGAAGTGCAGCGCGACCCGCGTGCGCAGCAGGAACTCCCGCGCCGCGGCGAGTTCCTCGTACTCGCGCGCGGTGATCACCTCGCGCTCGAGCAGCCCCTCGAAGTCGGCGGCGTCGATCTTCACTCGCGCGATCCAGAGCGCGTGGTTCAGGTCCCTCAGGCCGCCCTGCCCCTCCTTGACGTTGGGCTCCAGGATGAACACCGAACCACCGTGCTTCTCGTGCCGCGAGCGAGCCTCCTCGATCTTCGCGGATATGAACCCGTCCACGTCCGTCGTGGCCAGCCGCCGGCGCACCAGCGTCTCGTACTCGCCGGCCAGTTCCGGGCTGCCGCACAGGTAGCGGCCGTCGAGAAGCGAGGTGCGAATCGTCAGGTCGCCGGCCGCCAGGCTCACGCATTCCGCGGCATTGCGCACCGCGTGGCCGACCTGCAGACGGGCGTCCCAGAGGCTGTACAGCAGCGACTCGGTGATCGTCTCGACGAACGGCGTCACCGTCCCGGAGTGCAGGACGAGCAGGTCGACGTCGGACTGCGGGCACTGGTCCCGCCGCCCGTAGCCGCCGAGGGCGAACACCGCGCACTGCTGGCGGGTCCGGGCGTAGCGGCGGCTGTAGCGCTCGACCGCGGTCTCGAACAGGAAGCGCACGAGGTTGTCGAGGCAGACGGCGAGGCGCGAGACGGAGTCGGTGCCGCTCGCTCCGGCCCAATGGGCGACCTCGAGTTCGTCGCGAACAGCGTCGAAGTAGTCGCGCGCGACGTCGGAGAGCTTGCCGGAATAGCTGCCGGGCGCCGGCAGGATCGTCGAACGCGAGGGCGCCATTTCAGCGCGGCCTCGCCGGGACGCACGGGCGGCGCGGCTCAGAGGGCGCTCGAACGCCGCTGCTCCTCGAGGAACGCGAGGATGCCGCGAGCGACGCCTTCGGCGATCTGCTCGCGATAGACCTCCGATCGCATGCGCAAACCTTCTTCACGATGGGTGAGAAACGCCGCCTCGACGAGCACGCTGGGAGCCGCGTTCTCGCCGATGACGAAGAACGGCCCTTCCTTCGCGCCGAGGTCGCGCACGCTCTCATACCGCATCCCGATCCTCTGCACCAATTCGGCCTGCACGAGGTGCGCGAGTTGCACGGACTCCCGGTGCCGGTCGAGCAGCGGCGTCGCCTCGCGGCCCGCCGACGCGCTCGCCACCCCCGGCTTCGAGCGCTTCTCGCGCCCCCCGTTCTCCAGGCGGGCGAGCCGCCGGGCCTCTTTTCCGGCCGCGGACGGACGCGAATGGTAGTAGGTCTCGACGCCGCGCGCCGCGCCGTTCGCGCTGGCGTTCGCGTGGATCGAAACGAACGCGTCGGCGCCCCACGTACGGGAAGATTCGCGACGGTCGGCGAGCTCGACGTACCGGTCGCCGCTGCGGGTCATCACCACCTCGACGTCCTTTTGCCGGAGCCGGCGCGCGATTCGCTCCGAGAGGTCCAGGACGATGTCCTTCTCGTACTCGCCGGTCCAGGCCCGGGCGCCGGGATCCTTGCCGCCGTGGCCGGGGTCGAGCACGACCAGGGGGCGCTCGAGAACGGAACGTCGCGAGGAGGTCGCCTTCGCGGCGCGCGAGGGCGTCGCCGCGGTCGCCGGCCGCGGCGG
>CAYYZO010000003.1:33839-100491 GCA_964476185.1 uncultured Myxococcales bacterium
AGGAGGTCGCCTTCGCGGCGCGCGAGGGCGTCGCCGCGGTCGCCGGCCGCGGCGGAGTGGTTCGGGCCACGGCGGCAGCACGCGACGACGACGACGCGCCCCTTGCCGGCGCGCTACCGCGCCTGGCAGCGGAAGCGGCCGTCGCCGGGGAAGCGGCGGGTTTTGGGGGGGCGACGGCCGGGGCCGCGTCGGTCACCGACAGCACGACGCGGGAGCCTTCGACCGTCGCATCGAGGTGCGGCGCCTTCCTGCCCGCGAGGTCGACCGACACGCGCACGATCCGCGCGTCCGGATCGTCGATCACGATGACGCCGTCGACGCGACGGTCGGCAACGGGCACGACGCGCGTCGCGTCGCCGGAGAGCGTGGCTTGCTCGATGTCGACGAAGACGGCGCCCGATTCGCCGCTCGCGTGCGTTCGGTAGCGAAACGCGCCCTCGACATCGACGACGATGCGAGTCGCCGACGGCGTGGAGACGGCTTCGACGCCGCGAACGACGGCCGCGACAGCTTCGCGGACATCGGCGCTCGTTGCGAACATCGCCGCTGCGACGATCGCCACGAAGCCACGCATCCTGGTCCTGGTGGGAAGATCCCGCACCGCAGCCCCAACCTCCACGCGCCCCGCCCGAGGGACGTCGCCGTCCGCGGAGCAGGCGTCGATTATTGCGCGGTGCGGGCTTCCTCCACAAGGCGGGCGAGCAGATTGAGGGCATCGAGAGGCGTCAGCGCGTCCACCTGGATGGCCGCGAGACGCGCCGCCAACTCGTCCGCCGGCGACGACGAGGACGACCGCTGCGACGAGGACGGCGCGGAAAACAGGTTGAGTTGTCCGGCACTTGCGCTGCCGATGCCTTCACCGCTCTCGAACCTGGCCAGAATTGTACGGGCCTTCTCGATCACGTCCTCGGGCACGCCCGCCAATCGGGCCACCTCGATCCCGTAGCTTCCGCTCGTCGGCCCCTCGACGATCCGGTACAGGAAGATCACCGAGCCCTTGTAGCGACGGACGGCGACCGAGAAGTTGCCGGCGAGATCGTGCTCGGCCTCGAGCGCGGCGAGCTCGTGGTAATGCGTGGCGAACAGCGTCTTCACGCGACGCGCGAGCATCGCTTCGGCCACCGCCCATGCGATCGAGATACCGTCGAAGGTCGAGGTCCCGCGACCGATCTCGTCGAGCACGACGAGGCTGCGCTCGGTCATGCCGGCGAGGATCGCGGCCGTCTCGGACATCTCCACCATGAACGTCGACTGCCCGGCCGCGAGGTTGTCGCTCGCGCCGATGCGCGTGAAGATCCGGTCGACGAGCGGGATGCGCGCGCTCGTCGCCGGCACGAAGCAGCCGCAGTGCGCGAGCAGCACGATGAGCGCGGTCTGGCGCAAGTACGTGCTCTTGCCGGCCATGTTCGGGCCCGTGATCACCATCAGCAGCCGGCACGATTCGTCGAGGCGGCAATCGTTCGCGACGAAGGAGGAGCCGAGCCTCGCTTCCACCACCGGATGACGACCGCCCGTGATGTCGAGGTCGAGTCCTTCGTGCAGTTCGGGCCGCACGTAGCCGCGCTGGTGCGCGGTCTCCGCGAGTCCGGCGAGCGCATCCAGCGCCGCCAGCGCAGCCGCGGTGCGGCCCAGCACGGGCTGCAACGGCGCGAGCCAGGCGACGAGTTCGTCGAACAGCTGGCGCTCGCGCGCGGCGAGCCGCTCCTCCGCGCCGAGCACGTCGTTCTCGCGCGCCTTCAACTCGGGCGTGATGTAGCGCTCGGCGTTCGCGACGGTCTGCTTGCGCGTGTAGCCGGCCGGAACCAGCGCCTGGTGCGTGTGCGTGACCTCGATGTAGTAGCCGAACACGCGATTGAACCCGACCTTCAGCGACGGGATGCCCGTGCGGGCGCGTTCCTCCGCCTCGAACGCGAGGATCCAGCCCTTGCCGTCGCGCGAGATCGAGCGCAGCCGGTCGACCTCGTCGTCGAAGCCGTCGCGAATCACGGGACCCTTGCCGATCTGCGCGGCCGGCTCGGCGGCCAGCGCGGCGGCCAGCCGCTCCCTCGCCGCGGGCAGGTCGTCGAGCAGGCGCGCGTGGCGAGCGAGGGCCTCTCCACGACCCGACAGGCACGCCGCGACCTCGGCGACGCCGGCGAGCGCGTCGGCCAGACGGGAGAGGTCGCGCGGCGAGGCGCTGCCGGCGCCGATCCGGCCGACGAGCCGCTCCAGGTCCCCGATCCGGCGCAGGCTCTCGCGCAGGTCCGCGCGCAGCGGGAAGTCCTCGACGAAGTTCTCGACCGCGTCGAGGCGCTGGCCGATCGCCGCCGGGTCCGAAAGCGGACGCACCAGCCAGGAGCGCAGCAGGCGCCTTCCCATGCCCGTCACCGAGCGGTCCAGCACGCTCACGAGCGCCCCGCGCGTCGAGCCGTCGTAGGACTCGAGCAGTTCCAGGTTGCGACGCGTCGACGCGTCGAGGTGGAGGTAGGCCGTCGTCTGGTAGAACTCCGGCGAGCGCAGGTGCGCGACGTTTCCGCCCTGTGTCGAGTGCACGTACTCGCGAAGCAGCGTGCAGGCGTCGCGCGCGAGCAGCGGGGCATCGCCGTCGGCCACGCGAGGCGCGGGAGCCGGACGACCGACGCCCCTGGGCTGGAGACTCAACACGCAGCCCGGCAGCAGTTTCGCGATCCGCTGGCGCAGCGGCCCCGCCCCGTCCGGCAGGACGATCTCCGCGGGCGACACGGTGCGCAGTTCCTCGTCGAGGCGCACGTCCGAGACGAGTTCGGTCGCGCGCAGTTCGCCGGTCGAGAAATCGCTGACGGCGAGGCCGTAGGCGCCGGCGTCCTCGACGATGGCCGCGAGATAGCACGCGCGCTCGGGCGCGAGGGTCTCCTCGTCGAGGTTGGTCCCGGGCGAGATCACGCGCGTGACCTCGCGGCGCGCGATACCCTTCTCCGGCAGCTCGAGCTGTTCGCAGACGGCGATCTTGCGACCTGCCTCGAGCAGGCGCGCGACGTAGGGCCGGAGCGCGTGGTACGGGATCCCGCACATCGGGATCGGGTTCGGATCGTTGCGGTTGCGCGAGGTCAGCGTCAGGTCGAGCAGTTCCGCCGCGACCTCGGCGTCCTCGAAGAAGAGCTCGTAGAAATCGCCCATGCGGAAGAACAGGAGCGCGTCCTCGTGGGCGGACTTGAACTCGAGGTACTGCTGCATCGCCGGCGTCAGCTTCGCCGCGATCCGCGCCCGTGCGCCGCGCGACGGCGCAGCCTGCCCTGCCGCGTCGGCGGCCTCTCCTGCGGTGGTCTCCATGCTCAAAGAACCTTTCGCCTCTTGCCCACGTGGTCGACGAGCACGAAATGCCCGAGCTGCTGGGGCGTCGTGTAGAACGCGCGCCCGCGATTGATCGCCGTCATGCGCTGGACGAACGCGCGCAGCAGCGGGCTGTCGTCCAGCATGAACGTGTTGATGCGCACGCCGCGGCGCGTGACGCGCTCGACTTCCCTCAGCGTCTCGATCGTCGCTCGCGAGGAGATCCCGCCGACGCTCATCGGCCATTCGCAGAAGAGACGGCCGTCGCTGAAGTAGGCCGTCGGCTGCCCGTCGGTGATCACGATCATCTGCTGCGTCCCGGCCGGGTGCCTCTCGAGCAGGCGCGACGCGAGCCGCAATCCGTCCTGCAGGTTCGTGAAAGGGTCGCCCATGTTCCAGGTCACTTCGGCGAGATCCGACGGCTTCAACTCGACGGCGCGCGTGTAGAAGCCGACCATCCCGAAGTAATCGCGCGGGTAGCGCGTCCGCATCAACGTTTCCATCGCCAGCGCCACCTTCTTCGCGGCGGCGAAGCGGCCCTCCCAGCTCATCGACCAGCTCATGTCGAGGAGCAGCACGGTCGACGTTCGCGTGCTGCGCAGGCTCTCCTTCACGTGCAGGTCGGCGGGCTCCAGACGCACGGCGCCGCGACGGGCGGCGGACGGGCCACCGGTCGCGCCCCCACGGCCTCGCGCCGAGGCTTCCCGTGCGATCGCCGCCTTCACCGTCGCCGCCACGTCGATGGTCATCGGGTCGCCGTATTCGTATGCCCTCGACTGCTCGGTCATCGACTCGCTCGTGCCGCGTCGCGTGGTTTGATGACGGCCGGTCGCATCCGGCAGCAGGTCGGCCAGCACCTCCTTGAGCGCGAGCTGGCCCATGCGGCGCGCGGCCTTCGGCGTCAAGGAAAGCCGGCCCTCCTTCGAGACGAGGTAGCCCGCATCGACGAGCAAGCGCAGCATCTGCCGCAGCCGGCCGACCGCCTCTCCGAACTCGTCGCCGAGCATCGAGGAGATGGCGCCTTCGTCGAGCGCCTCGAGATCGCGCTCCCGAAGGGCTTTCTCGAGCGCGCGCAGCTTCTCGAAACGGTCGAGCAACTCGAGCGTGGACTCGAAGTCGAGGCTCTCCGGCCCCTGGAACTGGTCACGGAACCGTCGCTGGAACTGATCGACGCGCGAGATGTCGGCCGCCCGCTCGCGCAGACGATCGAACTTCTCCCCCGCGTCGTCGTCGGCGAAGTCCCAGTCGTCGAGCTCCGACAGCCGTTCCCCGATCCGACGCGAGAGACGGTCGAGCCGCTTGCGCCGCTGTTCGCGCTCGCTCGCCGACGGCTCACGATCGAGCGCGTCCTGCTCGGTCGCCACGACCTCGTCGAGTTCGTCCCAGGGCTCCTCGAGCGAACGCGCGAGGTTGTAGCGATCGTAGAGCTCCCGGATGGCTTCGCGCACCCGCTCGGCGAGTTCCTCGGTCCCGATCGTCTCGAGCCCGGACTCGGCAAGGCCCTCGCGCAGCAGGCGCGTCAGGGCTTCGGACAGGTCGTCGGTCTCCGCGAGGTGCCCGGCGAGACGATCGAACACGCGCGCGGCATCGAGCGCGAGCTTCTGCGTGCCGTCCCAGATCGTGTATCGACTGCGCAAGACCGCCTCAGGTCGCGTACGACAGGCGTCCCCCGTCGCGCTCGCGGTTGAGCTTCTTCAGGAGGTGCAGCCCCTCGAACACGAACTCGACGGCCGCTGCCGCGAGACCGGGGCTCTCGAACGGCCCGAGTCGGTCGACGACCTCGCGCAGGCCCGGGATCGACGCGATCGCCTCGGCGTAGTCGGCCGACGGCATGGTGTCGGAAACGGCAACGCCCCACCCGCGCCCGAGATACTCGACGACCGGCGTGAGTTCCGCCGCCGGAAGCCGGTCCTCGAACGCGCCCTTGATCGCGATCGAGAGCAGGCGGTCGACGAGCGCGGTCTCGCGCACGCCGTCGATCCCGTACTCGAGCTCGAGCTTTCCGTTGCAGGACGCGAACAGGGCGTGCAGGTCGCTGATCCGCGGCGCGATCTCGCCCTCCCGGCAGCGCACCGCGCGCTTCTCGGCATTCGCGAGGAGCGTCTCGTAGTTGTTGATGCTGACGCGCACGCTGACCCCGGATGCCTGGTTCACCTCCGGCGCACGCCGCGCCTCGGTCGTGAAGCGCGCGAGGATCTCCTTCAGGAAGTCCGCCACGCGAACGGGCCGGCCTCCGCGGACATTCGCGCCGGATTCCTGCTCCATGATCGCGATCTCCTCCGCGATCGTGCGCGGGTAGTGCGTACGGATCTGGACGTCGAAGCGGTCCTTCAGCGGCGTGACGATCCGCCCGCGGCTCGTGTAGTCCTCGGGATTGGCGGTCGCGACGACGAGGACGTCGAGCGGGAGCCGCACCTGGAATCCCTTGATCTGCAGGTCGCGCTCCTCCATCAGGTTGAAGAGGCCCACCTGCACTTTCTCGGCGAGGTCCGGGAGCTCGTTGATCGCGAAGATGCCGCGATGGCTGCGCGCCGCGAGCCCGTAGTGGATCGTTTCCTCGTCGGAGAGGTAGCGGCCCTCGGCCACGCGAACCGGGTCGATCTCCCCGATCAGGTCCGCGATCGTGACGTCAGGCGTGGCGAGCTTCTCCGCGTAGCGCGCTTGTCGCGCCACCCACGTGACACGGAGGGCGTCGCCTTCGTCGGCGGCGCGACGCCGGCACGCCGCGCAGACCGGTCGCATCGGGTCGTCGCGAAGCTCGCACCCCTCGATCGCGGGGATCCACTCGTCGAGCAGCCCGACCAGCGACCGGACCAGGCGGGTCTTCGCCTGTCCCCGCTCTCCGAGCAGCACCATGTGGTGCCCCGCCAGCAGCGCGTTCTCGATCTCGGGGATGACGGTGTCCTCGTAGCCGAGGACGCCGCGGAAGATCCGGCTCGTGTCGCCGTGCTCCCCGAGCGCTCGCAGCAGGTTGTCCCGGAGTTCCTCTCGCACGCCGCGCGGCCGGTAGCCGGATTCGCGAAGTTCGGCGAGCGTCGTGGCCTGCGGCCTGACCGCCGTCATGCGGCGCACTATAGGAGCACGACCTGCGGGCGGCAATGCGGGATGGTCCGGCGATGTGCGGGAAGCCCGCTGCCGCCCTCAGGACCCCGGCGGCGGGAACGGAGCGTCCTCGGGGGCCTGCTCGACGGCCGCGCCCGCGCGCTCGCGCTCTTCGGCGGCGCTCGCCAGTGCTCGCGCCTCGGCCTCCTCGGCCCGCCGCGCGCGCGCCTGCTCGCTCGTGAGCTCGGAGGTGCGCGCGTCGAGCGCTGCCTGGACCTGCTCGAGTTCCAGGCGGGTTTTCTCGAGGTCCCCGCGCAGCCCCTTGACCACCTTGGCGTTGCGCCGCACGAGGAAGCGCAGCCGAACGTGCTCGACGAAGGTTCCGGTCCCGGCGACGATCGCGCCGACGAGCAGGAACCCGAGCAGCAGCAGCGCGAGCGGCACCTGGGTTTCCGCCGGTTCGCCCCCCACGAACGACGCGACGCTCGGAAGGTACACGAAGCGCACCGGGGTCATGTTCGCGCTCGCGAGCACGATGCCGATCACGACGACGACGATGTAGAGAAGGTTTCGAAGGATCCTCAAGACAGACCTCCGTTCCGGTTTCAGGGGAACGCTTCGGCGTCTTCCGCGAAGAGCGGAAGCAAGCGGTCGTAAGTGGCCTCGAGATGCTCGGGCATCACGCGCGTGTCCGCCAGCATCGGCATGAAGTTGGTGTCGCCGACCCAGCGCGGGACGACGTGCCAGTGCAGGTGGTCGTCGATGCCGGCGCCGCCGGCGCGACCGAGGTTCATCCCGAGATTGAATCCGGCCGGCGAGAACGCGCGGGTGAGCACCCGGACCGAGCGCTGCAACTCGGACTGCAGCGCGGTCGTGACGAGGGGGTCCAACCCGGCGAAATCCCGGGTGTGCCGTCGCGGCGACACCATCAGGTGCGCGCTCGCGTACGGGTACAGGTTCATGATTACGGACGCATGGTCGGTCACCCGAAGGACCAGCTGCTGACGCCGCGCCCCGGCGTCGCCGAGGCGCGGCTTGTCACAGAAGATGCACCCCGACTTCGAGTCAGGACCGGAAACGTAGCTGAGGCGCCACGGCGCCCACAGGACTCGCACGTCGTCGCAGCGCCCGCGGCGAGGCTACTCGCCTTCCACGGCCTGCGCTCCGCCGGCCTTCTGGGCCGCCTCGTATCCGGCGTCGACGCGCTGCTTGAGCTCCTTGCCCACCTTGAAGAACGGCACGGTCTTCGACGCGACGGCGACGAGCTCGCCCGTCTTCGGGTTGCGCCCCTCGCGCGCGAGCCGGTTCTTCACGACGAAGCTTCCGAATCCGCGGATCTCGATGCGGTCACCCTTGCAGAGCGCCTCGGTCATGCTCTCGAACACCGAGTTCACGATCACCTCGGCGTCCCGCCGCGAATAGACGGGATAGAGCCGTACGATCTCGTCGATCAGGTCTCGCTTGGTCATCTGGCGACTGCCTCCCGACCGGCGACTCAGTCCTTGTCGCCGTCGTCACGGCCGCCTCGGCGCCGTGCGAGTTTTTCTTGGATCATGTCGCCAAGGGTAACGCTACCAGTGCGACCGGTGCCGGCCTCGGCCATGTAGGCCCGCATCTCCTCTTTCTCCGCCGACTGCAGCAGCGACCGGATGCTGAGCGAGATCCGGCGCTCCCGGATGTCGACCTGCGTGACCTCGGCCTCGAGCTCCTGGCCGACCGAGAAGTGGTCGCGCGGGTTCTCGATGCGATCACGGCCCAGCTGGGAGACGTGCACCAGCCCCTCGACCCCGTCCTCGATCGCGACGAACAGGCCGAAGTCGGCGATGTTCGTGATCTTGCCGTGCACGCGGGCGCCGACCGGATAGCGGTCCGCCATGCGGCGCCACGGGTCCTCGTCGAGCTGCTTGACCCCGAGCGACAGGCGTTCGTTCGGGATGTCGATGCCGAGCACGACGCAGCGGACATCGTCGCCCTTCTTCAGGATCTCCGAAGGGTGATGGATCTTCTTCGTCCAGTGCATGTCGGAGATGTGCACCAGGCCGTCGATCCCTTCCTTCACGTTCACGAACACGCCGAAGTCGGTGACGCTCGTGACCTTGCCCTCGACCTGGGTGCCGACCGGATGCTCGATCGGCAGCATCTCCCACGGGTTCGGCGTGACCTGCTTGAGGCCGAGCGAGATGCGGCGGTTCTCGGGATCGAGCGACAGGACCATCACGTCGACCTCGTCGCCGACCGAGACGATCTGCGACGGATGCGTCACCCGGCGCGTCCACGACATCTCCGAGACGTGCACGAGGCCTTCGATGCCTTCCTCGATCTCGACGAACGCGCCGTAGTCGGTCAGGCTGACGACCTTGCCGCGCACGCGGCTGCCCGGGAACAAGCGATCGGCGACGGTGACCCAGGGGTCGTCGTGCAGCTGCTTGAGGCCGAGCGAGATACGGTGCGAGTTCGCGTCGTACTTGAGCACGACGACCTTGACCAGGTCGCCCGGCTTGACGACCTTCGACGGATGGCTCACGCGCCCCCACGACATGTCGGTGACGTGCAGCAGGCCGTCGATGCCGCCGAGGTCCACGAACGCGCCGTAGTCGGTCACGTTCTTCACGGTGCCTTCGAGGATCACGCCCTCCTCGAGGATCTTCAGCGTCTCGCCGCGCGCGACTTCCTGCTCTTTCTCGAGCAGCGCCTTGCGCGAGACGACGACGTTGCCTCGTGCGCGATTGAACTTGAGGATCGTGAACTCCCCGGTCTCGCCGATGTAGCGGTCGAGGCTCCGGGTCGGGCGGGTGTCGACGTGCGATCCCGGAAGGAACGCAGGCACGCCGACATCCACCTTGAGGCCACCCTTGACGCGGCCCACGATCGTTCCTTCGATCGCCGTCCCCGCGTTGAAAGCGTCCTCGATGACCTTCCAGACGATGTTCTGGCGGGCGCGCTGGAAAGAGAGCCGCAGCTCTCCGTTGTCGCCGCCGGTGGACTCGACGAAGACGTCGACGTCCTGGCCTTCTTCAACGAGCAGCTTGCCGTCGCGATCGCGGAATTCCCAGGCGGGGATGATCCCCTCGGACTTGTAGCCGATGTCGACGGTGACAACCTCGTTGTCGATCGACACGATCCGGCCCTTGACGACCTCGCCTGACTGAACCGAACGAAGCGAGGCTTCGAACAGATCCGAGAAACTCTCCGACGACGCGTTCGACTGGCTCAGCTCATTG
The DNA here is from genome assembly GCA_964476185.1 of uncultured Myxococcales bacterium. Lineage (GTDB taxonomy): Bacteria > Desulfobacterota > Binatia > UBA1149 > CAITLU01 > DATNBU01. The sequence continues at coordinate 43,391 of CAYYZO010000003.1, forward strand.
GCGGCCTTCTCCTGTTGCATCAAAAAAACAATCCTCCGGTGGTGTGACGCCCGAATGGGCATCGAGGGTAATAACGCGGTGCGACTGCGGGTTCAAGGGAAGATGAGGATTCTCGCCTACTTCGCACCGATCCTGCGTTCGTGGACTTCGGCGACGATGGCGTCGACGACCTCGTCGAACGTCAGAAACGTGGTGTCCATCACGACGGCGTCGTCCGCCTTGGCGAGCGGGGCGACGGCTCGCGTGCTGTCGCGCCGATCGCGCTCCGCCATTTCCCGCCCCACCCGCGCGATATCCTCCGGCGAGGCGTTTCGGGCCGCCATCTCCAGGGACCGGCGGCGGGCGCGCTCGGCCGGGTCCGCGTCGAGGAAAATCTTCAGGTCGGCATCGGGGAAGATCACGGTGCCGATGTCTCGCCCCTCGGCGACCGTCCCGGGCTCCAGCACGGCCTGGCGCTGGATGTCCACGAGCGCGCGCCGCACCGAAGGGCACGCGGAACTGCGCGAGGCCGCCTGGCTGACCTCCGGGGTCCGGATCAGGCCGGTCACGTCCCGGCCGTCGAGCAGGAACCGCCCATCCGATGTCTGGCGGATCACCAGACCGGCCACGAGGCGGCCGAGTTCCGCGTCATCGTCCGGCGAAACGCCGCGCTCCACGGCCGCGAGCGCCACGCATCTATAGAGGGCGCCCGAGTCCAGGTAGGCGAACCCGAGCCGTTCGGCGACCGCACGCGCCGTGGTCGACTTGCCGGCGCCAGCCGGACCGTCCAGGGCCAGGATGAACGGCCCCCTCAAGCGCCCAGCCTCCCCAGCACGTCGAAAAACTCCGGAAACGAAACGTCGACGGCCGCCGAATCGTCCATCCGCACGCCGCCGGGCGTGGCGGCGAGCGCCGCCACCGCCGCGGCCATGGCGATGCGGTGGTCGGCGTGCGTCGCAACCGACGCGCCTCCCCTCGGCCTGCCGCCGCGGATCACCATGCCATCGTCCTTTTCCACAACTTCGACACCGAAACCCCTCAACAATGCTACGGTTGCGCTGATCCTGTCGCTTTCCTTCACGCGCAGCTCGCCCGCCCCGGAAAGCGTCGACTCGCCGTCCGCGAACGCCGCCGCGACGGCAAGCAGCGGGAGTTCGTCGATCGTGGCGGGAACTTCGGCCGCTTCGATCTGGAAGGACTTCAGGCCCGATGCCCGGCAACGGATCGACCCGACGGGCTCGCCGCCGGTCTCGCCTTCGACCCGGCACTCGATGTCGGCCTCCATGCGACGAAGCACGTCGAGAAAACCGAGCCGGGTCGGGTTCAGGCAGAGCCCCTCGACCGTGACATCCGAACCCGCCACCAGCGCCGCGGCGACGAGCAGGAACGCCGCCGAGGACGGGTCCCCGGGGACGGCCACGTCGACGCAGGCCGGGACCGCCGGGCCGCGGACGGCCGCCAGGACGCCGGCGGTCCGGACGGGCACGCCCATGGCGAGCAGCAGCTTCTCGGTGTGGTCTCGCGTCGGAATCGGCTCCCGGACCTCGGTCAGGCCGTCGGCCTGGAGTCCTGCCAGAAGGACGGCGCTCTTCACCTGGGCGCTCGCGACCGCGAGGTCGACGACGCCCGCGGACAACCGCTGGCCTCGGATCACCAGGGGGGCGTGGCCCTCGGTCGTCTCGATCCTCGCCCCGAGCCCCATCAGGGGGGCGGCGACCCGCTTCATCGGACGCCGCGACAGCGAGGCATCCCCGACGAGGGTCGCCTCGAGGCCGGCCTGCCCCGCCAGCAGTCCGGTCAACAAGCGCATCGTCGTTCCGGAGTTCTCGCAGTCGATCGGCCCCGGCGCGGGGTCGAACCGCATCGACCGGCCGCGAACGCGCACCGCCGCCGGGCCGGTCCGCTCGACGGACGCGCCGAGCCGGGCCATCGCGGCCATCGTGGACGCCACGTCGCGTCCGCTCGGCAGGCCGGTCACGTGCGCCTCGCCTTCTCCTGCGGCGTTGAACATCACCGCGCGATGGGCGATCGACTTGTCGCCCGGCACCTTGACCTGGCCTTTCAACGGGCCTCGGGCCCGTTCCACCGACCTCGACGAATCCCGCCCGCGCTCTCCGGAACCGGTCACGACGGCACGATCTCCTTCCTGAACCTGTGCGAGGCGGCCACGATCTCGCGGATCGCCCTTTCGTCGCCGTCGGCGATCGCGTCGCGAAGGTCGTCCCAGACGACGCTGAACTCGTCCATCGCCTCGACGATCGCTTCCCGGTTCAGCCGCGCGATGTCCAGCCACATGTCGGCGTCGCTCGTCGCCAGCCGCGTCGTGTCCCGGAAGCCGCCGGCGACGCAGTCGACGACTTCGCTGCGCTGGGGCGCGGCGTCGGCGGCGGCCGCGAGCGCGAACGCGACCATCTGCGGCAGGTGGCTCGACGTCGCCAGCACCGCGTCGTGCGTCGCGGCGTCCATCACCGACACCGTCGAGTCGAGTTGCGTCCACAACGCCTTCATCGTCTCGACGAGTTCCGGCGGGGTGTCGCGATCCGGCGTCAGCACCGTGCGGCGACCGACGAACAGGTCGGGGTCGGCCGCGCCCGCGCCGGTTTCGGCCTTTCCGGCCAGCGGATGCGCGCCGAGGAACCGCGACGCCAGTCCGCAGCGCGCGGCTTCCTCGACGATCGGTTGCTTCACGCTGCCCACGTCGGTCACGAGCGCTTCGGGCGGGGCATGGTGCGCGATCTCGTGCAGCTGCGAGACGGCGGTGACGACCGGCGTCGCGAGCACGACGAGGTCCGCGCCGGCGAGGGCGACGCGAAGGTCGCCCGTGACCTCGTCGACGAGGCCGCGTGCGCGCGCCGTTTCGAGGTTCGCGACCGAACGGCCCACGCCGACCACGTGCGCGAACAGTCCCCGCGCCTTGCCGGCGCCGGCCAGCGATCCGCCGAGCAGCCCGGTGCCGACGACGACGCAGCGCTGGAAGCGGGCGCTCACCGGGCCTCCGCGGAGTCGCCCGTGAGCACGGCCTCGAGGGCAGCGATGGCGCGCGCGTCCTCGGCGGCGGTGCCGAACGTGATGCGGACGTGTTCCGGAAAACCGTAGGCGTCCATCGGCCGGACGATGACGCCGCGCCGAAGCAGCGCGTCCGTCACGGCGGCGCCGCGGCCGGTGCGCACGAGCACGAAGTTCGCGTGCGTCGGCACCGCCTCGAGGCCGAGCCGCGAGAACGCCCGGTCCCAGCGCTCGCGACTCTCGCGCACCAGCGCGCGGGAAGCCTCGACGTGCGCGTCGTCGTCGAGCGCCGCGACCGCGGCGACCTGCGCGAGCAGGTTCACGTTGAACGGCTGGCGAAGCCGCGCCATCGCGTCCGCGATCTCCAGCGACGTGACGCCGTAGCCGAGCCTCAGGCCGGCCAGGCCGTGGATCTTCGAGAACGTGCGCGTGACGAGGAGGCCCGGATGCGAATCGAGGTACGAGATGCCGTCCGGGTAGAGTTCGTCGTCGACGAACTCGAAGTAGGCCTCGTCCAGAACGACGACCACGTCCTCCGGCACGCGCGCGAGGAACGCCTCCCACTCGCGGCGGCGGAAGATCGTGCCGGTCGGGTTGTTCGGGTTCGCGAGGAACACGACGCGTGTGGACGGGCCGACGCGCGCCGCGATCGCCTCGAGGTCGTGCTCGAAGCCGCGAGGCGGAGCCTGGACCGGGGTCGCGCCGACCGCGATCGAGACGAGCGGGTACACGAGAAAGGCATCCGCGCTGAACAGCACCTCGTCGCCGGGCCCGGCGAACAGGCGGCACGCGAGCTCGAGGATCTCGTTCGAGCCGTTGCCGAACACGATCCGGCGCGGGTCGACCCCGAGCCTGGCCGCGAGCTTCTCCGTCAGCACGACCGCGCCGCCGTCCGGGTAGCGGTGGATACCGGAAAGCGCCCCGGCGAGCGCGACGAGGGCCCGCGGCGAAGGACCGAGCGGGTTCTCGTTCGAGGCGATCTTGATCGACCCGGCGATCCCGAGCTCGCGCTCGACCTCCTCGATCGGCCGCCCGGGCTTGTACGGCGTCAGCGAACGGATGCGTTCGGGAATCCGGGGACCGGGCATCCCGCCTGACTAGCCCGGATCCGGCGCGATGGCTACAGACACGCTGGCAGCTCCGGCGTTCCCGCGGCATGGTCCCGTGCGGTGAAACCGAGCGTCGTCTGGGGCCCCGAGCTGTCGCCGTTCCTGCTCAAACTGGAGTCGATGCTCGCGTTCGCCGGGCTGCCCTTCCGCCGCTTGCCGCGCGACGGCTCGCGCGCCGGGAACCTCCGCATCGCCATGCTCGTCGATCGAGCGAAGCGGCGCGGCATCGCGCTCCGTCCCCCGGCGAACGACCCGCTCGACGAGTTCCCGCTCGTGCCGTACCTCGTCACGCCGGATCGTGAGGTGCTCTACGACTCGTCGGCGCTCGCGCCGTGGATCGACGAGAGATCGCAGGCGGCGCCGCTCGTGCCGCAGGACCCCGCGGTGCGCTTCCTCGGCGACTTCCTCGACGAGGCCTTCGACGAGATCGGCCTCTACCTCGTGCACCACAATCGCTGGAAGCTCGCCGCGGGCGACAACGACCACCCCGGCCGCCGCCTCGCGCGCGAGTACGCGAAGCTTCTCCCGCCCGGCGCCGGGTCGCTGTTCGGGTCCTGGTTCGAGCGGCGGCAGGTGCGCCGCCTGCCCTACCTGTTCAGCGTCGCGCCGCCCGGCTACGCCGTGCCGGGCCTCGCACGCGGGCTCACCCCGCCGTCGCGGGAAGGCTTTCCGCCGACGCACGAACTGCTCGAGGAGATCTGGGAGCGCGCGCTCGCGGCGCTCGACGACCTCTTGGCGACGCAGCCGTTCCTGCTCGGCGAACGCTTCACGCTCGCCGACGCGAGCGCCTACGGGCAACTGTCGATGAACCTGACGGACACGGCCGCGTGCCGGCGGCTCGGCGAGCTCGCGCCGCGCACGCTCGCCTGGCTCGAGTCGATCCGCGACGGCCGTCACGTGCGGACCACGGGCAGCCTCGCGCTCTCGCCGCGGCTGTCGCCGCTCGTCGCGCTGTTCGCCGAGACGTACGTGCCGCTGATGCGCGCGAACCGGGCGGCGTGGGAACGCTGCCGGGCCGATGGCGTGGACGCGTTCAACGAGGCGGCGTTCGGTCGCGGGTACGCGCTGTTCGACGGCCGCATGCTCGGCCGCCCGTACCGCACGGTGGTCAAGACGTTCCAGGTCCGCTCCTGGCGGGACCTCGGGCGCAGCTGGGCGGCCCTCGACGCGACCGCTCGAGCCGGGGTCGAGGCCGTCCTGCCGGAGGCCGCTTCGTGGTTCGAAGATGCGGCCGGGCCTTCCATGAAGGACGCTGGCCGCGCAGGATGAGGCGATGAATCCCCGCGCGCCTCGCCTGGCCCTGTTCGCGATCGTCGCGCTGGCCCCGGGCTGCACCTCCACCCTTGCGCTCGATCGCGCCGTGATCGCCTACGACACGACCGCGACCGACAGCGTCTCGCGCCAGCTCCTTCTCAACATCGCGCGCGCCCGTCACAACGAGCCGATCCACTTCACGGGCATCTCGAGCATCGCGGCGACCTGGAGCTTCTCGGTCCACGCCGGGATCAGCGGCGCCTTGACCGGCGAGAACGGCAACCTGCTGATCCCGATCGCCGGCGTCGGCGCCGAGGAGAACCCGACCGTCAGCATCGAGCCGATGGACGGCGAGGAATTCACGCAGCGCCTGCTGACGCCGTTCAACGAGGAGAAGCTGACGCTGCTGCTCCGCCAGGGCTACGACGTCGACTCGCTGCTGCGCCTGATCGGCGCGGAGCTGACCGTGCGCGACGAACGCACCGGAGCCCTCGTCGCCCACTACAACCGCCCGTCGGATCCGACCGGCTACGCGTTCTTCCGCCGCTTCGTCGCCCACCTGTCGTCGATCCAGGACCGGCACGAGCTCTTCGTCGAACCACTGCACTTCCAGCTCGAGTGGCAGGTGCCGGCGGACGAGGTCAATCCCGAATCGGTGCTCGAGACCTACCACGACTTCACGCTGAGGAGGGAAACCGGCCGCGGCCTCTTCCACGTCTCGAAGCGCGTCCACGGACGCGTGATGATCACGAACTTCGACCCCGCCGTGCTTCCGAACGAGGAACGCGTGCGCCTGCACGCCGAGGCCGACCAGGTCCCGAACAACGACATCCTCGTCGACATCCGTCCCGGGTTCCCCGGTGGCGAGGTCCCGATCCGCGGGCGACTGCGCCTGCGCAGCTTCCACGAGATCCTGACGTTCCTCGGGCGCGGCATCGCCGAGGAGCCCGAGTACGACGTCGAGCCCGACCCGAGAAGCGGCAGCCTGCGCGAGAACCCCGCCCGGACGATGGACGTCGTCGAAGCGCCGAGGCCGCCGCGCGGGGCCGGCCTTTCCGTGCGCCTGAACGGGAACTCCTACGCGCTCAGGCCCCAGCAGGGCTACCAGTGGAACAAGAAGGCGTTCAGCGTGCTGTACCAGCTGTTCCAGATGAGCGTGGCCACCGTCGAGAAGCGCGGCCCGGAGATCACGATCGCCAAGTGAACCCGGCGGCTCTGGCGCTCGCGCCCCGACGGCAGTAGGAAAAGCCGTGTCCGACACCACGACCGCGACCTCCTCGTCCCGCCCGCCGCACGGCCATCCGCACGGCGCCGGGCATCCCGAAGCCACGACGCAGAGCCGCTACGACGAATCGCCGAGGCGCGTGTACTGGGAGCTCACCCGCGCGTGCGGCCTCGCCTGCAAGCACTGCCGCGCGTCCGCGCTGCACGAGCGCCTGCCCGACGAGCTCGACACCGAAGAGGCGTTCGCGGTGCTGCGGACGCTGGCGACCGCGAAGCCGACTCCCGCCGTGATCCTGACCGGCGGCGACCCGCTCGAGCGACCGGACTTCTGGGAGATCCTCGACTACGCCCGCTCGGTCGGCCTGCACGTCGACGTCGCGCCGAGCGCGACGCCGAAACTCACGCGCGAGGTGATCCTCGAACTCGGACGCCGCGGCGTCGGCGCGATGTCGCTCTCGCTCGACGGCTCGGACCCGGAGCGGCACGACCGGCTGCGCGGCATCGCCGGCTGCTTCGAGATGACGATGGAGGCCGCGCGCCACGTCGCCGAGGCCGGCATCCCGCTGCAGGTGAACACGCTCGTGACCGCCGACACGCTCGGCGACATGGAAGCGATCTGCCGGGTGGCCGCCACGATGCAGGCCAGGCGCTGGAGCCTGTTCTTCCTGGTCACGACCGGGCGCGGCTCGGTGCTTCCGCAGATCACGCCCGAGGAGGCGGAGAAGCTTCTCGTCTGGGCGGTCTCGCTCGGCCGCAGCGCCGGTTTCGTGGTCGCGGCGACCGAGGCGCCGATGGTCCGGCGCGTGATCCTCGAGGGCAAGGGCCTCGGCCCGAAGTCGGCCGTAGCCGGCGCCGGCATGCGCGACGGCAACGGGATCCTGTTCCTGTCCTACCGCGGCGACGTCATGCCGTCGGGCTTCCTGCCGATCACGATCGGCAACGTCCGGGACACCGACGCCCTGACGCTCTACCGCGAGTCGCCGCTGATGCGCGACCTGCGCCGGCCGGACCGTTTCGGCGGACGCTGCGGCGCCTGCGAATGGCGTGAGGTCTGCGGTGGCTCCCGCGGTCGCGCCTACGCGGCCACCGGCGACCCGCTCTCCGAGGATCCGCTCTGCGTGTATCAGCCGGGGACAGCCGCGGGTTGATGAAGCGCCCGATCCAGGCGGCTTCCCTGCCCGGATCGTTCCGCCGGCAAGTCGCGGCGCACGTCCCGTCCGCTGACTCGACCACTGGATCCCCGCGACGGGCCGCGAATCACGGGACCATGCAATCGCCGACGTGGCTGAGCACGATCAGTCGGTTCCTCGGCCCCTCCACGCCGCCGAGTCCGAGCACCGTGCGAGGCCCTTCCGTCTCGAACCGGCCGCTCGCGACATCGACGAGCGGGAGACTGGTCGGAAGGAGCACCGGGCTCGACGTGGCGCTCGCGCCGAAACGGCCTCGCCCGTCTCCCGGAAGGATCACGACCCCGCCCTCGGCGCTGGTCGCGATGTCGGCCGCGCCGTCGCCGTCGAAGTCGTCGATCGCGTAGCGGTAAAGCACCACGTCCGTCGAGGTGACCACCTCCTTCGCGAACGCGCCGTGCCCGTCGCCCGCGAGCACCGAGATCGAACCGTCGTAGGCGCCCGTCGTCACGAGATCGGGCGCGCCGTCGCCGTGGACGTCGTGGACCGTGAGGGTCCACGACGCGGTCACTTCGTGCCGCTGCGGCGCGAGGAACGTCCCGGCGCCGGAATTGCGGTGAACCGAAAGGAGATGTTCGGCGCGGGAGAGTTCCAGCAGGTCGTTGTCGCCGTCGCGGTCGACGTCGGCGAGCACGAGCGCCAGCGAGGCGGGCGTGGACTCGACCTCGCCGAATGACTGGAAGCTGCCGTCGGCCTGTCCCCGCAGCAGCTCGATGATTGCGGCGGCGACGGCGATGTCGGGAATCCCGTCACCGTCGATGTCGCCGAAGGCGAAGCCGTGTTCGTCCGCGGAGCCGCCCGGGACCGGACTCGAGACGGGCGCGAGGTCGAAGCCTCGTTCGCCGTCCGCGAACAGCGCGAACGCGCGGGCGCCGAGTTCGCCGCGCGGATGGCCGTGCACGAGGTCGACGAACCTCGGCCCGGCCGCTCCGACGATGTCGAGCGTGCCGTCGCCGTCCACGTCGCCCGCGCCGAGCTCGAACGGCTGCCCGTTGACCTGGAGGACGGCGCGGTCGAAGCGCCCGCCGCCGTCGGCGAACTGCGTCGTCACGCTGTTGTGGCGGTCGGTCGTCACCGCGTCGTCGAGCCCGTCCTCGTCGAGGTCGACGACGAGCATCCCGCCCGCCTCGGACGACGCCCGCGACTCGAGGGCGCCGAGCAGGCCGCCGTCGCCGGCGCCGTGCAGGATCGTCAGCGTGTCGGAATCGGCGTTGGCGACGACGACGTCGGCTTGCGCGTCCCCGTCGAGGTCCACGACCGCCAGCGCGCGCGGCTGTGACTGCGTGTCGGCGTAGCCGGCCGGCGTCAACGTGCCGTCGCCGTTGCCGAGGAACACCGCGACGCCGGGACTCCCGTCGCGGTCGTAGTTGGCCGCCACCACGTCGGGCGTGTCGTCGCCGTCGACGAGCGCCACGTCGGTCGCGATCGCGCTGCCCTGCGACGAGTAGAAGAGCGGTTCGTCGAAGCCGCCCTGCGCGGACGCGAGGAGAACCGCGACGCCGCCGGCCCCGATGCACGAGGCGACGAGGTCGCTGCGCCCGTCGCCGTCGAGGTCGGCGACGGACACATGGTACGGCCCGTCGGGAACCGCGAGCCTGTGCTCGTCGCCGAACCCGCCGAGGCCGTTGCCGAGCAGCACCGACAGGTCGTCCGAGTCGCGGTTGGCCACGACGGCGTCGAGGACGTCGTCTTCGTCGACGCGCGCGAGGACGATCCACCGCGGGCCGCTGCCGACGGCGATGCGCTTCCCTTCCCCGAACGTGCCGTCGCCGTGTCCGGGCAGCACCGAGAGGTCGTCCGACAGCGAGTTCGCGACGACGAGGTCGAGGTGGTCGTCGCCGTCGAGATGTCCGGCGACGACGTTGATCGGCGCGATCCCGGTGGGCACGAAGAACGCGCGGCCTTCCCCACCGAACTCCCCGTCCGCGCCGCCGAGCCGGATGCTCAGGCCGTTCGGCAGCGCGTCGGCCGTGACGAGGTCGTCGAACCCGTCGCCGTCGAGGTCGACCAGGGTGACGGTCTGCGGAGTCTGGTCGACAGAGACGGCCCTTCGCCGCTCGAACACGCCTCGGCCACGCCCGCGAAAGATGGAAACCTCGCCGGCCTGCAGGTCCGCCGTGACGAGATCCAGATGGCCGTCGCCGTCGACGTCGTGAACGCGTACCGAGCTCGGCCGCACGCCCGAGTGCAGCAGGCTCAGGGCACGACAGGTGCAGACCGGACAATGCAGCGGCGTCTGCCCGTCGACGGCGCGCCGCAGGACGAGGAGCGCATCCGTGGCGCCGACGCCGCCGCTGCCGTTCGCATCGCACAGGCAGGGTCCGCACGTCCCGGCGACGCCGACCGCCCTCCGCAGCACGAACAACGCGTCCGACGCGACGGGCTCCCGCGAAGCGCCGTCCGCGGTCCCGCAGGCCCGCGGAAGAGCGGCGCCGCGCGCCGGTCCCGCGCTCGAGACGACCGCGGCGATCGCCGCGTGACAGACGAGCGCGAACGCGGCCAGGCCCGGGCCGCGCCGACATCGCGTCGACTGCGACGACAACCCGGGGGAGTCCCTGCCCGTGCTCATTCCGCCAGCTCGCACGCGCCATCCGGCGAGTCGAACCGGCGGCGGCGATCGCGGGACACCGATTCGCGCGTCGCTTTCCCGCGCCGCCTGGTCGCCAGTTCCGCCCCGGTCCTGTCCCGGCCGCCCGGCCTTTCCAGGAACGCCGCCGCCCGGATGCGGTTCAAGCCGAGTCGCACGTAGCCGGCGTCGATCCGAAGCGTGCTGCAGATGCTCTCGAACGCGAAGGGCCAGTCCGACTCGTCGCTGCGGAACCAGCGGTCCACTTCGCGAAAGCTCTGGATCTCGGCGCACGAGGTCCTCGCGAGGCCGCGACGGAACGTCGCCAGCGCGTCTTCCAGGATCGCGAGCATCAGGCGGCATTCGGGCGCGTCGTGATCGAGGCACGACGCCGGGTCGTTCGGGAACCGTTCCTGGTCGACGTTCATCACCGCAGCCTTCCCCTCCTCCGGTACGATCTTCCGCTTTCCTCGCGCCGCGCCCCGATCGCCCGACCTTCCGCGGGCCGGGCGACGACGCCGCGGCTGTGACAACACTCACGGCGGGGATTCGCGCGTCCGTATTCTGCACGTCGAGGGTCTCCTGCCTATCGCTGGATAGTTGGCTTCTGCGGCTGGGACTCGAGATCGACGCGCCTCGAGCCCCCGGGCAACGCGGATCCGGATCGACGCGCCGCCTCGCGAGTAGCTCGAAAGTTGGATTCGGCGCCGCAGGCCTCGACCGGCGGATGTTGTGGCCCGAGGGATCAGGCACAATCCCCGTGTCGCCCTCACGCCCAGGACAGCACGACGGGAACCTGCGCCGATGAACTCCCCGAATCCGCTCCAGATCGAACGACACATCGCCCGCTGCCGCGTCATCCTGTCCGTGGTCGCGTTCATCGCGGTCTACATCGATCCCACGGCCCCCTACGTCGCGTCGCGGCTGCAGATCTCGAGCGGGCGGTTCACGCTCGACCCGACCGTCTTCGCGGTCATGGGCGTCCACCTGACGTACTCGCTGTTCGCGTACGCCGCGGCCGTCCGGGGCTGGTTCCGGACCGCGCGGCTCGCGACCTGGACCGTCGGCATCGACGTGCTGTCCGGAGGGGCGATCGCGCTCGTGACCGAGGGGGCGACGAGCCCGTTCTCGGCGTTCTACGTCTTCGCCGTCGTCGTGGCCGGTTTCCGCTCCGGGCTTCGCCAGGCGATGTGGGTGACGGCCGCGAGCGTGTCCCTGTACGTCGGCATCATCCTGATGACCGCCCCCGGCCGCACCAACATCTACGTCATGCGGCCGGCCTACCTGGCGATCGTGGGCTACCTGGTCGGCTTCCTCGGGCAGCACCGCATCGCGCTGCAGCGCGCCCTCCAGGACCTGGAGGGCGAGCAGCAACGGCACAGGATCGCACGCGACCTCCACGACGGCTTCGTGCAGGCGCTGGCGGGCATCAACCTGCGGCTCGAGGGTTGCCGGCGACTGCTCGCGCGCAACGACGACGCCCGCGCGCTGGCGGTGCTGACCGAACTGCAGTCGGCGGTCGGACGGGAGTACGACGACCTGCGCTCCTACATGTCGAGCCTCGCCGGCGTCCCGGCGTCTCCGGCGCCGGTCGAGCCTCCCCTCGCGACCCGCTTCCGGCTCGACCTTCGCCTCGAGGGCCCGATCGACCTCGTCGACCACGTCCTGCAGATCACCCGCGAGAGCCTCAGCAACGTGCGGCGCCACTCCGCCGCCCGGTCTGCGCTCGTCAGCGCGGGGGTCCGGGACTCGCAGGTGGACATCGTGATCGAAGACGATGGCGTGGGCCTCGAGACACCGTCGCCGCCCTGGTCCATCGCGTCGCGCGTCGAAGAGGTCGGCGGCAGCCTTCGGCTCGAGAGCGGACCGCGGGAGGGATTCCGGATGACGATCACGCTCCCCCAGGAAACACAGGGCGGCCCGGACGGATCGGAAGCGCACGAGACGCGGGAGATCCGCGACGCCCAGGATGCGCGCCGCGCGCGGGGTGGGATCGCATGAGCGCGCCGATCCGGCTCATCCTGGCCGACGACCACGCGATCTTTCGCGAAGGCCTCAAGGTGCTGCTGGACCTGGAGCCGAGAGTCGCGATCGTCGCCGAGACCAGCAGCGTCGCGGGCCTCGCGTCGGTCGTCGACGACACGCCGGCCGACGTGCTGCTGCTGGACCTGCAACTGGAACGCAGTTCGCTGCCCGAGATCGAGGCGTTGTCGAAGAAGATCGCCGTCGTCGTGCTGACTGCCAGCGAATTCGTCGGCGAGGCGCTCGCCGCGATCCGGTTCGGCGCTCGTGCGGTGGTGTTCAAGCGCTACGCGATCGAGACGCTGATGGACGCGCTCACGAGCGTGGTGGGAGGGGAGATCTGGCTGCCCTCCCACATCCGGTCCGAGCTCGCGCAGCGCGTCCCGGCGTCGAATCCCCTCACGCCGCGCGAGATCGAGGTGGTTCGCAGCGTCGCGCTCGGGCTCCGCAACGCGGAGGTCGCCAAGCGCCTGTTCATCAGCGAGGAAACGGTCAAGTCCCACCTCAACAACATCTTCCAGAAGCTCGGCGTGCAGGACCGCGTCGAGCTGACCGTGTACGCGATCCGGACCGGGATCGCCGGCGTGCACGAGCGGCCATAGCGGCGCGAAGGCGACGAACGCGCTCCCTCGAGGGTCCGACCGGCAACTCGCCCAGGCGTTCGCGTCGCCTCGGGCGTTCTCCCTCGCTCAGTCCTGGCACGTCTCGCCGCGGGATTCGCGGCGCTCCGGCGACCCGGCTCCGCATGGGCCCTCGGGCGGCGCGTCCTCGCCGGGCGCGCGCTTCAGCCACGGAACGATCGCCAGGGCGGCGAGCGACACCGACGCCAGCAAGCCGAAAGCGGCGCCGTATCCGTGCTCGGCCTCGAACGCCCCGACCGTGTAGACCGCCCAGGCCTCGCACCCGTTCGTCGCTCCCATGAACGCGCTGAACACGGTGGCGGACGCGCCGGCCGCGGCGAGGTCCATGAACAGCGCGTACGAAACCGCCGTGAAGAGGCCGTTGGCGAGGAACGACGCCGCGATCGCGGTCGCGAGGGCCGCGCCGCCGACGACGCCGCCCGCGTCCAGCATCGCGACGAGTCCGACGGCGGAGGCAACGAGGCCGAGCGAACCGGCCACGAGACGGCGACGGGACACGCGGTCGCCGACGGCCCCGCCCGCGAGGGCGCCGACCATCGTCGCGACGATGAACGGGCCCGCGAGCAGCCAGCCGACTTCGCCCGGGGAGAACCCGCGATCGACCAGGAACGGCCCGCTGACGACCTCGAGCGCGCGCGGCGCGGCCCCGGCCAGCAGCGCGAACGCGAGGCCGGCCCACGTGGCCGGTCGTGCGAACGCGCCGACGAGCGCCGGCCCGAGCGCTTCGGCGGGCGACGCCGGCGCCGACGCGGGGGAACGCGAGAACGACACCAGCAGGCCCGAGAACGTCGTCACGACGACGAGCAGCACGATGACGGCTTCGCGACCGAGGAGCGGCGTCATCACCAGCGCCCCGCCCCCGAGCGCCGAGCGTCCGGCCAGCATGCCGACCTGCATCCAGCCGGTGAGCCTCGCCCGTTCCGCCGGCCTCGCCACGCGGATGCACCACGCGTCGATCGCGACGTCCTGCGTGGCGGCCGCCAGCGCGTGCGCAAGCAGCAGCGAACGAAGCGCGGCGAAGTCGCGAACGGGATCGAGCGCGAGCAGCGAAAGCAGCGTCGCCCCCATCGCCGCCTGCGCGCCGACGATCACCGCCTGCAGCGGCACGCCGCGCCGCACGCCGAGGTCGACGAGGGGGGCCCAGGCGAACTTGAACGTCCAGGGAAGCACGAGCAGGGCCGCAAGCGCGGTGACGTCGGCGAGCGGCACGCCGGCCGCGCGCAGGGCCGTCGGCAGCGCGACCCAGAGGTAGCCGATCGGCGCGCCTTCGCTCAGGTACAGCGCCGCGAACAGGAACGACTTGCGACGCGTCGTCGCGAGCAGCCCTGAACCCTCGGCCGGCCGGATCAAACCTTGTGGTCCTGGCCGTCCGATCCTCGCCAGGTGACCGCGTAGAGGTCGCGGCGGCGGTCGTTCCAGTTGAGGGTGCTGCCGTCGTACCGGTGCCTTCGCAGCAGCTCGAGGTCCACGTCGCGGATCACGAGCGTCTCGATGTTCGGTTCGCTTTCGGCCGCGACGCCGTCCGGCGCGAACCCGAAGTCCGATGGCGTCAGGATCGCCGACTGGGCGTAGTGGATGTCGGCGTTGTCGACCTCGGGAAGGTTGCCGGTGCAGCCGGCGATCGCCACGTAGATGTGGTTCTCGATCGCGCGCGCCTGGGCGCACATCCGCACCCGGATGTACGCCTGCCGCGTGTCGGTGTTGTACGGAACGAACAGGATGTGCGCCCCGCGTTTCGCGCTGATGCGCGCGAGTTCCGGGAACTCCACGTCGTAGCACACGTTGATCGCGATGCGGCCGCGGTCCGTCTCGAACACCTCGACGGCGTCCCCGCCGCCCACGCCCCACCACTTGCGCTCGGAAGGAGTGATGTGGATCTTGGCCTGCTGTTCGATCGTTCCGTTGCGGCGGAAGAGGTACGCGATGTTGTAGAGCTTCTTGCGCTCGAGCGTGAACTGGCTGCCCCCGATGATGTTCACGTTGAACCGCACCGCGAGCTTCGTGAACAGGTCGAGGTACTGCGGCGTGAACGCCGCGAGCTTGCGGGCGGCCTCGCCCGGCCGCTTGGCCTTGGCGATCGACAGCAGCTGGGTCGTGAACAACTCCGGGAAGAGCAGGAAGTCGCAGCGGTAGTCGCTCGCGGCGTCGACGAAGAACGTCACCTGCCGGGCGAAGTCGGCGAAGCTCGAGATCGGACGCATCTGGTACTGGACGGCCCCGATCCGCACGATCTGCACCGCGGTCAGCCGGCGGCGCTCGTTCGGGACGTAGGACTCGTTGATCCACTCCATGTGGGTCGCCCACCCGGCCGAATCCTCGTCCGAAGGCAGGTAATCCTCGATCAGCTGGCGCAGGCGGAACCCGTTGGCGAGCTGGGCGGTCAGCACCTGGTCGTGCAGCTCCTTGGAGACCACCTTGTCCACGTACTCGCGCGCGCTCATCCGCTTCGAGTGCGTCTGGAATCCTGGAATCCTTCCGCCGATGACCATGCGCGCGAGGTTCCTCTCGCGGCAGAGCTGCTTGCGGGCCTCGTAAAGGCGCCGCGCGAGCCGCATCCCGCGAAAGTCCGGGTGCACCATGATCTCGATTCCGTAGAGCGTGTCGCCGGACGGATCGTGGTTGCGGATGAAGCCGCTGTCGGCGATGACCGTCCAGTCGTGCCATTCATGGTAGAGGTCGAAGTCGACGACGAGGCTCGACGACGACGCGATCGGTACGCCGTCGAGATCGACGCAGATCTGTCCTTCGGGGAACACCGAGAGCTGGCTCTCGAACTGTTCCCTCGTCCACGGCTTCATCCGGGGGAACGAGAGCTTCTGCAGCTCGACGATGCGCGAATAGTCGGACTTGCGCAGCGGACGGACGCGGATCTTCTTCTCGAACGAAGACAGGGACAGCTTGGTCATCGTTCGACCGTTTCACGGATTCGGTCGCATCGCCAGCCTGCGCCGCGCGGGCGCAACGCCTTCCTCCACGCCCCGTTGCGGGCCGCGTGCCGCCGGCGGCCCGGCGGGCAGGCGACGAAGGCGATCTGCCGCACGGGGCTGCCGTGTCGGTCGCGCTCGGCGAGAACGGCTCCGTCCCGCGGACTCCTCGACGTTCGCCGGGACTCCCGCGCTATCCCCGATCCGGGCGCCGCGCGTCGTCCGGCACGAGCCGGTCGAAGATCGGCGACGCCATCAGCGTCGTGACGACCGCCATCAGGACCAGCGTCGCGAACAGTTCCTGCGAGATGATGCCGCGGTGCAGCCCGATGTTGATGATGATCAGTTCCATCAACCCCCGCGCGTTCATCAGCGTGCCGATCCCGAGGGCCTCCCGGGAGCCGAGTCCCGTCGCGCGCGCCGCGAGCCAGCACGCGACGCCCTTTCCGAGGACGGCGACGACGAGCACCGCCGCGCACACGCCCCAAAGCGTCCACGAGTCGAGCAGCGCGATCCTCGTGTTGAGTCCCGAGTACGTGAAGAACAGCGGCAGCAGCAGCGCGACGGTGAGCGGCTCGATGCGCGCGACGAGGTCGCGCGCGACCTCGTCGCGCGGCATCGCCGCGCCCATCACGAACGCGCCGAACACGGCATGAAGGCCGACGAGATCGGTGAACCACGCGCCGAGCGACATCAGCGCGAGGGCCACGGCGAACCCCGGCTCGGTCAGCTTGCCGGCCGTGACGAACCACGGCTTCGCGCCGGCGAGCAGGCGCCGCACCACCAGCAGGACGAAAGCCACGTACACGACCCCGCCCCCGACGTTGGCGACCGCGTGGGTCCAGTCGTTCTCGAAGCTGGCCAGGACGATGGCCAGCAGCGCCCACGCCGTGGCGTCGTCGATGGCTCCCGCGCCGAGCGCGACCGCGCCCATGGTCGTGCCGGTGAGGCCTTTGAAATGGATGATCCGCGCCAGCATCGGGAACGCGGTGATGCACATCGAAGCGCCGAGGAACAGCATCGCTTCCGACGACGACGTCTGGGCCGGGAACAGCGACGTGGAGTGGAACAGCACCCAGGCCAGGCCGGCCCCGAGCGCGAACGGCGTCGCCATGCCGGCGATCGACACCGCGACCGAGCTGCGCAGGTTGTCGCGGACGATGTCGACGCGGAACTCGAGGCCGACGACGAACATGTAGAGGGCGAGACCGAGCTGCGAGGCGGGGTACAGGTAGCTCTGCGTGTCGCGAGCCTGCTGCGCCGGATCCCACGGGAACAGCCACGCCTGCCACTCCGGCGCGACCAGCCCGAAGAACGACGGGCCGAGCAGCACGCCCGCGATCATCTCGGCGACGACCTGCGGCTGGCCGACGCGGGCGGCCAGCGCGCCGACCACGCGACAGAACAGCAGGACGACGGCGAGCTGAAGGAAGAACTGGATCGCCAGCTGGAGGTTCGGCATCGGGGGCCGCGCCGGAACGACGGGGAAGGACCGTCCCGTCTCGATGCCGGCGGCGTCGGCGCGCGCTCCATACGGCCAACCCGCGAAAAGGGGAATCGTCGAACCGTCGGTGGCGCCGGGGCGCCGTGCGGTACGCCGAGCGGGGATCCGCCGGCCGGGGCGCGGTCCGGCGCGCGGCCCCGACCCGCCGACCGCGACGGCCTGGCGGCCGGCCGGAGACTGCGTCGGGTTCCCGTTCCACGCGGCCTCGCGCCGCGCCGGCCGGTCCCGAGCGTCAGCTCCAGAACTCGTCGACCGAGTAGAGGTCCCAGACGAACTCGCGCAGCGCGACGATCTGCCCGTTCTCGATGCGCATCACGAGGCTGGTCGGGTTGTCGAGCACCTTGCCGTCGCGCCGGCCGCTGCCGCGGAACAGCGCCACCGCGTGACGCTCGCCCGCGACGACGTCGTCGAGCTCGAGATGGAAGGTCCCGTCGGTCAGCGCCATCACGTTCATCAGGAACGAGAGGATGCCGGCGCGCCCCTCGTGACGGCCGGCGATGCGGCCGCGGCGGCCCGGGAACTCCCAGACCGCGTCCTCGGGGATCACGCGCTCGATCGCGGCGAGATCGCTCTCGCGAAACGCGCGGAACAGGTCGCGCACCAGCACGGCGTTCGGATGATCCTGCATCATTCCTCCTTCGCCGGATCGCCCGCACCGTGCAAGCCCTGGCCGACCGGTCGCTCCCGGTCGCCGCCGCGACGTTCCGCGGCCGCCACGCGCGCGGGCAGCGCGACCGCGGCCAGCGCAACGAGGATCACCAGCACCAGCGTGCCGAGTCGACCGCCGTGGACGGCCAGCGCGTCGCGCCGCGGCGGGAGGACCTCGAGCACCGCGATCGCGCCGCCGTGCGCCGGCAGGCGCCAGGACACGAGGCCGTCGTCGCGGACCAGGGCGCTCACGCCCGTCGTCGCGACCCGCACCATCGGCCGGCGCGTCATCGCGGCGGCGAGCGACGCCAGCAGGAAGTGCTGCTCGGGGCCGGCGCCGCGGTCGAACCACGAGTCGTTGGACAGGTTCACGAGCAGGTCGGCGCCGGACGCGACGCGGGCGACGGCCTCCGCGGGATCGGTGGCCTCGAAACAGATCAGCGGCGCGATGCGCCACCCGGCGACGGGCAGCAGGTCCGGCGTCGCCTCCGCGCGATCGGCGTCCGGTCCTCCGCCGCGCGGCGAACGACCGCGCACGTACGCGCCCCGCCACGACGAAAGCCGCAGCGGACCGAGCCACGCCGGGACCTCCTCGAAATACGGCAGCAGCGCGCGCTTGTCGTACACGAGCGGTTCCCCTCCGTCCGCCGGGAACAGGAACGCGGAAACGGTGACGTTCGTGCGCCCACCCTCCCCCGGCGTCGAGCGCGAACCGCCGACCAGGATCGCCGAGCGGCGCGCGCGCGCGAGCGAGCGCAGCGTCTCGCGCTCGTCGACGTTCGCGTCGAGCAGGAACGGCAGCGCGTTCTCGGGCCACACGACGAGGTCGACGGGAACGTCGCCGAGGCTGCGCGTCAGTTCGAGATGGCGCTCGAGCGATTCGCGCGCGCCGGCGCTCGCCCAAAGGCGGCCGCGACCGAAGCCGGGCTGCACCAGCGCCACCCTCAGAGGTCGCAGCGGTACTGCGGCCGCGTCGGCGGCGGAGCGGTCGCCAGACGCCTCGCCGGACGCCTCGCCGGTGCGCGACGCGGCCGAACGGGGCAACGAACGCAGCCCGTCGCTCGTCAGGCTCGACACGACGAGGATCGGCGCCACGAGCGCGAAACCGGCGGCGAGCGCACGGCCGCGCGAAGCCGGCCGGCGCCGTTCCGCGAACGCGAGGCCGAGCGCCACGCCGGTGGCGGCCGCGACCAGTGCGACCAGAGGCGGGCCTCCCAGCGCGAGCACGTCCGCGACCGGCGTCTGCGCGCGCACGCCCGAAAGCGCGGAATCGGCCTGGATCAACGCGGCCGCCATCGCCCCCCACGGATTGCCGTGCCCGATCGACGTGCGCGCCGCCTCGGTCGCGGCCCAGAGCGCCGCGCCGCCGAAGACGCCGGCCATCGCGCCGAGTCCCGCCAGGCGCGCGACCAGCGCGAACGCCACGGCGTAGTAGAGCGCGATGCCCGACGCGAGGACCGGCATCGCCGCCACGAACGCCAACGCGGCGAGCGTCGATCCGGAGCCGTACTCGCGTGCAGCATGCCAGCTCCACGGGCCGACGAGCAGCCAGGTCGCGAGACACCCGAACGCGAAGCCGGCCGCCGCCGCTCGCGACCAGTGAACGCGGGCACGCGAATCGAGCAGCACGGCGCTGACCGGCGACGTCGCCAGCAGCGCGAGCGGCCACCAGGACCACGGAGGGTGCGCGAGGGCGTAGAGCACCGCGGTCGCGAGCGTCGCGACCGCGAGCCGGAGCGGCTTGCCTTGGTGTGGACCTTGCATGAGTTATCGAGTCCCCGTTCGCCGGACGACCTGCGCGTCGTGCCCCAGGCAACGGCTTCGCCGGCTCCCGCGAGCCCTCGAGTATTCGCCCGATGCGACGATGACAACAGCCGCCACCAGGGAAACGACCGCGACACGCTGGCGGCTCGCGACAGGAACGCTGGCCGCCCTCGCCGCCGTGGTCGTCCTCGCCTGCGGCGTGTCGGCGCTCACGCTCGTCGGCCGGCCGTTCGCGGGCTTCTTCGTCTGGGAGAACGGCTTCGTCCCGGCCGTCGGGCTGCCGACCTGGAGCGGCGCGGCGGCCGGCCTCGCCTACCACTCCTGGATCGAGGGCGTGGACGGGCGACCTCTCGCCTCGGTCGCCGACATCGAGGCCGCCGTGTCGTCCCGGCCGGCCGGAGCGAAGGTACGGTATCTCGCGCGCTCGGGGGATCTCGCGCGCGAGGTCACCGTTCCCACGGAGATCTTCAGCGCCTGGCACTTCGCCGCCAGCACCGGCGTCTACCTGTTCGACGCGGTCGTCCTGCTGCTGCTCGCCGCGACGATGTTCTACGTCGGCGCCACGGAGGCGGGACCGCGGGCCGTCGGCCTGTTCGCCCTGGTGCAGTCGTTGTATCTCGCGACGGCGACCGACCTGTTCGGCCCCTACCGCTTTCGCGAACTGTACTTCTTCGTCGCAGGGCTGACGCCGACGGCGACGCTGTTCATGATCAGCCGCTTCCCCGTCGAACGACGGGTGGGCCGGGCGGAGAACGCCTCGCTCGCTGCCGCGCTGGCGGGCTCCGTCGCGTTCGGAGCGTGGTCGAACGCGTACTTCCACGGGAACCGCGAGGGCCTGCTGCTGCTCGACCGGCTCGTCCACCTCGCGATGGCGACGAGCGCGCTGGCCGCGTTCGCGTTCTTCGCCTGGCAGTTCCGGCACGGGCGCAGCGGCGCGGTGCGCCGGCGCTGCCAGGTCGTCCTGCTCGCGAGCGTGGGCGGGTTCCTGCCGACGATGGTCTTCCTCGTCGCGTTCTACGCGGGCGGGTTCTCGCTGCCGTTCAACTTCCTCGCGGTGCCGTTCGTGCTGTTCCCGATCGGCATCGGGTACGCGGTGGCCCGGCACGACCTCTTCGACGTCGACCGGATCGTCAAGCGCACGATCGTCTACACGACGCTGTCGTCCGGCGTGCTGGCGGCCTACTCGATCGCGATCGGAGCGTTCGACGCCCTGTTCGAGAACGCGACTCCGGTCGCATCCCGCGTCGCCGAGGGCGTCGTCATCATCGCGCTGATCGTCGTGTTCGACCCGAGCCGGCGCCGGCTGCAGGAAACCGTCGACCGCCTGTACGACCGGCGCCGCTGGGTCTGGCGCGATGTCGTGCGGCAGGCGGTGCGGGCGTTCTCGACGATCCTCGACCTCGACCGGCTCATCCCGACCGTGCTCGGACTCGTCGACGACAGCGTGCAGCCGACGTTCGCGGGGATCTACACGATCGGCAGCGACGGCGTCCCGCGCCTGCGCGGCGCGCTGCTGCATCCTCCCGGGGAGAGCGCCACGATCGACGTCGATCGCGACGGCGCGGCAGCGCCCGAGTTCGCCGAGCTCGCCCGGCTCACGGCGCCGCGCGAAGCCCTCACCCTGCACGATCCCGACGCCGAGGTCCTGGCCGCCACCGGCGCCGAGGTCGCGCTCGCCCTCGCGCTGGAGGGCCGGCCGACGGGCCTGCTGCTGGTCGGGCCGAGGCGCTCGGGAGTTCCGTACCCCAAGGAAGACCTCGACCTGCTGCGCACGATCGCGGGCCAGCTCGCGGTCGCGATGCAGAACGCGGAGTCGTTCCAGACGATCGCGAACCTGAACCGCGAGCTCGCGGGAACGAACGTCGAACTTTCCGGGGCCCTCGAGGAGCTGCGCGAAGCGCAGGACGAACTCGTCGTCAAGGAACGCCTCGCGGCGGTCGGCGAGATCGCGGGGGCCGTCGCGCACACCATCCGCAATCCCCTGGCCGGGATGCGCGCGGCCGCCCAGCAGGCGCACATCGAGTTGGCCGAGCACCCCGCCGCCGAACTCGTCGACTATTTCGTTCGCGAGACCGACCGCCTGAGTTCGCGCATCGACTCGCTGCTCGACTTCGCCCGGCCGTTCCACGTCGCGCCGAAACCGTGCTGCCTGGCCGAGATCGCCCGTCACGCCGCCGGGCAGGTCCGCGGCCGGGCCCGCGAGCGCGGCATCGCGGTCGACGACGCCGGCGCCCCGGGCCCCGCGCCCGCCGTCGTGGATCCGGCGCTGTTCGAACAGCTCGCCGTCGAATTGATCGCGAACGCCGTCGACGCGAGTCCCGACGGCGGACGGGTCGTCGTCGCAGCCGGCGTGGACGAAGGGGCCTCGTTCCTGGAGGTGCGCGACAGCGGCCCCGGCATCCCCGAGGACCGCCGCGAGCGCATGTTCCGCATGTTCTTCACGACCAAGGCCAAAGGCACCGGGATCGGGCTGGCGACCGTCAAGCGGATCGCCGACGCGCACCACGCCGGCATCGAGGTCACCGACGGAGTCGGCGGAGGCGCGGTCTTTCGCGTGACCACCGGCCGCCCGCCTTCGGACGCCGCCGCTCAGGACTCGTACTTGGACAGCCGGTAGCGGAACATGTCGCGCGACATGCCGAGAAGGCGGCCGGCCTCGGTCTTGCTGCCGCCGGACTTCGCGAGCGCGGCGAACAGCATTTCGCGTTCGATGGCCTCCATCGAGACCGGTCCCGACGAGAAATCGACGGCGACCGCCGAGTCGGCGCCGACCTGCACGCGCGAGGAAGATCTGTCCTCGCCGGCCGGCGCGGATTCCGCCCGCGTCGCAGCCCCGTCGGCGACCGCGGACGCCGACGACCTGTCCGCGCGGAGCCCGAGATCGGCCGCGTCGATCTCCTCCCCGGTCGCGAGAACGACCGCGCGCTCGATCGTGTGGCTGAGCTCGCGGATGTTGCCGGGCCACCGATGCGCGCAGAGCGCGCGCTCCGCCGCCGCCGTCAGGCGCGGCGCGGCGATGCCGTAGTCGCGCGCGTGCCGCGCGAGGAACTGCCGCGCCAGCAGCAGCACGTCGCCCTCGCGCTCGCGCAGCGGCGGCATCGTGACTTCGACGACGTGGATGCGGTGGTAGAGATCCTCGCGGAACTTTCCCTCGGCGACGAGCTTCTCGAGGTCCATGTGCGTGGCCGCGACGAACGAGCAGCGCACCGCACGGTCGCGCGTGCTGCCGAGACGCCGGACCGTGCGGTCCTCGATCACCTTCAGCAGCTTGGCCTGCAGGGCCAGGCTCATGTGCCCGATCTCGTCGAAGAACAGCGTGCCGGCCTCGGCGGCCTCGAGCAGTCCCGGCTTGGCCGCGACCGCGCCCGTGAACGCGCCGCGCTCGTAACCGAAGAGTTCGGCTTCGAGAAGGTCCTCGGGGATCGCCGTGCAGTTGACCTCGATCAGCGGGGCTTCGCGCCGCACGGACGCGCGGTGGATCGCCCGCGCCACCAGGCCCTTGCCGGTGCCGGTCTCGCCGGTCAGCAGCATCGTCGGCCCGACGCCGCCCTCCTTCTGCAGCGCCGCCACGCGACGGATCACGGAACGCAACCGATCGACGGCCTGCGACTGCCCGAGGATTCCCTCGCCGGCCGTCTCGCCGACGTCGCGCGAACGGTAGTACTCGAGCTCGAGCCGCAGGCTCTTCGCGCCGAGGCAGCGCTCGATCACCATCTGCAGTTCCGCGAGATCGACCGGCTTGCGCAGGTAGTCCGCCGCGCCGTCGCGCATCGCGGCGACGGCGTCCTCGATCGTGCCGTGGGCCGTCAGCAGGACGACCGGCACGTCGGGGTGACCGCGCTTCACGTCGAGCAGCAGTTCGTGACCGGTTTTTCCCGGCAGGCGCTGGTCGGTCAGGATCAGGTCGGGCGGTCCTTCGGCGACCAGGGCGAGGCCTTCCTCCGCGCTTTCGGCGACGCGCACGGCATGGCCGCGCCCGCGCAGGTTGCGGGCGATGGTCAGGCGCAGGACCTCTTCGTCCTCGACGAGCAGGATGTCGGCCACGGCGGCGTCCCTTAGCGGAGGATGCCCCTCACCGCGACCGGACCGCGTCCTTCGTCGAAACTCCTCCGGCACGCTTCGTCTTCCCCCTGCCCCCGATGCGCCGCGTCGGGTTTCCTGCTCCGGTCCCTCGCGCCGGTCCCACGGCTCCCGCCCCGCCCCCGCGTCAGGCCCCAGGCGCGTCAGGCCCCCGGCGCGCGGGGCAACCGCCCCGTCGCGGGGCGCCTCGGCGGGTCACCTCCCCCGCGGGACCTGCCGCGCGCGCAGGACACGTCGATTTTTCCGCTACTTACGAGACGGCACGGCTGTTGCTTTTACCGACGCGAACAGCACACGCCGGGCTCGCCCGGCCGTTCCCCAGAGGAGAACCGCCATGAAACCGCACCTGATGACCATTTCCCTGATCGCCGTCGCGCTTCTCGCCGCCACGCAGCCCGCCGAAGCGCGCAACTCCGACAAGAAGTCCGACGTCGACCTCGTCGCGACCGGCGTCGAGCAGGACGCGAGCGGCCGAGCGAAACTGCGCATCCGCCGCGACGCCGACGACGGCCGATTCGACTTCCGCGGTCGCGGCCTGACGCCCGGCGCCGCGTACCAGCTCGTGTTCAGCGGCGTGGTGGTCGGAGAGATGACCGCCAACGAGAACGGCCGCGCGCGCGCCCGATTCCGCAGCCGCCCGCGCTCGAGTTCCGAACTGCTCCTCGGCTTCGATCCGCGCGGCTCGATCCTGATCGTGCGCGACGCGAGCGGCGCGGACGTCCTCGCCGGGGAACTCGCGGCCGGCGGCAACGCCTTCGACGACGCGAAGATCGTCTGCTGCGTCCCCGACGACAGCGGCGCCGAGTGCGAGGACCGCACCGCCGACGAGTGCCTCGCCGAAGGCGGCACGGTCTCGAGCGCGACGACCTGCCTGCCCAACCCCTGCGACACGGTCGTCGTCCCGACGGAGGACGACGTGGTGTGCTGCCTGCCCGACGACAGCGGCCCCGAGTGCGAGGACCGCAGCGTCGCCGAGTGCAGCGCCGAGGGCGGCATCGTCGTCGCCGCCGATTCGTGCCTCGACAATCCCTGCGCGGCGATCCCGTCGCTCGACCAGGACACGCGCTGCTGCACGGCGGACGACTCCGGCAACGAATGCGAGGGACGACTCCCGTCCGAATGCCTCGCGCGCGGCGGGGTCGACATCGGCGCCGGCATCTGCGCCATCGATTCCTGCGGCGGCGTCGTCGTCCCCACCGGCAACGAGGAACTGCGCATCCGCTGCGAGAAACGCTCCGATCGCTCGCGGGCGTCGGTCGACGGCCTCGGCCTGCGGGACGGTTCCTACACCGCGCGAATCGTCTCGGGCGCCAACGAAGCCGTTGCCGCGGCGCAGGCCGCCGTTCTCGGCCAGGCCGAGTTCGACTTCGACAGCGACGGCGGCGACATCGCGGCCGGCGCGACCCCCATCGCCGCGTCGTTCCTGTCGGGCGCTTCGCCGAGCGTGAGCGCGCAGATCCTCGATGCGAACGGCAACGTCGTGCTCGAGGGCTCGGCGACCTGCCTGGTGCGCTGATCCGGTTCGTCCGGCGCCGCGCCCCGCCCCCGGCGGGCGCGCGGCGCCGGCGCGTTCGGGAACGGTCCTGCCCGACCGCTCGAGTTCCTGCGCATCGGGGAGGATCTCTGGATGAACCGACACCGAGCTCGCTTCGGGACTGGATTTTCCGCTTCCACCGCTGATAGGTGTCAGCCGCCGGAGCGAGGGAGCGAATCCCGTCCCCGGCCTCCCGGCTCCGGCCGGGAAGCGCTGCGCCGGGGGGGCGCACGAACGATGAGCATTCGAAGCATTCCCTTCCTCGTCTGTTTCGCGATCGTGGCGGTCGCCGGCGCGACCAGACCTGCCAGCGGCGGATCCACCGATCCCGTCCTCGTCATCGGCCAGGCCACCGCGAGCGGCGGATCGCCGCTTCGGCTCGTCGATCTTCTCGGGGCGTGGGGATTCGACGACGTGATGCAGATCGACTATCCGCTCAACGTCGTCGTCAGCCGCGGAACGTCGTTCGTGCGCTACCCGGTCGGCGATGTCGCCGTGGCCGGAACGTTCGCCGGTCTGGCCGACGGACTCGCAGCCGGCGAGATCTCCGCGCTCGAAGCGAGCGGCGCCCCGGCGGGCGACGCACAGATCCTCCGGCTCGCCCGGCACGAGATGACGCTCGCGCTGCCGGACGCCTTCGCCGTCGGGGACCTCAGCATCGTGCTGTACACTTCCCTGCCGGGCGAGGGAACGTTCCTCAGCAACACGACGACGATTGCGGGAGCCGGATCGTGAAGCGTCTCGTCCCGGCATCGTTCGTCGTCCTGCTCGCGGCACTGCCGGTCCAGGCCCAGCAGGTCTTCGTCGGCGATCCCGTCGATCCGGGGACCGGCCTCGCGTACCCGATCGTTCCTGGCCTCCCGCTCGTGCTGCCCGGCGGCGACGGCGACTTCGGCACCGGCGACGACGTGCTCAACACCTCGCTGACCGGCGACGTCGATCTCGTCGTCCGCTCGACCCCTTTTGCCGGGCCGGCCATTCCCGCGCCCGCGCTCGCCGCCGGGGGCCCGCCGATCGCGATCGTCACCGCGGGCGGCGGAAGCAGCGGACAAGGAGCCGAAGCGTCGTGTTCCGTCGTGGTCAGCGACGCAGCCGGCGCGAACGTGCTCACCGCGGGGGACCTCGACCTGCGACCGGTCACGGTCTATGCGTTCGCCGACCTCGACGACGACGGCGTGCTCGGGCCGACCGCTGCCGACGGCACGGCGGACGACAGCTTCGAACTTCAGGAAGTCACCGCGTACGCCGGCCGCCAGATGGGCACGTTGTTCGCAGGACGCTTCGACGACAGCCTCGGGATCGAGATCGGAGGCCCGGCGTCGCTCGGCGGAGTCGTGGTCGGCCTCGTCGCGGGCGCCTACACCGGCAACGACGCGGAGGAACTCTTCACCGACGGGACGCTCGTGCTCACGCGATGGCCGTTCTTCCCGCCGCTCGACCCGAAGGATCTCCTCGGCGGCGGCGCTGCCCCGAGCCCGGACCCGGAGGCGCCGAACGAGCTCGAGTGGGACATCGAGCGCAACTGGATCCCGCCCGCGGGCCACCCGTCGCTCGGCGGCGCGTTCGCGGTGACCGTCGACGGCACGGAGCCGACGACCGACCAACTCGTCGTGCAGAGCGCGCCCGCCACGACGGCGCGCGTGTTCGCGGAGCCTTCGGCCGCTTCGTTCCTCGCGCGCGCGCGGCCCCGCCTTCGAGTCGCTCCGGCCGCCGCCGCTTCCGGACGCGCGCTGGTGCTGCCGGTCGAGCGGGTGGTGCTCCCCGCCGACGGCGCCGCGACGCAGCTTTCGCTGCGCGTGCTCCCGGTCGACCTGTTCGCCAACGTGGCCGACCCATCGGCCCCGATGACGGTGGCGCTCTCGATGGGCGGCTCCGCGCGAATCGTCAGTCCCGACCTCGACGCCGACGATCGCACCGAGAATCTCGTCCTCGCCGACGCGGCCGGCGAGACGATCGTCGTCGACGACGATGGTTCCGGCGCCGCCACCCTCGATCTTTCCATCGACGGCAACCCGGTCGCGACTGTCGTGATCGCGATCGGCACCGGCGCGGATTTCGACGGAGACGGCGTGCCCGACGACGGGAACGGGAGCCGCCTCTCCGGGGACGAGCCCTGCGATTCCCTGTCCGCCTCCTGCGACGACAACTGCCCGCGCGTGATCAACCCGAGCCAGGTCGACTCCAACCACGACGGCCTCGGCGACTGCTGCGACGGGACCTGCGTCGACGATCCGCTTTCGACGGCGTGCGACGAATGCGCCCTGCCGACGACACCGACGCTGGCGACGTTCACGCGCGTGCGCGCGAACTTCCGCCTCGGCGACGGGACGACTGACGACAAGATCACGCTGCGGGCCGACTTCACGCTGCCGGTCGATGCGACGGTCGCGCCCGACTCGGAAACGCTGGCGACGGTGCTGACGCAGCCGGGCGGCGGGTTCACGGCGACGCTGGTGGCCCTGATGACGGACAAGTCCCGCCGGCTGCCCTCGTTCGCCTATGCGGATCGCGAAGCCGCCGTCGACGGAGTCCTCAAGGCGAAACTCCAGCAGCGCCGCAACGGCGCGTGGCGCTACCTGCTGCGCGCAGCCGCGCCGGGCATCGCGACCATCGATTCCGGCGCTGCCGACCTCGCGCTCGCGATCGGCGACGACCTCGTCGAGGGCTCGCTCGAGTGCAGCGGCACGTCGCCGCGGGTGCGCTGCGAACTCGTGCCCTGACCCGTCATTCCAAGCCCGGTCAGGGCATCGTGGTGGTGGTCGTCGTCGACGACCCGCTCCCGGCGACGGGCGACGCTGCGTCGGCCGGCTCGGAATCCGGGCAGTTCGGCGATCCCGGCTGCCCGACGGCTTCCCGCAGGATGAGCAGCGCGTCCGGCGCCGTCAGCGATCCGTCGCCGTTCCAGTCGCAGCGGACGAACGCGCACACGCCGACGCCGACCGCAGCCTTCAGCGCGGCCAGCGCGTCGCTGGCCTCGACCTTGCCGTCGCCATCGGCATCGCCGCAGACGACCTCTTCCAGGGTCGTCGTCGTCGTCACGACGCATCCCTTCAGCGGCGTTCCCACGCAGATGCCGTCCTTGCACTCGTCGTCGGCCGTGCAGGAATCGCCGTCGTCGCAGTCGATGCCGTCATCATCCGGCGGGAAGATGCAGGTCGAGTCGTTGAGCGCATCGCAGAGATTCTGCGTGCACGGGTCGCCGTCGTCACAAACCTTCTCGACGACGCCCACGCAGGTCTTGCCGACGCAGGTGCCCACGGTCTCCAGGCAGGCGACGTCGTCCGGGCACGGTTCGCCGTCACGATCGTCGTCGGCCGGGCACTCCTTGCCGGTGCCGTCGCAGAGCTCCGCGACGTCGCACTCGCCGAGCGGCTTGCGACACAGCGTGCCGCCCGCCTTGACCGCCTCCCCGGGACAGGCTGCGGAGGTGCCGCTGCACGACTCCTCGACATCGCACTCCCCGCTGGCGGTCCGGCAGAGCAGGTCCGGCGCGGCGAAAAAGTCCGGTCCACAATCCTTCCCGATCCCGTCGCACGTTTCCGCCACGTCGCACGGACCAGCCGCCACGCGGCAGACGGTGGTCGTGGTCCGAACGCCGTCGGCCGGGCAGTCCTTCGAGCTTCCGTTGCAGGCTTCGGCCCGGTCGCAGGCCCCCGTCGCCGCGCGACAGCTGGTCCTGGCGGGCCTGATCGCATCGCTCGGGCACGCGCTGCTGCTGCCGGTGCACGTCTCGGCCACGTCGCAGCCGCCGGCGGCGGGACGACAGACGAACCTCGAGGTGCGGAACACGCCGCCGTCGCAGCAAGGCCCGTTGAGGCAGATCACGATCCCCGCGCCGGCCGGTCGCGGCAAGGCAGCGACGACGACGAACAACAGGACGGCAACTGGCGGCAAGAGACGCAACGAGAAACCAGGGAACGTCATGGCGTTCGTCCTCCTTGGAAGGGCCGGCGCTTCTAGCGCGGCCGCGCGTTCCGAAGCAAGCCACCAAGGTCAATCGACGCGCCCCTGACCGGACGGCCCCCCTTTCGAGCAGCGGCTGCTCTCCGAAGCCGTCTTCCTGTTCCCGCGTCCCGTCCCGGAACGACGCGACCGTGAGACGAGGTTCACGTCGCCCGATGACGTGGCCGAGCCCAATGGGACACTCCACGCTGACCCGAGCCTGCAGGCCGCCATACGCAACGGGCCCGCGCATCCCCCAGGGGATGCGCGGGCCCGTTCGAGAAACCCGGCTTCGTCCGGAGACGAGCGCCTACTTCGTCTTCGCCTTGAACTGGTACCCGTCGTTCTTCGTGGCGCTGCCGGCGTCGAACTGGCTCGTCAGGCACATCCCTTCCGAGTTGAGCAGCTGCACCACGACCTTCGGGTCCTGGTCGAACACGGTCAACGACGACGCCGGCGTGATCGTCGGCATCCCGCCGCCCTTCGCCGCCAGTTGCGCCTTCGTCTTCGACGCGTCGCCGGTCTTGAGCGACACCTTCGTCACGCCATCCGACGCGCCCTCCTTGTCCTTGTAGCCGTAGCCCTTCGGATCCTTGCCGACCCAAAGCGGCCCGGGGCTGACGTCGAAGCCGGCCACGAACGACGGAACGTCGAGCGCGGTGTCGTACACGCAGAGCCGGTACTCGGTCGCCACGTCAGGCGTGCCGAGGTCCCCCTGCCCGAACGCCTCTCCGCCGGACCACTTCCACTTCAGCTGGTGCTTGCTCGAGTCGCTGCCGAGCTTGACCTGCAGCGACTGCTTCGGCGCGACCAGGCACACGTTGTCGGGTCGCGGCACGAAATCGTTGACACAGCCGATCCCCGGATCGCAGGAATCGGTCGAGCAGGCGTCGCCATCATCGCAGGTTGCGGTGATATCGTCGTGGAGGCAGGTGCCCGCGCCGTCGCAGACGTCCTCCGTGCAAGCGTTCGAATCGCTCGTGCACGGGGTGTCCTCGGCAGTCAGCACATCCGCGGGGCAATCGACCGCGCTGCCGTCGCAGGCCTCCGTCACGTCGCAGTCGCCGGCCGCCGCGCGGCAGACGAACGCCGCCGGTCGCAGGGCGTCGACCGGGCAATCGTTCGAGGTCCCTGTGCAGTTCTCGGTCAGGTCGCAGACGCCGGCGGCCGTGCGACACGGCGCGGTCGACGGCTTGCGGCCGTCCGCCGGGCAGTTCGCGCTGGTGCCGGAGCAAACCTCGGCGTTATCGCAGGATCCCGCGGCCACCCGGCACGTCGTCGCCGTCGTGTGGAGGGCGTTGGCAGGACACGTGGCTGCGGTGCCCGTGCACATCTCGACTGCGTCGCAGACCCCGGTCGCCGCGCGACACGGCGTGACGGTGCTGGCGAAACCGTTCGCCGGGCAGGTCGGGCTGGCGCCGGAGCAGGTTTCGGCCACGTCGCAGACGCCCGAGGCAGCGCGGCAGGTCGTCGTGGTCGTCCTCAGCACGTCGGCCGGGCAATCGGCATCGACCCCGGTGCAGTTCTCCGCGATGTCGCAGATCCCGGCCGTCGCGCGGCATGCCGTCGCGGAGCTCTTCTTCGCGTCCGCCGGGCAGTCCACCGCCGTGCCGTTGCAGACCTCGGCGTTGTCGCAGACTCCGGCCGCAGCGCGACACGTGGTCGCAGTCGTCTTCTTCGAATCGGCCGGACAGGTCGCGCCCGTCCCGCTGCAGATCTCGGCGTTGTCGCAGACGCCGGCCGCGGCGCGACAGACCGCGGTCGAGAACCCGTTCGCCGGGCACGTGGCGCCGGTGCCGGTGCACGACTCGGCGACGTCGCAGATCCCCGCGGAGGGACGGCAGACGGCCGTCGAGAACGTGTTGACCGGGCAGTCGGCCGTCGAGCCCGTGCAGGTTTCCGCCGGGTCGCACACGCCGGCCGAGGCACGGCAGACGAACGACGCGGTCTCGTAGTTCTCCAGGCAGGTACCGGAGCCGTTGCAGGTGTCCGGGTTGTCGCACGCCGAATCCGCGCCGCTTCCGCAAGCGGTGCCGGCCACGTCGTACTGGCAACCCGACGAACAGCAGTCGCCGTCGACGACGTTGCCGTCGTCGCAGGTCTCGCCCAGTTCGACGACGCTGTTGCCGCAGGTCCCCTCGACCAGGAAGCGGGCGACGCCGAAGTCCTTGCCGATCCCGGCCAGCGGGTCCGTGTAACCGGCCAGCACGATCCTCGAGTTCACCTGGAGGTCCATCGCGAGGGCAACGTCGTACGCGCCGAGCGTCATCGTCGCGATGCCGTCGCCGCCGCCGAACGACGTGTCGAGGCTGCCGTCCGCGGCTTCGTATCGCACCACCCCGAAGTCGAGGCTGTCGACCCCCGCGGTGAATCCGCCGACGACGATCCTGCCGTCGCTCTGGATGCGTACGCCACGAGCTCCGTCCGAATAGCTCGGACCGACCAGCCCCGTGCGCAGCCAGCCGTCCAGCGAGAACGCGAGGTCCGGCGAGCCGTCGGTCAGGTAGCGGGCCACCGCGAAGTCGCCGTTCGACCCGTTGAAGCTCTCTCCCGCCGCGACGATGCGGCCGCCGGAGTCCACCTGGACACCGAAGGCCCGGTCGTAGCCGAAGCCCATCGACGTCGTCGTCGTGCCGGACGCGCCGAACCCGGTGTCGATGTTTCCGTTCGCGAGCACGCGCACGATCGCGAAATCGTCGTCCACGCCGTTGAACGCGCTGCCGGCCAGCACGATCTTGCCGTCCCCCTGGATCGCGACCGCATAGGCCTTGTCGTCCTCGGCCAGCACCGCGAACGTGTTCTTGCCGTCACCGGAGAACGTGCTGTCCGTCGCGCCGGCGGTCGTGAGCCGGACCGCCGCGAAATCGAGAAGATTCGCGCCCATCGACGCGTAGCCGGCGATGACGGGTTTTCCATCCGACTGCAACGCGAGCGCGGTCGCGTAGTCGTGGGACGTCCCGACCGGGACCAGCACCTTGCCGTCCCCGGAGAAGCCGGTGTCCGGAGAGCCGTCGGAGAGGAAGCGCGCGGCAACGATGTCCCAGTTGGCGCCGTTCCAGGCCGATCCCGCGACGACGATGCGACCGCTCGAGTCGATCTCCACGGCGTTCAGGATCGAGGCGCCCGTCCCGAGGTCGACGACGACCTTGCCCTTGGTCCCGAAGCCGGTGTCGAGGCTCCCGTTCGCGAGATACCGCGCGATCGCCGCGTAATAGATCGTGTTGTCCTGGCTGTACCCGACGACGACGATCTTGCCGTCGTCCTGCACCGCGACGCCCTGGCCGTAGTCGGAGTTCGCACCGACCGGCGTCAGCACCCGGCCGTCGCCCGAGTACGTGGTGTCGAGCGCGCCCGCCGTCGTGAAGCGGACGAGACCGAAATCGTAGCCACCCGTGGTCGGCTGGGCGTCGCCGGCGAGGACGACCTTCCCGTCGCCCTGCGCGACGATGACCCGCGCGACGTCGTTCAGCGTGCCCACCGTCGCCGTTTGCTTGCCATCGGTCGAGAATGCCGTGTCGAGCGCCCCGTTGGCCGGGTCGTATCGCACGGCCGCGAAATCGTAGTTGCCGGCATTGTCGGTGTAACCGGCCGCCACGATCTCCCCGGTGGGACGGATCGTGATGCCATTCGCGAAGTTGTCGACGAGACCGAGGTCCGTGATGACGACCCCGTCGGAGTCGAAGGTCGAGTCGAGCGAGCCGTTCAACGTGAAGCGCACGACGGCGAAATCGTAGTCCGTCGAGACGTACGCCGAACCCGAGACGACGATCTTTCCGTCGGTCTGCAGCGCGGCGCTCCCGGCCAGGTCGTTCAGCGAGCTGCCCGTCAGGTCGGCCGTCGCCTTGCCGTCGCCGCCGCCGAACGTGGTGTCGAGGGTGCCGTCGGCGTTGTAGCGCACCGCTACGACGTCATCGTCGCCGAGGTAGTACCCCACGCCGGCCACGATGACCTTCGTTCCCTGCAGCAGCACGGTACGGGCGTAGTCGTTCCCGGTGTCGATCCCCGTCGTGACGATCCCGTCCCCGGAGAACGTGGTGTCGAGCGCACCGTTCGACAGGTAGCGCACGGCGGCGAGGTCGTAGTTTCCTCCGGTTTGCGCGTGGCCTCCGACGACGATGGCGCCGTCCGCCTGGATCGCGACCGAGACCGCCTGGGCGTGGCCGGTGCCGACGTTCGTCGTCAGCTTTCCGTCGCCGTCGAACGTCGTGTCGAGCGTCCCGTCGGACAGGTAGCGGACCACGGCGAACCGCTGGAATCCGCCGACCAGGGCATAGCCCGCGACGACGATCTTCCCGTCGGTCTGGATCGCGACGCCTTGAGCGACGTCGATGCCCGTGCCGATCGCCGTGGTGACCTTGCCGTTCTCGCCGAAGGCAGGGTCGGGTTCTCCGTTGGTCCCGTAGCGGACGACCGCGAAATCCTCGTTCTTGGCCCACGAGTACCCGACCACGACCACCTTCCCATCGTCCTGCACGGCTGCGCCGTACGCCCCGCTGTTGTCCGACGTATTCGCGAGGTTCGTGATCGCGAACCCGTCGATGTCGAAGCTCGTGTCGACGTCCCCGGCCGCAGCGAGCGCCGCGGCCGGAACGGCCGCGAGAAACAACCCCAAAGAGATTCCGGCAAGCCCAAGATCAGCGAATCGCACGATAACCCTCCCTTTTCGGCGACCGGATGCATGATCGCCGGACGCGCCTCTATGGGAGTTCCGGAGAGGACGGGGTGACGCAGATCACGTTCCCGGAGTTTCCCCCGAACGGAGTGCAGCGGCGCACAGATCGGTGCCGCCGCCTGCGGGCGACGGTGGGGACGCGGGAGACGCCCGCCGCCAGGCGGCGGATCCTCGGGAGAGCAACGGCCGGCACACGGACGCGCCGCGACTTCCAGCTTCACGGGGTCCCGGAAGGCGACCTTCCCCGGCAGCAGGAGCAGCGCCGCACGAAGTGCGCTGGCGCCCCTGTCGGCCTCGCGCCCGTTGGCCGTCTGCCCCCCCTCGGCTACAAGCGCCGGCGGGTAGCTTCGTGAACGCCCTCGTTCGCCGATTCTTTCGTGATCCGCTCGAAGTCGAGCTCGGGGCGTTGCTTCGCACCGGGATCGATCCCCGCTCGATCGTCGCGTACGGCCTGCCCGCCTACAAGGGATACCAGTTGCGCCGCCTCGGCCGGATGCAGAGGCGGCTGCACAAGCTCGCGAGCCAGCGCAGTCGGGCCCGACTCGTCCAGGATCGCGCCTACCTGCGCCTCGGAACGTTCCAGGAAACGGAGACGTACCGCTTTCTCTCCGAGCTTCAGCAGGCGGACCTGGACTGGCGGCAGGTCGAACGCTACCGGGAGTTCCGTCGCCGGATCGAGGCCGGGGGCGTCGTCCACCTGCCCTCCAAGCGCCGGCGGATGGCGACCGTCGCCGATCTCGACCCGTACTTCCGGGAGTATGCCGACCTGCTCCGCAGCATGGCCCGGGACGGCTACGTCGCGGCGAGCGCGCGCGACCGGATCATGATCCTGATCGACGGGGACGGCGGCATCCTCAAGGAAACCAAGGGGCGGCATCGACTCGCGGCGGCCCAGATCGTCGGCGTCCCGTCCGTTCCCGTCCGGATCAGCCACGTGCACGCCGACTGGGTGGCGTTGCAGCCCGGGGCGACGCCCGCCGAGCGCGTGCGCCTCGCGATCCAGCGCGCCCTCGACGGCCGGCGGTGAAGCGCCGGCCGTCGGGAGCACCGCTCGATCAACCGGCGACGGGCGCGCCGCGCTCGACGATTTCCTTCGTCCGCGTCCCCGCGGGCAGCGTCCCGAACACCAGCCTCGCACGATCCCCAAGCCGCGCGTGGCAGAACGCGTCGAAGACGAACGACGGCGAGTACCGGAGCAACTGGCAGGCCTGGAGCAGCAGCGCCATCGTCTCCGTCAGGATCCGCGCGCGCGCCTCCACGTCGTCGCGCGACGCGAGTTCCTTCTCGAGCCGGGCGAGCACGGCGTCGTAGCGGGCGTTCTGGCCGCGGACCGATGCCAGTTCCGCGAGCAGCGCGGGCAGGCTGTCGGGTTCGCGTGCCAGCGCGCGAAGGACGTCAAGGCAGATCACGTTGCCGGAACCTTCCCAGATCGCGTTGACCGGCGCCTCCCGGTACAGCCGCGGCATCATCGATTCCTCGGCGTAGCCGTTGCCGCCGAGGCACTCCATCGCCTCGTACGTCAGGTGCGGCGCCCGGTGGCAGACCCAGAACTTCGCGACGGCTGTCGCGATGCGCGCGAACGCGCGGGCGTCGTCGCTGTCCTCGTCGTAGGCGCGCGCGAGGCGGACCATCAGGGCCGTCGCGGCCTCGGATTCGAGCGCGAGGTCGGCGAGCACGTTCTGCATCAGCGGCTGGTCGACGAGGTTCTTGCCGAACGCCGCACGGTGCATCGTGTGATGGATCGCCTGGGCGACCGCTGCGCGCATGATGCCGGCGCTGCCGCTGACGCAGTCCAGCCGCGTGTGGTGCACCATCTCGATGATGGTGCGCACTCCGCGCCCTTCCTCGCCGATCATGCGCGCCCAGGTCTCGTCGTACTCGATCTCGCTCGACGCGTTCGAGCGATTGCCGACCTTGTCCTTCAGGCGCTGGATGCGAAACGCGTTGCGCGTCCCGTCGGGACGCCAGCGCGGCACGAGGAAGCAGGCCAGCCCCTTGTCGGTCTGCGCGAGCGTC
Organism: uncultured Myxococcales bacterium; assembly: GCA_964476185.1. Classification (GTDB taxonomy): domain Bacteria; phylum Desulfobacterota; class Binatia; order UBA1149; family CAITLU01; genus DATNBU01. Next base: position 79,463 of record CAYYZO010000003.1, read on the forward strand.
AGGAACGCGTCGCACTGGGGCGCCGAGCAGAACCACTTGTGCCCGGTGATCCGGTACGCACCGCCGGGACCACCGCCGTCGATCGCGGTCGCACGTGTCGTGTTCGCGCGCACGTCGCTGCCGCCCTGCTTCTCGGTCATCGCCATGCCGATCGTGACCGCCGTCTTCTGCGAGGCGGGCACCATGCGCGGGTCGTACTCGGTGCCGAGCAACAGCGGTTCCCAGTCGGCCAGGACGTCCGGCTGGTGACGCAGGGTCGGCATCGCGGCAAACGTCATCGTGATGGGGCAGTTGCTGCCCGACTCCACCTGCGTGTGCAGGTAGTTGAGCGCCGAGCGCGCGACGTTCGCGCCGCGGCCGGGCCGGCGCCACGGCAGGTTGTGCAGTTCGTGCTCCATGCCGAGCCGCATCATCTCGTGCCAGGCCGGATGGAACTCGACCTCGTCGATGCGGTGCCCGTAACGATCATGGGTCCGGAGTTCGGGGGGGAACCGGTTGGCGAGCATGCCGAGCCGGATCGTCTCGGGCCGGCCGAGGATCTCCCCGTAGGCCTCGAGGCGCTCCTCCGCCCACTCGGCGCCCTCGCGGCGCACGCCTTCCGCGAGCACGCGGTCCGTGCGGTAGACGTTGTGGTGTTCGAGCGGCGGCGGCTGGTTCAGGACTTCGTGCGTGTTCATCGTTCGGTGTTCTCTCGTGCTCATTCGCTCGTTCTCGTGTCGCGGGCGTCCGCCGGCGCGGTCATCGCGGGCCCGGACGCACGCACGTTCTCGTGCGCGATCCCGCTCCCGCCTTCACGGGCCTCTATCACGGAGCGAACGCACGGCGCAGCCGCGGAAGTCGATAAACCTCGCCGCTGGCGACCGGATCGCGAACGAGCCGTGAACCGGATCGTAATATTTCGCGAACAGCGACTTCGTCGAAACGAGGAGCCGAACACGGAACGAGCGGTGCGCCCGCATCGGCCGCCCCGGTCCCGGGCCGCGTGCGCCGAGCGACGGAGGCAGAACGGAACGGGCGACCCGCTGCGCATCCACGCACTTCGGAAAAGGCATCGCGCGCGTCCGACCCGTCCCCCACTTCTCAGTCGTGTCCACGCAGCGTGAACAGGAACGTCGCGCCCCGGTTCGGCTCGCTCTCGGCCCAGATGCGACCGCCGTGGCTGCGGACGATTTTCTCCGCGATGGCCAGCCCCATCCCCTCCCCCTCGAACTCCGAGACGTGGTGCAGCCGTTCGAAGGCGTGGAACAGCCGGCGCGTGTGCTGCATGTCGAACCCGGCGCCGTTGTCGCGCACGAAGAACGCGTCGTCGCGCCGCCCGAACTCGATGCGGGCGCACGGCTGTTCGCGCGTGAACTTCCACGCGTTGTCGAGCAGCGCGCGCAGCAGGCTCCGCGTGAGTCCCGGATCGCAGCCGGCGACGATGCCGGGCGCTATGACGAACTCGGCCTGGCGCGACGGTTCCTGTCGGACGAGGTCGCCGCACAGGTCCAGCGCGCAGGCGCTCAGGTCGAAGACCTGACGGTCGACGAGCCGGCCGGTCATCCGCGAGAATTCGAGCAGCGCGTCGACCATGCGGCCCATGCGCGCACTCGAGGTCCGGATGCGATCGACGTGCTCCATCGTCTCGTCGTCGATGCGCGAAGCCAGGTCGTCCTCGAGCAGGCGGGCGTATCCCTCGATGTGGCGCAGCGGTTGGCGCAGGTCGTGCGAGATGGCGCGCGTCACGGCACGCTGGTCCGAGAGCGCATCCTCGAGCTCCGCGGTCCTTGACCGCACCTTGCCCTCGAGCTCCTCGTTGAGCGCGCGGATGCGCTGCTCGGCCCCGACGAGCCGCAGGTTCTCTCGCGCGCTCCGCTCGAACACCGCCCGGGTCTGGAACGCGACGAACAGCGAAAGCACCCATCCGGCCGCCAGGTTCGTCAACACCAGCACCTCGCCCTGGCCGGCGGCGGGAGCCCCCAGCACCGCGACCGTCGCGGTCGTGACCACGATCGAGGCCAGCACGACCAGCGCCTGCCACGCAAGGCCCCACGGCAGGATCGCCGCGTCCAGCAGCACCAGGATGAGGTGCAGCGTGACCGCGACCGCGATGTCGTCGCGCAGCAGCGCACCGCGGGCCGCCAATCCGGCGATGACGACGCTCAGCGCTACTCCCCACGCACTCTGCTGCCGTTCGAACCAGGGCTGCCAGGTCGCGCCGAGGAACACCAGGAGCAGCACCAGCGCGACGAACCGCAACGCGGTCACCGGGCCGAACGACCGCGCGTCGAGGACCACCGGGTCCACGACGATGAACGCGAGCACGATCGCGATCGTCACCGAGATCAGCAGGCGCAGGCGGACAGTCATCAGCCGGCGCCTCGCAGCGTCGACGCGATGCTCCAGTTCCCCGGCGCCGCCGTTCGTTGCCGAGATCATCCGTCCGGCCCCCCACGGGACTACAGCACGCGATGCGGCCGGAGTATACTCCCGATAACGCGGGGAAGGAGGCGGCCATGCGGGACGTCGATGCGATCGTGATCGGCTCGGGATCGGGAGGCCTGACGGCAGCGCTGGCCCTGGCGCGCGCCGGCCGCCGGGTCGCCGTGTTCGAGCAGCACTACCTTCCGGGCGGCTACAGCCAGTCGTTCACGCTCTCCGGCTTCCGCTTCAGCCCCGGCATCCACTACATCGGCGAACTCGAGCGCGGCGGCGCGCTGCGGCGCATCTACGAGGGGCTTGGGGTCGCGAACGACCTCGTGTTCTTCGAGATCAATCCGGACGGTTACGACCACGTCGTGGTCGGAGACCAGCGGTTCGACATCCCGGCGGGCATGGAGAACTTCCGCGATCGCCTGAAAAGCCGCTTTCCGGCCGAATGCGAGGGCATCGACGGCTACTTCGAGACCGTCTCGCGCATGGCCGACGAGCTCGCGTGGACGGGCGCACCGGCCGGCCTCCTCGAGGCCGTCGAGATGCCGCTGCACCTTCGCACCGTGCTGCGCTTCGGCCTGATGCCGCTCTCCCGCTTCCTCGACCGCTTCACGTCCGACCCGCTGCTGCGGGCGATCCTGTCGATCCAGGCCGGTGACCACGGCATGGCGCCCTCGCGCGCGCCGACCGCGCTGCACGCCGGACTCCAGAGCTACTACTTCGACGGCGGCTGCTACCCGAAAGGTGGCGGCCATCACATCCCCGACACGTTGATCCGCCACATCGAGGCGCACGGCGGGACGGTGACGCTCGGCGCCGAGGTCGCTCGCGTGCTCGTCGAAGACGGTCGCGCGATCGGGATCGCGCTCGCCGACGGAACCGAAGTGCGCGCGCCGATCCTCGTCGCGAACGTCGACCCGGGGGTGCTGTGGGGCAGGCTCGTCGACGAGGAACACGTCGGCGCGAGGCTCGCCCGCCGCGTGCGCCACACCCGCTACTCGGTTTCCACGCTGAGCCTGTTCCTCGGCGTCGAGATGGACCTGCGCGCCGCCGGCCTCGACTCCGGCAACGTCTGGTTCAGCCGCACGACCGACATCGACTCCGCCTACGAGTACGCCGAGCGTGCCGACCTCTCCGACGCCCCGGAGATCCCGGGCCTGTTCCTGAACGTCACGACGCTCAAGGACCCTTCGATGCGAAGCGACGGCCGGCACACGGTCGAAGCCATCGCGCTCGCGTCCGTCGATGCGTTCGCGAAGTGGCGCGACACGCCGCGCGGGGAGCGCGGCCCCGAGTACTCCGCCCTCAAGGACGCGCTGGCCAGGAGGATCCTCGAGGCCGCCGAGTGCTTCGTGCCGGGCCTTTCGAAGGCCGTCGTCTTCCAGGCGCTCGCGACGCCGCTGACCAACGAACACTTCCTCCACGCCACGCGCGGCGGCATCTACGGCACCGAGAAGACCATCGGCAACCTCGGCGCGTTCAGCTTCCCGGTGCGCACGCCGCTCCGCGGCCTGTTCCAGTGCGGCGCGAGCACGATCGCGCCGGGCATCCACGGCGTGACGCGATCGGGACTGGCGGCGGCGGCGGCAGCGCTGGACTGCCGGACCGATGAACTGCTGACCGCGACCGGACAGCAGCTCCGGATCTATCCGTCCGAGCATCCGGAGACGTGGCCGGAGGAACTGCGCCCGCGAGCGTTGCGCGCGCCGGCCTGAGCCTCGCCGCGCTCGCCCGACCGGCAAGCGCGCACGCGCGGCCCGAGCAGCGCGCACGCGCGGGTCCTTCAGGCGCGCACGCGACGCCTCGCACCAGCCGCGCGCGCGGATAGAATCCCGCGCCCATGAAGGATTCGCCGCCGCATCCGACCTCGCCCCTCGCGTCGCCCGCGCGATCCGGGCCCGGGAACGTCCTGTCCGTCGCCGCCTGGATCCTCGTCGGCGTCGCCGGCTCCGCGGCGCTCGGCGCCATCGCGCTCGCGCGCGGCGAGACGATCTCGAGCACCTGGTTCCTCGTCGCCGGCCTGTGCATCTACGCGATCGCCTACCGCTTCTACTCGGCATTCCTCGCCGGCCGCGCGCTCGCTCTCGACGACGCCACGCCGACGCCGGCGCACCGGCGCACCGACGGCCGGGACTTCGTCCCGACCAACCGCTGGGTCGTCTTCGGCCACCACTTCGCCGCCATCGCCGGCCCCGGGCCACTGGTCGGCCCGATCCTCGCGGCGCAGTTCGGCTACCTTCCGGGCGCGCTCTACATCGTGATCGGCGTCGTGCTCGGCGGCGCGGTGCAGGACTTCACCGTGCTCGTCGGCTCGATGCGCCGCGGCGGCAAGAGCCTCGGGCAGATCGTGCGCGACGAGATCGGCCCGGTCGGCGGAGCCGCGGCGCTCGTCGGCGTGATGTCGATCATGCTGATCCTGATCGGCGTGCTCGGGCTCGTCGTCACGAACGCGATGTTCGGCAGCCCCTGGGGCACGTTCACGGTCGGCGCCACGATCCCGATCGCGCTCGCGATGGGCGTCTACATGACGCGTTTCCGGCCCGGACGCGTGATGGAGGCCACCATCGGCGGCCTCGTGCTCGTGCTGCTCGCGGTCTGGGGCGGCCGCTACGTCCACGACCACGAGACGCTCCGGGTCCTGTTCGACCTCGACAAGAAGACCATCGCGCTGTCGCTGATCGCCTACGGGTTCACGGCCAGCGTGCTGCCGGTCTGGCTGCTGCTCGCGCCGCGCGACTACCTGTCGGCGTTCATCAAGATCGGCACGATCGGGCTGCTCGCCCTCGGGCTCCTCTGGGTGCGCCCCGACGTGCACATGCCGGCGCTGACGCAGTTCACCGACGGGTCCGGGCCGGTGTTCGCCGGCAAGCTGTTCCCGTTCTGCTTCATCACGATCGCGTGCGGCGCGATCTCGGGCTTCCACGCGCTGATCTCGAGCGGCACGACGCCGAAGCTGATCGACAAGGAGACCGACGCGCGCTTCATCGGCTACGGCGCGATGCTGATGGAGAGCTTCGTCGCGCTGATGGCGCTGATGGCCGCGACGGTGATGGACCCGGGCGTCTATTTCGCGATGAACGCCCCCGCCAGCCTGCTCGGGCCGACGGTCGCGGACGCGGCGGCGAAGATCGGCCAGTGGGGCTTCACGCTCGACCCGGCGGCGTTCGAGACGCTGACGCGGCAGGTCGGCGAGAACACGCTGCTCAGTCGCACCGGCGGCGCGCCGACGCTGGCCGTCGGCATGGCCGAGATCTTCTCGCGGGCGCTCGGCGGCGACGCGCTGAAGGCGCTCTGGTACCACTTCGCGATCATGTTCGAGGCGCTGTTCATCCTGACCACGCTCGACGCCGGCACGCGCGTCGGCCGCTTCATGATGCAGGACCTGCTCGGCAACTTCTGGGAGCCGCTCGGGCGCACCCACTCGCTTCCGGCCAACATCCTCTCCTCGGCGCTGATCGTCGGCGGCTGGGGTTACTTCCTGTACCAGGGGGTCATCGACCCCCTCGGCGGCATCAACTCGCTCTGGCCGCTGTTCGGCATCGCGAACCAGCTCCTCGCGGCCACGGCGCTCACCGCCGTGACGACGATCTTCGTGAAGTCCGACCGGCCGCGCTTCGCCTTCGTGACGATCGCGCCGCTCGCCTGGCTGCTCGTCGTCACGATGACGGCCGGCTGGCAGAAGATCTTCTCCGAGGACCTGCGCATCGGCTTCCTCGCGCAGGCCTCGCACCTGTCCGGCCAGGTCGCCTCGGGCGCGATCGCGGCGGAGAACGTCGCGCAAACCCGGCACGTGATCTTCAACAACCAGCTCGACGCGGCGGTCACGGCGGCGTTCATGGCGCTGGTCGCGATCGTGGTGGCGGACGCGGCGCGCGTCTGGTGGAAGACGCTGGCCGGCCGCAGCGGGCACCGGGCCGTCGCGATCGGCGAGGTGCGCGCGTGAACGCCCGGACGTGGTGCGTTCCGCGAGGCGTGGCGGCGCTCGCGCGCCGCTTCGGCCGCGCCGCGGCGGCGTTCCTCCGCGGCTTCCTCGGCGTGATGCCCGCGCACGGCGCCGACCGAACCGGCGCGTGCCGCCACGCCGTCTCCCCGGCGGCCGCGCGCGCCGCGCTGGCCGAGCGCGCCGCGCGCCGCCCGAACTGCTGCTGACGACGAAGGAGCGACCATGCCCTCCCAGAGCCACTACGACCCCGAAGAGTTGCGCCAGCGCCTCGAGCGATGGTTCGCCGCCAGGCACCCCGGCGCCGAGGCGTTCACGCTCGGCGGGATCGCCGCGCCCGGGCTGACCGGTTTCTCGAGCGAGACGATGCTCGTCGACGGCGCCTGGCGCGAAGGCGCGCAGGCGCGGGCCGGTCGCTGGGTGGTGCGCTCGCGGCCCACCGAGCATCCGGTCTTCCCCGAGTACGACCTCTACGCGCAGTTCCGCTGCATGCAGCTCGTGGCGGAAGTGAGCGACGTCCCGGTGCCGCGCGTGCGCTGGTGGGAACCGGACGACTCGGTGATCGGCGAGCCGTTCTACGTGATGGACCGCGTCGACGGCGAAGTGCCGAGCGACAACCCGCCGTACACCGTCATGGGGTTCCTCGCCGAGGCCTCCGAGAAGGACCAGCGATCGCTCTACGAACGCGAGGTCGCGCTGCTCGCGCGCCTGCACGCGATCGACTGGAAGAACGCCGGGTTCGACTTCCTCGACCGCCGCGAGTTCGGCCCCGCGGGATTCGACCAGCAGCTCGCCTACTACCGTCGCTTCCTCGCCTGGGCCGGCGAGGGCCGGCCACAGCCGACGATCGAGGCGGCGTTCGATCATCTCGAGCGTCACCGCCCCGAGGGCCGCGACGTCGTCGTGCTGAACTGGGGGGACGCGAGGCCCTCGAACATCATGGTCCGCGACTTCGAGCCCGTCGCCGTGCTCGACTGGGAGATGGCCACGCTCGGCCCGCCCGAAGTCGACGTCGCGTGGTTCGTCTACCTGAACCGCTTCCTCAGCGAGGGCGTCGGCGCTCCTGCCCTGCCCGGCTTCCCCGACGCCGACGAGACCGTTCGCCTTTACGAAGCCGCCGGCGGACGCCGCCTCCGCGACCTCGACTACTACCAGGTCTGGGCGGGGCTGCGCTTCAGCGTGATCTTCCTGCGCATCATCCAGCGCATGGAGAAGCAGGGCGTGCTCGTGCCCGGCTGGACCGAACAGAACAACATCTGCACGCAGTTCCTCGCGAAGACCGGCGGCTTCGCGCCGCCGGCATGAACCCGTGACCGACCCGGCCGGTCACGCGCGACGCGCGCACGGCTTCGCCGCCGCCTCGCTCGCACTCGTCGGGCTCGCGGTCATGAGCGGGCACATGGCGAGCGTCGACGGCCTGCTGATGCAGCGCCAGGCGCAATCGATCGTGCTCGACGGTTCCCTTCGCTTCCGGTCCCCGGTCTGGACGTGGACCGGCGATCCGTTCCACACGAGCCAGTACGGCATCGGGACCTCGCTCGCGTACGTTCCGGGCTACCTGGTCGCGGCACCGCTCGCGCCGATGGTCCCGCAGTCCGCCGCGAAGCCGCGCAGGCTCGCGACCCACTACTACCGGCAAACCTACGAGGACCCGCTCTATCTCGCCGGGGGATCGTGGTTGCACGCGTTGGTGTTCGCGACCTCGGCCTGGGCGGTCGCGCGCCTGGCCGCCGCGCTCGGCGCAGGTCTCGCGGCGAGCCTGTGGGCGATGGCGTTCGCGAGCATCGGCTCGATCGCGTTCGCGTACGCGCGCGGCGACTTCGCCCAGCCGCTCGTCGGGCTGTGCTGGGTGGCCGGCCTTCTCTCGGCGGTTCGATCGCGGCAGGGCGGATCGCTGCGTGCGCTCGCCGCGTGCGCGGCCGTCGTGACCGGTGCGATCCTCGTGCGCCCGTTCGAAGGGCTCCTGCTCGTCCCGGCCGTCCTGGTCGTCCTCGCTCCGCCTCCTGCGCTGCTCGCCGCGGCGGCGCGACGGCCTTCCCGAAAGACGCTTTCGGCGCTGGCGGGCGATGGCCGGGCGCTCGCGTTCGCCGCGATCGGCGCCGCCGCGGCGGCCGGCGTCGCGATCACGCTGGGCGTCAACTTCGCGCGCTTCGGCGACCCGCTGCACTTCGGCTACACGTCGCGAGCGCGCTGGGCGCTGCCCGCGCCGCAGGTCGTCGCCGCCGCGCTGGTGAGCCCCGCGCGGGGCGTCCTCTGGCAGTTCCCGGCCTTCGTCCTCGTTCCGTCCGGCATCGCCGCGCTCCGGCGGGCCGGCCGCCTCGGGGAGCTCGCCGCGCTGCTGCTGCTCGTCTCCGCGATGTTCGCAGCGACGGTCGGCTGGCACGTCTGGTGGGGCGGCTGGTTCTGGGGACTGCGCCTGTTCGTGCCCGCGATTCCGCTGCTCGCGGTGCTGGCCGGCCTCGGCCTCGGGCGGCTCGAGGGACGCGTGCGAACCCTGCTGCCGGCGGCGCTGACGCTCGCCGGATTCGCGTTCGCACTGCCCTGCGTGCTCACGGATTCGCTGGCGGGCTGGGCCAAAACGTACGACGGCGCGGCAGCGGCGTGGCGGATCGACGCGTTTCCCCTCGTCGGCGCGTGGCGTTTCCTCGAGCGACTGCGAGCGCTGCACGCGACCGACACGCACGCGATCGACGTGGTCTGGCTGCGTCTCGCGCACTCCGCCGGCGACTGGCTGATGCTGGTTCCGCTCGTCCTGCTCGCGGGCGCGACGATCCTCGCCTTCCTCGCCCGGCGCGAGGCGCGGCGGGAGCTGCAAGCGGGCACGCTCGGGCCGAACGCGGCGCCCGCGGCGCGGCGTCCCGGATTCCCGTCGTAGCGCGACTGCGGTAAGAGCCCGCGCCTGATGTCGCTCCAGCCTCCCCTCCGCCAGCGCCTCTGGGTCTGGTTCCTGTGGCTCGCGGGTTTCTACGCCACGTGGGCCTGGCTCGTGTTCGGAGGCGGCCGCTGGGCGGACGTCGTCGCGCACTGGCCGATCGCGCTCGCGATGGCGCTCGGGAGCTACGTGGCCGGCTCGACGCCGATGGGCGGCGGCACGGTCGGCTTCCCGGTCCTGGTCCTGTTCTTCGACCAGCCGGCCACGCTCGGGCGCGACTTCAGCTTCGCCGTGCAGTCGATCGGGATGACGAGCGCCAGCATCTTCATCCTGTCGCGCCGCCAGCCGCTCGCCTGGTCGATGTTGCAGGGCTCGATGCTCGGCGCGGTCGTCGGCCTTCCCCTCGGCATCTTCTGGATCGCGCCGCTGCTGCCCGAGCTGTGGATCAAGGTCTGCTTCGCAGTCGTCTGGGCGAGCTTCGGCGTGCTGCACCTCTACCGGCTGGACGAGATCGCCTCGCACGAAGGCATGACCGAGTTCGACGAACGCTGGGACTTCCGCGTCGGCCTCGGGATCGGCCTGTTGTCGGCCGCGACCGTCGCGGCGGTGACCGGCGTCGGCATCGACATGGTGCTCTATGCCGTCCTGGTGCTGCTGACCCGCACCGACCTGAAGATCGCGATCCCGACGTCGGTGCTGATCATGGCGTTCACGTCCGTGCTCGGCATCGCGATCAAGAACCTGACGACCGGCCTGCAGCCCGGCGTGTACGAGAACTGGCTCGCCGCGGCCCCGATCGTCGCCCTCGGCGCGCCGCTCGGGGCGTTCATCGTCGCGTACCTCGGGCGAAGGCCGACGCTGCTCGTCGTGGCCGTGCTCTGCGTCGGCCAGTTCGCCTGGACCTGCTACGACGAGCGCGTCGCCCTCGGCCTCGCCGGCCAGGCGGCCGCGGTGGCGGCCGTCGGCGTCTTCCTGCTCGGCTTCGAGAAGCTGCGCGCGTGGGGAGCCGTGCTGGTCGGCGAGCGCCGCGAGGCGCGAGCGACGCGGGACGCCGTCCCGACGCCGGCGCCCTGACGCGCGCCGGCCAGCTTCAGCCGCCGGCGCCGGAGCGCCTGGCCGAACGGTAGTCCTCGACGTACGGACGGAAGATCCGGGTCAACTCGTGACCGAGCAGCGCGTGCGCGCGCGGCGTGTAGTGCGGGTCGTACCGGAACGTGACCGGCTGCCGGCGCGCTTCCTCGCCGAGGAGCGGCGCGAGGTCGAAGTAGTCGACACGCGGGTCGACCTGCCCGACGAAGCTCATCGTCGCCCACGAACTGATGTTCACGATCGTCAGCGCGAAGCCCTCGGCGTTCGCGATCTCGACGAACTTCCGCAGCACGATCATCGTGCGTTCCGAAGGTTTCGAGAGGTCGGCGATCTCCTCGGCGACCTCCCGGCCGGCGTTCTTGCCGCGCCAGCGCTCGGCGTCCTGTTCCTCGAGGCTGCCACGCCGCATCGCGAGCGTCAGTCGGAACGTCAGGTAGCTCAGGGCCCAGGAATGCCGCACGAGGAAGCCGCGGTCCCGGAACAGCGGATCGTCGGCGCGCACGAACCAGGTGCCGGATTCCCCGCCGGCCTCCCCGGGTCCGGACGGTGGTGCGTCCGCGGCGTCCGGCAGCACGACCTCGCCGTCGCGGACGAGTCCCGGCAGCAGCCTCTGCGTGGCGACGAAATTGATGAAGATCACGACCCGGTCCGGGCGATAACGCAGCCCTTCGCGGACGAGCCACACGAGCTCGGACTCGAGGCCCCACCCCGGGACGGCGGCGTTGACGATCTCGAGGCCTTCCAGTTCGGCTTCCGGGATGTCCGCGAACCGCTCGCCGTACGCGACGCCTTCCCCGAACGTGAGGCTGTCGCCGAGCGCGAGGATGCGCAGCTTGTCCCGCGGCTTGTCGTACTCGTAGTCGCGGTCCCGCAGCCCCTTCGCATTCGTCGAATACACGACCGAGAAGTCCGACGTGACCGCGAGGGCCTGCCGGTTCGGGACGAGCGCGGTCTTCGTGGCCGGGTCCGCCCGGAACAGCTGCCGCGGCAGACGGTCCGAGTTCTTCAGCTCCTTCAGGTAGAGCCGGTAGTCGATCCCCTGCGCGTAGCCGGCGACGCGAAACCCGGCTTCGGTCAGCACGCACGCGAACGCGAGGGAGCCTGCGACGAGCAGGAGTCGTTGGGCGAGTGCGGACAGCATGGCGTCGCTCTTCGGCCCTGCGACGAGCCGCCTGCCGCGGTCTTGGCGCGAGGCGGGCGGAATTACAAGGTCGGCCGCTCCTCCTCGCGCGAAGCCCCGCGACACCCGACACCGGTTTTTCCCGCGCCCGAACGAAGTGGTCTTGGCAGGGGCCGGGACCTCGCGTATCCACGAACCTGGGGGGATCATCCATGAACAGCGTTCGGACTTCCGGCCTGCGCAGGCTCAGGGTCGCCGCGGTCGGCCTGCTGATCGGGCTGCTGCTCGTCCCGCTTCTCGCGTCCCGCGCTTCGGCGGACCCGCGGTACTACGACCGCGGCACCCCGGTGTTGCAGGACATCTGGGTCGACCCGGTCTCCGGGAACGACGCGAACTCCGGCGGCACGCGTCCGACGGCCGTGCGCACCCTCGTGGAGGCCTGGAGCCGCGTGCCGATGGCGACCACGCTGTCCACGACCGGCTACCGCATCCGGCTCGTCGCCGGCTCCTACCCGTCCGGCGCCGTTCCGAACTACTTCGAATCCCGCTGGGGCACGTTCGCGCACCCGGTGATCGTCGAAGCGGCCGACGGCGCCGGGACGGCGCTGCTCCCGGCGCTCAACATCTTCGACTGCCGCTACCTCTATCTCGACGGGCTGCACGTGTCCGAAGGCGGCGGCGACGTGCTGCACTGCGAGCAGTGCGACCATTTCCAGCTCCACGACGTGACCGTTCGCGGCGCCGCCCCCGCGACGCACGCGGTGCAGGAGGCCGTCAAGATCAACCAGTCGACGAACGTCTACGTCGAGGACAGCGACATCTCCGGCGCCTGGGACAACGCCGTCGACTTCGTCGCGGTGCAGCACGGGCACCTGCAGGGCAACCGCATCCACGATGCCGGCGACTGGTGCCTCTACACGAAGGGAGGATCGGCCGGTCTGCGCATCGAGGGCAACGAGCTCTACGATTGCGGCAACGGCGGCTACACGGCCGGCCAGGGCACCGGCTTCGAGTTCATGACCTCGCCGTGGCTCCACTACGAGGCCTACGACATCCGCTTCGTGAACAACGTCGTGCACGACACGGACGGCGCAGGCCTCGGCGTCAACGGCGGCTACAACGTGCTGCTGGCCTACAACACGATGTACCGCACCGGCTCGATCAGCCACGTGCTCGAGCTCGTGTTCGGGCTGCGCGGCTGCGACGGGAACACGAGCGCGTGCAGCGCCAGGCTGGCCTCCGGCGGATGGGGAACATCCGGAAGCGGAGAGGAGCCGATCCCGAACCGCAACGTGTTCGTCTACAACAACGTCTTCTACAACCCGGCGCCTTTCCGGAGCCTGTGGCAGCACTTCGCGATCCACGCGCCGAGGACGACCTCGCCGTCGTCGAACATCCCGTCCCCGGCCCGCACCGACACGAACGCCCGCCTGCGCGGCAACGTGATCTGGAACGGCCCGCCGTCGCATCCGCTCGGCATCGAGGGCGGCGGCGAGGGCTGCGCGCCGTCGAACCCGACGTGCAACGAGACGCAGCTCCTGGCCGACAACGACATCAACGGCACCGAGCCGGAGTTCGTCAACGCGGCCGCCGGGAATTTCCACCCGCTGCCGTCCGGCAACCTCTACTCCGCCACGACCTACGCGCTGCCCTCGTTCCCGGGCGCGGACCTGCCGGCCTCGCCCGCAGCGCCGCCGGGCGACCTCGCGAACACCGTCGCGCGCGACTTCACGGGCGCGCCGCGCGGTCCGTCGAGCCCGCCCGGCGCGTTCGGCGCCGACTGCACCGGCTCGGTGTGCGGCGACGGCAGCGCCGACCTCGGCTGCGAGAGCTGCGACGACGGCAACCTCGTCGACGGCGACGGTTGCGACGGCAACTGCACGCCGACCGGGTGCGGCAACGCCGTCGCGACCGCCGGCGAAGCCTGCGACGACGGCAACGCCAGCGACGGCGACGGATGCGACGGGAACTGCACGGTCACGGCGTGCGGCAACGGAGTCCTGACGAGCGGCGAATCCTGCGACGACGGCAACCTCGCCGACGGCGACGGATGCGACTCGACGTGCGCCCTCGACTGCCCGTCCGCGCCTTCGCCTTCCTGTGCGACCGCCGCCGGGTCGAGGACGTCGTCGCTGAAGATCCGTGACGACGCCGGCACCGACCGCGACAGCCTGAAATGGAAGCTGAAGGGCCTCACCGGCGCGACCCTGTCCGGCTACGGCGATCCGACGACATCGACTTCGTACCTTCTGTGCCTGTACGAGACGACAGCGGGCACGCCGACCGTCGCGCTCGCGGCCGAACTGCCGTCGGCGGCGACCTGCGGCGTCGCCGACTGCTGGCGGTCGAACTCCACGTCGCACCGCTTCCGCTCGACCGCCTCGGGAAGCGTGAAGGCCTCGCTGCGCGCCAAGTCGGGGGGCGCGGGCGACGTCAAGCTCTCGGCCAAGGGCGCGCCCGCGTTCTCGACCGTGCTGCCGCTCGGCCACGACCCCGCGGTGACCGTGCAGCTGCGCAGCAGCGGCGCGGCGTGCTGGAGCGCGACGTTCGGCATCCCGGCAGGCCGCAACGACGCCGGGGCGTTCGCGGACGTCTCCGACTGAACAGCCGGACGCGACGGATCAGGCCCGCGCCGGATGCTCGCGGTCGCCTGGGACGGCCGGCCGCGCTAGTTTCGCGGCATGCGAATCCCCGTGTCTTCCCGTCGCGCCGTCGCGCTCGCGCTCGGCGCATTCGCCGCTGCCTGCGCCACTTCACCTCTCGGACGCTCGCAGCTGCTGCTGTTTCCCGAGGACGAAGTCGCGCGGATCGGCGCCGCCGCGTTCGCCACGCAGAAGAAGGAAACCCCCGCGTCGTCCGACGCGCGCACGAACGCCTACGTGGACTGCGTGGCAACGGCGGTCACGCAGGCCGTCCAGGGCCCGAAGGCCGGCACCGACTGGGAAGTGGTCGTCTTCCAGAGCCCGGAAGTCAACGCGTTCGCGCTGCCGGGCGGGAAGATCGGCGTGTACAGCGGCATGCTGTCGGTCGCGACGAACCAGGACGAGCTCGCCGCGGTGATCGCGCACGAGGTCGCGCACGTTCTCGCGTCGCACTCGAACGAGAGGATCTCGCAGGCGTACGCGGCGGACGTCGGCGCGCAGCTCGTCTCGGTCGCGGCCGGCGGAACCTCGGCGCAGCAGGGCCAGCTCTATGCGCTTCTCGGCATGGGAACCCAGGTCGGCGTCCTGCTGCCCTTCGGCCGGGCCCAAGAGTCCGAGGCGGACCTCGTCGGCCTCGACCTGATGGCGCGCGCGGGGTTCGACCCTCGTCGCGCGCCGGACCTGTGGCGCAACATGGCCAGGCGGGCCAGCGCATCGACGACGCCCGAGTTCCTGTCGACCCACCCGTCGCACGCGACGCGCATCCAGCAGCTCGAGAAGCGCCTCCCGACCGCGCTGCCGCTGTACGAGCAGGCGCGCGCGGCCGGACGCGCGCCCAAATGCGGGTAAGGGAACCCGGCGCGCCGCGAGATCGACGAATCCACCGCGGCGAAGGCCCCGGTCAGCTCCCGGTCACGAGCAGCGCGTAGAGCGAGCCGGCGGCCGCGAGCACGAGCAGCACGAACAGCGCGATCCCGGCCGGGTGCGCTCCGTTCGCGACGTCCGCGGGCTCCTCGGGCGGCTTCGCGTACGGGTTCCACGTCGCGGAGGTCTCGGCCGGATGCCGGGCCTCCTCCCGGATCATCGCGAGCGCCTCGGCCTCGATCGCGAGCCGGCGCGCACGCTCGTCGGAGCTGCCGACCGGAGCCTCCCGCACGACCGGTGCGGAGTCGTCCTGCGACGGTCGCCAGGACTCCCCGGACGGACCGGAAGGAGCCGGCGCCGGCGTCGCGGGTTCCTTCGAAGCGGACGCATCGTCCCAGGTCGGACTCCACGAATCGGCCGCCGCGTTGCCCGAAGCGGCCGACGACGGTGAAGCCGCGGCGCCCGCCGCAACCGCCGCCGCGACTGCGGAACCAGCGGATGCCGCCGCCGCGTCGGCCTCCGCGGCGGCAAGCACGGCCGTGAGGTGCTCCAGGCACTCCGACGCCGCGTTCTTCAGGTCCGGATCCTTCGTCGTCTCGCCGACCTCCGCGACCGCGCGAACGACGGCCGCCGAGGCCATGGCGCGCAGGCTGTGCTGCAGCAGGTGCTCCTGCAGCGCGGCCGGCGCCGTGCGGAAGACCTCCGCGACGTAATCCACGCAGGCCGCTCCCTCGAGGCGGTACAGGGCTTCGAGCAGACCGTCGACGTTCGGGTCGCTCGCGTGGCGGTATTGATCGATCGCCCGCCGGATTTCCGGCGCCGCTTCCGCGTCCTCCCAGTCCGCGAGGATGCACGCCACTCGGGAGCCCAGGTGCGAGTTCGCCGCGAGCAGGAGGCGCCGGACGTCGGGGGTCGCGCTGCGCAGGTCGAACTGTCGAACGAGCACCGCGAGCTGGTCGAGATCGACGATCCGCTCGGAGCGCATCATCGCGTCCAGCAGGATCGGCATGGCCTCCGCGACCGCGGACGCCTCGGTGGGCCGGTACCCGGCGAGCGCGGCGAGGATCTCGCGGAAGTGGGAGCGCGACGCCTGGATCGCGCGCAGCAGGCACTGCCACTTGGCCGTGCCGCCGACCGGGGCGTTCGCGATCGCCTCGAGCGCGCCGCCCTGCAGTCGCACGACGTCGTTCGGCACGGCGCTGCGCTGCTTGACGGCCGCTTCTTCGGCAAGCGTTCGCAGGATGCTCTCGCGGTGCGGCTGGCTCTCGGAGGTGTGCAGCGCGTATCCGAGGAAGGTCACCGCCTTCCAGCGCTCTTCCTCACGCAGCCAGTTGCCCTCGAGCATCTCGAGCAGGACCAGCACTTCGCGCCCGCGCGCCGCGTCGTGCAGGCGCTCCCAAGCCTGGCGAATGTCCGGGCTGCGGAAGGCCGGCCGAGCGTCGCCGCTCTCCTCGGTCACCTCGAGAGTCGTTTCGGGAAACGCGCGCTCGACGACGCTGCGAAGCTCGTCGTCGATCGCGTCTTCCGGGCCGCTCGGTGCCATCACTGTCCCCCAACTCGCCGGCGGGGGTCATCCCCCGCGGCACGGCTTCATCGGACCGCCGTCTTCCGCGCGTCGACGCGGCGAACGCGGCCGATCCCGACGCGGACTCGTAGGGGGCTGGCCGCCACGAATCAACCGCGGCGAAGGGCCGACCGGGTGCCAGCCCCGGCCTGCACCGCGGATGCCTTGCAATGCCCGCCAACGATCGGTTGAATCCCTCGACGGATCCTGCCGCAGCTACTGCGTTTTTGTAACGATGCCGCAACGGGCCGCGGAGCCCCGGTCGCCGGCTGCATCGGAACCGCCGGGGGCGCGTGAATCATCGCCATCGCAACAGCCGGATGACCGATCGCCGAGCCGCCCGCGGACTCGTCGTGCTGGCGCTGTTCCTCGTCGCCGCGCCGGCCCGGGCGACCTCCGACGCGGCGGCCCCGGTCGGATCGGTTCTCGAGCTGCCCGACCGGTCCTCACCTCGAGCGGCGATCGAGACGTTCCTGCGCGCGACCGACACGCTCGCCGCGTACCTCGCCGAACAGTACCTCCCCTCGCCGACGAGCGACGAGTTCCTGCACCTGCCCGAGCTCGCGGCGCCGGCCCTCGACGGCCTGGACCTTCGCGAGGTCGCCCAGTCGGCCCGCCGCAAGACGGGCGGCGCCGCAACGCTGGCGCTCTACGAGACGCTGAGCCGGATCAACCTGCCGCCTCCGGACGAGATCCCCGGAAAGGATGAGGTCGAGGCCGATCCTGCCCATCCGCTCGAGCGCTGGACGATCCCGCACACGCCGATCACGCTCGTCCGCGTCGACCACGAAACCGGCGCCGAGTACCTGTTCAGCCCGCGCACGGTCGCCGTCGCCGCCTCGCTTCACGCGAAGGTCAGCGCGCAGCCGTACACGCGCAACGTGCCCGTCCCCGGGATGGCCGAAATCCTGATGGGAGGAGGCGGATGGCCGATCCACTACTCGTGGATCGAGGCGATGCCCGACTGGCTGCGCAGGCCCGTGCTCGAGAACGCGATCTGGAAGTGGATCGGCCTGGCGCTGGTCCTGGTGCTCTATCTCGTCGTGCTCCGGCTGTTCTATCTGCTCTCGCTGCACGACAGCGACAGACCGTTCGTGCGCGCGCTGCTCCGGCTGGCCCTGCCGGCGTTCGTGTTCTCGGCCACGCCCGTCGCCGCCGTCCTCGCGCTCGTCACGATCAACCTGTTCGGTCCGCCCGCGGCTGCGATCGGATCGGCCGCGACGCTGGTCATGTTCACCTCGGGCGCCTGGCTCGCCTGGCGCGCCGCGCCGGTCGTCGCCGAAGCCGTGATCGCGTCGCCGAACATCCCGACCGAGGGCGTCGACGCGTACCTGATCCGCATCTCGATGCGGCTGCTCGGCCTCGGCGCGGCAGCCGCCCTCCTCTCGGTCGGCGCCGACCGCCTCGGCGTGCCGGTCTACGGCATCGTCGCCGGCCTCGGCGTCGGCGGCCTCGCGATCGCGCTGGCGGCGCAGCCGACGGTCGAGAACCTGATCGGCAGCCTCAGCCTGTTCGCCGACAAGCCGGCGCGCGTCGGCGACCTGTGCCGCTACGGCGACGAGATCGGCACGATCGAGGCCATCGGCATCCGTTCCACGCGCATCCGCGGCCTCGACCGCGCCGTGACGACGATCCCGAACGCGGTGTTGTCGAAGATGTCGATCGTGAACCTCACGCGGCGCGACATCATGCTGCTTCGCACCGTCGTCGGCGTCCGCTACGAAACCACCCCCGAGCAGCTGCGGTTCCTGCTCGCGAGCATCCGCGAGATGCTCCTGGCGCATCCTCGCGTCGATCCCGACGCCGGGATGCGCGTCCGGCTGACCGGATTCGGGCCGAGTTCCCTCGACATCGAGGTGTTCGCCTACGTCTCGACGCCCCAGTGGGTCGAGTTCCTGGCGATCCGCGAGGACCTGCTGCTCCGGATCCTGGACATCATCGAGCAGAGCGGCACCTCGATCGCGTTCCCGTCGCGGACGCTCTACCTCGCCGGCGACGCGGGCCTGAGCGCCGACCGCAGCCGCGCGGCCGAGGACGAGGTGCGCCGATGGCGCGAGGCCGGCCACCTGCCGTTCCCGGACGTCCCGCCGGAGCGGGCGCGGGACCTGCGGTCGACCCTCGACTGGCCGCCGCGGGGATCGACGGAGGACTCGAAATGACACGACGCCATCGCGCCTCGACGGCCGTGCTCGCCGCGGCCTGCCTGCTGGGCGGCTGCACGCAGATCGGGCCGCGCGCCCTCGAGCTGAACCGCAGCGACTACAACATCGCGGTACAACGGACCGGGGCGCAGGAGCTGCTGCTGAACCTCGTCCGGCTGCGCTACCGCGACACTCCGCTCTTCCTGCAGGTCGCCAGCGTGTCCGCCAGCCTCAAGTTCCAGCGCAGCATCGGGACCCGGGGCGAGGTCCAGATCGGGGATCCCGACCTCGTCTGGCTCGACGGCGCCGTTTCCTTCGAGGAAACGCCGACGATGACCTACACGCCGCTGCAGGGCGAGGAATTCGTCAAGCAGCTCCTCGAGCCGGTCGAACTCGAGATCCTGCTGCTGCTGACGTCCTCGGGCTGGTCGGTGGAACGCGCGCTGCTGCTGCTCGTGCAGTCGATCAACGGCATCCCGAACGCGCCGACCGCGTCCGGGCCGACGCCGGAGCAGGCGCCGCGCTTCGAGGAGTTCCTGCGCGTCGCGCACCTGCTGCGCGCGCTGCAGCAGGACGGGCTCGTCGGCTTGTCGTCGAGCCCCGACACGGTGCTCGGCGCGCGTCCGGCCGCCGATCGCCGCGTGTTCCTGTACCTGGAGCCCGAGGCGCTCGAGCGACCCGAGACCAGGGAACTCGTGAAGATCCTCAGGCTCACGCCCGGAAAGCGTTACTACGAAGTCGTCGCGCGCGTCGGGCACCGCGACCCGGAGCGCATCAGCGTCGTCCCGCGCTCGGCGACCGCGGCCATGTTCTACGCGTCGCAGGCCGTCGAGGTCCCGCCCGCGCACGAGGCGGCCGGACGCGTGACCGTGACGCACACGCGGTCCGGGGAGCGCTTCGACTGGACGCAACTGACGGGATCGCTGATCCGCGTCCATTCCGGCCAGGAGCCGAAGGGAGCGTACGTCGCGGTCCCGTACCGCGGGACCTGGTTCTGGATCGACGACTCCGACCTGCACTCGAAGACGACGTTCTCGCTGCTGCGGATGGTGCTGTCCCTGCAGGCCGGCGACATCCACAGCGCCGGGCCGGTGCTGACGCTCCCCGTCAGCCGCTGACGCGCCCGCCGCGCCGGAGCGCGGACGCGCGCGGCGCCGCGCCGCTTCCCGCGCCCGCCGCCGCCCGCTGCCTGCCGGCGGCGGACGCCGATCCGCGAAGCCTCACGGCGTGTACCAGATCGGCGAGGTGTAGGCCCGATCCTGCAGCTTCATGCGCGTTCCCGGCAGCGGCTCGACGCCGAAACGCGAAGCGTCGTAGGCCGTCCACCTCGGCGTCGGGATCTCCAGCACGCGGGCGTAGTAGAACGCGCGCGCGGCGGCATCGAAGTCCGGGTCCTTCCAGACGGTGATCAGTTCCGGATCGCCGATCGTGTTGGTCCACGTCGCCTGCGCGACGTCCACGGTGTCGCCGACCGGCGGCAGTTTCCCGTCTGGTCCAACTTTGCGCCGGTCCGCATCGCCCCAGGCCACGTCGTAGACCCGCTCGTGCAGCCTGCCGCCGGCGTCGAGCCAGCCCTTGACGATCTGGATGCGGTCGAGGTTCGCGCCGATCGGGTCCTTCATGGCGGCGACGAGGAAAGTCGGCGACTTGCCGGACGGAGCCTTGGCGAGGTCCCCGCCCATCGGCACCCCCTTGGCGTACCCGATCGCCGCCGGCAGGCGGTGGTGCGCGTCCTCCGGATCGAAGTCGTAGCCGCCGAAGAAGCGGACGACCATCCGCGGTCCGGTCGTCGCGTAGGTTTCCTTGCGCTCCATCGCGTCCCAGAGCGCCTCGCGCGTGTTCTCCCTCGCCCAGACGGCCGCGTACCCCGACGCGCTGACCTCCCAGTCCATGATGCGGATGCCGGTCTTCTCGTTCTGCATGAACGTCGCGCCGAGACGCTCCGGCGAAGGCTCGCCCGGCGTGACCTTGCCGAAGAAATTCTCCTCTTCCATCGCGGCGAGCCCGGTGTGCGCGTCGCTGCTGCCGACCAGCCCGAACTTGTACGGGTTGACGCCGAGGCGCTGCTCCAGCGCGAGGCCGTTCTTCAGAGCCGAGCGCACGTACTCGAACTCGAGCATGTCCTTCGTCTTCGCGACCGTGCCGTCGAGGTTGCCCTTGTCCCAGGTCTCGAAGTCCGCGAACTCGTCGTTCGGCGACAGGAACGGGTGCGCCTCGCCGTCGCCCTTGGTCTGGCTCGCCTCGTAGAGCCGTTCCCACTTCTCGCGCTGCTCGGCGTACTCGCGATCGACCGGCTTTCCGGTGAACGACTCGACGAGCGGGAACATCGTGCCGTTCGACAGGTTGCCGTTGTGCGCGATCGCCAGCACGTTGCCGCCGGTCTTC
>CAYYZO010000004.1:0-95146 GCA_964476185.1 uncultured Myxococcales bacterium
CTGGTCGAGCAGACGCGCCTGCACCTGTGGGAAGCGGAGGAACGCTGACGACGTCGGTCGCCTTCATCGTTCCAGGCGACACGCCTTTGCATCCATCCGTCCGCCGATCGCTCCCTCCGCGGATCACTCCGAGGCCCTGCTGCCCGTTGCGGAAAGGAGCCCGACCGACGCCTGCAGCACGAGCAGCGCGTCGAGCGCGGTGATCTTGCCCTCGCCATTCATGTCGCAGGAGGCGAGGATCTCGTCCGTCAGCTCGAGGCTTCCGACGGCGACCCTCAGGACGAGCAGCGCGTCGCCCGCGGTCGTCCCGCCGTCTCCGCTGGCATCCCCGGTCGCCTCGATCGCGACGAACAGGCTGAGCCCCTCGGCTTCCGCGAATTGGGTCCCGAGCAAGCGGATCCGGCGTGTCTCCACCGGCAGGCCGGACAGGATGGTCAGGCCCGTCTGGTTGTAGAAGCTGCTCGGCACGGAGTCGTTCAGAAAATCGCGGGAAAGACGATTCCCGATCAGCGTCGAGTTCTGGTCGGCGACCCAGGTGTCGGGGAACGTCGGGGGAGCGGGCGGATAGTAGTTGTGAAAGGGCAAGGGCGTGATCCCGTCGGGATCGACCGGCTGCTCCTTCTCGTCCAGGAGGATCAGGTCGAGCGGGAACTTCTGGTCCGCGATGCCGAAGAGCACGCGACTCTTGCGGGGAAGACCGTTCAGGTCGATCTCGACGACGAGATCCCCTTCCATCAGCAACGTCGACGGCGGCCCGGAGAGGATCTGCTGGTACGGCGGATTGTCCGGCGCACCCATGCCTGGCGCATCGGGGACGCAGTCGAAGCCCTGTCCCGCACCGACGCTGCTCGACCCCGAGAATGTCGCCTGCGACATCGTGATCGTATACCCGGCGGAGAACGTCCCGGTTCGGGTCGCCTCCGGGTAGCCGCTCCAGGTCGCCCAGTGGACTGCAGCCGATGCGTCGGACGCGACGATCAACACGGCCGCGACAACAGCGAAACGCATTCTCATGCCGACCCCCTCGTCGATCTTGTGACCAGGACCGACTTTCTCCGCCCCTCATACTCGCGCGGGAGTGCCGTGCGCAGGGTCGACGTGCGAGCTTCCCGGCCCTGACCCCGGGGCCCGCGCCGCCCGAAGCACGCCGGAGGTCCCGCCGCGTCGGCCGGCCTTGCTTGCGGCTTGCGGTTGCGCGCGTGATCAGGGCGGACTTTCCGCGGGACCCGAACGACGAGGAGGCCAGTCGATGTTGCAAGAGTGCCGTTCCGTCAATCCATCATCGCGCTGCTTCCCGCGCGGCCGCGCCGCCGCCCTTCTCGCGACGGCCCTGGCGGTGACGTCGGGTTGTTCCGCCGCCCGCACCGTCAACGCGCCGTTGCACGAGTACTCGCCGACATACGGTTACACGCTCGGCAATCCCGAGCTCGGCTCCGACGCGGGGGCCATCGACCTCAGCTTGATGTTCTCCGGCGGCGGCACGCGAGCCTCGGCGCTGGCCTACGGAGTGCTGCTCGAGCTTCGCGACACGACCATCGTCGTGGACGGCAAGCCGGTGCGCCTGCTCGACGAAGTCGACGTCATCAGCTCGGTTTCCGGCGGGAGCTTCACGGCTGCGTACTACGGGCTCTACGGCGACAGGATCTTCACCGATTTCGAGGACGCGCTGCTCCGCCGCGACATCGACGCGGAACTGGCGGTGGGGTTCGCCCGGCCGCTCGTCGCGCTCCGCATGCTGCTGACCTCGTACGACCGTTCGGACTGGGCCGAGCACGTCTACAACGAGCACATCTTCCACGACGCCACCTACGCCGACCTCCAGCGGGCGGGCGGTCCGATGATCCGGATCAATGCCACCGACATCGGCATGGGAAGCCCGTTCCCGTTCGACCAGGACCAGTTCTCGATGATCTGTTCCGACCTCTCCCGGCTGAGCGTCGCCAGGGCCGTCCTCGCGTCCTCGTCGGTCCCGGTGGCGTTCGCTCCGACCGTCCTCGAGAACTTCGCGGGAAGCTGCGGCTACCAGGTCGCCCCGTGGCTGGAGGGGGCGCTGGCGGACCGCACGGCGTCGCGGCGACGGTTCCACATCGCTTCGAGGATGGCCCACTACCTGGATTCCAGCGAGCACCGCTACGTGTACCTTCTCGACGGGGGCGTCTCCGACAACCTGGGCATTCGGGGCTTCCTCAACGAGATCATCGAAGAAGGCGGATGGAGGCAGGCCCGGGAGCGCACGGGACAGCGCGAGCCGAAACCGCTCGCTGTCATCGTGGTCAACGCCGAAGCCGACCGCAGCCATGCCTTCCAGAAAGCGTTGGGCCTGCCGTCCATTCCGGAGGTCCTCAGCGCCGTTTCCGGCACCGGGATGCACAACTACAATTTCGAAACGCTGGAGCTTCTCGAGGGGAGCGTGGAAACGATCGCGCAGCAGGGAGGCGCGACGACCGGTCACGTCGTCGAGGTCGCGTTCAACAACCTGCCGGACCCCGAGGAGCGCGAGTACTTCAACGGCATCGAAACCAGCATCAACCTGGGCGACGAAGCCGTCGATCGGCTGATCGCGGTGGGCAGGCGGTTGCTCCGGGAATCGGAGGCTTACCAGGCCTTCCTGGCTTCGGTGGGCGCGGCGTCGGGGCCGTCCACGGCGCGCGGTGAGGATCGTCGCGAGGACGACGGGCGCCGGCGACCATAGCCGGCCACGGGGCGTTCCGCTCTACGGGGCTACGGCCAACATCGGCGGTCTGGCTGCGGCCGCGTGGACCTGGATCCCTCTGGCGGTTGGGGTTGCGCTCGATGGCGCGAAGATCAACGGCTTCGCGCCATCGAGCGATTCTCCTTCCGTTCCTCGTATCCTGCCCGGAACGGAAGGCGCTTCAGTCCAGCCCGGCTCAGGCCGGCGCGACCAGGACGACGAGCAGCGACAGCACGGACGAGGCCAGCGCCACGCCGACCAGCATCAACGTCGTTTGCCGTCGATGCCGGGCGGCGGACGGTTGGCTCCATCCCGCGAAGTCCGGTGCTCCCGCCGAACCCTCCATCAGCGCGATCGTCCCTGTCGAAGCCGCCTGGGCGTGGTCGAATCGGGTCATCGTTCTGTCCCCTGCAGAGTCGGAGTCCATGGGCCGGACCCCGTGAAGCTGTCCCGTTCCGCGGTCGAGGACGCTCCGGTGGGCGTGGACCGATCGACGGGATGCGAGGGCAACCTACCGAATCCGATGGTGGCCCGTCGATCCGGAGTTCCCCGCCCGCGAGGGGGCACGCTGCGAGGAGGACCGAGGGCTGGCCCGGGAAGACCCGAGGCGGCTTTCGGGAAACCACGGATCCCGCGGACGCGGAGCGCTCCGCGAGGGGACGGCAGCGGCGCGAATCCGTCACTGCGTCGCCGCCGCCACGCGCTCGGGAAGGATCGTGACCACCCGGATCGCGGCTGCAGCCGCCGGGCGGTCACGATCCTCGGCCCGAGGACGGCGTCAGCGCGCCTTGAGCAGGTCCCGGATCTCGCCGAGCAGCACGACATCGGCCGGCGGCGGCGGAGCGGGAGCGGCTTTCTCTTCCGCCGCGATCCTGGCCTTCAAGCCGTTGACCGCGCGGACCACCAGGAACACCGCGAAGGCGAGGATCAGCGTGTTGATCGCGACCGTGAGGAACTGCCCGTAGCCGAGGGCAACGACGCCGGCGGCCTTGCGGGCCTCCGCCAGCGGCGTGCCTTCCGCCACCGTTCCCTGGATCACGATGTACATGTTCGAGAAGTCGACCTTGCTGATCAGGCCGGTGAGCGGAATGACCAGTTCGTCGACGAACGACTTCAAGATGGCGCCGATCGCGCTGCCGACGATCAGGCCGACCGCGAGGTCGATGGCGTTGCCCTTGCCGATGAAGTCCCGAAAATCCCTCATGACCGTTCCCATGTGCGTTCTCCTTTTTGCGTTCGTTGTTTCGAAAGTTGCGCAACCGCCGCGTGGCCGGCTCCGGCCGGTCGGGTTCGCCTCCGCGAAGAGACTCCACCGGGCCGGCAACGGCGCCGTCAGGCGGTCGCGTGTGGATCGATCGCGGACGCGGCTCGATCAGCCGAGAGTGAAACAGAACGCCCTGCCGCCGTCGGCGGCGCCCCGTGACCAGAGGCGACCTCCGTGCCCGCGCACGATCTGCGCCGCGACCGCCAAGCCTCTCGACGTGTCGACCGGCTCCCGGCTCCGGTCTTCGAGCGCGTTGTCGCTGACGCTGTAGATCGTCTCGCCCTCGTCGCCACTGGACGCGGCGAACCGCACGCAGCCTTGCCGCTGCCCGGCGACCCGGTTCCAGCAGTTCTCCAGCAGGATCTTCATCAGCATTCGCAGTCTCGAGGCGTCGCCGGCGGCGTTCACGGTTTCGGTCGTCACGACTTCGACCGGACGGCCGCGATGGTTCCAGCTGAGGTCGAGGACGATCTCGCGCGCGACGCCGCTCAGGTCGACGACTTCGCGCCGGGCCGGAGCGACGGTCATCCGCGAAGCATCGAGCAACGCATCGATCTGTTCGTCCGCCTGTCTCGCAGCCGCGCCGAGAGTCTCGAAGCAGTCGCGGGCGGGGCCGTCGAACGCGTCGGCGAGTTCCGTGGACAGCGAATCCATCAGTTCGCTGACCGCGCGCAGGGGCTGTCGCAGGCTGCCGGAGATCGCCCCGTGGAGCGCCCCGATCTGGCGGGAAGAGGCGGCGAGAGCATCTCCCGCGCATCGCAGCTCCCGTCGGAGGCGCGCATTCTCCTTCCGCAGGGACTCGAGCTTCGCCGAGCGCCTGCGAACCGCGGCTGGACGGGCGGGAACGCCGACCGAACCGCGGGCGGCGTCGCCCGCAGCGGTTCCGTCGAGAAAGGGATCGGCGATCTTGATGGCGATTGCGTTCATGGAGCCTCTGTCCTCGTGCCGGGTTTTCCGCGCGCCGCTCGGGCGGCCGTCGCGTTCTGCCCGTGGAAAAGCAAGGGGCGCGCCAAAACCGCCCGACTCACGAACGCCTGTTGATTCGCGGACATGGCGGGGGCCGGGCACCGCGGGGGCGGCCGGCCGGCGGATCAGTGTTCCGTCCCGGGGCACTGGCGCCGAACCCAGCGCATCGAAACGGAACGAACCGTGCGGGGTTGCGCGGTGGCCGACCGCATCATCCTCACGTCGATCACCGACATCGCGAGCCTCGCCCTCCTGCTGGGACTCGCCCCGCTGCTCGTCCAGCAGTTCAAGGGTCCCGATCGATCCGGGAAGCCGCCGGCGGATGCCCGGATCCGCCGCGACCCTTGCCCCGGTCAGCTTCGGGGCGGCCGGCGCCGCGGCCGAGCCGGGGGAGCGACCGCGCTTCGGGGGAAACGCCTGGCGCGCGCCGCGCCGGTTCGTGCCGGCGCCGGGTCCGGCGCCAGCGCTTGCGCGCTGGCGTCGAGCAGGTCGGCCTCGTCGCGTTCGAGCAGCGGTTTCAGGATCGGGTGCTGGTAACGCCGCTCGACCGTGATCGCGTAGAACGTCTCCACCAACCCGGGCACCACGCAGTACTCGGCGAGGACTCCGGAACGCAACTCGTCGCGGACCACCACGGACGGAAGCACGGCCGGCGCGTCGATGTCGCGCGCGAGCAGGCGCAGCATCGCCATGTCGTCTGCCTCCGCGAGCACGCTGTAATCGACTCCAAGCTTGGCGCAGAGAGCGTCGAATCCGGTACGAATCTCGCTGTCGGGGCCCGGAAGCAGCAGCGACGCCCCGGAGAGATCCTCGGGGAAGCGGAACGCCCGCGCTCTCGGCCTTCCGACGATGCTCACCGCCTGGCGCGCGATGCGCCTCGAACGCCACGCGTGCCCGCCTTCCCGGCGCGCGGTCCGGTTCGACAGCACGAGGTCGAGCACGTGGTCCCCGAGTGCCTCGAGCAGGTCGTCGAGGCGTCCGGACGACAGGCGCACCCTCGCGCCGGGTGTATCGATCAGCGGCCTGACGAACGACTCCTGGAAATTGCGCGACAGCGTCGACACCGCGCCGATGCGGAGCAGGTCGCCCTCGCGACGGCCGCTTTTCAACGTGGCCAGCAGTTCGCCGCCGGTCTCGAAGATCGCGTCCGCGTAGTCGAGCGCGATGCGACCGGCCTCCGTCAGCACGAGGCGGCGCCCCTCTCGCGAGAACAGGGCCTCTCCCAACTGGTCTTCCAGCACGCGGATCTGCGCGGACAGCGCCGACTGCGAGACCCGCAGCCGCTCGGCGGTGCGGGTCAGGTTCCCGTCCCGGGCGACGGCCCAGAAGTAGTGGAGGTGGTGATAGTTCAAGCCAGCCATGGTGGGACCCGACGTTCTCTCAAAACGAACGAAAGGTAAAGAATTATGTCATTTTCAAGGGGGTTCGGCGCGCGTAAAACCGACCCCCATGAACGCACGAACGCTGCTTCCGCTCGTCCCGCCCCTTCTCGTCCTCGCCGTTCCGCTGCTGTTCGCGGCCGGAGCGCTCGCCTGCGCGACCGTCGCCGGCTCTCCGCTCCGCCGCGGCGCTCGCGTGTCGGCGGCGGCGTTCGGACTGGCCCTCGCCGCCTGCGTAGCGAACGCCCTCGCGCTGGTCGCCTCGACGGGGCCGGCCGGTCCGGCGATGTCGGCCGAGGCCGTCCCGTTCGCGAGTCGCCTCGCGGCGGCGGTCACCCTCGACGCGGTCACGGGCATCATGCTGCTGCTGGTTTGTTTCCTGGCGGCCTGCATCGCGCGCTTTTCCGTCTCGTATCTCGACCGAGCGCCGGGAGCCGCGCGCTATGCGTCGTCGTTTCTAGCCGCGATGGCGGCGGTCACCACGCTGGTGACCTCGAATCACCTGGCGGTGATCGCGCTGGCGTGGACGGCCACCAGCGTCGCGTTGCACCAGCTCCTGACGTTCCATCCCGACCGCCGCGCGGCTCTGGTTGTCGCCCACAAGAAGTTCCTGCTGAGCCGGCTCGCCGACGCGTGCGTGCTCGGTTCCATCGCTCTCGTCTGGAGCGGAGCCGGCAGCCTCGTGATCGAGGACGTCGGTCACTGGGCACGCGCCGCGGAGTCCGGCTCCCCGGTCCTCACCGCCGCGGCCCTGCTGCTCGTCGTCGCGGTCTCCCTCAAGTCGGCGCAGCTTCCCTTCCACGGCTGGCTCATCCAGGTGATGGAAGCGCCGACGCCGGTGTCGGCGCTGCTGCACGCGGGCGTCGTCAACCTCGGCGGCTTCGTGCTGATTCGGCTCGCCCCGCTGATGGAGGCCGTGCCGGCGGCGCAGGTCGTCCTGGCGGCGATCGGCACGACCACCACCGTCCTTGCCGCGTTGGTGCTGCGCACGAGGGTCAGCGTGAAGGTGGCCCTCGCGTGGTCCACCTGCGCCCAGATGGGCATGATGCTCGTCCAGTGCGCGCTCGGCCTCTGGCCGATGGCACTCCTGCACCTGGTCGGTCACTCGCTCTACAAGGCCCACGCGTTCCTGAGCTCCGGCAGCAGGGTCGACGAGTGGAAGGTCGCTTTCCTGCGGCCGAAGTCGCCCCGGGCCGCCTCGATGATCCTGACGCTCGCCTGCCTGTCGGGGCTGACGATGGTCTACGCGGCCTGGCACGCGGCGGTCGGTGCGCTTCCGATCGTGAAGGCTGCGCACGTCCTGTCGCCGTTCGCCGCCGCGATCGCGGCGACCGGACTCGCCGCGCTGCTGGCAGCGAGCACGGCGCTGGCGGTGAGGCCCGCGGGCCGGTTCGCCAGGGCGCTGCGGCCGCGCCTGTTCGCGGGCCTTTACCTGGACGAGGTCTTCACGCGGATCACGTTCCGTCTCTGGCCCCCCAGGCTTCCGCCACTCGAGGCGACGGAACCGGCGCTCGAGATCGTCGACGCCGGAGCCTGATCCGAGACGAGCGATTCCACGAGGACGACTTGCCCCGGCGATCTCCCGGCTCGAGCCCGGGTCGCCGCGGCACGCCCGGACGCCCCTGCGCGAAGGAGACCCCCGATGCGATCTTCCACGAACCAATCCCTGCACGCCTCCACGAACGGCAGCGCCGTCGCCGCGGGCGCGCGCGACGGCGGCCCAGCACTTGCGAAAGGAACCTCGATGGACGCCCACGAACTCGACGCCCTGCTGGACCAGGCCTGCTCGCGCATCGCGCCGGCGTGGCCGCTCGACCGCCTGCTCGCGGTGAACCCGCTTTGGGGGAACATCGACTCGACCTTCTTCGAAGCCGCCTCGGCCGTCGCGGCTTCCTCGGGCGCGCGACTGTTCCTGCCGAGGGCCTGGTACCGCGAGCGATTCGAAGCCGGGGAATTCTCGCGCGAGGATCTGGCCGCGGCGATCGCCGCGACGCACTCCACCTTGCGCGTCGAAGAACTCGTGCGGTTGCTCGGCGTCCCCGAAGCCGCGGCCGAACGGCGCTTGCGGGTCATGGACGTGGTCGACCAGTCCCGCGACCCCTGGCGCGACGTGACCTGGAGGGAGTTCGTCGTGCAGTCGACGAGCCAGTGGTGCGCGTCGTGGTTCGACGAGGGGCAGGCCGTCTCCCGTCCCGATCCGTCGCGAGGCTTGTACGAGGGCTGGCTCGACTACGCCCGCCTCGACCGTGCGCCGTCCCTGTTGATGGGGTTCCGCGAGTGGCGTTCCGAGGCGGCCCGGTTGCCGGAGGATCCGCGGCAGGCGATCGCCGAGGCGCTCGACGAACTCGACCTCGCGCCCGAGTGGAAGGAAGGCTACCTCGTCGGACTGCTCCAGGACGTGCTCGGCTGGGCTTCGTGGTGCGCGTACCGGCGGTGGACCGCGCGGCTGGCAGGCGACGACGACGACTCGATCCTCGAACTCCTCGCGATCCGGCTCTCCTGGGAGCGGATCCTGTTGAGCGCCGGCGGAGCCTCGCTCGCGCTGCGCTGGCAACGGGCCATGTCCGCGTGGCCCGGCATCGACAGCAGCGCGGCATCGATGCAGGAGCCGGAGCGCCTGTTCCTCTCGGCGCTCGAGCGAGGATGGCAGAGGAGGATGGCGGCGTCGCTCGTGGCCACCTTCGAGTCGGAGGCCGAGGAGATCGCCGTGGACGCGCGGGCCGAGCGCTTCGCCACGGTCGCCTTCTGCATCGACGTGCGAAGCGAGGTGATGCGGCGGGCGCTGGAGTCGACGGATCCGGGATTGCGCACGATCGGCTTCGCCGGGTTCTTCGGGCTTCCGGTCGACTACCTCGCGCTCGGCGCGGATCGTGCCCGGCCGCAGCTTCCCGGCCTGCTCGCGCCGAAGCTGCGCCTCGTCGACCAACCGGCCGACGCGTCGCTCGAGGCACGCCGGCACCGGCGGCTCGATCTCGCGAAGGCCTGGAAGTCCGTGCGAACGGGCGCGGTGACCGCGTTCCCGTTCGTCGAGGCGTTCGGCCCATTCTACGCGAAGCGGCTCTTCGGCGAGACCTTCGGCGCTTCGGGCACGTTGGTCGACGACGGCCTGCACGATCGCGAGAAGGACGGCGTGCGTCCGCGGCTCGCCGCGGGCGTCGACGGCAGCGAGCTCCCGGTCGCCGCACGTGCCGACCTCGCTTCCGGCGTCCTCAAGGCCATGGGGCTCACGCGCGAGTTCGCGAGGGTCGTCGCGCTGGTGGGGCACGGCAGTTCGACCTGCAACAACCCGCACGCGGCGGGACTCGACTGCGGGGCGTGCGGCGGGCAGTCCGGCGAGGTCAACGCGCGCGCTGCCGCCGCGCTGCTGAACGACGTCGACGTGCGCGCCGCGCTCGCCGAACGCGGCATCGTCGTGCCGGCGACCACGCGCTTCGTCGCCGGCCTCCACGACACCACGACCGACGACGTTCGGCTCTTCGAGCTGGACGATGTCCCGGCCTCGCACGCCGCGGACGTTGCCCGCCTCCAGCAGCGCCTGGCCCTTGCGGGCAAGCTGGCGCGAAGGGAGAGGGCCCCGCGTCTCGGCCTCGACATCGCCGACGACGAGGCCCTTCACGAGGCCCTGCGGTCCCGCGCGAACAACTGGGCCCAGGTGAGGCCCGAGTGGGCGCTCGCCGGCAACGCGGCGTTCGTGATCGCGCCGAGGCGGCGCACGCGCGGCGTCAATCTCGGCGGCCGGGTGTTCCTGCACGACTACCGCCACGAGGACGACGTCGACGGGTCGGTGCTCGAACTGCTGCTGACGGCGCCGATGGTCGTCACGCACTGGATCAACATGCAGTACTACGCGTCGACGGTGGACAACCTGCGCTACGGAAGCGGCGACAAGACGCTGCACAACGTCGTGGGCGGGCACATCGGCGTCTTCGAGGGCAACGGCGGAGACCTGCGCATCGGCCTGGCGATGCAGTCCCTCCACGACGGCGAGCGCTGGATGCACGACCCGCTCCGCCTCAGCGTGTTCGTCGAGGCCCCGCTCGAGGCCATCGACCGGGTGATCGCGAAGCACGAGACGGTGCGACGACTGGTGGAAAACGGCTGGCTGCACCTGTTCGCGCTCGAGCCGGAAGCCGGTGGGGTGAAGGTGAGGCTTGCCGGGAGGTGGGAAGATGCGCCCGTGGCGCAGGTCCTGGGTGCGGAGGCCGGGCAGCCCGGCCCGGAGCGCCCTCGCGACAGGCCGTGCTGACGGAATGGACGCAGGCTGCCACCGCCTGCACGAGCCGCGGTTCGACGACGCATTCCGCCAGCCTCGTGCGTTCCGGACTTCCCGGTCCAAGGTGTCCCTCGTGCGGCGACACCTGATGGTTTCGGTCCGCCGGTGTGCACCGTGCCGTGCCACCGGCGGATCGCGCCGCTTGCCTCAGGACGGCCGCCGCAGCGGCTTGCCGGTCGATCCCCGCGGCAGTTCCGCCACGAGCCGGAACTCGCGCGGGATCTTGTACCCGGCCACTTTCCCGCGACACCACGCGCGCAGTTCGTCGTCGCCGACGCGCTGCCCGTCGCCCGTGACGACGAGCGCGACCACCCTCTGCCCCCACTCCTCGTCCGGAACCCCGAGCACGAGGCTTTCGGCCACGGCCGGGTGCTCGTCGAGCACGCGCTCGACCTCGAGGGGCGCGACGTTCTCGCCGCCGGTCACGATCAGGTCGTCGCGGCGACCCGCGACGGCGAGGCGTCCCCGTTCGTCGATTCGGCCGAGGTCGCCGGTGCGCAGCCAGCCGCCGGCGAAGGCGCGGGCTTCGGCGTCGTCGTTGCGAAGGTATCCGCGCGCGACGGTCGGCCCACGAACGAGGATCTCTCCCCAGCCTTCGGCGTCGGCGTCGTCGATCCGGACCTGGGTGTCGTCGAGCGGGCGACCGACGAGGCCGAGAGTCGCCTCGTCGCTGCCCGGCGCGCTCGTCGCGATCTGCGAGCACGCTTCCGTCATCCCGTAGGTCGCGGCGACCGGCAGGCCCGCGTCGAGAGCGAGCCGGCCGAGGGCAGGCGAGAGCGCGGCGCCGCCGACGAGCACGGCACGGAGCCGCGGCGAGGGAGAAAGGCCGCCACGGGCGAGCACGCGCGCCAGCATCGTCGGGACGAGCGGGACCATCGTCGCCTCGCCGCTCGAGAGAAGCTCGGCGGCGCGTACGTCGTCGAAGCCTCGCTCGAGCACGACGAGGCAGCCTTCGAGCACCGAGCGCACGAGGATCGCGAGTCCGCCGACGTGGAACAGCGGCATCGCGGCCAGCCACGCGTCGTCCGGGCCGTGGCCGAGGCGGCGGCGCGACGCGGCGGCCGACGCCGCGAAATTCGCGTTCGTCAGCACGACGCCTTTCGGCTCGCTCGTCGTTCCGGACGTGTACACGACGGCGAGCGCGGCGTCGGGATCGAGGTCCGCGGGCGCTGCGCTCGCCTGCGCGGAGGGCAGGTCGCCGAACGCGGGCACGTGGCGCACGCCCGGCGGAAGCGCCACGGCGCCGTCGCTGACGACGACGCGCGGCCGTGCGTGCGCGAGGACCCGCTCGAGCTCGGCCGGCGCCAGCCGGAGGTTCAGCGGCAGCAGCGCCGCGCCGAGGATCTGCGCGGCGTGCAGCAGCGCGGCGACGCGAGGATGAGGCGCGACGTGCACCGCGACGAGGTCGCCGTGTCGCACGCCGTTCGCGCGCAGCGTGCCCGCCAGCGCGAGCGCTTCCCGGGCGAGCGCGTTCCAGGAGAGGTCGCGGCCTTCGAACCGGATCGCCGCGCGCTCGCCGTGGCGGCGCGCGGCCTCCAGGATCCACGGCGAACTCACCGTCGCCCCGCTGCCACGCTGTCGACGTCGATGCCGAGTCCGGGGCCGGCGACCAGCATCTCGGGCTCGACGTCGCCGCCGTCCTCGAGCACGAACAGCCCGCCGAGCCCGACCGGGAGCGGCGTGATCGCCGCGCGCTCGTAGGCGGCCGCCGCGACGTGCGCGGTCGCCGCGCGCCCGACGCTGCTCTCGATCGAATCCGTGAAGACGACCTCGAGTCCGGAGCTCATCGCGAGCGCGGCCATCGACAACGCCGCCAGCGGCCCGCCGACGCGCTCGAGCTTCAGCACCAGCACCTGGAAGCCGCCGCGCGCGATCGCTTCCTCGAGGTCGCGCACGACGCAGACCGACTCGTCGAGCGCGATGCGGACGGGGCCTTCGAGTTCGCCGACGCGCGCCGCCTCGCGCAGCGGTTCCTCGACGAACGTCACGTGCGAGGCGGCGAGGCGGTCGAGCGCGCGCGCGGCCTCGTCGACGGACCACGCGCCGTTCGCGTCGACGCGCAGCGACGCCCCGGTGCCCACGACGGTGCGCACCGCGGCCACTCGCCCGAGGTCGGCCGCAAGCTCCGCCCGCCCGACTTTGACCTTGAAGCAGTCGAAGCCGCGGCGCACGAGCGACGAAGCCTCGCGCGCCATCGCGGCCGGCTCGTCGTCGCCGACCAGCGCCGAGACCGGCATCGGCAGGCACGGGTCGGTGGCGCCGAGCAGAGCGGCGAGGCTGGATCCGCGCCGGCGCGCCTCGAGGTCGAGCAGGGCCGTCTGCACGCACGAGCGCACCGCCGACGGGCCGTCGGACTCGACGCTCCACTCGAGCAGGTCGGCCTCGGACAGTCCTCCGTTTCGAATGCGGTCGACCAGCACGCGGAACGTCGACGCGACGACGGGCGGCGCCGTCGCCGCGAGCCAGTCCACGCTGCTGCCTTCGCCGATCCCCTCGACGCCGTCGTCGGCGACGAGGTGGAGCAGGCGCACGGCGCGCGACGCGAAGTTCCCCTTCGCGCCGCCGAGCGGGCGGCGCAGCGCCACCGGTTGCCGCACGATCGTCGCGTCCACGATCCGTCCCGCGAGGTGGGGGAGACCGGGAAATCCTGGGAAGTCGGGGGTCGGCGCGGCCATCGGGTGCCTGCCGCCCGTTTAAAACACGGCGATTCCGAGAGCGAGCAGCGCCCCGCTCGCGAGTTGCAGGCGCGCGGTCTCGGCGAGCGAATCGTTGAGGTCCGCGCCGCGGCGCTCGGCCACGTGGCCGGCGGCGCGGCGGGCGAGCGGAACCGCGGCCAGCGCGAGGAGCACGCCGGCGCCGAGGCGCGGCAGCAGCACGAGCGGCCACAGCATCGCGACCCACACGCACGCCGCGTACTGGCGGCGCGTCGCGGCGTCGCCGAGGCGCACGGCGAGCGTGCGCTTGCCGGCGGCCGCGTCGGTCGGGATGTCGCGCAGGTTGTTGACGACGAGGATCGCGACCGCGAGCAGCGCGACCGGGATCGACGCGAGCGCGGCGCTGCCGAGCGCGAACGACGCGTCGGGGCTGCCCGCCCGCTGGAGCCAGACCGTGCCCAGGACCGGGACGACGCCGAAGAACACGAACACGAACAGGTCGCCGAGGCCGAGCGACGCGAGCGGCCTCGGCCCGCCGGCGTAGGCCCACGCGCAGACCATCGAGACGAGGCCGACGGCGAGGATCGGCAAGCCGCCGCGCCAGACGAGCGGAAGACCGAACGCGATCGCGACCGCGAGCGTCAGCGCGAACGCGCGCCGCATCTGCGACGCGGTGACGAGCCCGGCCTGCACGGCCCGCATGGGCCCCAGCCGCTCGTGCGTGTCGATGCCGGCTTCGGCGTCGAAGCAGTCGTTCGCGAAGTTCACGCCGACCTGGATCGCGAGCGCCGACAGGATCGTCGCGAGCGCGATCCCGGCGTCGGCGGCCGAGCGCGGCGGGGCGATCGCGAGGCCGACGACGATCGGAACGAACGACGCCGTCAGCGTCTTCGGGCGCGCCGCCAGCCACCAGTGCTTCCAGCGCGCGGGCCCGCCGGCGGCGGAGGTCGTCGTTCCCGCGGTCGTCATGCTACGGCAGTCGCCGGAACTTCGAGAAGTCGGGCTTCCTCTTCTCGACGTAGGCGTTGCGGCCTTCCTGGCCTTCCTCGCTCATGTAGAACATCAGCGTCGCGTTGCCGGCGAGCTCCTGGATGCCGATCTGGCCGTCGAGCTCGGCGTTGAACGACGCCTTCAGGCAGCGCAGCGCGAGCGGGGAAAGCTCGAGCATCTCGCGGCACCACTGGACGGTCGTCGCTTCCAGTTCGGCGAGCGGCACGACGGTGTTGACGAGGCCCATGTCGAGCGCCTGCCGGGCGTCGTACTGGCGGCACAGGTACCAGATCTCGCGCGCCTTCTTCTGGCCGATGATGCGCGCGAGGTAGGACGCGCCGAGGCCGCCGTCGAAGCTGCCGACTCGCGGCCCGGTCTGGCCGAAGCGCGCGTTGTCGGCCGCGATCGTCAGGTCGCAGACGACGTGGAGCACGTGGCCGCCGCCGATCGCCCAGCCCGCGACCATCGCGACGACGGGCTTCGGGATGCTGCGGATCAGCTTCTGCAGGTCGAGCACGTTCAGGCGCGGCACGCCGTCCTTGCCGACGTACCCCTGGTCGCCGCGCACGCGCTGGTCGCCGCCGCTGCAGAAGGCCTTGCCGCCTTCGCCGGTCAGGATCACGACGCCGATCTCCTCGTCCTCGCGCGCGCGCGCGAACGCGTCGATCAGCTCCATCGTGGTCTGCGGCCGGAACGCGTTGTGGACCTCGGGCCGGTTGATCGCGATGCGGCCGATGCCCTCGGCCTTCCGGAAGGTGATGTCTTCGTACTCGTGGGCGGTCTGCCAGGCGATGGTCATGTCGTTCTCGTTCTCCGTTTCGGTGGTTCAGTTCAGTGGGTGAAGTCGCCTTCCTGCTGCGACAGGAAGCCGTCGACGAGCGCGAGGAAGTCGTCGGGCTTCTCCAGGTGGACGTTGTGCCCGGCGCCCTCGACGATCGCGAGGCGGGCCTTCGGGAGCTCGCCGCGCAGGCCGCGCGCGATCGCGACGAACTTCTCGTCGAGCGACCCGGCGATCAGCAGCACGGGAGCGGTGACCTTGTGCAGGTGCTCGCCGAGCCAGGGCTGGCTGCCGACGCCGGCGTGCCGCAGGCTGCGGGCGAGGCACTCGGCGTCGTTGGACAGCCGGCGCGCGCGCTGCTCGGCGAGCACCGGGGCCGGCAGGCGCGCCTGCGACGCGAACAGCGGCAGCTTCTCCCACGAGTCGACGAACGATTCGAGGCCGCCGCGTTCGAGCATCATCGCGCGGACCTCGTCGTCCTTGCGGCGCTGTTCGCGGTCGAACTCGCCCTGGATCCCGGCCGAGCCGCTCTCGAGCACCAGCGACGCGACGCAGCCCGGACGCGTGGCGGCGAAGTAGAGCGCCGTCCGGGCGCCGAGCGAGTAGCCGATCAGGTGACCGCGCGGCGCCTCGAGCGCCTCGAGCACCGCTTCGATGCGGTGGCACGCGGCGTCCATCCCGCAATCGGTGTCTTCGCGCGCGTCCTCGGCGGGGCCGTGCCCCGGGAGGTCGAACGCCGCCACGCGCCGGCCGCTCTGCAGGCGGGTCGCGACCTGGTGCCAGTCGTGCTTGCTGCCGAGGAAGCCGTGCAGCAGCAGCACGGGGATGTCGTGACGGTGGTCGCTCAAGCGCTTCTCCTGTTGCGGTCGTGGTCGTCGCGCGCCGCGGCCTGGGCGGCACGCACCGCGGCGGTCTGCGCGGCACGGCCGGCTTCCCGGCCGGTGCGCACCTCGAGGATCGCGGGGCCGCCGGCGGCCGCGGCCAGCGTTGCGGCGAGCGCGTCGTCCAGCGCTTCGCGGCGGTCGACGCTCGCGAAGAAACCGCCGGTCATCGCGGCGACGCGTGCGAGGTCGGTTCCGTGCGGCGTCCCGAAGTAGCGCTCGAACACGGCGCTGCCACCATCGGACTCCGCGAGCGTGACGGCGAGCGGAAGGTACGAGAAGATCCCGCCGCCGTCGTTGTTGACGACGACGATCGCGAGCGGGATCCGCTCGCGAGCCGCGAACGCGAGCGCGGCGGCGTCGTGCAGGAAGCTCAGGTCGCCGACGACCAGCGCGACCGGCCCGGGCAGGGCCGACGCGACGCCGAGCGCCGTCGACAGGACTCCGTCGATGCCGCTCGCGCCGCGGTTGGCCATCACGCGGAGCTCGCGCGCGTCGCCGGCCACGAACGCGTCGGCGTCGCGGACGGGCATGCTGTTGCCGACGAGCAGCGTCGCGCCGTCCGGCAGCGCGGCGACGAGCCGGTCCAGCACGACGCCGTCGAACAGCGTGGAGGTGGCGCGGATCTCCCGATCGAGGGCTTCGCGCGCGCGCCGCGACGTGGAGGTCCAGCGCTCGCGCCAGGCGGAGACGTCGCGACCGGCGGCGGTGCCGTCTCGAGCGGCGACGCCGTCGTCGCCGCCGCGACCGTCCTCCGGTTCGCCGGCCCGTCGGAGGAGGGTCCGGCAGGCGGCGGCGAGCTCGCGGCAGAACGCGTCCTCGTCCGCGCGCACGATCGTCGCGGCGGCGCGCACCGGGTCGGGCCACGCCGCGTCGCCGACGACGACGTGCTCGGCCGGCCACGCTTCGTCGAGCCAGCGCTGCACCGAGCGCGGCGCCGGCGTCAGGCCGAAGCGCACGATCGCGTCGGGACGGAAGCCCGCCCGCAGCGCGTCGTCGCGCAGCAGGGGTTCGATCGCGTCCGCGACGCGCGAGCGGTCGTGCGCGCCGAAGCGCAGCCCGCTCAGCGGGTCGGCCAGGATCGGCCAGTCGAGCGCGCGCGCGAGCGCCGCGATCTCGCCGGAGGGAAGGCCGGCGCCGGCGGCGACGATCACGCCGCGGCGGGCGGTGACGAGGCGCCCGGCCAGCTCGTGCAGCACGTCGTCGCCGAGCCGCGACGCCGAGGCGACCCGGGTGAACGCGCGCTCGCCGTCGCGCGCTCCTGCCGTGAAAGGACTGCCGGACGGAAAGCTCGCGTCGACGAACGGCTCGCGCAGCGGCACGTTCAGGTGCACGGCGCCGCCGCTTCCGCCGCGGGCGGTCGCGACCGCCCGCGCGGCGAGCGAACGCAGCACCCGCGCCGAACCGGGCGTCGGTTCGAGGATCGGCACGTCGGCGGCCCAGCGCACGTGAGAGCCGAACAGGGCGACCTGGTCGATCGTCTGCGGCGCCGCGCAGTCGCGCAGCTCGGGCGGACGGTCGGCGGTCAGGAAGAGCAGCGCGCCGCCGCCCAGCGTCGCCTCGGCCGCGGCCGGCAGCAGGTTCGCGGCGGCCGTGCCGGAGGTGCAGACGACGGCGACCGGTTCGCGCCTCGCACGGGCGATGCCGAGCGCGAAGAAGCCCAGGCTGCGCTCGTCGGTCGCGACGCGGGTCGCCAGGTCGTCGCGCTCGGCGACGGCGAGCGCGAGCGGGGTCGAGCGCGAACCCGGCGCGACGCAGACGGTGCGCACGCCGCCGCGCGCGAGCTCGTCGATCAGCGCGCGCGCGGTGAACAAGGCGGTGCTCGTCGTCATCGGGAAGCCCGCGGGCACCGGCTCAGGCCGCGCACTCGTCGTTGCCGCGTTCGAAGTACGGCACGATGCTCGTCATCTTGCGCTCGGTCTCGTCGAACTCCCGTTCGGCCGAGGAGCCCTCGACGATGCCGGCGCCGGCCCAGACGTGCGCCGCGTCGCCGTCGAGCAGCGCGGCGCGAAGCGCCACCGCGAGCTCGCCGTCGCCGTCGCCGGAGATCCAGCCGACCGCGCCGCCGTACCAGCCGCGGTCCGGCTCCTCGATCGTGAGCTGCCGGCAGGCGCTCTCGCGCGGCGCGCCGCAGACGGCAGGCGTCGGGTGCAGGCGCGAGGCCACGCGCAGGAGGTCGCGCCCGGCCGGCGCGAGCCGGGCGCGGACCGGCGTGTGCAGGTGGTGCGCTTCCGGCAACCGGACGAGCGCCGGGGTTTCGGGAACGTCGACGTCGAACGCCAGCGGCGCGAGCGCGTCGCGGATCGCGTCGACGACGATGCGGTGTTCGCGCCGTTCCTTCGCCGAGGCTTCGAGCTCGCGCGCGAGCGCCTCGTCGTGGCTCTTCGACAGGCCGCGCGGCGCGGTGCCCGCGAGGGCGTCCGCCAGCAGCTCGTCGCCGTCGACGCGCAGCAGCCGCTCGGGGCTCGAGCCGAGGAACGTGCGCCCGCTCCAGCGCACGAGGAACGTGAAGCAGGACGGCCGGTGCTCGGCCAGCGCGCGAAGCAGGGCGGGGACGGCCGGCGGCGCCGGCGTCGCGACGGTGCAGCGGCGCGCGAGCACGATCTTCTCGAGGCTGCCGGCGCGGATCGCGTCCACCGCGCGCTCGACGCGCTCGCGCCAGGTGGCGGCGTCGGCGCCGCACGCCGGTGTCGACCGGGAAGCGACCGTGGCGGCGGCCAGCAGCGACTGCGGCGTCTGTGCGCGCCCCGGCGGCGTCGTGACGGCCATGCGGCGCACTCCGCCGCGTCGCACCCACAGCACGCGCGGCACGAAGAAGCGCAGCGACGGGAAGCCTTCCCACGGGCTCGCCGGCGCGTCGTCGCCGAACGCGAAGCCGCCGACGGCCAGCGGCAGCGATGGATCGCCGTCGTCGAGCGCTTCGCGCAGCATGGCGAGCGAGGCGCTCGCGTGTTCGAAGCGGCCCGCGCCGGAGCCCTCGATGCTCGCGACGGCGCCGAGCCCCGCGATCTCGACGTCGCGCTCGTCGCTTCGCCAGTAGAACGCCGGCTCGCCGGGCGCCAGCTCGATCGCCTCGAGGGGGTCGGCGACGACATCGGCTTCGAGAAGCACGCGCCGCATGCGGTTCGTCGCCGGTCTCATCGGATCGCCCTCACGCCGGTGACGATCTGCACCGCGCCGAACATCGCGTTCTCGCGGCGGACGTCGGTGAAGCCCGAGCGCTCGAGCATCGTCTTCATCTTCGGCCACGGCGGCAGGTAGACGGCCGACTCGGGCAGGTAGGAGTAGGCCTTGCGGTCGGCGAGCACGCTCCCGACGAGCGGGACGACGCGGTCGAAATAGAGCGAGTGGCCGAAGCGGACCGCCTTGTTCGCGGGCTTGTCGACTTCGAGCAGGCCCACGCGGCCGCCGGGCCGGAGCACGCGGGCCATCTCGTCGAAGGCCGGCTGCAGCTCGGCGAAGTTGCGCAGCGCGAAACCGCAGACGACGGCGTCGAACGCCTCGGTCGCGAACGGCAGGTTCATCGCGTCGGCGCGGACCAGGATCCTTGCGAGCCCGCGCCGCCCGGCGTGGTGGAGCATCCGCGCGGCGTAGTCGGTGGCGATCACGCGCGCGCCGCGCGCGCGGCAGAGTTCCGCGAAATCGCCGGTGCCGCACGCGACGTCGAGCACGCGCTGGCGCGGCGCGAGGCGGATGCGGTCGAGCGTCCGGCGCCGCCAGGCCTGGTCGAGGCCGAACGTCAGCAGCCGGTTCATGCGGTCGTAGTGCGGCGCGATGCGGTCGAACATCTGCTCGACGACGGCGGCCTTCTCCTGGGACGAGGGAAGCGTCACTGCCAGCTCACCTTCAGTTTCGTGCGCGACGCGACCTTCAGCGCGAACGACAGCGTGCTGGCGTCGCCTTTCTTCCTGAGGCGCTGGAGCGCGCGGTTGACGAGCACGCGCTGGAAGTGGTGCGCGACGATCGCCGTCGCGACCGGCAGCAGCTCGCGGAACGCGCGCGCGACGGCCTCGCCGTTCTCGCCGTCGCCGTCGCCGGCTCCGGCGTGCTTCTTGCGCACGTGGTCGTCGAAGAGGTCGATCGCGGCGTCGCAGGTCTTGCGCACGGCGCGGTCGTGGCGAACGGCGAGCGCGAGCAGCCTGGTGAGCGGGAAGCCGTAGGACAGCAGCCGGATCGCGCCGCGGGCGGCGGCGAGGTCGCCGGCGCTGTAGCGGCGCCGGCCATCGGCGGTTTCCTGGCCCTCGGCGAGCCCGGCCTCCTCGACCGAGCGGATCAGCGCGGGCGGGACGCCGAGCGCGCGCGCCAGGTCCTCGCCGGAGTAGGCCTCGCCGTCGATCTCCTCCTCGAGGGCGGCCAGCAGGGCGGTGTCGCTGCGGTCGGTCCCGACGCCGTCCCCGGAGGCCTCGCCGCGCTCGAGCAGCAGGCGAATCGCCTTCAGCGACAGGCCCTTGGCCGCCATCGACCGGATCAGGCGCAGGCGCGCGAGGTGCTCCTCTGTATAGACGGCCTTGCGGCCGGCGCGTCCCGGGGCCGGCAGCAGCCCCCCGGTCTGGTAGAAGCGGATCGTGTCCACCGAGACCCCGGCCGCGGTCGCGAGATCGGCGACTTCGTACTCCATGAGTCCGGACTCTTAGAGTGATTGCTCGAAAGGTCAACGGCGCCGGCGTGCGGCGGTAGGGCGCCTTGGGCCGGCGACGCCCGGCCGGGGAGACGGGCCCGGGACCGGGTCGCGCCGGGTCGCGCCGGGCGCGCCGGTCGCGGGGCGGGGGCCGGGCCTCGCCCCGACCGCTCAGGCGGACGCCAGGGCCGTTTCCATGCGATCGAGGATCCGGGTCAGCACGGCCCGCGAGGTCGCGAAGTTCAGCCGCACGTGGCCGCGGCCGTCCTCGCCGAAGTCGGCGCCGTCGGACAGCGCGACGCGCGCGCGCTCGAGCAGGAACCGCTGCGGCGTCGGGTCGAGGGCGAGCGCGTTGCAGTCGATCCACGCGAGGTAGGTGGCTTCCGCCGGCACGTGCGCCATCGTCGGCCACCGCCGTGCGATCTCGCCGGCGAGGAAATCGCGATTGCCGGCGA
Source organism: uncultured Myxococcales bacterium (assembly GCA_964476185.1). Taxonomy (GTDB): domain Bacteria; phylum Desulfobacterota; class Binatia; order UBA1149; family CAITLU01; genus DATNBU01. Next base: position 20,951 of record CAYYZO010000004.1, read on the forward strand.
GGTAGCGCACGACGCCGTCGCGCCACTCGTCGCAGGCGCCGCTCCACGCGACCTCGGTCGCGGCGAGCCCGATCGTTCCCAGCCCGCCGCGCGCGTGGCGGTGCACGCGATGGAACTTCTGCTGCAACTCGCGGGTGCCGAACGCGGCCACCGCGCAGCGCAGTCCCGCGATGTGGAACGCCTTCGACGCCGAGCTGAGCGTGATCGTGCGGGCGGCGGCGTCGGGGGAGAGCGTCGCGAACGGGATGTGCGTCGCTCCCGGCAGCACGAGGTCGGAGTGGATCTCGTCGCTGACGACGACGAGGTCGCGCTCGATCGCGATCGCGGCGAGCGCCTCGAGTTCCTCGCGCGACAGCGCGTGCCCGGTCGGGTTGTGCGGGTTGCAGAGCAACAGCAGTCGCGTTGGCGACGGCATCTCGGCGCGGAGCCGCTCGAGGTCCACGCGCCAGCCGGCGTCCGTGCGCACGAAACGCTTCCAGGCCGGCGTGCGGCGGTTCGCGCGCAGCGCCTCGAGGAACGGCGGGTAGATCGGCATCGGGCAGACGACCGCGTCCCCCGGCTCGCTGAAGATCGAGACCGCGAGGTGCAGTCCCTGCACGACGTCGGTCAGCACGTCCACGCGCTCCGGGTCGAGCGTCCAGCCGAAGCGCTGCTGCATGCGGCGCGCGAACGCCGCCGGCACGCCGTCGCGCGTCGGTCCGAGCGGGTAGCCGAAGTCCGACCGCTCGACCATCTCCGCGATCGCGCGCCGGATCGGTTCGGCGACCGCGAAGTCCATGTCCGCGACCCACGCGGGCAGCACGTCGGCCGGCACCTGCGTCCACTTCGCGCCGCGGCCGCGGCGCAGCGCCTCGATGTCGACGTCGTCGAAGTTCATGGGGATCAGCGGGTCTCCCTGCGGTGCGCCCTCCGCGTACGGGCGAGGACGCGAGCGATCGGGTCGTCGCCGCGCCTGGAGCAGTGCTTGCCGCGCCTCGACACTCGGATCCGTCGCTCGGGCACGGAGTCTGGCGTTCCCGCCCTGCAGACGGAAGCTGGAACGCCGATTCGGCCGGTGCGGTGGCCAGACCCGGGACGCAGGGCTAGGGTCGGCGATGCGCCAGCGTCGGCGCCACCCATCTGGAGGAACCGCCATGGCCGAAGGCTCCGAGAAGATCACCAGCGAGGAAGAGTCGCGACGCGTCGCCGAGGAATCGCGCGAGCAGGTCTGGGCCGGTCGCGCCTTCATCCGCGAACTCTACCTCGGCCAGTTCCCGCTCGACATCGTCCACCCGTTCCCGGCGGCGCAGCGCGCGAACCCGGAGTTCGAGGACTGGATCGGTCGGCTCGAGGCATTCCTTCGCGACGAGGTCGACTCGGCCGAGATCGACCGGACCGGCGAGTATCCGGCGCACGTGCTCGACCGGCTGCGCGAACTCGGCGCGTTCGGCATCAAGATCCCGAAGAAGTACGGCGGCCTCGGGTTCTCGGTCAGCGAGTACTGCAAGGCGATGGAACTGCTCGGCAGCTACGACGGCAACCTCGTCGCGCTGTTGTCCGCGCACCAGTCGATCGGCGTGCCGCCGCCGCTCACGGACTTCGGCACCGCGGAGCAGAAGCAGAAGTTCCTCACGCGCTGCGCCGCCGGCGCGATCTCCGCGTTCGCGCTGACCGAGCCGAACGTCGGCTCCGACCCGTCGTCGCTGGCGACCACGTGCGAGGAGGACGGCGACTTCTGGGTGCTGAACGGCGAGAAGCTCTGGTGCACGAACGGCACCATCGCGGAGCTGCTCGTGGTGATGGCGCGCAACCCGAAGACGAAGAAGATCAGCGCCTTCGTCGTCGACGCGGACACGCCGGGGGTCAAGGTCGAGCACCGCAGCCGGTTCATGGGACTGCGCGCGCTCGCCAACGGCGTCCTGTCGTTCACCGACGTGCGCGTGCCGAAGGAGAACCTGATCGGAGGGGAGGGCAGCGGCCTGCGCATCGCCCTGACCACGCTGAACACGGGCCGGCTTTCGCTGCCGGCCGCGTGCACCGGCGCTGCCAAGCGCTGCCTCGAGATCGTCAAGGGCTGGTCGGCGGCGCGTTCGCAGTGGGGGCTGCCGATCTGGAAGCACGAGGCCATCTCGAACAAGATCGCCGAGATCGCCGCGACGACGTTCGCGATGGAGGCGATCTCGACGATCACGGCGCACATGGCCGAGCGCGGCGGCTACGACATCCGCCTCGAAGCGGCGGCCGCCAAGGAATGGAACAGCGTCCAGGGCTGGAAGATGATCGACTCGACGCTGCAGATCCGCGGCGGCCGCGGGTACGAGAACGAGATCTCGCTGCGCGAACGCGGGGAAGCGGCCATCCCGGTCGAGCGCATGATGCGCGACAGCCGCATCAACCTGATCTTCGAAGGCTCGAGCGAGGTCATGCACCTGTTCATGGCGCGCGAGGCGGTCGACAAGCACCTCGAGGTCGCCGGCGCGATGATCGACCCGAAGGCCTCCAGCGAAGACCGCCGGCGGGCGCTGCCCGGCATCGCGGCGTTCTACGCGAGCTGGTACCCGCCGCTGTGGCTGAAGGGGTTGCGGACGCCGTTCCAGTACGGCGACTGGGGAGAGCTGGCCGGGCACATCCGGTTCGTCGACCGGGGCGCCCGCAAGCTCGCCCGCTCGAGTTTCCACGCGATGGCCCTCTACCAGGCCAAGATGGAGAAGAAGCAGGCCCTGCTGTTCCGCACGGTCGACGTGGTCATGGAGCTGTTCGCGATGACGGTCGCGTGCTCGCGGGCCCGCCAGATGAAGGAAGCCGGCGACCCGAACGCCGCCGAGGCCGTCCGCCTGGCGGACCTGTTCTGCCGGCTGTCGCGGCGCCGGGTCGCGGCATCGTTCCGCGGGCTGTGGCGCAACGACGACGCGGCGGCGGGGAAGGTGACGGCCAGCGTGATGGAGGGGCGCTACGACTGGCTCGCCGCAGAAGGCGTCGTCGATCTGCGGCTGCCGACCGACGCCTGGGAACCGCGCCCGTTCCGCCGACCGGAAGGCTGATCGTTCCTCGTCCATCCCCGGCGAAGCGCCGGTGGTCCGCAGTCCGCAAAGTTCCGTCCGGGCGGAGGACGGCAGCCGCGCGCTCAGCGCCGGTGTCGCCCGGACTCGTTCCGAAGCGTTGGATTCCCGCGCTGCCGCCCTCGTCTTCGCGACATTTCCAACCAGAGCGGGATGGGCTTCCAACGAGGAAGTGGGTGGCTGTCGCCTTTTTCGCGTGTCAGGATGTCCGCGTCACTTGGTCGGCGACGGCGCGTTTTCACGCGCCGCATCCGCCTCACAGGGGGAGATTCTCACGATGAAGGCATCCACCGTCGTCTCGGCGACAGCGCTTCTGATGCTCGCCATGGCCTCCAACGCGGCCGCCCAGGCCCAGACCTCGGATCAGCAGCGCTGCTTTAACAAGTCTTCAGGGGCTGCGCGCAAGGTCGCGACCAGCATGATCCGGGGCGGCGCAGACTGCCTCAAGTTCGCGGCTGCCGGGAAGCTCGACGGCATCACGGCCCAGGACTGCCTCACCGCCGACCTCAAGGGCAAGGTCGGCAAGGCGCGCACGAAGGTCGAGGGACAGGTCACCAAGAACTGCGGAGGCGCGAAGGATCCGAGCTTCGGTTTCACCGACGCCACGACGATCAACGACGGCCACGAGGAGGAGGGCGGCTACGTCGTTCCCGACAGCTTCGGCCCGGACCTCGACGCGGCGCTGGCCGGACCCCTGGCGGGCGACGCGAAGGCGCGCTGCACGTCCGGCGCGATCGGCCAGACCTCCAAGGTCGTCGACGCGATGCTGAAGACCTACCTCGGCTGCGTGAAGACCGGCCTGAAGGACGGCACGATCGTCAGCGACGCGGGGCTGGCCGCCTGTCTTTCGGACATCGTCACCGACTCCCGCGGTCGCGTCTCCAAGGCCGTTTCCCGCGTCGAGTCGAAGCTCGCCTCGAGCGCCTGCCCGGCCACCCCGGGCGACTTCTTCCCCGCGATCGACGGTCCCGGGGAACTCTGCGACGACTACGGGATCGCCCTTCCGCTCAACGCGAACACGCTCGCGACCTGCCTGCGCAACCGTCTCCGTTGCCGGGTCTGCCGGATCGCGAACGCTTCGTGGGGGCTCGACGAGAGCTGCGACGGGTTCGACGACGGCCTCGTGAACGGGACCTGCCCCGAGTGCCCGAACGGAACGACCGACGTCGGCGAGGAGTGCGACGACGGCAACCTCGTCGACGGCGACGGCTGCACGAGCCAGTGCGTCCTCGAGTTCTGCGGCGACGGAATCATCAACAACGGCGGCGTCGAGCAGTGCGACGACGGCGAGGCCAACAGCGACACCGAGCCCGGCGCCTGCCGCACCAACTGCCAGTACGCGGGCTGCGGTGACGGCGTGGTGGACAGCGGGGAAGACTGCGACGGCGGCGGCGTCGCGACCGCGTCGTGCGACCTCGACTGCACGTTCGCCGTTTGCGGCGACGGGACCATCAATGGAGCCGCCGGCGAGGAGTGCGACGACTCCAACACCGATTACAACGACGCCTGCGTGTCGTGCCAGAACGCCGAGTGCGGCGACGGGTTCGTCCGCACCGGCTTCGAGCAGTGCGACAGCACCGAGTGCTGCACCGGGGCGTGCACGTTCGCGACGGCGGGCTCGGCCTGCACCGGCACCGAGGACATCTGCACGTCGCCTCAATGCAACGCCTCGGGAGTCTGCCTCGAGTCCCCGGCGAACGAGGGCCAGCCCTGCGACGACGACAACGTCTGCACGCTGTCTTCCGTCTGCGTGGCGGGGGATTGCGCGCCGGACGAGTGGTCGGGCGTCGGCCGCTCTTGCGAGTGGGCGATCGTCGGCGGCCCGACCAACAACACCCGGGCGCTGACGAACATCGGGGCGAGTTCGATCGGTGGCAACATCTGCGCCCTGCATGCCGAGATCAGCGCAAGCACGAGCATCTCCGGCAACATCATCACGAGTGACAACAGCAGCGGGGTCGGCGCCGTGTTCGGCGCGAGCGTGACGGTCGGCGGGGACGTCGTCACGGACCAGTACAGCGTGACGTCGAATTCGAGTCCCAGCCTCCCCGGCCTCGTCGGAACGACGACCATCCTTCCGAACCAGCACGTGCTGAAGAACCCGGCGCCGACGTTCTACGACACCTTCGGCACGGACCCGCGCATCGACGATTGCGAGGCGGCTCAGGCCGACATTGCCGTGACCAAGGCGGCCCTCGATGCGCTGCCGACCACCGTGAACTACGGCAACACGTTCCAGGACCTGGTCGTGTCGCCGGCGCCGATCACGGCGGTCAACGTCGGGGGCGTGAACGTCTTCGACATGGTCTACCTGAACGGGACGGCCAGCGGCATCACCATCACGCTCGACGGTGGCGGCAACCCGAACACGGTGTTCGTGCTGCGCGTATCGTTCCGCATGAACACCGGCCCGAACTGGACGTTCAACCTGACCAACGGCCTGACCGCCGACCACGTGCTGTTCTACGTCAGCCGAACGACGGCGAGTTCCACGGAGCAGTGCGCGCTCGGCGAGAACAACGTCGGCGGCGGCACGCTGTTCTGTCCGCGCGTCTGGGTGAACATCAACAACGCGACGCAGTGGTCCGGCGCAGCCTACGGTGGGGCGAGCGCGCTCAACGGCCAGGTCCGCCTCGGGCAGGGCACGGTGCTGAACTACGTGCCGTTCACCGCGGCTCTGCCGTAGCCGAGCCGTGGCCACGTCGCGCCTGCCGGCCGGATGCCGTCGCCCTCGGGGCGGGCGTCCGGCCAGCGGGACGTGCGTGCGGTGGTGGTGCCGATTGCACGCGCATTGCGCCCGTCGCGTCGCAAGTGTCCGCCGCAGTGCGGGAAAGTCGTGTTGACTTTGGCACACCGGCAGTGCTTGTCTTGGCCCCGGCGCGCTTCGGACGGCCTGGCCGCTGCCGTGCGCCCTCGAGTCCTCGACGGGAGAGCCCAGATGCGATCACACAGGATGTTCACGGCGACGCTGATGGTCGCGGCAGTTACGGCCGCGTTCACGGCACCGCGTCCCGCCGCGGCCCAGACCCTGCAGACCTGCCTGGTCAGCCAGCTCCAGTACGCGGGAACGGCGTGTCGCGGCCTCGCGCGCTGCTACGTGAAGGCGCAGCGCAGGGGGCTGGCGGTCGACCCGTCCTGCATCTCGGAGCGCGTGGCGGAGGTCGAGGCTCGCTACGCGAACACCGAGGCGCTCGGCGATTGCCTCGTCGAGCCGGCCGGGACGGACGTGGCCAACCTGCTGACGGCCGCGGTCGCTTCGTGGGATTCGGCGGTTTCGAGCTCTCCCGACAAGTGTGGCGCGAAGAAGGTGGGAGCGCTCGGGCGCGAGTGCAAGCAGATCCTGCGCTGCTACGACGAGTCGGTGACCGCAGCCGCGTCCGTCGATCCGACCTGCATCGGCAACGCGAGCAGCAAGCAGTTGAAGATCTTCACCCGTGTCGAGGCGAAGTATCCGTTGGTGTGCGACACGTTCGGTGACGCCTCGGCCCTGGATGCCCAGGTCCAGCAGGCCAGCGACGACGTCTACACGTATCTGCGCGGCACCGGCTCGACGACGACCACCACGACCATCACGCTGGCGAGTTCGACGACGACCAGCACGCTCGTTTCCGGCACCTGTCCGGCGGACGGCAGCGTGATCCCCTGCGAGGCCTATCGCGACATCCCCGCCTGCACGTCCTGCGTGGACGCGGTCGGCGGGGTCCCCCAGGACCAGTGCGCGGGGGCCGGTCCGACCTGCAGCAACGCGTACCAGAACCAGGGGTGCGGGTACGCGATCAACACGTCGACGAGTTGCGGGCCGACCTGCTGCCCGTAAGCGGCTGGTTCAGGAAGCGCCTCTGCTCCCCGAGGGGCAGGTCCCGATCCGGGGCCTGCACTTTTCTTTTCCCCTCCCGGCACGAAGCCGTGCCGTTTCCCCGGCGTAGCCGGGACGGGCGCGCGCCGGATCGCGGTCGCGAAGCCCGGTCCTCTTTCCGGGCAGGACCCGACTCCCTCCTCTGGGGAAAAATCGGTGACGCTGGCGTGAGAAAGTTGCTGACCCCATTGTCAGTGACATTCAAGTAAGTTTAGCTTTGCTGCACGCAGGGTGACGCCCCGGGGATCATCGGTCCCCCCCCTCCGATCCGGTGGTCCCCGGGGGCGGTCAGGGCATCGCCGACGAACTCCCGCGTCGGCGATGCGGCCACCAGCCAGGTTTCGGCTCCGGCCTTCCCTCCCCCGGCCGGGGCTGGAACGAAGTCCGCGCCGGTCGTTGGGGCCGGCGCGGACTTCCCCGCCGGGGCCGCCTGCCTCTATCGGGACAAAACAAAGAAAGGAGATTCCCATGACGTTGTTCAGGAAGTCCCACGGTTCCCAGGGTCGCTCCGCCGCCGCCGTCCTCGCGATGGCCGGCGCGGCCGTGATCGGGCTGTCCCCGCTCCCCGCCGCCGCGGTCACCATCGGCGCCGAGGTCGAGGTCGACGCCGAGTGCGTTCGGACGTGCCTGTCCGAGTTGCGCGGGTGCCTGAAGGAAACGCGCGAGGCATTCGCCGAGTGCGCGCTCGAGGGCGGGTGCCTCGAACTGGCGGCGACGATGAGGTTGACCTGCCAGGCGGACGCGACGGCGTCGGTCTGCCTCGAGGCGCGCGCGGACTACCAGGACTGCATCGCGCCGTGTCGGGCGGAACTGCGCAACGACACGAAGATCTGCCGCAACGAGGGGCTCGCGTGCCTGCACGACGAATGCGAGCTGTCCGACCTTCCCGAGCAATGCGGTCGCGTGCGCGCGAGCACGTCGGCGAACTGATCGACCGAGTTCGCGTTCACGGCGATGCGGCCGCGCCGGAGCCACGGCGCGGCCGCGTCCGCTCTCGCCACGCAGCCCCTCGCCGCGCCCGGGATCGCGGATCGCAGGGTGGATCCGGGCAAGGACGCGTCAGCGGCAGGACAGCCTGTCCGCGCTGCCGCCGCAGGCCGGGGAAGCCTCTCCCGGACCGTTCCAGTCGACGGTTCCGCATTCGTCGCTCGCTCCGAGCACCAGCGCCGTGCGCACGGCGGCGACGTCGGGCAGGACCGGCCCCGTCGTCGCTGCGGCCTTCACGATCACGCGCAGGCGACCATCCTCGACGCGGCTGCGGTCCTTGACGACAGCGCGCGTGATGCCCGCGATCGAACCCGAGTCGTCCCGGTACGACCACGCGGTCGAAGAGGCGTTGGTCTTCCACGACGCACCACCGGGCAGCGTCGCGTCGAAGCCTCCTGCCGCAGTCGGCGAGTCCACCACGACGCGGATGCCGGCGGTCGCGGGATCGACGCCGAGCCATGGTTTCGGCACGAGGACTTCGGCCTTCAGCCGCAACGTGTACGGCGCCGCGCGCGCTTTCAGGCGCGGCCGCTCGAGCGGGATCCCGCTCGTGCAGGCGGGCGGGTTCACGCACGCGCAGCCGTCGCAGACGGCGCCGCCGCCGCAGTCGCCGTCGCTCTCGCACTGCTCGCTGCCGCACACGAGCGCATCGCCGCAGACCGGCTCGGCCGGCGCGCAGGTGCAGCCGAGGCACGTCGTGCACGGATCGGCGCAGTCCGGCAGGCCGGGTTCGCCGCAGATCTCGCCCGCGTCCGCGTCGCCGTCGCCGCAGTCGGGAAGCTGCGATTCGTACGCCCCCAGGTCGTAGCCCGCTCCGACCGGCCGTGGACCGCCTTCGATGTCCGCGCCGGGTGCGTTCGCGGCCGTTCCGGCGTCGATGCCCGGTGAGGTCGGCAGCAGGTGGAAGTCACCCGAAGGATTCACGAAGTGATCGGCGGGCGTGGCCACGAAGGAGTTCTGGTCGTAGCCGAGCGCTTGCCAGCCGGCCAGGTCGAGGATCGTGGAGTCCCCGTCGGGACTCATCCGGTGCATGAGCGAGTTGTGGTCGGAGGAGAACCCGCTCGCGCTCGACGAATCGATCACGATCACGCCGCGGAAAGGGTGGTGGTTGTAGAGGATGTTGTTGCGCAGCGTGTTGCCGGTCGAACCGTTGTTGATGTTGATGCACCACCGGCCGTTCGAGGCGTTCACGATCGTGTTGTTGATCACGAGGTTGCCCGTCGAGCCGGTCGCCCCGTCGATCCGGTACAGGCTGATCCCGCTCGCGTGGTTGTCGTAGAGCAGGTTGTTGCGAACGACGCTGTCGGTGACCCCGTCCATGTTGATCCCGGACCCGCCGCCCACGCCGTTGCCGTGGATCACGTTGTTCTCGACGATGGCGTTCGAGATCAGCCCGTCTCCTCCGAGCGAGGCGTCGCCGTTCATGTGGATGCCGTTGGCGCGGTTGTCGTGAGAGTGGTTCCCGCGGATGACCGGACGATCGCCGCTGTTCGAGACGTAGATCCCGTGCTCGTCGATCGACCCGTAGGTCTCGTTGTCCTCGATCCGCACGTCGTCGACGAAGCCGGTCAGGATGCCCCACTTGCCGTTGTTGCCGCAGCGGCAGTTGCGAATCGTGACATGGTCGGAGACGGCGGTCCGGATGCCGGTGCGCGTGCGCCCGGTGACGACGAACCCGTCCACGGTCACGTGCGACGCGTTCTCGATGTTGATGCCGTCGGGAGTCACCGGGTTGTCGGCGACGACCAGCACCGCGGGACCTTCGGCGACGAACGTCACCGGCGCGAGCGCGGATCCGACGACGCGAACGTCGAATCCCGCGTAACTGCCGTCGGCGACGTGCACGGTGTCGCCCGCCGCCACGGCGTCCGCGGCGTGCTGCAGCGTCGCCCACGCGGTTGCCCAGGCAAGCCCGTCGGCGGCGTCGCTGCCGACGGGGGAAACGTAGTAGTCCGCGGCGCGGGCCGGGGAGGCGAAGAACAGGACGGCGGCAAGCGCCGCGGGGGCGACTCGGATCATGGAAACGCTCCTGCCGAACCGGAACGGATGCGCACGATGCGGCCGCGCGCCCGATCCGTCCGGATCCCCGAGTCTGGCGCGACGCGGCCGGCTTCAGCAACAGCGTTCGGGGCGGAACCGCCTTTCTCGCGCGTCCCTCGGCGGATAAGGTTGCGCGGATCATGAGCGACAACCAGGATCGGCGTCCGCTGTTCGAGCACTACCCGGCGCTGGTCGCGGCGTTGCCGCGCGTCCCGCTGGCCGTTCTGCCGAGCCCGGTGCGTCGCCTGACGGGACTGAGCGCGCGCGTGCCGGCCGCCGCGCTGTGGCTCAAGGACGACGGGCCGTCGAGTCCGTTCTACGGCGGCAACAAGGTTCGCAAGCTGGAGTTGCTCCTCGCGTCCGCGCGCGCGGCCGGAGCGAAGAAGGTGCTCACGTTCGGGTACGCCGGGTCGAACCACGCGACGGCGACGGCCGTGCACGCCTCCCGGCTCGGCCTTCGCAGCATCTCGATCCTGCTGCCGCAGCACAACGCCGCCTATCTTCGCAGGAACCTGCTCGTCAGCCACGCCGTCGGCGCCGAGCTGCACGAGCACCCCTCCGTGTCCGCCCTCGTCGCGGGGACGGCGCTCACGATGCTGAAACATCGGCTTCGCGACGGCCGGTTCCCGGTGGTGGTCCCGCCGGGCGGATCCTCCCCGCTCGGCACGGTCGGGTTCGTCAACGCGGCCTTCGAACTCGCCGAGCAGGTCGACGCAGGGCTGCTGCCGCTGCCGGAGCGCATCTACGTGGCCGCGGGCAGCCTCGGGACGGTCGTCGGCCTCGGCCTCGGGTTGGCGGCGCTCGGCCTGACCATCCCGATCCACGGCGTGCGCGTCGTGGAGGAGCGCTACGTGAATCCTTCGCGGCTCGAGGCGTTGTGGCGAAGGACGCTGGCGCTGCTGCGTTCGGCGGCGCCGGGCTTCCCGGACGTCTCCGGTGCGGTGGAACGCATCGTGCTGCGCGGCGAGTTCTTCGGTGGCGAGTACGCCCTGCCGACGCCCGAGTCCGCGGATGCGCGACGACTGGCCGTCAAGCTCGACGGCCTCGACCTCGACGGGACGTATACGGCGAAGACGCTGGCGTGCGTGCTCGCCGACGCCCGCGCCGCTCGTCTCCCGTCCGGCCCGGTGCTGTTCTGGAACACCGCGAACTCGAGCGACCTCTCGGAACTCGCCGGCGACGTCGAGCCGGCCGACCTGCCCCGCCGCCTGCGTCGCTATTTCGAGGAAGACGAGACGTTCACGGGCGATTGAGCCGCCGGCGGACCGTCATCCTTTCGGCTCCCTGTGCTCGAAGTCCATCGCGAGCGAGACGGCGCTGTCGAGCGCGGCCTTCGTGAACGAAAGCACCTGCTCGAACGATTCGTCGCTGAGGTCGCGCGCCTCGTCGTTGCCGCGCAGGAGGTTCACGAACAGCCTTTCGCGCTCGATCTGCAGCGGGAGGCGTCCGGCTCCCCAGTCCTCGAGGAACTTCGCGACGGCCGGGTTGCTGGTGCGCGTGAGCTTGAGGATCGCCGGCAGTGGATCGTTGCGCGCGACGATCGCCGCGAGCCGCAGCACGAGGTCGAACGACAGCGTCTGCGTCCCGGCCTCGACGGCCTCGAGGTACGAGGAGTCGCGCAGCTCGAGCGCACGGGAGAGGTCGGCGACGGTGAGGCCGGCCAGTTCGCGAAGCTCGCGAACGTAGTTGCCGGCCTCGCGCGCGAGCTTGCCGGGATGGGCCGGCCCCGCGAGCAGCGGCTTCAGGCCGAGCGGGTCGCCGGTCACGTTCAGGAAGAACTGGATCGCGCTGCCGGCCGCGTCTCCCGTCATCGCGGCGAGGCCCGATAGCATCGTCAGCTCCCCGGAGGCCTGCGGGTCGGGCTTCCTGCGCCGCGGCGGTCGACGACGCGGCTTCGCTCTCGGCTTCGGCTCGGGCTTCGGCATGACGGCGGCCAACGTCTCAGATTGCGCGCGGCCTTGCCAGCGCGGACGAGAACAGGCGTCGCAGCCTGCTCGAGTGCTGCCGGCGGGCGTTCTCGATCGCCTCGACCAGGCCGGGAAGCGCACGGCGCGCGACCTCGCGGCCGGCCTCGATCGCCTCGGCCGAACGCATCAACTCGAAGATGCCGATGTTCTCCGAACGCGGCGAGACGAACGCGTCCGGAGGACAGTCGCGAAGCCGTGCTGCCGCGATGTGCGACTGGACGACCGCGCTGCCCTTCGCGAGCACGTCGAGCATCCCGGGCTCGCTGGCGGCCGAGGCGGAGTCGGGTGATGCGTTCGTTCCGCTCGCGCCGGGATTCGGCGATTCGTCCCCCTGGCAGGAAGGCGCGGGGCCGAGCTCGTGCGCGAGCAGCGTGGACTGCGCACCCCCTTCGAGCACCCTGCGCAGGCGCAGGATGCTGATGGCGACGACGAAGTCCGCCCCGAGCGCGCGCGCGACGCTGACGGGGATCGGGTTGACGAGGCCGCCGTCCACGAGCACGCGGGTGCCGATCGTGCGCGGACGGAAGACGCCGGGGATCGCGATGCTCGCGCGGACGGCGTCGCGCACGGGCCCCTCGGCGATCACGACCTCTTCGCCGGTGTCGAGGTCGGTGGCGACGGCCGCGAACGGGATCGGGAGGTCCTCGATGTCGGTGCCGAGCACCGGCGCGAGCAGGTCGAGCGCGCGGCGTCCGTCGATCAGGCCGCCGCGGCCCCAGGTCGGGTCGAACAGCGTGAAGACCCGCCCGCGGGTGAGCGAGGTCATCACCGTGTGGAACTCGTCGAGGCGCCCGGCCGCGTACGCCGCGCCGACGATCGCACCGGCGCTGGTGCCCGCGACGCAGTCGAAACGGATGCCGGCGGCCGCGAACTCCTCGAGCACGCCGCCGTAGGAGAGCGCCGCGGCGCCTCCTCCTCCGAGAGCCACTCCGATGCGGAAAGGGGACTTCATCGAAACCGATGGTGTTCAGAAACGCCGGGGGGCGGCAACCCGGTTTCGCGCCGGCGCCGCGCGAAACCGTCGCCGTCGGCGGCGGCTTCGCGCGGGCGAGTCGCTCACTGGATCGGGATCTTCTTCGCGCCGACCTTCTCCGGCGCTTTCATCGTGACCTCGAGCACGCCGTCCTTGCAGCCGGCCCTGATGCTGTCGGTGTCCACGTCCCAGGGAAGCTGCACGGTGCGTTCGAACGCGCCGTACGAGACTTCGCGGTAGACACGGCCGCCCTTGTCTTCCTCGGTGCGGCTCTTGCGTTCTCCGCGGATCGTCAGGCGGTCGCCCTCGACCTGGATGTCGAGGTCGGCGGGGTCGATGCCCGGGACATCGACGCGGACGACGAGTTCGCCGTTGCGCAGGAACGACTCCAGCGGGGGAACCCAGCGGCCGGTGCTGACGCCCGGCAGCCAGTCGTTGCCGAAAAAGCGACCGATCAGGTCGTCGAACTCGCGATGCAGCGGCGAAAGGTCGGGAGTTCGGGTCGTCAAAGCTCTCATGACGTAAGCCTCCGTTTCTCGAGTGGTTTGGCCGGGCGCTCCACGCACGGCGTCGTTGCCCGACGCATGCGCCGCGCGCTGTTCGCGCGTGCTCCGGAGGCCGGCGGCAGGCTGGAAATAATCACCGAGGGTGGATGCGCAAGGGGCGGCGAGGCCTCCGGAGGAATGTTCACGGGCATCGCCTCGCGACGGGCGGCTTGCGCGAGGACTGCCGCCGGGCCGACCGCCGGATCCTCCGGGGGGATGGCGTTCGTCTTTCCTGCCCGGGCCGGCAGCGAACCGTTCCGCTCAGCCGCGCCCTCCGCTTAAGCTGGGTTCGCCGCCGTGGGGTCGTCGACCGTGCGGTGATGGAACGGAGATGGCGAAGCGGACCAGTCGGGAACCGGGAGAGGACACGCAGCAGCCGGAGCTGGACCGCGCTCGATCCCTTCTCGAGCGCGCCGGGTTTCGCGTGCTCTCGCCCGACGAGGATCGCGCCGAACAGCGGCGCCGGGACAGGCAGCAGCGCCGCCTTCGCGACATCTTCGAGACGGTCTTCCAGTATTCGTCGCTGCTCGACATCGACGGGACACTGCTGCAGAGCAACCGCAACGTCCTCGACGCGAGCGGCGTCGCCACCGAGGATGTCTACGGCAAGCCGTTCTGGGAGGCCCCGTGGTGGACCCGCGTGCCGGGAAGCCGCGACGTGATTCGCCAACAGTTCGAGCGCGCGATGACCGGGCAGCAGGCGCGGTTTCGCTGCAAGGCCTCGGCCGCCGGCGACCGCATGATCGAGTTCGACATGTCGCTGCGCCCGGTGCGCGGGGAGGACGGGGACATCGTCCTCGTCCTCGCCGAAGGCAGCGAGGTGGTCGATCCCGCGGGAGCCGTGGAGGCCCTGCTCGAGAGCGAGGCGCGATTCCGCGCCGCGATGCAGTCGTCCGCGATCGGCATGGCGCTGGTGCGGCCGGATGGCCGCTGGATGGACGTCAATCCGGCGCTTTGCGCGATCACGGGGTACTCGCGCGAGGAACTCGTGTCGCGCTACGTGCAGTCCCTCACGCACCCGGACGACCTTCCGGCCGAGTTCGCCGCTCGCGACCGCCTGCTGGCCGGTGAGATCGACTCGTTCCAGAGCGAGAAGCGATACATCCACAAGCGCGGACACGCGGTCTGGGTCCAGCTCGCGGTGGCCGCCGTGCGCAATCGGCGGGGAGAGGTCCTGTACCTGGTTTCGCAGGTCCAGGACATCACGCAGCGCAAGGCCGCGGCCGACGAGCTCGAGGCCCACGTCCGGCAGCGAACGAGGGACCTGACCGAGGCGAACGCGGAACTCGAGGCGTTCTCGTTCACGGTGTCTCACGACCTGCGCTCGCCGCTGCGGATCATCAACGGCTACATCACGCTGTTGCGGGAGGAGCTTCGCGCCGGGTTCGGTGACGATCCAGGCGCCGCACAGGGCGTGCTGGGGATGCTCGAGCAGGTCAACGCCGCCACGCGCAACATGTCCCTGCTGATCGACGAGCTGCTGGCGTTCTCGCGGACGGGGCGCGCTGAGCTTCGTCGTGAGCCCGTCGCGCTGGACGAACTCGTCGCCGAAGTCGTCGAACAGACGCTGAAGGCGTCGCACGTCGACCATCCCCCGCGGTGGGAGGTCGGTCCCCTGCCGAAAGTGGAGGCCGACCGGGCCATGCTTCGTCAGGTGCTGGCCAACCTGCTCGACAACGCGATCAAGTACAGCTCGACGAGGGCCGAGCCCGTCGTTTCCATCCACGAGGTGCCAGGACCGGAAGACGAGATCGTCGTGGAGGTGCGCGACAACGGCGTCGGGTTCGACATGCGTCACGCCGGCCGGCTCTTCGGGGTCTTCCAGCGCCTGCACCGTGCCGACGAGTTCGCGGGGGTCGGGATCGGCCTCGCGACGGCCAAGCGCGTCGTCCTCCGTCACGGCGGCCGCATCTGGGCGGACTCGCGACCGGGCGCGGGGTCGAGCTTCTTCTTCTCCCTTCCGCGCCGGTGGCCGAACGCCGCGGAAGCAGCGGGAGGGGAATGACCGGGAACCCGGGCCGCCATACGGGCGGACCGGGGCGGGTGTCGGTGCGCCGGCGGTCCGGACTTCGGCGGCTCGAGCCGCCTCAGACCGGCAGTTCCCCCGCCGGCGGCGGGGCCACGCGCGAGACGCAGGTCGCGATCACCAGGTCGCCGGTGACGTTCAGCGTCGTGCGGCACATGTCGAGGACGCGGTCGACGCCGAGGATGATGCCGATGCCTTCGGCCGGCACGCCGACGGTGGTCAGCAGCACGGCGATGAGCGGCAACGACCCGCCCGGCACGCCCGCGGTGCCGACGCCGGCGAGGACGGCCATCAGCACGACGGTGGCCTGCTGGCCGACCGAGAGGTCCACGCCGAAGACCTGCGCGAGGAACAGCACGGTGATGCCTTCGTAGAGCGCGGTGCCGTTCTGGTTCGCCGTCGCGCCGACGGTCAGCACGAAGCGGCTGACCTCGCGGTGCAGGCCCAGCTTCTCGTCGGCCACGCGCAGCGCGGTCGGCAGCGTCGCGTTCGACGACGAAGTGCCGAAGGCCGTCACGATCGCGTCGGAGACGGCCGAGGCCCAGGCGAGCGGGTTCACGCCGCCGACCAGGCGCAGGACCGGGGCGTAGACAAGGGCCGCGTGCAGGGCGAGCGCGAGCAGCACGGCCGTCACGTAACCCGCGAGCGTCGCGAGGATCTCGAGGCCGAGCGTTGCCGTCAGCGCGAACACGAGGCCGGCCACGCCGACGGGCGCCAGCTTCATCGCCCAGCCGATCACGACCATCGACACGTCGAAGAGGCCCTCGAGGACCGCGACGAGCGCGGTCGTGCGCTCCGGCACCGCGGTGATCGCCGCGCCGAACACGAGCGCGAAGACCATCACCGCGAGCATCCCGCCTCCCGGCGAACTCCCGTCGAGCGCACCGACCATCTCCTGGAAGGGGTTCTTCGGGATCAGGTCGATGAGGATCGTGCGGAAGGATTTCGCGCGACGGCTCTGCTCGAGCGTCGCGGCCGCCTGGTCGTCGGACGCGAAGCGCTCGCGCAGCTCGACGCGGGTGGCCTCGCTCAGGCGATCGCCCGGCCGCATCGTGTTCGCGATGCCGATGCCGATCGCGACCGAAGCGCCGGACAGGAACAGCGTCAGGGCCAGGGTCACGATGCCCATGCGTCGTAGTCGCGTCAGGTCGCCGATCTCGACGACGCCGAGCACGAGCGCCGAGAACACGAGCGGAAGCACGACCATGAAGATCAGGCGCAGGAAAACCTGCCCGACCGGCTGCGCGACGTTGTCGACGACCCAGCGCAGGCCCTCGTGGTCGGCGCCGAGCGCGAGGTTGCCGGCGACGCCGAGCGCGCCGCCGATCGCGAGGCCGATCAGGATGCGCCAGTGCAGCGCGAGGCCACGCTCGTCGCTCACGGTGCGGCTCCCGGGGTTCCGCCTTCCGCCGCGCCGGCCGGTTCGGCGATGACGCCGGTCGAGCGATGTCCCGAGCCGCCGCTTCCCGCGGAATGGGCGGGCGCCGTGCCTGCCGGCGGCGCGGCGGGTGCAGCGAGTGCAGCGGCAGCGGGTGCGGCGGGTGCAGCGGGCGCGAGGCCGGCCATGCCGTCGTCGCCGAGCGCCGCCAGCGCGTCGGCCACGCGTTCGGCGCCGGCCGGGGACCAGTGCGCGTGGTCGACGTAGAGCGCGAGCGGGGCGAACTGCGTGCCGCCGCGCAGGCGTTCGGCGGCCGTCACGTCCACGAAGTCCACCGTGCCGAAGCCCTTGGCGCGCGCGAGGTCGACGACGCGCGTGCGCTCGTCGAGGAAGGTCGGCCAGTCGTAGTGCGAGTGTCCGCGCACGCGCATGACCTCGGGCACCGTGTTGTAGACGAGCGGCTGCACGACCAGCCGGACGCGCGCGACGTTCTCGCGGCGCCGGAACCCGTCGAGCCACGCGACGAGCTCGTCGGGGCTCGAGTATCGCCCGCCCTGCTCGAAGTCGTTCTCGCAGAGCACGTAGATCACCTCGTCGATGCGACCGCGGTAGCGACCCGCGGCGCGCTCGAGCGCGCAGGTGATGTCGGCGGCGGCCGCGCGCGCGATCCCGAGGTTCACGTAGCGCCGCGAGGCGTCGCGCCGCTGCAGCACGGACGAGAGCGTCTCGGAGTCGTCGATCGCGAGGCCGTTGGCGACGCTGTCGCCGGCCACGAGCACGATGCGCCCGGCGTCGACCTCGGGAAGCGTCACGCGCTCGCCGTTCGCGTTGGTCGTGTGCCGCACGATGCGGAACGCATAGCGGTCGAGGAACGCCTGCAGCTCGGGAGGAAGCGGGCGGTCCGCGTCCACGAAGAAACTCATCTGGTCGAACGGGTTGAACAGGTTCGTGCGCAGGTAGGTGACCTTCTTGCGAAGGTTCGGCTTCTGCTCGAGGCACTCGCCCTGCTCGGTGTTGACGGAGGCCTCCTCGGTCTTGAGCTCGGAGAACGGCGAATTGCCGAGGCCGACGCCGTTCTCCTTCATGACGGGAAGCAGGCGCTCGATGTCGGCGACGCGCACGATCATCTGCGAGGCCGGGTCGCGGGGGTCGGCGGCCTCGGGCGGCGCCGGCCTCGCGAGGTTCGCGAGGAACGACCGGGCCAGGCTGGTCTCGGCCTGGGAACCCTTGGCGACGATGCGAATGCCTTCGGCGAGGAGCCACGGGACGAGCGTGGCGAAAGCGACGGCGACGACGGGAAACCAGGCCCGGAAGCGGGGTGCGGCCATCCGCGGAGTGTACGGGCGCGAGGCTCGCGAGACGAGCGCCGGCCGTGCGTGGACGCGCCGGCGGACGGCCGGCGCCGGTCGCCGCGGAAGCTAGCGTCCCGCGCCGCCGCGTCGTTCGCGCGACTCGCGGCGCTGCTGCCGCCTCTCGGCGACCTCCGAGTCGCGGTGCAGCCGTGCGAGCGAGGAACGGGCGCGCCACGGCGCGGCCTGGCGATGGAGGAACAGCCGCGAGTTGTCGGGCGTCAGGTTCTCGCCGCGGAGTTGCGCCCTGCGGCTCAGGACGAGCCAGGCCGCGCCTTCGACGAGCACGTCCTGCTCCGGAAGATAGAAGCCGAGCGCGAAAGGCGCTCCCGGGAACGGCTGGTGGTCGGTCGCGACGGCGTCGCCGGGCGCGAGCACGCGCGCGATGCGATCCATGTCGCGCGTGTCGAGCTGCGCCGCGCGCGTGTCGCGTTCGAGCAGCCGGTCGCGCGCGCCGTTGGAAACGACGACGAGGAGGCAGGCCGCGACCGCGACGGCGGCGCCGAGGCGGGTCGGCACGAACCGCACCAGCGACGCGAAGAACAGCAGCACGAGCGGGAAGTAGTACACGGCCGTGTAGGGGTGGAACGCCGACAGGTTGCGCATCGCGACGAGCCACGCCGGCCCGCAGGCCGCGGCGGCGAGCGCGACGACGCGAAGCCCGGGGTCGCGCGTGAGGGCGAACCCGAGCGCCCCGGCGGCGACGGCGGCGGCGGCGAGCGCTCGCGCGGCACGCGGGCGGCGAAGCGGGTCCTCGGGCGACCAGGGCAGCACGCTGCGGGCCAGCCGCGCCTGCTCGTTCGCGAGGAAGCGGCCCCACGTCAGTCGTCGTGCGCCGCGTTCGTTGAAGCCGGCGTCGAGGGCCAGGCGCTGCCGGGCGCTTCGGACGATGCTGACCTCGGCGAGCCCGACGTCGCGCAACCGGGCCTCCTGCACGACGTTCCAGCCGAGGCAGGCCGCCGCCAGCCCGACGGCGAGCGCGAACGCGCGCGCCGGTGTGCCGGTCGCGACGCGTCGCCAGGTCGCGCCGTCGCGCGCCGGCAGGAGCGCGTGCGACGATTCCAGGAACCACCAGCAGCCGAGCACGGCGAGGCTCGCGTAGCCGCGTCCGGCGAGGACCGCTGCGGCCGCCGCCGCGAGCACGGCGCGCGAGGACGTCGTGCCGGCCGAATGGGCGGCGATCGCGGCAAGCAGCACGACGATCCCGGCGAGGGCCGGCTGGTCGAAGTGCACCATGTCGCGCCATTCCGTCATCGTGTAGCCGGCGCCGGCCAGCGCCGCCGCCGCGACGGCCTGTTCGACCGGCAGCCCGAGCCGCACCAGCAGCAGGGCGCCGGCCGCGAGCGTCGCCGCGTAGAGCAGGTTCATGACCTGCCGCGCGACGCGGATCTCGCCCGCGCGATCGTCGGCGAAGAGTTCCTGCGTGGCGTGCAGGCCGGCGGAGAAGAAGACCGGGTAGCGGTCGAAGTAGTAGAGGTCGCGTCGTTCCGGCGTCGCGAGCGAGATCGCGTAGCCGACGAACCCGTTCGCGGCCGTCGCCTTTTTCGCGACGGCGAGGGTGTGGGAAGTGACCCAGCCGCGGTGCCCGGGGCGGAAGCCGTCGTCGCGGGGCTGGTGCGCGATCACCCACGCCAGCGCAGCCACCAACGAGAGGACGGCGATGGGGCCGGCGCGCTTCATGCCGGTCCCGGTCGCGTTCCGGCGAACCACGCTCCGTCCGCCGGCCCGGGGAGCGCGCGGCGCTTCCGCCGCATCTTCCCGCGCGCCCGCCGCGCCGCTGCGCCATCCATCGCGACCGGCCCGCGTCAGCCGACGGCCTTGGCGGCCGGGTAGGGGATCGGCGTTCCCGTCGAGCGCGCGAACTCGAAGAACGCGTCGGTCAGCCGCTTCGTGACGGGCCCGGGCGTCGATGCCCCGGTGCGGCCGATCGCCTGGCCGTCGAGCGAGCGCACCGGGACGACGCGCGCGCCGGAGCCGCTCAGGAACGCCTCGTCGGCGGCGAAGAAGTCGATGCGCGTGAGCGTGCGCTCGCGCGCCTCGATGCCGAGCTTCGCGCAGAGCTCGAGGATCGTGCGCCGCGTGATGCCGTCGAGCGCCCCGTCGGTCGTCGGGGGAGTCGAGACGGCGCCGTCCAGCACCGCGAACACGTTCGCGCCGGTGCACTCGGCGACCACGCCCTGTTGGTTCAGCAGCAGCGCGTCGTCGGCGCCGCGCCGCTTCGCCTCGCCCTTGCAGAGCACGTTGTTCAGGTAGTTCAGGCTCTTCACGCGCGGGTCGAGCACGTCGGAGCTCGGGCGGCGCAGCGTCGCCGTCACCACGTCCACGCCGCGGGCCGCGCGCTCGGGCGGGAACAGGTCCACCGTGTCCACGATGCAGATCAGCTTCGGCTCCGCGCAACTCGTCGGGTCGACGCCGAGCGGGCCCTCGCCGCGCGTGACGAGCAGGCGGATGTAGGCGTCCTGGCAACCCGTCGCCGCCACCGTCTTCAGCACGACGTCGCGCACGTGGTCCGTGCCGCCGGGGATCTCGAGCGCGATCGCCCGCGCGGAGACCTCGAGGCGGCGCAGGTGGTCCTCGAGGCGGAACAGGCGCCCGCTGTACGCGCGCATGCCCTCGAACACGCCGTCGCCGTAGAGGAAGCCGTGGTCCACCACCGAGAGCTTCGCGTCCTTGCCTTCCACGATGTTGCCGTCGATCCACACTTTCATGATTGCTGCTTCCTGCGGGCAGGGCGGGCCGCGCCGCGGCCCGCGCCGGTTTCGTTGCTGCGGGAGCCGCCACGGTTCGTGCGCGCGGCGGAGGGGGAATCCTCGCCGGGAGCGGAGACGCCCCGCGGCGACGCGTTCTCGGGCTCGAGTCGCTCGGCGATGTCAGTCGCCGCGCGCACGACGCGGGTCGCGAGCGCGGCGAGGTCGGCGCCGGTCACGCGCGAACTCGGCGCGGCGATCACCATGCATCCGAGCAGACGGCCGCGCAGCAACACCGGCGCCGCCACGACCGTCATGCCCGGGATCCACTCGTCGCGGTTGGTGGCCCAGCCGCGCTTCTTCACGCGGGCGACCTCGCGCTCCAGTTCGGCGCGGGCGCCCGGCGTCTGGCCGGTGAAGGCGGGCCACGGCTCGCGCGGAAGCTCGACGCTGTCCGGCGCGAACGCGAGGTGGAGCTTGCCGACCGCGGTCGCGTGCACGGGGACCTCGGAGCCGATGGTCGGGGCGACGCGCAGGAACGCGGCGCCCTCGCGCTTGTCGAGCACGACGATGCGGCCGCGACGCGCGACGGTCAGGAACGCGGTCTCGCCCGTGGCTTCGGACTCGCGCTCGAGCACCGGATGCGCGGCCGCGGCCAGCGGCTCGCGCTCGAGGGCGCCGAGGCCGAGCGCGAGCAGCGCGATTCCCGGCCGGTAGCGGCCGTTCGCGTCCTGCTCGACGAGGCCGCGCCGGCCGAGCGCGGCGAGCAGGCGGTGCGCGCTGGATTTCGGCAACCCGAGCGCGCGGCCGATCTCGCTGACGCCGCGCGCGCTGCCGCTGGCGTGCAGGAAGAACAGCAGGTCGATGGCCTTTTCGACGGTGCCGCCGGCCTCCGCCGCGGCCGGGCTGCGGCGTGTTCCAGATAGCGGAACGGTGTTCGCCATGACTGAACGGCTTGTAGCGCGCCGGCCGCGGGCGGGCAAGGCGCGCGGACGGCGGCGGGGGCGGACGGTCCTCTTCCGCGGCTGCTCCGTGTAGGACCCGTCCCGATGGCCGACGCGAACCTCTACGCGCTGCTGCGCAGCCGCTTCTCCGCTCGGGCGTCGCGCCCCGCGCTGGTCGGGCCGGACGGCGCGGTGACGACGTGGACCGGACTCGACGAGCTCTCGGCCCGCTTCGCGGCGGTGCTGCGTGCACGCGGTGTCCGCCCGGGGGACCGCGTCGTCGCGCAGGTCGAGAAGTCGGTCGGCGCGGTCGCGCTGTACCTCGGATGCCTGCGCGCCGGCGCGGCGTTCGTGCCGCTCAACCCCGCCTACACG
The DNA here is from genome assembly GCA_964476185.1 of uncultured Myxococcales bacterium. Lineage (GTDB taxonomy): Bacteria > Desulfobacterota > Binatia > UBA1149 > CAITLU01 > DATNBU01. Next base: position 43,116 of record CAYYZO010000004.1, read on the forward strand.
CAGCCCGAGGTCGAGCGCTTCGTCGCCGACGCGGAGCCGCGCGTGTTCGTCGGCTCGCTGCCGCGCTCGTTCGCGGCGCGCGAACCGCAGGTCGAAGTGCTCGGGACGACGCCGGACAGCCCGCTCTGGGCCGAGGCGCTCGCGACGGCGCCGGATCCCGCGGTGGAGCCGCGCGAAGCCCGGGACCTGGCCGCGATCGTCTACACGTCGGGCACGACCGGAGCGTCCAAGGGCGCGATGCTGAGCCACGCGAACCTCGCTTCGAACGCGCTCACGCTGAACCGCCTCTGGGGATTCCGCGACGACGACGTGCTGCTGCACGCGCTTCCGATCTACCACGTCCACGGCCTGTTCATCGCCCTGCATACGGCGATGCTGGGCGCGGCGACGATCCTGTTCCTGCCGAAGTTCGACGCCGTCGAGGTGCGGCGTCTCCTGCCGCGCGCGACGGTGATGATGGGCGTGCCGACGTTCTACACGCGACTGCTCGCGCTCGATGGGTTCGGGAGCGAGGATTGCCGGACGATGCGGCTGTTCGTGTCGGGCTCGGCGCCGTTGCTCGCCGAGACCTGGCGCGAGTTCGAGGCTCGCACCGGGCACCGCATCCTCGAACGCTACGGCATGACCGAGACCGGCATGATCACGTCGAACCCGCTCGACGGGGAGCGCGTCGCCGGCACCGTCGGCTTCGCGCTGCCGGACGTCGAGGTCCGCGTCGTGCGCGACGACGGGTCCCCCGCCGCGCCCGGGGAGGCGGGCGTGCTCCATGTGCGCGGCCCGAACGTGTTCGACGGCTACTGGCGGCTTCCCGACAGGACCGCCGCGGAGTTCCGCGACGGCGGCTGGTTCGTGACCGGCGACCTCGCGACGGCGGCCGAGGACGGTCGCGTCACGCTGGTCGGCCGGGCGAAGGACCTGATCATCTCCGGGGGTCTGAACATCTACCCGAAGGAGATCGAGCAGGTGCTCGACGCCGCCGACGGCGTCGCCGAATCGGCGGTCGTCGGCGTGCCGGATGAGGATTTCGGCGAGGCCGTCGTCGCCGTCGTGGTCCCGAAGCCGGGCGCCGCGCCGACCGTCGACGCGTTGATGGAAGTCGTCCGGGCCCGGCTGGCGCGATTCAAGCACCCGCGCCGGATCGAGATCGCCTCCGGGCTGCCGCGCAACGCGATGGGCAAGGTGCTGAAGAACGTGCTGCGGGAGCAGTACCGTTGAGCCTCCGGACGACAGGATGACCCGAAGCGTGCTCGAACTCCTCGGATCGAGGGTCTCGCGGGAGACCTGCGTCTTCGTCTCCGCGTGGTCGCTCGTGCTCGGGGTATTGCTGGTCGCGTTCTCGTTCGCGACGGTCGACGAGCGCGTGACGAAGTTCGGCACGGCGCTGATGCCGGACTTCGCGGACAAGTACGTCGCCGGCGTCCTGCTGAACGAGTACGGGCCCGACCGGCTCTACGACTTCGAACTGCAGGAGAAGCTGCGGCGGGCCGAGTTCCCCCGTTCGCCGGCCGGCGAGAGGCTGCCCTACGTGTACGCCCCGTGGTTCGCGTACCTGTGGCGGCCGTTCGCGATGCTGTCCTACGAGCAGGCGGGGCTCGTGTGGCTCGCGACCAGCGCCGCCCTCGCCCTGGCCGGCCTCGCGTGCCTCTGGCGCGCGTTCCCCGAGATCCTGCCGTCGGAACGCTGGCCGCTCGCCCTGCTCGTCCTGTCGTTCGAGCCGTTCCTGTTCGAGTGCTGGGCGAACGGCCAGTTCTCGTCGCTTCCGTTCCTGTGGCTGAGCGTGGCGTTGCTGCTGGAGCGCCGCGGGCGACCCGTGGCGGCCGGCGCGTTGCTCGCGCTGCTCACGTACAAACCGACGCAGCCGCCGCTGTTGTTCGCGCTCCTGCTCCTCGGTGCGCGATGGCGCACCCTGGCCGGCGTCGCGCTCGGCGGCGCCGGGCTGTTCGCCGTGAGCGCCGCGCTGTTCGGGCCTTCGATCGTCGTCGAGTACCCCGAGCGGCTGCTCGAGTTCCGCCGGATGATCTCGGGCACGGCGCAGCTTCGCTTCTGGAAGTACACGGATCTGCAGACGGCGGCTCAGCTGCTCGGGCCGCCGTACTCGACGTTCGCGCTCGTCGCGGCCGCCCCCGTCGCGGGCTGGATGCTGGTTTCGCTGGTCCGCCTGTGGCGGCGCAGCACGGACGACTGGAGTCCGGCGACGCAGCATGCGTGGGCGGCGACCCTCGTGCTGCTGCCGGTGCTGAACCTCTACTTCGCGATCTACGACATGCTGCTCGCGATCCCGGGCGCGGTGCTCGCCGTGGCGATGCTTCGCCGCGCGCCCTTCGCGACCGTTGCAGCGCCGGCGCTGCCGCCGTCGTTCACCGGAGCGCTCGCGCTGGTCTGGCTCGCGGGGCTGTTCACGCCGGCGTTCGAGACGATCCGGGTGAACCTGATGACGCTGTCGCTGCTCGTGCTCGGCTGGAAGGTCGTGCGGCTTCGGCCGGCCCCTCCCGCTCCCCGGTGAGACGTCGACGACCCTCGACGAGGACGAAGACGAGGGGAACAGCTCGACGAGCACGACGCTCGACGACGCGAACGACGACGACCAGGGCGAAGACGGCGACTCGAACTCCGACTGAAGGTGTCCGTGCGCAGCGTCGAACCGGGATCGGTCCGACGCTGCGGCGCCCGGCGCGCTCGCGCACCGGGCGCACCGCGCACCGTCAGTAGTTCCACTGCAGCTGGATGCCGATTCGCGAGGCATCCTCGAAATCCTGGTACGTGGCCGTCGAGGTGTTCGTGCGAACGGGCGTGTACGTGTACGCCGCGAGCAGCTCGAGCTCGGGCCACGGCGACCACTCCACTCCAATGTCGTACTCGTTCACGTTCGCGTTGGGCGCGTTGCGTGCGAACTTGCGACCGCCGTCAAAGTACTGCCAGCGGACGAACGGGAACATCGTCCCCCAGGCCGAGTCGTACTTGTACATCAGCTGCAGGTAGCCGCCGTGCAGGAAGCCCGGCCGGATGCTGGTGAAGTCGTCGGTCAGCTCCGGCCCTTCCCCGAAGTTCCACGCGGCCTCCAGGCCGAACGGCTGCGGATACACCGCAATGGATCCGCCGAGGCGCCGGTCGCGAATGCCGGACGGCAACGAGGTCGGCGTGACGTCGACGTTGTTGATCTTGACCGTGCCGGTGCGCGGGACGAAGTTGCCCCAATAGCCTTCGATGCTCGGCTCGACGATCTGGCCGTTCGAGAACAGGAACGGATAGGAAGCGCGCGCGACCCAGTGGACGGACTCGTTCGCGTCGCTGCGGTTGAGTCCCTGGCCGCTGTAGGCGCCGAACGCGAATACGCCGTAGTCGCCCGAACCCTTGAGCCCCTGCTTGACGAGGTCGCGGAAGCGCTCGCGGATCTGCTTCGGCGCCCAGTAGAAGAACACGCCGATGTCGCGCTCGCCTTCGACGGCGGAGTTGATCGCGTCGGGGCGCTCCATCGGGATTCGGTTCTGGCTCGACTGGAGGTTCACGAAGCCGAACGGCACCTTCGACTGGCCGACCCGGAAGCGGTACTCCTTGTCCTTGTCGATCGAGATGTCGGCATAGACGTCGCGAAGCTGCACCGAGAAATCGCCGTCCGTCGGCGTCGCGTTCAGGTCGGGCTGAACGTAGACGGCAAGGTGGTCGCTGACGTCGCCGGAGAGGATCAGGCGGGCACGACGGATGTAGAAGGTATTGTCGTCGCGTATGGACCGGTCGGTCGGGGAGAACCAGTCGGCGGTTCCGCTCTTGTCGAGCAGGAAGTTGTAGCGAAACTGCGTGTAGCCGCGCAGCGACAGCTTTTCGTACCACTTGCCCTTCAGGGCCTTGCCGATGGCCGCGGTCATGGCCGAATCGGAGTCCGTCGAAGCGGTGGAGACGGCCGGCTCGGGCGTCGCGGGGGCCGTTCCGGTCGCCGGGGGGGCCGCGGCGGCGGTTGCCGGCGGGGCCGCCGTCGCGGCCGGCTGTGCGTCGGGCGCCGGCTTGGCCGGTTTTTCGTCGACCCGTTCGAAGGTCCCGAGCTTCGTCCGCCCGGGGCCTGGCTGGGTGTAGACCTGCCCCGTCGCCTGATCGACATAGAGATCGATGGTTTGCGCGAACGCGGGTTCCGCCGCGAGCACCGACCCGACCAGTGCGGCAAGAACAACGGCCCGCATCCGTCTCCCGATTTCCGTCATGATTGGCCCCTTTCCGTGATCCGCTGTCGTCGGTCCCCAGGAGGCCGGACGCGGTGAATTCCTAACACTGTTATGTTCCCGTTAGGATTCCGTTAGGCCCGAGCGCCCCAGCTCGGGATTTCGATTTCTCCGTGGCGCCTCCCGTCGGCACCGTCAGCGCGCGACGAAGCCTCGCGGCGGGGTTATGTTCCCGGCACCGTGCTGCTCGACCCTCCGCGCAACGCCGACCTGTACGTCTCGCGCATGCCCATGCGCCCGGCCCGGATCGCCCTTCCGGTCGGCGGCGGCGTCCTCGTCGCGGGGACGGCGATGGTCTGGGCCTGGTCGACGGGGCTGGTCGGCGACAGCCGGGAGATGCCGGGCTGGATCCTGGCCTGGACGGGGCTGCTGTTCGCCGCCGCCGGCCTGGTCGTCCTGGTTCGGGCCGGCAGCCACGTGCTCCGGCAACGCGACGGGCGCCGGCGTGCGGCCCCGTTCGGCGGCCATCGGTGGAGGAGGCGCGTCCTTCTCGACGACTCCCGTCTTGCGCTGGCACAGAAACTTACGGCCGTGGCATTGCTCGGCGGCCTCCTGCTGCCGATGAACCTGGCCGTCGTGAACCTGCGCGACCTGGTCGACGGGCACGAGATCCTGAAGTGGTATCGCTGGCTGCCGTTGATCGTCGTCGGCCTGTTCGACCTGGCCTTGATGGCGGCGGCGTTCGCGCTGCTCCGCCAGCTGCTGCAGGCGATCCTCTACGGACGCTGTCGTCTGGTCCTGAACGAGGGGCCGCCGGTGCGTCCCGGCGGGGTGCTGGCTGGTCGCCTCGAACTGCCGGGCAGCGCCGCGGGGGCCCGACACTGTGACGTCGTCCTTCGTTGCGTTCGCGAATCTCAGCAGCGTCGAGGGGGCACGGACGACGTCGAGCACCGGGCCGAGTTGCTGTTCGAATCGAGGGAACGGCTCGCCGTCGGCCCTTCGGGCCTGGCCGAACTTCGCCTGCCCGTTCCCGTTGAAGCGCCCACGACCGATTTCGAGTCGGTGCGCGTCTGTTACTGGGAACTGGTCGTCTCGATACCGCTCGAACCGGTGAGTTTCGAGGCCGTGTTCCTCGTGCCGGTCCACGCGACCCCGTAGGGACGCCGGACGACGCGACGCCCGCTCCGGTTCGCGGAGCGAGGAAGGCTCCTCGCCCCGCCTTCCTGCTCCCCGGGGTTCGTCCTTCTCAGCTCGCGTAGGCGTATTCGCCGCCGCGTTCGAGCGCGCGGCGATACGCCGGCCGCGCGTGGATGCGCTCGAGGAACGCGATTAGCCGCGGCCGGCTAGCATCGAGTCCCGCGCGCGTGGCCGCTGCTTCCAGTGGAAAGCTCATCTGGACGTCGGCGGCCGTCATCTCCTCGCCGGCGAACCAGGTGCTCCTGGCGAGCTCGCCCTCCATGTAGTCGAGGTGCTTCTTCAACTGCGGTTCGATGAAGGACGTCATCGCGGCCGCGACGATCTTCCTCAGGATCGGCCGCACGAAGAACGGCACCGGCGCCTGCTCCATGCGCGTGAACACGAGCTTGAGCAGCAGCGGCGGCATCGCGGAGCCTTCCGCGTAGTGCAGCCAGTAGGTGTAGCGAAGGCGCTCGGGGGTGCCGGGCGGCGGGATCAGGCGGCCGCCGCCGTACGTGTCGACGAGGTACTCCACGATCGCGCCGGACTCGGCGATCGTCCGGTCCCCGTCGGTGACGACGGGCGACTTGCCGAGCGGATGCACTTTCGCGAGCTCCGGCGGGGCGAGCATCGTCTCCGGGTTGCGTTCGTAGCGCTTCACCTCGTAGGGGAGTTCGAGTTCCTCGAGGAGCCACAGGACGCGCTGCGAGCGCGAGTTGTTCAGGTGATGGACGGTGATCACGGGGTCGAACCTCCTCGGAGTTGGCGAACGATCGATCGTCGTGGCGACTTCAAGCACGTTCCTCCTGCAGAATCGCCGTCTCCCGGTAGCCGCGGCTTGCGATGGCGAAAAGGACGGCGGCCGCCGTCATGAGTCCGGCGAACAGCAGGTAGTAGGCGGTTTCGCTGATGCGCGACGTCCCGTCGGGATCCTGGATCAGCGCGTTGACGGCCGACGTGAGCAGGTTCCCGGCCGTGATCGACAGGAAATAGAGCGACATCACGAACGATTTCAGGGTCCTCGGCGCCTGCGTGTACGAGAACTCGAGGCACGTGATCGACACCAGCACCTCGGCCGACGTGATGAGCAGGTACGCGAGCAGCTGCCAGCCGATCGATGGCGTTCCGCCCGCGGCGATCACGGACTCGGCCCAAGCCGGGATCAGGAACGCCGGCACGGTCAGGAACAGCCCGCAGGCGATCTTGCCGCGCGAGGTCACCGTGGTCCGCCGTGCCGCCGCCGGATAGATCACGGACGTGAAGAGCGGCACGAGCGCGAGGATCAGCAGCGGGTTGACGGCCTGGACCTGCGCGGGAAGCCACTCGACGCCGAGGAAGTGGCGGTTCATGCGGTCGGCCTGCTGCACCCAGGCCGACGCGGTCTGGTCGTAGAGCGACCAGAACACGGCGACGAACACGTAGATTCGAGCGAGGCGGGCGAGGCTCGCGCGGTTGGCCGGCTCGCGCAGCTCGGCGAGGATCCCCGCGCCGGCGGCCGGGACGTGCACGAAGCGGCGGCGTCCGAGCCAGAACACCCACGTCGCGAGCAGCATCAGCGCGCCGGGCACCCCGAACGCGACGCGCGGTCCCGCGTGGTCGAGCAGCCACGGCGTCAACAGGCTGGACGCGAAGGCGCCGAGGTTGATCGCGAGGTAGAACCAACCGAACACCTTCGAGAGCAGGTGCGCGCTGCCGGCCCCGAACTGGTCGCCCACGTGCGCGGACACGCACGGCTTGATGCCGCCGGAACCGATCGCGATCAGGGCGAGGCCCGTCACGAGCCCTGCGCGCGTGTCGTCGATCGCCAGCGCGAGGTGGCCGGCGCAGTACACCGCCGAAAGCGCGAGGATGGTGCGGTACTTCCCGAGGACGACGTCGGACAGGAGCGCCCCGAACAGCGGCGTGAAATAGACGGCCGCCGCGAAGACGTGGAACCATTCGCGCGCCTCGGCGTCCGTCATCGGCGCCGGCGCGCCGGTCGCGTCGAGCAGGTGCCTGGTCATGAACACGACGAGGATCGCGCGCATGCCGTAGTAGCTGAAGCGCTCGGCGGCCTCGTTGGCGACGATGTACGGGATGCCGCCCGGCATCTCCGGCCCGGGAGCCGGTGCGGTGCGATACGGGCTGTTCGGCATCGGCGCCGAGCCTACCAGACCGCCTCGGGCGGGGCGATGCGCGGGCTGGTTGACAGGGCTTGCTTGCAACGGATACGGCCGCGGCATGCGCTTCGGCCTGTTCGGCATCAATTTCGGCGCGTGCGCGGATCCGCAGACGGCAGTCGCCGTCGCGCGGGCAGCCGAGCACGCAGGGTTCGAGTCGCTGTGGACCGGAGAGCACGTCGTGCTTCCGGACCCGCAGGTCCCGCCGTCACCGGTGCCGGCCTCGATCCCGTTCCTCGATCCTGTCGTCGCGCTCACGGCGATCTCGCAACACACGACGCGCGTGCTGCTGGGCACCGGCATCATCATCCTTCCGCAGCGCAATCCGCTCGTGCTCGCGAAGGAACTGGCCAGCCTCGACGTCCTTTCGGCAGGGCGGCTCGTCTTCGGCGTCGGCGTCGGCTACCTCGAGCCCGAGTTTCGTGCGCTCGGCATCCCGTTCGAGGACAAGGGCGCACGGACGATGGACTACCTCCGCGCGATGCGCGCGATCTGGTGTCAGGAGAAGCCGTCGTACGACGGTCGCTTCGTGAGCTTCTCGGGCGTCGATGCGCATCCGCGGCCGCTCCAGCGTCCGCACCCGCCGATCGTGTTCGGCGGGCACACGCCGCCGGCGTTTCGGCGAGCGGTCGAGACGGCGTCGGGCTGGTACGGGTTCGCGCAGGACGTCGACTCGACGGCGGCGTGTCTCGAGGGACTTCGCGCCGCGGGGCTTCGCGTGCAGCGGCCGTCGGATCTCGACCGCCTCGAGATCTCCGTGACGCCCCCGGCCGGACTGCCGGATGCGGCGACCGTCGCCCGCTACGCCGATCTCGGTGTCGACCGGCTGGTCCTGATGCCGCGCGCGTCCACTCGCGACGAACTCCTGCGCTTCGTGGACGAAGCGGCCGCGAAGCTGATCCAGGCGACCTGAACGAACCGGAGCGCCGGCGTCCGCCGTGCAGCCGTCCGCAAAAAGAAAGGGCGAAGCCGAACGCTTCGCCCTTTCCCTTTCTGGTTTTCGCTGAGTGCGCGCGGGCTCCGCGTCCGCGCGAGTCGAGGCGACTGCCCGCCCGGTCCGGACCGTCAGTACCGGTAACCGTACGGGTACGGCCGGACGATGGGGGCCGGGTAGCCGTACACGACGGGGGGCGCGACGACGGGGGCCGGGTAATAGACCGGACCCGGGTAGTAGTAGACGGGCGGCCCGGCGACGGCGTTCGCGATGGCCGCGGCGCCGAACAGCGCGCCGGTCACGCCGAGCGCGACGGCCCAGCCGTTGTTGTCGTAGTAGCGGGGGCCCCCGTAGTACCCGTGCTGGTTGCCCCCGTAGTAGCCGCCGTGCCGGCCCCCGGCTTCCGCCGCCGAGGCGCCGAGCGTCAGGGCCAGGGCCGTTGCCGCGAAGATCGTGGTCGTCGTCTTGAGCTTCATCTTGGCCTCGCTCCCTTTCGGTCCGGATCGTGTCGGGACGCCCGTCGCCCCGCGGACTATCGACGGCCCGAACGTACGCTTCTTCACCCCTGCGTCCAAGAGAGTTTCGATTTCTTCCAGGCAGGACCCGCGGACGGCGCCATCCCCCGACCCGTTCGGGTGGCTGGAGCGAATCGTGGGGCCCGTTCCGCGGGCTCCGGGCGAGAGCGCGTCAGGCGCCCTCGAAGAAATCCACGTGCCCGGTCGAGAGGTCGTATTCGGCCCCGACCACGATGAGGCCGCTCGACTCGATCAGTTGCTCGAGCAGCGGCGACCCGTGTCGCAGGTGGTGGACGGTCGCGCGCACGTTCGCGCGGCAGGCCTCGCGCAACAGCGCTTCGTGGTCGTCGGCGAGCGCCGTTCCCATCAGAGGCTCGACCGCGGGTCGCACGGAGTCGACGATGAAGCGCAGGTTGGCGGACTGCGGCGGCGGACGCCCCTCGAGTTCCTCGACCGTCGCGCGGATCGCCCCGCATTGCGTGTGGCCGAGCACGACGACGAGGCTGGAGCCGAACAGCGACGCCGCGAACTCGACGCTGCCGACCTGCGACGGCGCGACGATGTTGCCGGCCACGCGGATCACGAACAGGTCCCCGAGCCCCTGGTCGAAGACGACCTCGGCCGGGACGCGCGAATCCGAGCAGCCGAGGATGATCGCCATCGGAGACTGCCCGGCCGACAACTCGGCCCGCCGCGTGTAGCTGAGCAGGGAGTCGAGGCTGCGGACGTTCGAAACGTAGCGCTGGTTGCCTTCGCGCAGGCGCTGCAGGACTTCCGTGGCGGGCAGGGTGTTCGACATGGATGGACTGCTTAGCAGAGCGCGCGCGGCGATCCCAAGCCGGCAGGTTCGGGCTCCCGGCCGCCGGTTCAGCGGAGCGCGTAGAGGTCGTACGCGACCCGGCCTTCGGCCGGCAAGGCTTCGCCGATGCCGATGCACTGCAGGCGGTTCAGCCACAGGTACGACGGGTGCCCGGTTTCGAAGCGCGGTGTCGTGCGAAGCGGCAACCGGGGCGGGAACTCGCCGCGCCGCGCCTTCTCGTAGCCGTCCTCTCCGAGATCGGTGACGCCGCGGTAGAATGCGTAGATCACCGCGTCGTCCGCCGTGGCGATCGTCACGCGCACGTCGAGCAGGGCGACGCCGTCCCGGCGCACGAGGAGCCAGTCGGCGCCGCTCGCGAGCACGGAGCCGCTGAGGCGGGGCCCCCGCGCTTCGCCGCCCGAGATCGGGAACACGATGCGAAGGCCTTCGCCGCTTTCCCCGACCATCTGCGGGGCGGCCAGTGTCGCTTCCAGGGAGCCGAGGTGCTCGAGCGAGGGTTCGAACATGAGCGCCTTCTAGACTTCCGTACCCGCTGTGGCCAGCGAAAGCCGCATCACGAGGCGACGTCCCGTCGGCAGGCCGCGGGCGCGCTCCTCGTCGACGATGCGGGCGACCGCCGGCGCCAGTTCGGTCGGCGCGAGCTCGCGGAACCCGAGGCGCGCGTAGAACGGGGCGTTCCACGGCACGTCGCGGAACGTGGACAACTCGATCGAGGCCGAGCCGGCCTCGCGCGCCCACGCGATCGTTCGATGGACGAGAGCGCGGCCGAGGCCGCGGCCACCGTGCTCCGGATGCACGTCGACCTCCTCGAGCCACGCCCCGCCGTCGTCGAGCCGGCGCGCCAGCGCGAAGCCGACGCAGCAGCCGGCGTGGGTGGCGACCCAAAGCCGCCCTTCGTCGGCGGCGGCCGCCAGGTCGTCGATCGACTGGGTCTCGCCGAGAAACGCGCCGTCGATGCCGGAGCCGCGGAAACGGGTTGCCGCCGCGATCTCGATCGCGGCAAGCAGTGGAAGGTCCGCCGCGCGGGCCGCGCGAACGTCGTCGTCCTGCCGGAGTCGTCGCTGCACCAGGAATCCGCTTCAGCGCGAAGTGATGCGCGCGCGGTTCTGGGCGAGCGCGGCCGGGTCGATCGGTCCTTCCTCCGGACGGATCGCGGCGCTGCGCGGGGCCGGCGCGACGCGATGCCCGGCGCGGGTCGTCGGCAGCGAACGCAGCTCGAGGTCGAGCATCGCGTAGAGGTCGCCGACCCACGGGGGTTGGCCCGGAGCGGGTTGCCGCTCGCCGGTGCGGCGGAAGTCGCGCGGCACGATCACGACGCCCACGTGCCAGAGTCCCGAATCGGCCGTCAGGACGAACAGGTCTTCCGCGGCTTCGTCGCCGACGGCGACGCAGCCGATCGAACGGTCGCTGCCGTGGATCATGATCGCGCCGCCGAGGTTGCGGCGACCGTCACGGCGCGCCATGCGCGCGTCGAAAGCGTTCGGATACGCCAGCCGCATCGACACGTGGAACAGGCTGTTCGGGTTCAGCTTGTCGATGTCGTAGATGCCCTCGGGGACCTGGCGGTCGCCCTCGCGCAACTTCGGGCCCGGGCCGCCGCTGGCCGCGGTCACCGGGATCGTGCGCACGAGGCGCAGCGCGTAAGCGGAAGGGCCGGCGAACACCTGGAGCTCGCGCTCACGCTTGAAGACGACCAGCTTCGCGCTCGCGGGCGGGTACGCGACGCCGGCCTCGCGGAACCATCCCTGCCAGCGGCGCCGCGCCCGCGGGCCGATCTCTGCGAGCCGCGTCGCGATCGTGTGGTCGCCCCACGCGAGGTGCGACGGCGGGGCCGGCGACACGGAGACAGGCGCAGGGCGCGGCTGGGCCGCGCGGCGTGCCCGCGGCTTCTGCCTCGGCGCGCAGGCGCCCGCGGCGGCGACGACGACGGCGAGCATCGCCGCCAGAGCGACGGGGGATCGCTTCACGACGGCAGGCCCCATTCCTCGAACTGCGCCAGCCCGTCCTCGAGCCGGACCCACGACAGCTTGTGCGACGTGTAGATGTGGCAGGTCGGCGTCAGCGCGTTCGGGTCGTCGAGCGTCGCCAGCGTCACGTCGAGCTCTCCCTCGCGACCGGCGTGGCGGTACGTGATCGTGCTTCCGCACAGCGCGCAGAAGCCGCGCGTGACCAGCTCCGACGAACGGCACTCGCGAAGCTCGCCCGCGGCGACTTCGAACGCGGCGTCGTCCCAGGTCCCCCACGCCACGAACGGGGCGCCGGAAGCCAGCCGGCAGCTCCGGCAGTGGCAGAACGCGAGGTTGCGTCCGCCGCCGCGGACGCGGTAGCGCACGGTGCCACAAAGGCAGCCCCCTTCGAACGAGGATCCTTCCGTCGCGTCCATGGTCGTTTCCTCCCGGCTCCTCTCTATCACGGCCCCGGGCGCCGGCGGAGCATCCCGGGCCGGTCAGCGCGTGATCGTCAGCAGCCGCGAGGGAAGGATCTTCAGCAGCTGCGCGAGCGGCGTCCACGGCATCCGCGGCACGTACGCGAAGCCGGCCCCGCTTTCGATCAGCGACACCATCGCCTCGCTGCCCTTTTCCGCCGACACGACGAAGGGCCGGCTCGGCATGTGGCGGTTGATGTCGGTGTCGATGAAGCCCGGCGCGAGGTCGGTGACGCGAATCGCCGTGCCCGCGACCTCGGCGCGCAGCGCCTCGAGATAGCGCGCGAGCCCGGATTTGCTGGCCGAATAGGCGCCCTGCATCGGCAGGCCGCGAACCGCCGCCACGGAGGTCACCGCCACGACGTGACCGCGTCCCTGGCGGAGGAACAGCGCGACGGCGGCGTCGATGGTCGCCATCGCGCCGAGCAGGTTCGTCTCGATCACGCCGCGGTGCTTGTCGAACGCGCCGTGCCCGATCGCCGCGGCGCCGCCGATGCCGGAGTTCGCGACGACGACGTCGAGCCCGCCGAGTTCCTGCGCCGCCTCCTCGATCGCGACCGGAACGGACGCGTAGTCGGTCACGTCGAGCCGGCGCACGACGACCTTCGAGGCTCCGGCCCGATCCAGCTCGGGCGCCAGCGTCTCGAGCCGGTCGACTCGCCGCGCGGTCAACGCGAGCGCATAGCCCCGGCGCGCGAACGCGCGCGCCATGCCTTCCCCGAGCCCGCCCGAGGCGCCGGTCAGGAACACGGATTTCGTCATCGCAACCTCCCGGTTCGATCGCGCGCAGTCGCCTGTCAGCGCAGGAAATAAACCACGGACAGGGCCAAGCCGAGCCCGACCATCACGCGACGCAGCGCCGCGGAGTTGGCGCGCGCGGCTAGCCGCCCGCCGATCGCGCCGCCGGCGATCGCGCCGACCGCCATCGCGCCCGCGGCGACCCAGTGCACCTGGTCGGAGAACAGGAAGAACACCGCGGCGGCGACGTTCGTCGCGAGCGCGACGACCTGCTTCAGCGCGTTCAGGCGCGGTAGCGGCTCGTCGAGCACGATTCCCAGAGCGGCGAGCAGCACGACGCCGAGCCCGGCCCCGAAGTAGCCGCCGTAGACGGCCGCGGCCCCGACGACGAACGGGGCGACGTGCGCGTGACCGCGGCCGGTGCCGCGGCGTCGCTCCCGCTCGACCAGGAAGCTTCGGACGCGGTCCTGCGCCGCGAGCAGCAGCGACGACAGCAGCAGCAGGAGCGGGACGATGTCGCGGAACGTGCGCTCGCCGGTGTTCAGCAGCAGCAGGCCTCCCGCGAGGCCGCCGGCGACGCCGGCCGGCACGAGGACGCCGAGGATGCGCCGCTGGCCCGCGAGGCCCGTCGCCTGTGCCCAGGTCGCGCCGAAGTGCCCGGGGCAGAGCGCGATCGTGTTCGTGACGTTCGCCGCGAGCGCCGGCAGGCCGACGGCTGTGAGGACGGGGAAGGTGAGCAGCGTGCCGCCGCCCGCGAGCGCGTTGACGACGCCGGCGCCGACCGCGGCGGCGGCGACCACGCAGAGTTCGAGCGGCCCGAGCGCAACGGAAGAAACGGCGAGCACGGGGGTCACCCGTTCCCGGCGGGCTGGGAGTGGCGCGCGAGTCGCTCGGCGACGACGCTGTAGACTTCCGGGCAGAAGCCGAGGCCGACGTGGGTGGTCTTCACTTCCACGTGCTCGATTCCCGGGCTGCGGCGGTCGATGCAGGCCTCCCACGCGACGACGCCGTCGCCGCGGCTGAAGATCGCGGTGACGGGCACGGCCAGCGGGCGGTCGTAGCGGGCGTCGACGATGCGTTCGATCTCGTCGAGGTCGATGCCCTGCCGCCGGTAGCGTTCCGCGACGGTCGTGTACTTCGGGCCTCCGACCACCGGGCTGCCGAGGGTGACGACGCTGCGGACGAGGTCGGGCCGCTCGCGGGCCGCCTCGCGCGCGATGTAGCCGCCGAGGCTCCAGCCGACGAGGTGCAGCGGCTCGCCCGACGTTGCGGCGAGTTCGTCCATGCGCCCGAGCACGCGGGGCAGGATGCGGCCGACGTCGCCGAGGTTCCGCCCGATCCCCCAGCCCGCGGTGCGATAGCCGAGCAACTGCAGGAAGCCCTGCAGCACGAACATCGACGCCTCGTTGGCCCCGTACCCGGGCAGGGTCAGCACGAGTTCGCCGCGGCCGCGCGGCAGACGGGCGAGCATCGGCGCGCGCAGCAGCAGGCGCGCGGGTTCGAAGGCGCCGCGCACCTCGCCGAGCAGCAGGCGGGTCGGGGGAGGGGAAATGTTGCGAGTCACGAGCCGGACACGCTAGCCGATGCACCGCAGCCGGCCAAGGCGCGGGGCGGCGAGTCGTCTCGCCCCGCGCGCGACGCCGGGCGGCCCTGCCTTTGCTTTGTCGCAGCGGGTCGTCGTCTCGTCGAGCGGCCCGCGAGCGAAGGTCACGCGGGGGCTGCAGGCGAGCGCCGCGCCCATTCGAGTGCGGCCTCGAGGCGATCGTTGCCCCAGAACAGCTCGCCTTCGGCCACGAGGCTCGGCGCTCCGAAGATGCCGAGCGCCGTCGCTTCCTCTGTGCGCGCGCGCAGCCTGGCCTTCGCTTCTTCGTCGGAAGCCTGCTCGAGCAGCGAGGCGCTCCCGCCGACCGACTCGAGCAGCGAGGCCACGACATCCGGTTCCGCGATCTCGCGATCCTCGGCGAAGTTCGCGTGGTAGACGGCGCGCACGAACGCGCCTGTCCACGGTTCGTCGTCGAAGCGGGCGACCACGCGCGCCGCCAGCAGCCCGTTCCTCGGGAAGCGGGAAGGCCGTCGCAGCGCGATGCCCTGCGCCGCGCAGATCCGTTCCATGTCGCGCCACATGTACCGGCCCTTGGCGGGATAGAGGTTGAACGGCGAGTCGTTCCAGCCCTGCGCCCTGAAGATCGGGCCGAGAAGGAACGGACGCCAGCGAAGCGTGACGCCGCGGGTGCGCGCCTCGTCCTCGACACGCATCGCCGCCGGATACGAATAGGTGCTCCCGAACTCGAACCAGAAATCGACGAAGGGCATGGCCACCTCCCGCGCGACGACGTGGCGCTGCGCACGCCATGCCACGGGGAGGGACGAGGTACCAGCCCGCACGCGGCGCGGGGAAGGAGCGCGTCGCGGCTCGACGGGACGATTCGCCGTCAGGCCTCGTCCCAGCGGTCGTGGCGCCGGCGGCGCTCCAGGCGGTAGTTCGTGACCTCGAGGCGAATGCCGTCCGGGTCCGTGAAGAAGATCGCGTAGTAATCCGGCGCGTACTCCGGGTAGAGCCGGGGAGGCGTCACGTCGATCCCGGCCTCGCCGAGCTCGCGGGCGACGCGGTCGACGTCGGCAGCGTCCTCGACGCGCAGGCAGAAGTGGTGGAGGCCCGGCGCGTAGGCGTCGTGCGCCCGGTCGCTGCGCGCCGGGCGCAGCACGAACCCGAAGTGGCGGTTGTGGTACGAGGCGTGCTCGTCGCCGTCGATCGCGAAGGTCCCGCTGCGGAAGCCGAGTATCCGCATCGCAACGTCGTAGAAGCGGCGCGACACGTCGAGGTCCCGCACGGCCAGGTAGATGTGGTCGATCCCGATCACTTCGCTCATGTCCGCCTCAGCACGATCGTCTGGTTGTTCGCCGGCATCTCGACCCTTTCCTCGAAGGCGAGGCCTTCGTGCTCGGCGGCGTCGAGGACCTCGTCCAGGTCCCGCACGCCCCAGCGTGGATCGCGCGCGCGAAGGTCGCGGTCGAACGCTTCGTTGCTCGGTGCGGTGTGGCGGGCCTGCAGCCGGTAGGGGCCGTACAGGACGAGCGGCGCACCGTGGGCGAGGTGACGTCCCGCGCCGGCGAGCAGGCCGAGGCACGCGCTCCACGGGGCGATGTGGATCATGTTCGCGCAGAACAGCGCGTCGACCGTGCCGATGGGCCAACGTGGCGAGGTCACGTCGAGGAGCATCGGGGCGAGCAGGTTCGGCGGTCCCTGTTCTTCGCGCCAGGCCGCGATCGATTCCACGGCATCGGGGTCGGCGTCCGTGGCGAGCCACGAGACCCGCTCGAGCGCGGACGAGAAGTGGAGCGCGTGCTCCCCGGTGCCGGCGGCGATTTCGAGGACCGTGCCCTCGGCCGGAAGCACGCGGCGGAGCACCGCGAGGATCGGATCGCGATTGCGCAGGGTGGCGGGGGCGTGACGTCTTCGGTGCGTGGTCATGGGACGGTGCGCGCGCGGCTCCGCACTCCATGCCGAGGGCGGCGCCTGCGCACAAGCCCGCGCCCGTCGGGGCGGGGAAGTTCGCCGCTCGCGGGTCCGTCGTGTAGATTCGCGCGGCCATGGGCACCTCGCGGGGGACATCGCGCCGGCTGTCGACTGAGCCCGCCGCCGGTCCGTCAGCTGGCGAAGAGGGACAACTGCGCATGCGCGACCTGGTGAGTCGCACCGGGCTGCCCCGCGAAACGATCCACTTCTATCTTGCCCAGGGCCTGCTGCCGAAGCCGCTCAAGACCGGCCGCAACACGGCGGTCTACGGACCGGAGCATCTCGACCGTCTCCAGCGGATCAAGGACCTCCAGGAGCGGCACTTCCTTCCGCTGCGGGCCATCAAGGCGGTGCTCGAGGAAAGCGCGAGCGGCGAGTTCAGCGAGGAGCAGCAGGCGATGCTGCGACGGGTGCGCGCGTCGCTGCCGTCGTCCGGCGCGTCGGCCACCACGAGCGACGTGCCGTTGTCCGCGCTGGTGCCCGCGCGGGTCTCCAGCGGCGAGGTCGAAGCGCTCCGCCGTCTCGGGCTGGTCAGTGTCCGTGGCCGCGGGGAGGACGCGACGGTGTCGGCCGACGACGCGCAGATCCTCGAATGCTGGGGGGAGGTGGGGTCGCTGTTCCGCCAGGGCGAGGAACGCGTTTCGCCGGACGTTCTCAGCATCTACGACGATGCGATGGCTGCCCTCGTCGACCGCGAGGCCCGCGTGATCACGAGGCGCTACACGCATCTGCCCGGCGATCGCGCGGCGCAGCTCATCGCGGAGGGCGAACCGGTCGTGCTGCGGATGCTCGCGGCGCTGAGGCGCAAGAAGATCGCGGCCCTGCTCGAAGGCGCGGCCGGCGCCCGACCCCGGAAGAACTGAACGGAGGGCAGGAGTCCCGGTCCGGGGGCCCCGCGAGCGGCGGCGCCGCCGATCCGGCTTGACAACCCAAAGTGCGTAGTGCTACTAGGCACTATCCGTTCTTGCCGGGAGCCGACCATGGGACTCGCGATCTCTTCCTTCGCCCGATCGATCTTCTCGCCGGCCGCTGCCGCCCCGCAGCGGCGCGCGCCGAGCCGCCGCTGGGCCCGCGGCGCCGCCCGGCCCGAGATGCTGCGCCTCGTCGTCGCCGAGGTGATCGTCGAGTCGCCGAGCACGCGGACCTTCGTGTTCGAGGACCGCGACCTGCGCTACCGCGCGGGACAGCACCTGACGGTCGTGGCCGGGATCGGAGGCCGCACGGTCCGCCGCTGCTACTCGTTCTCGAGCTCGCCGTCGGCGGGCTCGCGTCCGGCGATCACCGTGAAGAGGATCGATGGCGGGACGATGTCCGGCTGGCTGCACGACAACCTCCGCGCCGGCGACGAACTGCGCGCGATGCCGCCGGCCGGCGAGTTCTCGATCGAGCCGGACCCGTCGCGCTCGCGGCGCGTCGGGATGATCGCCGGAGGCGTGGGCATCACCCCGCTGCTCAGCATGGCGGAGACGCTGCTGCGCGAGGAACCCGGCACGCAGGTCACGATGCTGTACGGCAGCCGCTGCCGCGACGAAGTGATCTTCCACGACCGGCTTCTCGCGCTCTCGCGCGAGTTCGGCGGACGCCTGGTCCTCGAACTCGTCGTGGAACTGGGCGACACGTCGTGGGACGGCCTCGTCGGACGCGTCGACGGCGACGCCGTTTCGCGGGTGGCCGGGACGCACGAAGCGGACGATTGGTACGTCTGCGGACCGCAGCCGATGATGGACGGGGCCGTCGCGGCACTGGCGCAGGCTGGTGTCGCGCCCGAGCGCGTCCGCGTCGAGCGCTTCGAGTACGCCGTGCCGTCCTCGGCGGACATCCCGACCTCTCCGGCCGCGCTGGTCTTCCAGCACAGCGGGAAGAAGGTCATCGCCCGCGCGGGTTCGACGATCCTCGAAGCGGCCGAGCAGGCCGGCGTCGCGCTCCCGTCGAGTTGCCGCATGGGCGGCTGCGGCGCCTGCAAGGTGAAGGTGGAGGGCAAGGTCGTCGCGGCCGAGCCGAACTGCCTGAGCGAGCGCGAACGGTCGGAAGGCTGGGCGCTCGCGTGCTGTTCGTACGGCGACGGGCGCGTCGTCGTGCGCGATTTCTGACCGGCCCGCCGGCCGGACCCGACCGAACACCGAATCCTCCAGGGAGTACCCGACGATGAAAGACCTCGCCCTCGATCTCATGCCCCACAACGCCCGCCGCTACGTCGAGGACGTCCTCGACGCGGTCGGCATCGCGGCCGCCGTCGAGAACAAGCACGTGCTTGCCGGCATGCTGCCCTCGGTCGGCCGCGGTTTCGTGCTCAAGCGCGGCAAGCAGGGCGGCGAAGTGCTGATGCCGGCGAAGTACGACACGAGCTTCGACTTCGGCTACTCCGGCGACTACCCGGAGATGTACGACCTCTACCGTCGCGCGGTCTCCAACCAGTGGGACGCGGACACGCTGCTCGACTGGAACACCGACGTCGACCCCGAGCGGCCCGAGCGCCTGCTGATGCCGCTCGAGTTCGTGCCGGTGGCCGGCCTGGCCGGGCACGGCATTCGCCTCGACGAGAAGGAGCAGCGCCGGTTCCTCACCGACTTCACCTGCTTCATCCTGAGCCAGTTCCTCCACGGCGAGCAGGCCGCGCTGTACGCGTCGGCCCAGGTCACCGAGTCGGTCAAGTGGTTCGACGGCAAGTTCTACGGCGCGACGCAGGTGATGGACGAGGCGCGCCACGTCGAGGTGTTCCTCCGCTATGTCGAGACCAAGCTCGGCAAGCTCTACCCGGTCAACGACAACCTGTTCACGATCATCGACGCGCTGATGAACGACTCGCGCTGGGACATGAAGTTCCTCGGCATGCAGATCATGATCGAGGGCCTCGCGCTCGGCGCGTTCAACACCATGTACCAGTCCACCGGCGAGCCGCTGATGAAGGACATGCTGAAGTACGTGATCCAGGACGAGGCGCGGCACGTGCATTACGGCGTGCTCGCCCTGAAGCAGCACTACCAGACGCTCGACGAGGCCGAGATCCGCGAGCGCGAGGACTGGGCGTTCGAGGTCGGGCTGCTGATGCGCAACCGCTTCCTCGCCCACGAGGTCTACGACGAGTGGTTCGGCCACAAGCTCCGGCGCCGGGACTGGGACCGCATCATGACGGAGCTTCCGCTCATGCAGCGCTTCCGCTCGCTGATGTTCAAGCGCCTCATCCCGAACCTCGAGTACATCGGGCTGTTCTCGCCGCGCATCCAGGAGCACTACCGCAAGGCGGGGCTGATGGAGTTCGCGGGCGGACGGCACGCGGGCCAGTTGAGCGCCGAGGACCTGCTGGCCGACGCCGCCTGAGCAGCCGGCTGCGTCGCCGGCTCGCCTCGCCCGCAGCGGGGACGGGGGCGCGGCAGGACGCGCCGAAACGAAGAAGGGCCGGCCGGGATCGCTCCCGGCCGGCCCTTTCCTTTTCCCGCGCCCCTCGGGCGCGTCGTGCCCGGGGTTACGGGCGGTACAGGAAGCCGAAGCTGAAGACGACCATGTCGTAGCCGTCGACCTCGCCGAATCCCAGCATGTAGCTGATGTCCGGGGTCAGCACGAGATTGCTGGTGATGTACCAGTCGAGCCCGATGCCGAAACGAAGGGCCGGCCCGTCGTCCGTCTTCTTGGTGTTCGCGGCCGCGGAGTTCGTCGTCTCCATGTCGAGGTAGTTCATGCCGAGAAGGCCGAACGGCTGCACCGCGCCGAGAGGGTAGTAGCCGCGCGCGTCGAGCCCGACCGCCCAGCCGTTGACCTCGCCGTTCGGCGAGTCGAACTCGACGTAGCGCTCGACGCGAAGGTCGCTGGATACCCACTTGTTGAAGCGGTAGCCGACCGTGGCGTTGAAGCCGCCGCTGTCGTCGGTGCTCATCCCGATCCCGTCGAAGTTCTCGAGCGCGTAGATGCCTCCGAAGCCGAGCAGGGGGCCGGAGCGCGTGGGGTCGTTGCTCTCTTCCTCGATGGTCTCGCGGAGGGTCTTCTTCGGTTTGGTGGCGAGGTCGCCGAGGTCCTCGTCCTGGGCGTGCGCCGCGGGGGCGGCGACGATCAAAGCGGCGAGGGTAAGGGCAAGCATGCGTCCGAACTTCATTCGGCTCCTCCAGATGTGTTCGCGACGGGGCTTCCCGTCGTGCGGCGGGCTGGTCGCCTGCCGGTTGGCTGTTCGTATGGTCCCGTCGAATGGCGACCGGGATGCGCTTTCCCTCCGGTCGCCGTTCCTTCGACGACCGCGCAAGCCCGGCTGCTGACGAAGTTTTATCCGACGGACGCACGGGAGTCACGCCCGGCGCGGGGCGGCCCGGATCGCGGCCTCGATCCGCCGGGGCCCCGCCGGGCGTGCAGGCCCGACCGCCCGCCGCCGGAGCGACTCAGCGCCTCAGGCGCAGGACGAGGCGGAGCAGTGTCCTGGCCACGGGCGTCAGCCTGGTGCGCATGTACGCGTTCGCGGCGGCCCGGATGCCCTCGGCCTGGGTCGGGTAGGGATGGATCACGCCGGCGATCCTCGACAAGCCGACTCCGGCGGAGATCGCGAGCGCGACCTCGCCGATCATCTCGCCGGCGTGCGAGGCCACGATCGTCGCGCCGACGATGCGGTCGCTGCCCTTCCTGGCGTGCACGCGGACGAAGCCGTCGGCCTCGCCGTCGCAGACCGCCCGGTTCACCTTCTCCAGCGGGATCGTGAACGTGTCGATCTCGACGCCCTTCGCGGCGGCGTCGCGCGTCGAGAGGCCGACGTGCGCGATTTCCGGGTCCGTGTAGGTGCACCAGGGCATCACGAGGTCGCTCGTGCGCCGCCGGCCGAAGAACAGCGCGTTCTGGACCGCGATCTTCGCCGAGGCGTCGGCCGCGTGCGTGAACTTCCACGGCAGGCAGCAGTCGCCGACGGCGTACACGCGGGGGTTCGTCGTGCGCAGGCGGTCGTCGACGACGATGCCGTGCTGGCCGGCCTCGATGCCGGCCAGCTCGAGGCCGAGCCCGGCGACGTTCGGCCGGCGCCCGGTCGCGACGAGGATCTCGTCGCACGGTGTTTCGCCCTCGTCGCGAGGACCCCGATGGACCACCGTCCTGCCTGCCGGGTCCGGGCGCACGGCGAGCACTTCGGTCCCGGTCAGCACGCGGATCCCGTCGCGCTCGAAGCGCTGCCGCAGGACCGCCGCCGCGTCGGCGTCCTCCCGCTCGAGCAGGTGCTCGTCCCGGTGCAGCACCGTCACGGTGCAGCCGAACCTCGCCATCGCCTGCGCGAGCTCGCAGCCGATCGGACCGCCGCCGATCACGACCAGCCGTCGCGGGCGCTCGGTCAGGTTGAAGACGGTCTCGTTCGTCAGGAAGCCGGCGTCGACGAGGCCGGCGATGTCCGGGATCGCCGCGCGCGCGCCGGTCGCGACGATCGCCCGCTTGAAGCGCAGCGTCCTCCCGCAGGCCTCGACGGCCGACGGCCCGACGAAGCGCGCGCTCCCCTGGAACACGTCGACGCCGAACTCGTCGCGGTAGCGCTCGGCCGAATCGTCGCGGCTGATCCCGGCGCGGACTCGGCGAACGTTCTCCATCGCGACGCGGAACTCGCGGTCGAGCGCTTCGTCGTCGAGGACCGACTGGCCGAGCAGTTCGCGCGTCTCGGCAACGCGGCGGGCATGCCGGATCAGGGCCTTGGAGGGCACGCAGCCGGTGTTCAGGCAGTCGCCGCCCATCAGGTCCCGCTCGACGAGCGCGACCTTCGCGCCGAGTCCGGCCGCGACGGCCGCCGAGATCAGGCCGCCGCTGCCGGCGCCGACGACGACGAGGTCGTAGAGCGCGGCGGGGTCCGGGGTGGTCCACGCGGACGGGCGCACGTTGGCGAGCAGTTGCGAGTTGTGTTCGTCGAGGGGCTCGATCGCGATGCGCGGCTCGTCGGCAGGCGCGGCGCCGTCCGGGGCCGGTCCCGGCGCGTGCGCCGCCTCCGGCGCCGGGCCCGCGTCGCGGTCCCCGACAATCGCCTCGAGCACGGCGCGGTCGTCGCGCGTCAGGAACGCGCTCGCCCCGAAGTCCGTGCGCGTGGCGACGTGAAGAGGGAGTCCGTCGCTCGCCCGCTCGAGCGCGCCGCGGGCGGAAAGCAGCGAAGACGGCCGCGCCTTCGGCGACGTCGCCTCCGCCAGGGCTCGGCGCGCGATGCGCGTGACGACAGCGGTGACCGCGATCGTGGCGGCGAGCCCGAGCGCCAGCACGCCCCAATAGCCGTAGCCGCGCTCGACCTGGGCCCCGCCGGCGAGCGCCGCGACGTCCCCGGCGAGCTTGCCGTAGTACACGTACAGCACCGTGGCCGGCAGCATCCCGACGGACGCGAGGACGTAGTCCGCGAAGCGCACGCGCGTGAGCCCGAGCGCGTAGTTGAGCAGGACGAACGGGAACGCGGGCGACAGTCGCAGCAGGAAGACGATGCGTCGCCCCTGCGTCGCGACCGCCTGGTCGATGGCGGCGAATCCCGGGTGGGCGGCCAGGCGTCGCTCGACGGCTTCGCGCGCGACGTAGCGGGAGATCAGGAACGCGGTCGCGGCGCCGATCGTCGCGGCGCAGAAGACGTAGGCGACTCCGGCCCCGAGGCCGAAGATCGCGCCGGCCGCGAGCGTCAGCAGCACCGCCGGGACGAACGCGACCACGGCGACCGCGTAGCCCGCGACGAACACGGCCGGGCCGAGCGCGCCGAGGCCGTCCACCCACGCGGCGAACCGCTCGACGTGGCCGCCCGCCGCGCGGCCGAGCAGCACCAGCCCCGCCACGGCGAGCGCGCCGACCAGCAGCCGGGCGAGCGAAGCCCGCGACGGTGCGAGGTCCGATCGGGGTACGGTTTCCATGGTGTCCGCCGAGTCTAGCCGCACTCCCGCTCCCATGCCCACCCGCGGTGACGCGGCGGGAGGGAAGGAGTTACGGTCAGGACGCAGGGAAGGGCGCCGGCGCGAGGCGCCGGGGCGTCATTTCGCCTTCCACTTGTAGTAGAGGGGCGGAATCGCCTGCAGGGGCCCGAGCGGGCTCATCTGCGCGTGACGCAGGTCGGACTCGATGCGGTCGCAGTGCCGCAGGACCGGGCGCAGGTCGTCGATGCGGGACGCGATGCGGCGCCAGTCGTCCCAGAGCGCCTCGTCGTCGAACCGGGCCTCGTCGTTCGCGAGCCGGAAGAGCCAGCGGAACGCGTCGCGGGCGAGGACGTTCAGGTTCGGCGTGCGGTCGAGGTCCTGGATGTCGAACTTGCTGTGGCGGATGCCGGGCTTGAGGTACTGGGTGCGGTAGATCTCGATCTCCCGCCGGACGTTCTCGTCGACCGGGAGGCCGAGGCCGCGCGCCATGCGCTCGAGCTCGTGCGCCGGGTTCGCCATCACGTTGTCGTAGTCGACGAACACGCAGGTCTCGCCGCGCACGCGCTCGAAGTACGGGACGACGTTCGTCAGCCACTCGAGGTCGCTCTTCTCCTGCGTGCCGCGGTGCGGCTCCAGGCGCGCGCGGGAGCGCGCGACGCTGAGCGGGTTCCGCACGGCGAACACGTAGCGCGGCTCGACGCCGCAACGCTGGAACACGCGTTCGAAGAAGGGGAGGAAGCGGGAGGTGCGCGCGTACTTGTAGCCCCACAGCGGCGAGTTGCCGAAGCGGCGCCGGATCATCGCGACGCAGTCGTCCTCGATCTTCCTGATGACCGGAAGGTCGTACTCTTCCGGCTCGATGAGCCGGACGCTGTCGGCGCGGATCCCGAGCGTGCGCTTCAGGCGCCGGCTGATCCTCAGGAAATCGTTGTCCTCGAAGAACCCGGTGGGGTTCTTGCCGCTTCCGGGACGCAGGTTGTCGCCGAGGTCGATGCCGATCGCCTGCATCCCGCGCGTGATCGCACTGGTGCCGCTGCGTCCTACACCGAGGATGGTCACCATGACCCAGGGCTTCTTCGCGGCTGGTTCGCTCATCGTGGTCGGCCTGCCTATTGGCGATGTTCGTGCCGGAGGTCAAACAGGGCGCGAACGCGCGCGACGGTGCGCTCGAGGTCGTCGAGGGGCTCGCGATGCCGGGGCGCCGGATCGCCGAAGCGGTGCGCGAGCCCGCGCCGGCGCATCTCGGCGAAGTACGCGTCGAAATCGCGGGCCGGCTTGAACAGTCCGAGCTCGACGCCCTTGCTCCAGAGCCACGACGGTCGCGCGCGCCGCGCCGCGTGCCCGTTCTTCGCTCCTTTCCTCGGCCACTCGAACACGGCCGCGGGTTTCCCGGTCGCGCTCGCCTCGACGAGGATCGAAGCGCTGTCGATCGTCACGACGAAGTCGTCGGCGAGCGCGAGAAACCCCTTGTACGGGTTGTTCGCGGCGTCGTCGCGCTTCCATCGGTACACGACCGACGGCGCGTCGACGGCCGCGGCGAGCGCCTCGGCGGCCTCCGGCGGCGTGCGGGGGCTGGTGGAGACGAGCAGCGAGCCGCCGCGTTCCTTCGCCATGCGCGAGGCTTCCCGGCCGAGCCGCGCCGCCGTGTCGGGGTCGAGCTCGTACGCGGAACTGCTGCCGCCGACGAGGACCGCCGTCCACGGCCGCGGAAGGTGCTCCAGGCGCGGGCTCCAGGTCCTCGCCGCCGCTTCGAGGGCGGCTTCGTCGATGCGGTTCAGCACGCCGGTCACGTGCAGGACGTTGCCGCGCTCGGGAAGCCGGAACTGCGGCATCGTCACGACGAGGTCGAAGCGCTCGAGCGGGGCCTGCGCGTGCAGCAGGTGCACGAGGCGCGTGCGCCCGCCGGACCGTTTTCGGATCCACTGCGCGATCGGCGCCGAGCGGCGCGACGCCGCGATCACGAGGTCGGGCCACGGCGGCTCGAGCGGCGACGAGCGCCGCCGGTCGAGCGAGATCGCCGAGGAGTCGAGCAGCAGGTTCGGCAGGTGGTTCAGCGCGTTGTGCCGGAGCTGCTTGATCTCGTACGGCCAGCCGAGCGCGTCCGCGAGGCTCTGCATCTGGCCGTTCCCGCCGACGCCCTTGCCGAACAGGACCCACACGCGCGGCGGCGGCGGGGACGAGGGGGCCGTCGCCGTGCCCACTCAGCCGCTCTTCGCGCGGCGCGGCTCTTCCGGGATGCGGCGGTCGTCCCCGATCCCGAGCAGCGCGCGCACCCGCTCGGCCACGACTTCGGCCTCGTTGAGCGGGGCGTGCGGCGCGAGGTCGAGCGTGCCGTCGAACATCCTCGCGTGGCCGCCGGCGACCAGGCCCTGGTGATAGGCCTCGAGGCTGCGGCTCGGGTGCACGATGCCGCGCTCGATCAGCCGCGCGCACAGGTATTCGCGGCCCTGCTGGGGCCGGAACGTGCCCTTGCCCTTGCGCGGGCGCGAGAACGCCACGCTCGTGACGAAGTCGACGAAGCGCTGGCCGAGCGTCGGCGCCTTCTTGCGCAGCGGGTAGATGTAAACGGGCTTCCCGGCCGCGCAGGCCTCGGCGAGCATCGACTCGCTCTCGCCGGTGACGACGAGAGCGTCGGCGCCGGCGATGTACGCGAGGAACGGGTTCTCCTTGCGGTCGGCGCTCCAGCGGTGCACCTCGCCGACCGGCTGGCCGCCGGCGCGAAGGCTCTGTTCCATCAACGTGATCGCGCTCGCCGGCGTGCGGCGGCTCGTGACGATGACCACGCTGCCGCCGTGCTTGCGGGCGAGCGCCGCCACGTCGTCGCCGAGACGGCGTGCGGTGGTGTCGTCGAGCTCGTACTGCACGCAGTCGCCGCCGACGAGCACGACGATGCGGGGCGAGGCCTTGCCGGTGAACAGGTCCGGGAACTTCGCGGCCGCCTCGGCCAGCCGCTGCGGCGTGACCTGGCAGAGCGGCGCGCTCAGCGCGATGCGGCGCTCGTGCGGCGGGTACTTCACGTAGGAACACGTCGCGACGAGGTCGAAGTTCGTCGCGACGTCGCCGCCCTTGCGCCCCATCGCGATGACCGACGTCCTTCCTTCGCTCCGGTCCGCGATCCAGCGCGCGACCGGGCCCGTGGCCCAGCCGGTCGAGATCACGAGGTCCGGCCACGGCGCCCGAAGCTCGCCCGCGCGCCGGCCGGAAGGATCGATCGCGAGCGGTCCGACCAGCCGGTCCGTGACCTTCGACCACCACGGGAACCCGACGTCCTTGATCTCGTACGGCCAGCCGAGCGTGTCGGCGAGCCCGATCGACTGCGTCGTGTGGCCGGGCTTCGGGTCGGCCAGGATCCAGACCTTCGGCGGGGCGTCGTCGAGGCGCTTGCCGCCCTCGCGCCAGTCCACGACCTCGGCGCCGAGCACGGTGCGCCGCCGCACGCCGAGGCGCCAGCGAACGTCGGGCTGGTTGCGCGAGGCCGCCTCCATCTGCTTGCGCCACCACGCGAAGCCGCGCGGCTGCACGCTGATGCTGCTGCCGTCGGCGAGCCGCACGGTGCGCGGCACGTCGTCGACGGCGACGAACGCCGCCTTGCGCGCCCGGTACATCAGCTGGTCG
This sequence comes from uncultured Myxococcales bacterium, assembly GCA_964476185.1. Lineage (GTDB taxonomy): Bacteria > Desulfobacterota > Binatia > UBA1149 > CAITLU01 > DATNBU01. The sequence goes on from CAYYZO010000004.1 coordinate 69,990, forward strand.
AGGACCCACGGAATGTCCTCGTTCGACAGCAACTCGAGCCCGGACGTCGAAACGACCGCGTCGAACGGGCCGATCGGCACGTCCATGCCGGTCGCGCCGGTCGCGGTCGGGTCGAAGGCCGTCAGCGTGGCGCCGGGGTACTTGCCGACGCGGCTTTCGATGGCTTCGTTGCGGGCGTCGGCGAGCGTGAACTCGAGGATGCTGCGCGCGCCGGCCAGCGCGAGCAGTTCGCCGAGGCCGGACAGCGGCGCGGGCGGCGGCGGGGTCGAGAGCGGGGCCGTGCGGCCGTCCTCGCCGCGCATGCCGCGGATGCGCCGCACGAACCCGGTGTACAGGGTGTCCTCGGTCAGGAAGTCGTAGGCGCAGTACTCGCGCTGGTCGGCCTCCTTTTCCATGTCGTACCAGATGTGCGAGACCGGTCCCGCCATGTAGACGAACACCTCGGGGAACGGGTGCCACGGCTGCTCGTGGATCGTCGTGTAGTGGAGGCACTTGGAGTAGCCGTCCACGTAGTCGAAGTCGCGCGCGTGCCAGCAGGCCTCGAGCTTGCCCCACTCGTGCCTGGACATCTTCTCGATCTGCTTGCGGGGAGTGTGGCTGACGACCTCGTAGGTCCAGATGTCCTTCATCTTGTCGCAGTCGATGAGCATGACCGCGGTGTCGTCGGGCGAGATCGCGAGGAAGCCCTTGCCGCCCATGTCGGCGTCGAAGAGCTCGGCCGGATCCGACAGGAAGATCTGGTCGACGTCGTTGTAGATCGCGCGGCCCGTGCCGGCCCAGTTCGCGATCGCGAAGCGGTAGTTCGTGAACCCGGTCAGCCACCAGCGGCGATCGTAGCCGCGGACGTCCTTCATCAGGTGGATCTCGTAGACCCTCGACGGGTCGCGGAACTTGTCCACGGAATAGATGAAGAGCCGCTCGGCGCGGTACTGGCCGGCTTCGGTGCCGAGGTAGATGCGGACCGGCGGCTTGGTCGAGGGCGTGGCGCCGCCGCGGGCGGGAAGGACGACCTTCTGGGGAAGGTCCCGGACGCCGGCCGTGGGCAACCGTGCCGGATTCGGGAAGATCCTGTCCTTGACGCGTCTGGTGGTGAGAAACGGCATGAAAGCCTCCGCGTGCGCTGACATGCGCGAGACGGGTTGGGGGGTCCTTCTCCCGAACGACGAAGATACCCTTGCTGGTCCTGTCGCTCAACGAAACGGGAGGCTTCGGGGGCCTTCCGCTTATCCGTGCTCTTCGCGACGGTAATGCTGGGAGGTCGGGTTCAGGCGAGGTCGGTCGTGCCGTCGCCCGCAGCGCCGGCGACGTCGGCGGATGCAGCGGGATCGCCGGCCGCGTCGGGATGGTCGGCGAACCGCTCGTTTCCTTCGAGCAGGCGCACCCGCCCGTCGCTCAGGCGATAGACGCGGTCGGCCACCTGGAGAAGCCCCGGCTGATGGGAGATCGCGAGGATCGTCGTGCGGCCGCGCAGCGAGCGGACGGTCTCGTAGATGCCGGCCTCGCTGGCCGGGTCCAGGGCAGCCGTCGCTTCGTCGAGGATCAGCAGGCTCGGGCGGTGCACCAGCGCACGTGCGATCGCGATGCGCTGCCGCTGGCCGCCGGACAAGCGCGCGCCGCGCTCGCCGAGCGGTGTGTCGAGGCCCTGTTCGAGCTCGCGCACGAACCCGGTGGCGCCGGCCGCTTCGAGGGCTTCCTCCACGTCCGTGCGCGTGAGGTCCGGGTCCCCGAGCGTCACGTTCGTGAGGAGATCCTCGTGCAGCAGCAGCATCTCCTGCGGCACGTAGCCGACGCGACGGCGCCAGCCAGCGATGTCGATCTCCGACATCGGGACGTCGTCGAGGAACACCTGGCCGCGCCTCGGGTGCACCAGGCCGAGCGCGAGGTCCGCGATGGTCGTCTTGCCGGCGCCCGACGGGCCGATGATGGCCGTGACTTCGCCGGCCGGCAGGAAGAGGTCGGCTCCACGGAGGATCGGCCGCTCGTCGTAGGAGAAGTCGACGTCGCGGATCGAGATGCCGCGCTCGAAGACGGGATCGCGCGTCCCGCTCACCGGCTCGTTCTCGCGCGCCGACTCGTCGATGGTCTTCTGCAGCGACCAGAACGCGCTCTCGCAGGCCGCCATCGCCTGGTACTGCTTCTGCGATTTCTGCAGGCTGAACAGCGCGCGCGCGAACACGAGCGACAGCATGATGACGTTGTCGACGGCGAGCTCCCAGAACGTCGTCGCGGCGTAGAGGCCGCCGGTCAGCGACATCACGAGCAGCGGCTCCTGCAGCGCCCGGACCGCTTCCTTGCTCAGCACCTGCCTCTGCAGCGCGCGGTTGAGGCTCTCGGTCTCGTGCTCGAGCAGCGGCGCGACGAGCGGTTCGCGTCCCATGGCCTTGAGCGGCTTGACGGCATAGAGCACGTCGGTCATGCGCGCGATCAGCGTGCGCATGAGGTCGGTCTGCTTGACGCCGGCGCGCTTGGTCCGCCGGACGAGGCCCGAGAGCGCGCCGACCGTGCCCAGCCCGACGAAGGATGCCGCGAGCGTCGTCTGCCACGAGACCGCCGCGGCGATGCCGACGTAGAGGATCGTCTGGATCAGCTGCGAGACCAGCGTCGTGCCGTACAGGTACGCTTCCGAAGCGCGCGACGCCTCGGTGGCGAACGCGTTGGCGAGCATGCCGACCGGCTGGCGCACGTAGTAGAGCCAGCGGGCCGACAGCAGCGCGCGCAGCAGCGCCAGCCGCAGATCCGTCGCCACGTGCGCGACGGTGTAGCCGACCTGCCGCTGGGCGAGCAGCATCAGCGTCGCCTTGAGGATGCTGCCGAGCACGATCATCACGAGCAGCACCCCGAGCGTGGGCTCGAGGCCGACGCTCGCGAGCCCCGAGCGCAGCGACTGCTCGAGGCCGGAGGGCTCGCCTTTGGAGCCGGTCACCATGCCGAGCAGAGGGAGAAGGCTGGACAGTCCGATCCCCTCGGCCGCCGCGGCCAGGGTCAGACAGATCAGCATGATGAAGGTGCGCGACGGATAGCGTCGGGCGAGGACGAGGAGGAGACGCATCGCGGGCCGCGGCCTGCGTACCGCTTGGGGGGCGGGCGGTCAAGGAGGCTCGCAGCCGTCGTCCCGGCGGCGCGCGGCCTTCGTCCGCCTCCGGCAGCGGCCGACCGGCCGCACAGTGACGGAAGCGGGTCGCCACGCAGGCTGCTAGGATGCCCCGATGCTCAAGGCGCTCGTGCTTGCAGGTCGTCGCAGCAGCGGCGACGCGGTGGCGGACAGTTCCGGATTGCGCCACCGGGCGCTGCTGCCGATTGCCGGCGTGCCGATGCTCGAGCGGGTCGTCGACGCGATCGAGAAGAGCGGCGTCGCTTCGTCGGTGACGGTCAGCAGCGACGACCCGCAGATCGTCCACGCTACGCCGCGGCTCGCCTCCCTGGCCTCCGAGGGCCGCGGCTTCCTGTTCTTCCATCGCTCGGCGACGTCGCCGGCCGCGAGCGTCGCGGATTTCCTCGCCGGCGTCGGCGACGGGGAGCCGGTGTTCGCGACCACGGCCGACCATCCGCTGCTGACGCCCGAGATCGTCCGGTGGTTCGTCGAGCGCGCGTCCGCGTCGCCGGCCGATGTCGTCGTCGGCATGGTGCCCGCCACCGTCTACCGGCGCCGCTTCCCCGACCAGCCTCGCACGTTCCTGCGCCTGCGCGGCGAGCAGTACTCGGGAGCGAACCTGTTCCTGCTGCGGACCGCCGCCGCGATCGCCGTCCCGCGCTTCTGGATCCGCGCGGAGTCCCACCGCAAGACGCCGTGGAAGCTCGCGCGCGTCTTCGGGATCTCGAACCTCTTGTCGTTCCTGCTGCGCCGCTTCGACCTCGAGGCCGCGCTTCGGCGCGCGTCGGACGTGATCGGCGCGCGCGTCGAAGCCCTCGAACTGCCGTTCGCCGAAGCCGCGCTCGACGTCGACAAGGAAGCGGACCGCCTTGCCGTCGAGGCCGTGTTCGCCGAGCGATCCGGCGCCTGACCCCGGGGCTTTCGCCGTCCGACCCGCGAATCGCGCGGCTTGGGCGGAGCGCGGGGCCGTGTTAACACGCCTCCATGCCGGACGATCCCACGGATGCGGCGGACGCTCACCGCGGAGCGCCGGCTGGCGCGCGCCGGCGCCCGAATCCGGCGGATCGGGGACGGGTGCGGTCGTGATGAAGTACGTCTTCGACGCCGGGGGACGCGCGGAACTCGCACGTCTCGCACGGTCGAACACGCTGGTCGCGTTCGATTTCGACGGCACGCTCGCGCCGATCGTCGCGGACCGCGACCTCGCGCAGATGCGGCCCGAGACGCGCGGGCTGCTCGCCCGCGTGAATGCGCAGTATCCCTGTGCGGTCATCTCCGGGCGCGGACTCGACGACGTGGCGTCGCGCCTCGAGGCCACGGGTGTCCGTCACGTCGTCGGCAACCACGGCATGGAGCCCGGTTCGAGGCTCGGCGAGTTCGAGCGTGCGGCCGAGCTCGGTTTCGAGGAAGCCCGCCGACGGCTGGCCGGTCACGAGGGACTGGACTTCGAGCACAAGCGCTACTCGTTCGCCGTCCACTACCGGCGGTCGCGCGACCGCGATGCGGCGCGGCGGGCGATCGACGAGACGATCGCGTCGCTGTCCGTCGCGACGCGCGTGGTTCCCGGGCACCTCGTCGTGAACGTCATGCCGCACGGCGCGCCGGACAAGGGCGATGCGCTGGACCACCTTCGAGTCGAGCTGGCCTGCGAGCTCGCGCTGTTCGTCGGCGACGACATCACCGACGAGGACGTCTTCCGGCACGTCGGCGACGGGCGCGTCGTCGGCGTCCGCGTGGGCAGGAGCGACGAGTCGTCGGCGACCTGGTTCGTTCGCGACCAGGACGAAGTCGACGAATTGCTGCGGGTCCTCGTCGCGTTGCGGGAACCCCGGGTTCCGGAAGGCTCCTGACCGGGACGCATTCGGTCGCCGCGAGGCGGCCTCGTCTGCGCACGGGCCTTCGCGGCTGGGCGCTGGTCTTTGGGTGGTCCTCGCAATATGGGGTCGGGCCTCCCGTTCACCGGCGGGCCCCGCGCGCCGATCGAGCGGCGCGACGCCCGGAGGACGGCCTGAATCAGCACGTGCGCATCGGAGTCCTCAGCAACCTGCGCGCCGGCGGTAGCGGGGTTCGTGCGGCCAAGGTCGTCGAGCATCTCGCGCGCTATCCCGAGATCGTCCACGTCGAGACCAGCGAGGAGAACGGCGCGCCGGGTGCGGTGCGCCAGCTCGCCGACGCCGGAGTCGACGTCCTCGTCGTCAACGGCGGCGACGGCACGCTGCAGCGCACGCTGACCGAGGTGATGTGCGCGACTTCCCCGTTCCGCCGCCCGGGGGACACGCGGGAACTGCCGGGCGAATCCGGCCTTCCGATGATCGTGCCGCTGCGCAGCGGCCGGACGAACATGACGGCCTACGACATCGGCACCCCGCGTGATGCGCGCGTCGCCGTCGACCGCCTTGTCGCGCGCGCCAGGAGCGGACGCCTCCAGGAGTCGGTCGTTCGTCGCGCCGCGCTTCGCATGAAGCTCGAGCCCGACGGAGTCGACCACTGGGGGACTTTCTTCGGCGTCGGCGTGATCTACCGCGGCACGCTGCTCACGCACCGTATCTTCCCGAGGGGCAGGGCGCAGGGCGTGTTCGGCAGCACGGTCGTCACGGCCGGCCTGATCGCACGCGCGCTGACGGGCCGCGCGCCGGCCGCCCGCGACGGGGCGGAGGACCCGCTGACCATCGACCCGATGACCGTCCGGCTCGACGGGGAACTGCTCGCGGCCGGCGAGTTCCAGCTGCTGATGGCGACCACGCTGCAGCGCCTGTTCGCGGGAATCCGGCCGTTCTGGGGCAGGGGGCCGGGAGGGATCCGCTTCACCGCCCTCGGCCCGGGCTGCCTGCGCCACCCGAAGCAGATCGCACGGGTGCTGCGCGGGCTCGTGCCCAAGGGCAGCGGCGAAGACGACGCCCTCTTCGAGAGCCGCAACGTCGAGAAGGTCGAGTTGTCGCTCGATTGCGGGATCTCGCTCGACGGCGAGATGTTCGTCCCGCAGAAGGGCCGCCAGGCGACGCTGCTGGCCGACCACCGCGTTCGCTTCGTGACGACGCGCTGAGCTACGTTGGAGCCGTGAACCGCGATCCGCGCACCCAGCTCGCCGCGCTGTTCGAGCGCGAGCACCGTGCCGACGTGCCGCCCGAGGCGCTCGCCCTGGTCGCCGAGATCCGACGCCGGCACGAGGGCGCGGTCGCGGCGGTGCTGTTCTACGGGTCGTGCCTGCGCCGCTCGTACGTCGCCGGCGGAGTGCTCGACTTCTACGCGATCGTCGACTCGTATCGCGGGGCCTACCGTTCCCGCCTGCTGGCGCTGTCGAACTCGCTGTTGCCGCCGAACGTCTACTACGTCGAGCTGCCGTTCGAGGGCGAGACGCTGCGGATGAAGTACAACGTGATCTCGCGCGAGGACTTCGCCGCGGCCTGCCGCCCCGAGAGCCTGCACCCGATCATCTGGGCGCGATTCTGCCAGCCTTCGGCCGTGCCGTACGCGCGCGACGACGAGGTCCGCTCTGCCCTCGCGGCCGACTGCGCCGAGGCCGCGGTGACGATGGTCAGCCGCATGCTCGCCCTCCACCCGGAGTCGGCGACCGTCGAGGATCTCTGGCAGGCGGGGTTCGGGACGACGTACACGACCGAGATGCGCGTCGAGACGCCGGAGACGATCCGCTCGGTCTACGAGGCCGCGCCCGAGCGCTACTCCGCGGTGTCGGCGCTCGCCGTCGAAGTGCTCGTGCGGCGCGGACTCGTGCAGGGTCGAATCGACGGGCCCCAGGTCCAGGTCCGGATGGCGGAGCCGGCGAGGCGCTCGATCGTCTCGTCGTGGAAGCGCCGGCTCCCGGTGGCCAAGGGGCTGTACGTGGTGCGGCTCGTCAAGTCCGCGCTCACGTTCGGCGACTGGCTGCCGTACGCGCTCTGGAAGCTGCAGCGTCACAGCGGCGTCCGGATCGAGGTCACCGACCGGCAGCGACGCCATCCGCTGATCTTCGGCTGGCCCGTCATCCTGCAGTTGATCCGGGGCAAGACGCTGCGATGACCCTCGCCCCCGGCCGGGCTCCCGGACTCTGACGACCGGCGGGGCATGGAGGACGGCGAAGACGAGCCGAAAACGTGGGGGCCGGCCGCGGTTCCCGCAGGCACGCTTCCTTGTAATCCGCCTCCTCCGCTGGCAAGGAAAATGAACGTTTATGGTCACTCCTGAAGGAGGGACGGTCGCCGCCGAGGGGGCGGGGGCCGAGGTGGATCAGAGTCCTGCCGCACTGCGGCGACGCTACACCTCGTTGTTCCGCCCCAAGCCCTGGCTCTACTACGCCGACATGCTGGCGGCGGCCGTGCTCGGCTGGTCGGCCTTTGCGCTGGCCGTGCACACGGAGCGCTTCACGGCTGCCTGGGGCGCGGCCGTCTTCGTGGCCGTCTTCGCCCTGTACCGGGCCATCCTGTTCATCCACGAGATCTCGCACCTGCAGCGGCGCGCCGTGCCGGGGTTCGAGGTCGTCTGGTCGCTGGTGGTCGGCTTCCCGCTGCTGGTCCCGAGCCTGATGTACAAGGGGTCGCACGGCGAGCACCATCGCCGCCAGATCTTCGGGACGGAGAAGGATCCCGAGTACGCGCCGATCGGCCAGTGGAGCAAGGTCCGCGTCGCCGCCTCGATCCTGCCGCTGCTCGTCGTCCCGTTCCTGCTCGTGCTGCGGTGGGCCATCCTCGGGCCGCTCTCCTACCTGTTCCCGCCGCTTCGCCGCTTCGTCGTCGGCTACATGTCGACGCTCGTGATCAACCCGACCTACCAGCGGCGCATGCCCGAGGGGCGCATGGCCCGGCGCTGGCTGGTGGAGGAAGCCTGCACGGCGCTGGTGTGCTGGACGATCGTGCTCGCGATGGCGACCGGCGCGATCGGGACGTCGTGGCTGGTCGAGTGGTTCCTGATCTCGAGCTTCATCCTCGCGTTCAACCACGTCCGGACGCTGGTCGCTCACCGCTACCACAACGACGGGACGCCGATGGACCTGCTCGAGCAGTACCGCGACTCGGTGAACCTTTCGGGCGGCCACTGGGTCGATGCGGTTCTGGCGCCCGTGGGGCTGCGCTATCACGCGCTGCACCACCTGCTGCCGACGGTGCCGTACCACAGCCTCGGCGCGATCCACCGCCGCATGCTGAGCGAACTCCCGCCGCAGACGCCGTACCACGTCGCTGAGCACCGCACGCTGCTGCACGCGGTGCGCTCCCTGTTCGGCGACCGTGCGTTCTCGCACTTCCCGTCGCGCCGCTGATCGAGCCGGGTTCGTCGGTCGAAGCGGGAGGCCTCAGCTTCGCAGCGTCAGCATTCCGCCGACGAGGACGAACACGGCGTTCGCCGCCCAGGCCGCGACGATCGGCGGAAGCGTGCCGGCGTGTCCGGCCGAGACGGTCAGCGCCTGCATCAACCAGTACAGGAAGCAGACGGCCATGCCGGTGCCGATGTGCTGCGCGGTCCCGGCGCGGCGCGACCCGCGCAGCGCGAGCGGCAGCCCGAGCAGCACCGTGATGATGCCGGACAGCGGCAGGGCGAACTTGAACTGCAGGTCCGTCTGCAGCCCGGCCGGGTCGAATCCCTTGGCCTGCAGCATGCGGATGCGCTGGGACAGCTGCCGGATGCTGAACTCGTCGGAGCGCGGCGCCTTCTTGCGGAACTCGGCCGGCGTCCCGCCGAGGTCCACCTCGAGGTCGCCGAGCGGCCCGTACAGGAGGCCGCCGTTCTCGTCGAAGTTGCGCACGGTGCCCCCTTCGTACTCCCAGCGGTCGCCCTCCCATCTGGCGACGGGGATCTCGACGAGACGGGTGAGCTGGAAGCGCTCGTCGATCCCGTGCAGCGTGATGCCCTCGAGGACGTTGTGGGTCGCGTCGAAGTAGTCGATGTTGAGGAACCCTTCGGGAACCTGGACCCACAGCGCGGTCGCGTCGAGCATGCCGCGGCTCGCGAGTCCCTTGATGTCGATGTCCTTGATGGCCCGGGCGCGCGCCGCCGTCGGCGGGACGACGACTTCGTTGAACAGCATCGCGACGGCGCTGATCGCGAGGCTCGAGACGAGCAGCGGCCGGGCGATGCGCGCGACGCTGACGCCGCACGCGTGCAGCGCGACGACCTCGTTCGTCCGCACCAGCGAGCCGATCCCGAGCAGCACGGCGAGCAGCGACGCGGCCGGGTAGACCTCGACGAGCCACTTCGGCGTCTTCAGCGCGAAATAGGTGGCCACGAGCCGGGGGCTCGAGTCGTACGACGCGAGGTCGCCGATGCGGCCGAAGAACTCGACGACGAGAAGCAGGCCGATCGCGCCCGCGAGGCACAGCACGAACGTGCGCAGGTAGAGCCCGACGAGCTGGCGCGCGAGCAGGCTCATGCGCCGCGCCCCCTCGCGAACGCGAACAGCGGCGGGCGTTCCTCGACGGCGCGTCGGAACAGCACGACGGCGAGCAGCGCGAGCAGGACGTCCGGCAGCCACATCGCGACGGGAACCGGCAGCAGGCGCTCGCGCGCGATCGTCACGGCGCCCGTCAGCATCAGGTAGTAGACGAGCACCACGAGGGTGCTGAGCAGCATCCCGCGCGACTTCACTCCGCGGCGGCCGACCGCGCCGAGCGGGACCCCGACGAAGGGCAGCAGCAGGGCCGCCGCGGGCAGCACGAGCTTGCGGTGCAGTTCGATCGTCTCCTCGATCGCCGGCTCGCCGCGAGCGAGAGCCTCGCGCCGCGCCTCGAGGAGCCGCGCGAGCGACATCGCGGACGGGCCGCCGCTGGCCATCAGGTCCACGCCTGTCTCGTCGGCCATGTCGAGGTTCAGCTCGAGGGAATCGAAATCGGTCTTGTCGTGGTACTTCCCCGAGGCGTGGTAGGTGAGCAGGCTGCCGTCGTGGAGCTTCAGGTAGGCCTTGCGCGCGTCCCCGTTCGACTCGACGAGGCCGTCGCTCGCGAAGATGGTCTTGCGCCCGTACTTCTCGCGCTCCTCGGCGAGCATCACGTTGCGCATCCTGCCGGTGTCCGCGTCGAGCTCGTCCACGAACAGGATGACGCCGCCCATCCACGTGTTGAAGACGCCGGCCCGCAACGACGCGGTCAAGCGGGTGCGGGCCATGTCGTACGTGGTCTCCTCGATGCCGCGGTTCGCCCACGGCCTGGCCCAGACCCCGAGCACGACGCTGACCGTCGCGACGACGACGCTGAACGTGACCAGCGGGCGAGAGAGCTGGCGCAGGTTGATGCCGGCCGCGCGGATCGCGAGCAACTCGCCCTCGGAGCCCAGGCGCGCGAACACGACGACGACGGCCAGCAGCGCGGCCATCGGAAGGGCGATCTCCAGGTACGACGGAACGATGAAGACGGCGAGTGCGCCGACCAGCCGCGCCGGGACGCCACGCGCGAACGCGAGGTCCACGAACTCGACCATGCGAAGCACGAACAGGATCGAGACCGCCAGTCCGACCGCGGCCACGAAGGCCTGCGCGACCTCGCGCAGCAGGTAGCGCTGGAGCGTGCGTCCCACCGCCCGCTCCCTACTGGTCCACGGGGATCTTTTCGTACACGGCGAGCCCGTCGTTGGTCCGGCCGAAGAGCTCGATGTAGCGCACCGTCGGGGTCAGGAACCCTTCTTCCGCGAAGACGAACACCTTGTCGAGGTAGGCCTGCTTGCCGTCGATCGTGAGGAAGGTCTCGGCCTTGCACTTGCCGTCGACCGGGGCGGTGCGGACGACGATCTGGCGGTCCGGCAGCGCGCGCAGGCGCACCTCGATGCGCCCGTCGCTTTCGATCTGCTGTTTCTGGAAGCCGTACGCCACCTGCTGGAAGAACGAGAGCGGCCGGGTCTCGACGGGGTCCTCCTCGCGCCGGAGCCAGTAGTTGTAGATCGGCTCGGGCGGGACCGGGCGGCACTGCTCGTCGACGCGCACGCCGTAGTGGACCTGGTTGCGGTTCTTGTTGCGGTCGATGTGGAAGACGGACTCGGGGCCGGCTGCCGTCGCGGGACTGCCGGCCAGCAGTGTCGCAGCCGCGACGGCCAGGGCCGTCCGGGCCAGGCGCGAGGTCGGGGACGAGCGCATCGCCGGACCGCCGGACATCGGGGCCGGTCGGCCGTGACCGGGTATCGGCGGCGCGCGCATGGTCGCACCCTAGCCCACCAGCCGAGGGAGTTCACGCTGCCTGTGTTCGGTCGTCCGGACGCAGTGCGGCCATTTTCGCATACCGGCCGCGAGAGTCGGGCGGCGCCGATCCTCGTCGTGCGGAATCCTTGTCGCGGCCACGCGATCACGCAGCCGCGTCCGAACGGCGTTCGAACGGCGACCTCGGGTTGCTCTCCGGGCAGCGTGCGCGATCGGTGCTCACGGGAATCGGGCGCGTGCGGTCCCGCGCGCGGCGAGATCGCCGGGATCGCGAGGCGGGGTGCGTTCCCAATGACGCTTCGGGTTGCAGCACCGGGTCGCCTTTGGCGGATGGCGATCGCTCGTCTTCCCGTCGCGACAGGCGCCGTGGCTCGTCCCGTCGAGCCGCGCGGTCGATCCGCGGTGTCCGGCTGCTCCGCGCGCCAGGTCGGTCGCGAACGCACCACGGTGCAGGTCGGCCCGGGGACCGAGGCCGCACGCCCCTTCGCCGCCAGCCCCTGCCGCCGCGAAGCTGAAACCGGAGCCGCAAGCGGGGAAGTGACATCCCCCACTGGGGCGGGTGCCCGCCCTTTCGAGCCCCCCGTCTGCGTCAAGTCCGCACGGGGAAAGGGAAAACCTTCTTGCTGAGAATGATGTAAATAGCGTAAGGGAGACCCTGTCGGGTCCTTACCCTGTTCGAAGGACCGACCGGCCGCTCCATGGCCGCCATTATCCGGAGGGAGGACTTCCGATGCTCCAGCAGTTGCGGCCCGTCGTCTCCACATGGCTTTCGGCCTTCGCGCTCCTCGTCGCCCTTCCGGCCACGTCCACGGCCCTGACGTCCGACGAAACCGCCTGCCGCGCCGCGACGGCCAAGGCGATGTCGAAGTACTCGGCGCTCCTCGGCAAGACGATGCTCCAGTGCCACCAGCGTCGCAGCAACGGACGGCTTCCGCTGACGATCGACTGCAACGATCCGCTCCAGGCTGACCTCGCGGGGAAAATCGACAGGGCGCGGGACGACGCGAGGAACTCGATTCTCGGCGACTGCGCCGACGCGGACTCGCTGCTCGCCGCCTACGTAGGATGCCCCGCGCCGGCCGCGAGCGCGGACGACGGCGGGGAGACCGGCGGAATCGACGACTTCGAGGAGGTGGCGGATTGCCTGATCGCTCTCGCCGACGCGCGCATCAGCGACCTGATCGGTGACACCGAAGGCCTACCGTCGGAACTGCTTCTCGACCCGCTGCGCAAGTGCCAGTCCACGCTCGGCAGGGGCGGCGTGACCGTCGTGCGGAGTTACCTGCGCGAGAGTTCCCGCTGCCAGAGGGCCCTCGACGCCTCCGGAGGTCCGGCCGCGTACGAGTGCGACGGCGTGGACTCCAAGGGGCGCATCATCCGGTCGCGCCTGCGAGGCGTCGACCGCGGCGAGCACAAGTGCTCGTACTCTCCCGAGGTGATTCGCAAGCTGAACGCGTGCGCCGACGATGCCGCGAACCTGCTCGTCTGTGCCGACGCGAGCGCGGAAGCGAACGGCCGGGCCCTCGCCCGCAGCTTCTACGAACTCGACGGGGGCACCTCCGTGACGACCACGACGACGACGCTGCCTGGGTCGACGACCACGACGATGCCCGCAAACGCCTGCGGGGATACCGCGCCGACCTGCGACGGTGCCTGCGACGACGGATACGTCTGCGAGACCTCCGGCGAGGCCTGCGCGTGCGTCGTCGAGGACACGGGGCCGTGCGCCCCGGCGACGATCCGTCGCAGGATCCACGGCAAGTACGGCGCGGTCCCGTCGCAGACCGCCCTCAGCACCGGCTGGTCCGGCTCGGCGCACGACGTGGAGATCCCCGACGGCACCGGCGACGTGGTCGACGTGACGTGCGACGAGACGTGCCAGAGCTGCGACGTCACCCTCAACGTCCGACCGGGCGACCCGACGTCGAACTGCCGCTGCACGTCCGATCCGCAGCAGACCTGCACGGTGATCAACGGTTCCGATCCGGCCAACTGCGGTTCGATCGACCCGACCTGTCGGTGTTACTTCGGCTCTCCGCTGCCGCTGTCGTCCGGCGGCACGCCGGCCTGCGTCGTCAACCGGATTCGCAGCGACTACTCGGGCACGATGAACCTTCGCACCGGCGAGTGGTCGGACACGATCCGGCTCGCGGCCGTCGTCTATCTCGGCCTTTCGACGACGGCGCCGTGCCCGACCTGCGTCGGCGATCCGGTGCCGAACGACGGCGTCCGCGACGGCACCTGCAGCGGCGGGCTCGGCGGCGGCGCCTGCGACGCGAACGGCGTCCACGCGACGTTCGGCGCGACGAGCTGGGACTGCCTGCCGGCGTCGGCCGCGAACATCAGCGGGGCCGGACTGCTGATCGACCTGAATTCGTCGACCGGAACGCAGAGCCTGGAAGCGGCGCTGCCGTGCGACACGCCGGGAGGCGCCAACTGCCCCTGCCGCATCTGCACGGGCAACGGCAACCTCGGCTGCTCGTCGAACGCCGATTGCGCGGCAGCCGGCGCGGGCACGTGCACGGCCAGCGGCGGCGCCGGCGTCGTGCTGAACAAGTGCGACGGCTTCGCCTGCGGTTCGGACAACCGCTGCGTGACAGGGCCCGTGGACACGTACTGCAGCGGCGTCGTGCATCCCGACGGCCGCGGCTTCGTGCCTTGCACCGGCGACAACGACTGTTCGGCCAGCGGCGGCGGGACCTGCTCCGTGCTCGACATCCGCCGTTGCTTCCCGGATCCGATCGTGGTGTCGGGCGACGCCGACCGGGACGAGCCCACGAGTTCGTCGATCTTCTGCATCGCCCCGACGTCGAACGCGGCGGTGAACCTGGCCGCCGGACTGCCGGGGCCGGGCACGCTGTCGCTCAGCTACGAGGCCGACGTGCGCTGCCAGAGCAATCCCGACGTCGCGTACGAATTCCCGGCGGGGGACAACTGCGCGTCGGTCGCGACGACCACGACGACGCTGCTGCCGCTTCCGACCTGCGAAGAGGCCGACGCGCCGGTGTGCGGCGGGCTGTGCCCGACGGGTCAGGCTTGCACCGACAACGCCGGCGTCTGCGAGTGCGTCGGCGTCCCGCTGCCGGCGTGCGCCGAAGCGACGGCGCCGACGTGCGGCGGGATCTGTCCGGAACCGACCGAGGCGTGCACCGACGTCGGTGGCACCTGCTCGTGCGAGCCGGTGACGCTGCCGCAGTGCGGGGACGCCGAGGCCCCGCTTTGCGGCGGCCTGTGCCCGGGCGGCGAGGTCTGCTCGGACGTCGGCGGCAGCTGCGAGTGCGGCGCTCCGGGGGTGCCGGTGTGCTCGAGCGCGCTGTCGCCGGTTTGCGGCGGCACCTGCGATGTCGGGTCGGTGTGCATCGACATGGGCGGCGCGTGCGGATGCCAGTCGCTCGGCCTGCCGACCTGCGCGGAGGCGACGTCGCCGGAGTGCGTCGGCACGTGCTCGCTCGGGTCGTTCTGCGAGAACGTCTCCGGCGCGTGCCAGTGCGTGGCGATTCCGCTGCCGTAGGGGCGATCCCGGCTCCTCGGCATGGGGCGCGCGGTCGTTGCGCGCTGCGCCGGGGAGTCAGACGCCTTCGGACGAGGCGTGCAGCCGAGGCCGGCGCCCGGTCCAGGGACGTCGCTCCTCGAACTGGGCGGCCAGCGCGAGGAGCACGTCCTCCCGGGCGAACCGCGCGACCAGCTGGACGCCGACCGGCAGGCCGTCGTCGGTTTCGCCGAGCGGAAGGCTGATCGCGGGCTGGCCCGTCACGTTGAACGGCGACGTGAAGGCGAAGAGGGTTCGCTCGCTTTCCTCGCGAAACGCCTCGACGGTCTCGAACGAACTCGGGTCGACGCGGCCGAACTCGAGCCGCTCGACCGCGATCGTCGGCGTCACCAGCACGTCGAACGCCTCGAACCATGCTCCGATCGCGCGCCGCGCGAAGTTGAACTGCAGCCCCGCGAGGAAGAACTCGCGCGCCGACATCGCGCCGATCTTGCGTGCGGCGTCGAGCACGACCGGCTCGAGGTACCGCGGCCCGACCTCGCGGCCGAGCATCGCGGCGAACGGCTCGAGCAGCAGGAGCGCCGAATCGAAGGCGAGGCGGTTCGCGGCGTACGCCGCCGAGACGTCGAACGGCCGGGCGACTTGCTCGACCTCGTGCCCCATGTCCTCGAGGGCGCGGGCGGTGCGTTCGACCGCACGCACGAGGGCATCCGGCACGATCTCGCCGGTGGACCAGTTCGTCGTCGACCAGGCCACGCGCAGGCGCGACGGCGGCTGCTTCGCGGCCTCGCTCCAGGTCGAGTCGGGCCGCCACAACACGAACGGATCGCCGGGATCGGGGCCGGCCACCGCGTCGAGCACGGCGGCGGCGTCGCGCACGCTGCGCGCGAGCACGAACTCGCAGGCGCAGCCGAGCAGCAGCTCGTCGAAGTCGGGACCCGCGCTCACGCGGGCGCGCGTCGGCTTGAGTCCGACGAGGCCGCACAGGCTGGCCGGGATGCGGATCGATCCGGCGCCGTCGCTGCCGTGCGCGATCGGAGCGATGCCGGAGGCGACCACCGCTGCGGCCCCGCCGCTCGAGCCGCCGGGACTGAGTCCGGTGTTCCACGGATTGCACGTGCGTCCGGCCAGCACGGACTCGGTGGTGCCGGCGAAGCCCGCTTCCGGCGTAGCCGTTCGCCCGAGGTTCACGAGTCCGGCGCGCCGGAAGCGCGCGGTCAGGAACGAGGTCTTGTCGGCGCGATGCCCGGCGAGCATGCGGCTGCCCATTTCCGAGAGGCGGCCTTCCTCGCCGGCGCCGATGTCCTTCAGGAAGAACGGCACGCCCGCGAACGGGCCGGTCGTCGCGGCTTCGGGGTCGCCGTGCTCGACGCGGTCCGCGAACAGTTCCAGGATCGCGTTGAGCGAAGGGTTCAGGTTCGCGGCAGCCTGCGCGGCGCAGGCCCGCAACTCGCTCGCGTCGACTTCCCGCCGCGCGACGAGGTCGGCGAGGCCTGTGGCATCGAGAGCAGCGTACTCCCGGAGGTTCATGCGGTGCGCACCGGGCGTGCGCGCGGGACGAGCCCGGTTGTCGTGATGCGAACGACTGCGGAAGCCGGGGGCGCGAGCGTGATGGGCATGCGGCGATCTTGTCCGTCGTTGCGGCGTGTCGCAAGGCGCGTCGCGAGACCGTGACGAAAGGAATGCGGGCACGGAAGGTTTTCGAGCCTGGACCGTCGGGAGCGACGCGGTCGGCGACATGCCGGCCGGAGCAGGCGACGGGGCGCGTGGAGCGACGCGGGATTCACCGTACTTCCGTTCCGCGAAAGGGCGGATCGGATCTTTCCTCGGCGCCCGGCCGATGCTGGATTGCCTCCATCCCTCACCGTTCCCTTCCGTGATTCGAACGGCGGTCGAAGGCCGGAGGCTGGCCCGGACGCGCCCTGTCTCCGGCTGGTGGCGTCAGCGTCGCGGCATGACTATTGGGGAGAGCGATTTCGCGCAGCCGCTCCCAGGGCGCCGCAAGGAAGGTGATCCCATGACGAGAATCCCGCTTCGGATGGCTATCGTGGCTCTCGCGTCGCTGGTCTTCTGCAAGCCCGTCGTGGCGGCCGGCGTGTGTGGCGACGTCAACGACAGTGGGCACGTCAACACGTCCGATGCGCTGCTCGTGCTCAAGACGGCAGTAGGGCAGAACGTCGGACTGGTCTGCTCCTCGGGGCCTCTCGGGACATCGTACGGCTATACGACCGATTTCATCACGTCCGGTGTGTATACGCAGAACTACCTTCTCGGCATCGCGATCGACATCGCCGAGGAATCGACGGTGACACATTTCGGCATCATCTCCGCAGGTCCCGGTCCGAATGTACGGTTCGCCCTCTATTCGGACGGTGGCGGCAAGCCGGGTACGTTGGTGATCGGGTCGAGTCCGGCCTTTCTGCAGGGGGGTATGCAGGAAGTGGAGGTCCCCGCGACGAAGGTCCAGGCCGGGACCTACTGGGTCATGGCCCTCTACGACAGCACGGCGTTGATCGGCTCGGACCAGGCGGAAGACGAAAAGGTGTATTACCGCGCGCTGAACTTCGGCGACCCTTATCCGGCCGCGTTCGGCGCCGGCTTGAGCTACGAAGGCTCTCGCTCGAACTATTGGGTCAAGGTCCAGCTCGCGCCCTGAACGAGGCCCGCGGGGCGACCCCGTTCGACAGGCGGATGCGATGTCCCGCCGCGCCCCGCTCAGCCTTCCGGGAACGACGTGCGCGGCGGGCTGAACGTCCCGACGCCGCGGTTCTCGTAGTACCCGGTCAGCTGGAAATGCGCGGTCGCGCGGATCGCGTCGTTCTCGCAGATCGCCATGCAGTTGTTGCAGCTGATGCAGCCGCGCACGTCGTCGAGCGTCTTCGCCTTGCGCTTGCCGTCGATGCGCACGAGCTCGAGCACGCGCGCCGGGCAGACGATCACGCACATCTTGCAGCCGTCGCACTTCGCCTGGTCGATGGTCACGCGCTGGAACGTGCACTGCGACGGGTCGTCCCAGGTCGGAAAGTCTCCGTAAACGAGCCTGTTCAGCATGGACATGGCCTGTTCCTCCTCCCGGTCAGTAGAGAGTCCGTTTCTCGCCGTGCTCGAACCACTGGATCTCGTGCGTCGCGCGGTCGATCACGCGCTGCCAGGGTTTTCCCACGGCGTAGCCGACGCAGATCGCTTCCGAGATCTGGAAGCGCTCGTCGAGGCCGAGCCGCTCCTGCCATTCCTTGCTGCTGTTCAGCAGCTTGGAGAACCCGACCCAGCAGGTGCCGAGCCCCTGGCTTTCGGCGGCCATGACGATGTTCGTGCCGACGATTCCGATGTCGATCTCGGGGACGCCGACGCCGTGCTTGTCCACGAGCAGGAGGATCACCGTCGGCGCCCGGTGGAACACCATGAACTCGCCGTCGGCGATCTTGCGCAGCACCTGCATCGGGACGGGGTGCGTGGCGCTCGGGTCGCTCGCGGTCACGAAGCGCGCGACCGCCTCGGTGGCGAACCGGCGCAGGCTGCCCTTCTCGTGGATCGTGTAGTCCACGATCCCGGCGAGCTTCCGGCACTCGGAGACGCAGAACTCCTCCATCTGCTTGAGGAGCTGCGGCTCGCGCACGACGGCGAACCGGTAGGGCTGGCAGTTGCCCTGCGACGGCGCGAAGCGGCCGATCTCGAGCATCCGGCGCACGAGGTGGGCCGGGACCTGCGCCTTCTTGAACTTGCGGATGCTCCGGCGCGTGAGGAACAGGCGCTCGGTTTCGTTCCAGTCGGCTCCCTCCTCGCAGGCGACACGCGCGCCGGCGACGGTGCCGTCGTCCTTCTCGTCGACCTCGAGCTCGACGTCGGAGCGTGCGATGGCATGAGACATGACGATTCCTCCTCTTTACGGCTCGCTCGCGGTACGGGCGTCCCGCGGGGGCGGCGCGGCCTGCGCGTCCGGAGCGGCGTGGATGGGGATTCGACCTTCCAAGGACATCCGTTCCATCCCGCCGAGCATCAGCTCGGACACGAAACGGGTCGTCCGCTCGATGTCGAACGGGCGCTGCTGGATCAGGCGGAAACCGAACTCGCCCGCGAGGGCGACGCCGGCCAGCGCGAAGCTCTCGAGGTCGAGCCCGGTGATCCCGAACTCCTGCGAGCGCGCCTCGAGGTCGTCGGCGAGGTCGCGGATCGCGAGGTCCATGACGCTGGCGGCGATGAGCTGCTGCACGTCGCCGGCGTTGCGGGCCACGAGCGTGACGAGCAGGCGGTCCTGGCAGTAGAGCGTGAAGGTCGCGCGGAACGCCTCGTGGATCAGTTCCTCCAGCGTCGTCGCCTTCATGCGCGCGACGTGCACCCGCGCCCGGACGCGATTCGCGAACGCGACGACGATCTCGCGCAGCACCGTCTCCTTGTCGTCGAAGTAGTTGTAGAAGGTGCCCGGCGCGAGCCCGGCCCGCCTCATGATGTCGCGCACCGTGGACGCCCCGAACCCGAGGTCGCAGAAGCTCTCGCGGGCGGCCGCGAGGATCTGCTCGCGGATGCGGATGCTGTTGCGCTCACGCTTCCCGGCGCCGGCCGGCGTGGCGATGGTCGCGGCGGTTCGCATGGTCACCTCTCGTCGCGGTGGACGCCCTCGGCGCCGGGCGCGAACCGCTCGAGCAGGAATCGCTCCTGCGGTTTCTCGGAGGCCGTCTTCGGGATCTCCTCGACGACCTGGATCCAGGACGGCACGAAGTTCGGCTCGAGCTTCTCGCGGCACATCGCGAACAGGCTCTTGACCGAGAACGCGCCGTTCGTCGCAACGACGGCCGCGACGACGTCCTTCTCGCCGGGGGCGCCGGAAGCGGCCGGAACGCCGTAAACGAAGACGTCGGTGACCTGCGGATGTTCGGCGATCGCCTTCTCGACGAACCCCGGGTTGATGAAGTCGCCGTTGTGGCGGATGCCGCCGCCCTTCCTGTAGTCGAAGTAGAACCATCCCTCGGCGTCGGTGTGGCCGACGTCGCCGCTGCGCAGCCAGCCGCCGGCGGTCTTCTTCTCGGATGCCTCGGCGTTCTCGAAGTACTCGACCTTCGCCCGGGTGCCGTCGGCCGGCCGCGAGCAGATCTCGCCGAGGACGCCGGGCGGGCACTCGTCGTCGTTCTCGTCGAGGATCTTCATCTCGACGTTCGCCGGCGGCTTGCCGAACGAGCCGATCGGTCCGACTCCCGGCGGCTTGAACGCCATCCCGCCCTCGATCGCGGCGTACCACTCGAGCACCTGGACGCCGAAGCGCTTCTCGAACGACTCCCAGATCGCGACCGGCATCCCGGCGCTCGTGACGAGGCGCACGGGGTTGTCGGCGTCGTCGGGCCGCTCGGGCTCGCTGTAGATCGCCATCGCCATTCCGCCGAGCAACGAGAACGTCGTGCAGCCGTGCTTCCGGCAGACCTCCCAGAGCTTCGACTTCGTGAAGCGGCGGCTGAAGACCGCGCCGAGACCCATGAACAACGACGGGCCGAGCGTGACGGCCTGCGCGTTCCCGTGCGTCAGCGACAGCCCCGTGTACGGGCGGTCGCCGGGCTGGAAGCCCGCGATCATCCCGAGCATCGCGTACATGCCGAAGCGCTCGTTCGGGAACACGACGCCCTTCGGGTCGCCGGTGGTCCCCGACGTGTAGATGATCTGCAGCGGGTCGGCAGGGGTCGCGAGCCTCACGTCGACGCTCGGCCTCGGCACCGAGAGCACTTCGCCGAGCGGCGTGACGCCGTCGGCCAGCCCTTGCACAGCCGCGTCCTCGCGGCTGTCGAGGGCCAGCACCCAGCGGATCGCCGGCGCGCGCGAGCGCGCCTCGAGCACGGCGGGCAGGCAATAGTCCGCGCAGACGACGCCCTGGCAGCCGGCGTTCTGCAGCATGAAGGCGAGCTTGTCGCCGCGCGTGCGCGGGTCGATCGGGACGAAGACGGTGCCGGTCTGGGACGCGGCGACCATCGTCTCGACGAACTCGGGGTGGTTGCGCATCATCAGCGCGAAGCGCGTGCCGGGCTCGGCACCGGCGCCGACGAGCCACGCGGCGATGCGGTTGCCGCGTTCGGCGAGGTCCGCGTAGGTGCGGATCTCGTCAGGGGTCGCGCCGCCGTCGAGGCTCAGGTGCTCGAACGTCAGGACCTCGAAGTCGGGCTGCTCCTCGGCCTTGCGGTGGACGAGGTCGACGAGCACGCCGGGATGTCGCTCTCGCATGACGGCGCCCTCCCTCAGGCGGCCTCGAGGATCGTGACGACCATCGCGGCCACGTCCGTTCCGATGTTCCCGCCGCCGTTCTGCGCAAGGCCGACGCGCGCGTTCGCGACCTGGCGCTCGCCGGAGCGGCCCTGCAGCTGTTCGGTGATCTCGACGATCTGAGCGGCGCCGGTCGCGCCGACCGGATGTCCCTTTCGCAGGAGGCCGCCGGACGTGTTGACGGGAAGGCGCCCGCCGAGCGTGGTCACGCCGTCGGCGACCAGCTTGCCGCCGTCGCCCTTCGCGCAGAGGCCGAGGTACTCGGTCGCGAGGATCTCGCCGAACGACGACGCGTCGTGCAGCTCGACGAGGCTGAGATCCCGGGGGCCGACGCCCGCTTCCTCGTATGCTTCGCCGGAGGCGAGCTCGCCCGAAGAGGCTTCCTCGTAGTCGTGGTCCCAGCCCGAGCGCAGCACGCTCGAGACGATGCGCACAGGACGCGAGAGGCCGAGTTCGCGCGCCTTCTTCTCGCTGACCAGCACGACGGCTGCCGCGCCGTCGCCGATCGGGGAGCACATCGGCCGCGTCAGCGGCTCGGCGATCATCGGCGCGTTCAGCACGTCCTCGACGCTCATTCGTTCGCGGAACTGCGCGCGGGGGTTCAGGCTGCCGTGCAGCGAGTTCTTCGCCGAGACCATCGCGAGCTGCTCGGCGGTGGTCCCGTAGCGTTCCATGTGGGCACGCGCCGCGGCCGCGTAGATGTCCATGAACATCGAGCGCTTCTCGCCGGCGCCGGCGGCGCCCGACTTGCCGCCGCTGGCCTGCGCGCCCTGCTGCAGGGCCGCCATCAGCGCCTGCACGAACTCGACGTCGACGGCGCCCGAGAAGGCGCTGAAGCTCTTGCGCTTGTCCTCGTGGTAGAGCTTCTCGACGCCGAGCGCGAGCACGCAGTCGTACAGGCCGGCGCTGACCATCGCCGCCGCCTGGTTCACGGCGGTGGACCCGCTCGCGCAGGCGTTCTCGACGTTGACGACCGGGATCCTGCCGATCCCGATCGAGCGAAGGATCACCTGTCCGCGGATGCATTCCTGGCCGGTGACGAGGCCGGCGGCGGCGTTGCCGACCCAGGCGGCCTGCAGGTCGTCGCTGGTGAGGCCGGCGTCCTTCAGCGCGAGCTCGACGGCTTCGGCGCCGATGGCCTTCAGCCCCTGCTCGAGATGCTTGCCGAAGTGGGTCATTCCCACGCCGGCGACCATGGCGTTCATCTTCATCGCGAACCTCTCCGTTCCGCGCGCCTCAGGCGCACAGGGCTGCGTCGAGCTGGTCGGCGCCGACGATGCTGAGGATGTCGTTGCAGCCGTCCTCGATCTGCGCTGCGCGGGCGTCGCGCAGCAGTTTCTCGACCGGGTACTCGCGGCTCAGCCCGTTGCCGCCGAAGACCTGCACGGCCTGGTGCGCGCACTCGAACGCCGCGTCGGTGCAGAACGTCTTCGAGGCGATCGAATAGGCGAGCAGCGGCGGCTGCTGGGTGGAGTTGTAGACGAAGACCCGGCGCGCGAGGGCACGCGCGGCCTCGACCCGGCGGAACATGTCGAAGAGCCTCAGCTTGACGTTCTGGTGGCGCGCGATCGGCAGCCCGCCCTGGATGCGCGTCCGCGCGTACTCGAGCGAATGCTCGAGCGCGGCGCGCGCCAGGCCGACGAACGTCGTGCCCATGTGCGCGTTGGCCATCGTCAGCACCTGCTCGACGGCCATCGAGTACATCTCCTCGCCGATGATCATCCACTCCGCCGGGATGCGAACGGAGTCGAAGTAGATCTCGCCCTGGTTGAGGGCCCTCTGGCCGAGCTTGTCGAGCGGGGCCCCTCGCGACACGCCGGGAAGATCGAGAGGCACGAGCGCGACGCCGCCGCCGCGCAGGCCGTGGCCGGTGTCGAGCGTGCAGAACAGCGCCGCGGCGGTCGCGATCGTGCCGTTCGAGACCCAGGCCGCTTTCTGGCCGTTGATCACGAAGTCGTCGCCGTCGCGCGTGGCGATGCAGTCGGCCCGCAGCTTCTGGTCGTCGAAGACGGGCTGGTTGAACGCCAGCACGTCGCTGCCGTGGTTCGGCTCGGTGACGGCCCAGCAGCCGATCTCCGGCTTCCTCGGGTTCGCGAAGCGCTCGACGAGGTCGGTGCGGCCGACCAGGCGCGCGAACATGGCGGGGAAGTTGGCGACCCCGAGGCTGATCGCGAGGCCGGAGTCGCCCCACCCCAGTTCTTCCTGGATCAGGTAGTGGATCCGCGCGAGCCGCGCCGTGCCCATCAGCGCGGGATCCTCGTCGAGGGACTCGAGCCCGAGTTCGCGGTAGCCGCGGAAGACGTCCCAGAGGATCGATTCGCGCGCGACGACGTCGGCGGGGTCGGCCAGGCGATCGAGCCGGGTGCCGGCCGGTCGCATCACTTCGGCCGCGAAGCGATGGACCGTGTCGCGGATCGAACGCTCTTCCTCGGTCAGCTCGAGATCGAGGTCGATGAGCTGCATGGGGCACCTCCTGCGGCACGCCCGTGGCGGCCGGTCGTCAACTCCTTGGCGATACGAGGCGCACGCGCCGCGGCGCCTCGCGGTGGATGAAGAAAGCACATCGCGGGACACGCGGACGGAGCCTCGCTTGCCGAGCCTTCCCGATTCCCGTCGGTCTGCGTGGAACCGTGGCCTTGGTTCGCGATGAGGTTCTCCGGAAGCATGACGCCTTGATCACGAATTTTTCTGTTGGTCGTCATGACGAAAGTCATGGCGATGCCCGTTTCTTCGCGGCAGATTGCGCTTTGGTGGTTTTGCGAATTGTCCTCCGTGGAGACGGCGGATCGTTTCTTCGCGTGAGCGGGAAAAACAGAGCCGGGAGCACGCCGTTCGGGCCTGTTCTTCGCAAGGTCGAGAAACGGCGCGCTGCAGGGCCGAGGGACAGGCACGGCGCCGTCGCGCGGATCCACGAAGCTGAACGGGGGCTGAGAGTCGGGGAGAAGCGGTGCCCGGGACGGCAGGACCGCGGACGGGGCTACGGTCGCTGACCGTGGATTGCGCTTCCCGGGCCGTTCCGGTCGTTCGTCAGGTCCAGCCCTGTCGGCGAAGACGATTCGACGGATTCGAAATCGCCGATCCCGAACACATCGCCGCGACGCGCCGGCGCCGCATGTCCTGACAGGACGGCTTCGAGACTCATGCCCCGGATTCGCTCCACGAGCCGGTCCGCGACCATGTCGACCTTTCCCGGGAATCCCGCGGACTGGGGAGGGGCCGTGACCGGATCGTCACTCGTTGTGACGATTCGGGCGCCGCGCGCGGTACGGTCAGCGCATTTCCCCGAGGACCCGGGCAACGTACCCGATGGCGGCGGGGTCCGACAGGATCCCCGCGTGCGAAGCGTCGTAGCCTCGCATTGTCCGGGCTTCTTCCTGGGCTTCGGGACGCAACTGGCTCGTCATCGCGACAACACCGTCTCCCGAGCCGGAGATCCCGCCGCCGCCGTACCCGAAGAGCAGGTGATACCCGACGCTGTCCGGAAGTCGCCGACGCACGCGCCGCGTCGGGAGGTCACTGTAAAACAACCCGTCCAGGAACTCACTGCCCGGAGAAAGACCTCGCCACGAGAGAACGACGACGGGAGAGGTCGCGGTCCCCTTGCCGGCGGATTCCATTCCTCCGAGGGGGGAAGCGATCGTCACGTGCGTGCGAATCACGCCGCTCCGCCCGTTCGATTCGTAGTCCAGGATGAACTCTCGCGCGACCAGTCCTCCCATGCTGTGGGCGACGACGGCGGCTCGATCGAAGCGATGGCGGGCATGCAGTCGGGAGAACAGTTGGGACATCCACCGGCCGAGCGTGTCGAGCGACAGCCCGGACGGGTAGTACGCGACCCATGGCTGGATGCGGGAACGATCGAGTGCGGCGATCATGTCGCGAAACTCGACGGGAGTGCCGCCGATCCCGTGCACGAACAGCACCGGGATGCGCTCGTCGTCCGGGGGTTCGAGGAAGTAGATCCCGGCGAGGCCCGCGGTCAGGAAGTCATACGGTTTCCAGAGACCGGACCGGGCGATGTCCCGCGCGAATCGCGGGTCGTCCAGGGAAACCTGCTGGCCGACGGAACTCAGCGCGAACAGGCTGACGACTTGCTGCTCGTCGCGGCCTCGGGCCTGCATCTGCTCGACCTCGAAGCCTTGTCGGACGAACCGTCCGTCGGCCGGAATCACCAGGTCGATGTCGTCGCGTCGCTGGCCGCCCTTCAAGGTCACGACGTCTCCCTG
>CAYYZO010000005.1:0-79209 GCA_964476185.1 uncultured Myxococcales bacterium
GCGCCGCGCGTCGATCGCGCCGCCGCGATCACGGAATCGGCGAGTAGCTCCCGCAGCGCCCCGACGCGGACGGCACCCTCGCGCCGTCGAGGAACGTGATCCACACCGCGCCGTCGTTCTCGCCGGCGCCGTCGTGGAAGATCGTGCCGACGGCGAGGTCCATGCGCCGGTCGCCGTCGAGGTCGCCGAGGGCCGCGATCGACCGCCCGAAACGGTCCTCGGCCTCCAGCTCGCCGAGGAAGCCGCCGGAGGTCGCGCTGACCTTCGCGTGCGACTTCACCGTCCCGTCGTGGTCGAGGAACAGGATCCACACCGCGCCGGCGTTCTCGGCCCCGTCGTCGTCGAGGTCGGCGCCGACGGCGATGTCGACGATGCCGTCGCCGTTCATGTCGCCGACGCCTTCGACGGCCGCGGCCATGTGGTCGGCGGGATCGAGCTCGCCGTCGAAGCCGCCTTCGGTGGCGCTGATCCTGGATGCGTCCTTCACCGTCCCGTCCTCGCGAAGGAACAGGATCCAGGTCGCGCCTTTCTCGGTGTCGCCGTCCTCGAGCTCGGTCACGGCGACGTCGGGCACGCCGTCGCAATCGAGGTCGCCGATGCCGCTGACGTCCTCGCCGAAGAGGTCGTTGGCCCCGAATTCGTCGCCGTCGATCTCGCGCTCGGCCTTGACGGTCCCGTCGCGTTCGAGGAACAGGATCCAGGCCGATCCGCCGTCGTTGAAGATCTGTCCGACGACGAGGTCGACGACGCCGTCACCGTCGAGGTCGCCGATCGTGTCCACCGAAATGCCGAACCAGCCGCCGTCGACGAGGCTGCCGCCGAAGCCTCCCCCGGTCGAGCTGATCTTCGCGCGGGACTTCACGGTCATGTCCTCGTTGAGGAACAGCACCCAGAGCGCGCCGCGGTCGCCGCCACCGTCGTCGTCGCCGCGGGCGCCGACCACGATGTCACCGATGCCGTCGCCGTCGAGATCGCCTAACGCAGCAACCGAGCGCCCGAACGAATCGTAGTCGTCGAGTTCGCCGTCGAAGTCGCCTTCGACGGCGCTGATCTTCTGTTCACGCTTCACCGAGCCGTCGGCCTCGAGCAGCAGCACGTAGACGGCGCCGGCGTCGACGCCGCCGTCGTCGTCGAGACCCGCCCCCACGACGAGGTCGACGATGCCGTCGCCGTCGAAGTCGCCGAGGCCGTCCACCGAGAATCCGAACCAGTCGTGGTCGTGGAGCGGACCGTCGAAGCCGTTCTCCGAGTCGGCGATCCGGGTCTGCGCGAGCACGTCGCCGGGCCGGTCCGAGCCGCCGGAACCGCACGCGGACACGAGCGCCACGGCGGCGGCGAGCAGCGAGTGGAAGAAGAAAAGCTGTCGTTGCCGCATCGAAAGGCCCTCCCGGCGAGTCATCGCGGCCATGCTACCAGCCTGGCGGACGCCGCGTCGACCGCGATCCCGGGCCTTGGAACCCTCTCCCTTCCGGAGGACGGAGAACCTCGCGGGCGCCCCGATCCGTCAGAAACCGGATCCGGCATGCGATCTCGAACCCACTTCCCCTTCCCCACGGTTGTGACCTCTGTTACACGCCATCCCCGGTAGCGCGTTCGGCGGCAAGATCGCCCCCGGGGGGGGACCGAACCGGTCTTGCGAATCGCCCAGCCCGACCGGAGGAACCATGCGAAAGCCAATCCGAAGCACCTTGATCGTTGCCCTGGCCTGCAGCGTCCACCTGACGACAGCCGGTCCGGCGCTGCCCGCTCCGCCCCAGCCCGTCTGTGGAGACGTCAACGAGACCTACACGGTGACGTCCGCCGACGCGCTTTCCGTACTGAAGAAAGCCGTGGAGCAGCCTGTCACCCTGGTCTGCCCGCCGATCGCCACCGTGTCCGTGCACGGCGCTTCCCTCGAGTACCCGGAAGCGACCAGTTCGGCCCCGAACGTCCTGTGGGCCGTTCCGATCACCCTCTCCGAGGATGCCTACGTCATCCACATCGGCGTCTTCGGCAAGACGGCCGGCGCGCAGGCGAAGCTTGCGCTCTACGACGACGACGGCGGCACTCCGGGCGCGCTGCTGAACGGCACCGGCACGTTCACGATGTCGGTCGGGAAGCGGGAAGTCCCCGTGAATTTCCCGATCTTCCTTCCGGCCGGGACCTACTGGGTGGCGAGCATCTTCGACTCGTCGTCGTCGATCGGCTTCAAGACCGAACCCGGCGAGTCGAGGTACCGCAGCTGGACGTTCGGGGATTCGCTGCCCGATCCGTTCGGCCCCGCGAGCACCGCCGATTCCGAGAAGTACAACTTCTACCTCAAGACCATTCCGTGACGGCGCCGAAGATCGCCTGAACCAGCAGGCGAACGCCGGCGACGCACGCGCGCGCCGGCGTTCTTCCGCGCGCCGGCATGCGCGACGGAGGACTTTCCCGTGCTGGGTTTAGTAACCCGTCCAGCTCGCGCTACAGAAGTCCGAACGGGGACGAATCCGATCCACAAGCGCGGCCGGGATGCGTTCGTCGCCCGGCCTGGGGGGCATCCATGACGAGAGAACGAGAGGTATTCCGAATCCTGCTGCGGTCGCTGACGTGCCTGGCTGTTCTCGCCGCGCCCGCGCGGGCTGTCGAAACGAAAGGCCAGCCGGGCTCGCCGTCCGCGACGACGACGATCGACGGCCGGCAGTTGCCGGCGCCGGATCCCAGGTTCGGCGGCACGATCGAAAAGGGCGCGCTCGAATCGAAAGCCTGGTGGCCGCCTCGCGTCGTTCCTCCGTCGCAGGCACCCAACATCCTGCTCATCATGACCGACGACTCCGGATTCGGCGTGCCGAGCACGTTCGGCGGCGTGATCCCGACCCCGACGATGGACCGCCTGGCGGCAGCCGGCCTGCGCTACAACAACATCCACTCGACGGCCCTGTGCTCGCCGACGCGCGCGGCGCTGATCACCGGGCGCAACCACCATTCGGCCGGCTTCGGCGTCATCACCGAGCAGTCGACCGGCTTCCCCGGCTACAACAGCATCATCGGCAAGGACAAGGCGACGATCGGTCGCATGCTTCTCGACAACGGCTACGCGACGTCGTGGTTCGGCAAGAACCACAACACGCCGGCGTATGCGGCGAGCCAGGTGGGGCCGTTCGACCAGTGGCCCAGCGGGATGGGCTTCGAGTATTTCTTCGGGTTCGTCGGCGGCGACGCGAACCAGTGGCAACCGAACCTGTTCCGGAACACCACGCAGATCTACCCGTTCGAAGGCAAGCCGGGGTGGAACCTCGTCACGGGCATGGCCGACGATGCCATCGGCTACCTGAACCGCATCCACCAGATCGACCCGTCCAAGCGCTTCTTCATGCACTACGTGCCCGGCGCGACGCACGCCCCGCACCACCCCACGAAGGAATGGGTGGATCGCATCCACGAGATGCACCTGTTCGACGAAGGCTGGAACAAGGTCCGCGAGCGCATCTTCGAGAACCAGAAGCGCCTCGGCGTGATCCCGGCCGACACCACGCTCGAGCCGTGGCCGTCGCACATCCTGAAGAACTGGGAGGACCTGACGCCCGACGAGCAGAAGCTCTTCATCCGGCAAGCCGAAGTCTACGCGGCCTACGTCGCGTACAGCGACCACGAGATCGGCCGCGTCATCCAGGCCATCGAGGACATCGGCAAGCTCGACGACACGCTGATCCTCTACGTGAACGGAGACAACGGGACGAGCGCCGAAGGCGGGCCGCTCGGGACGCCGAACGAGGTCGCGTTCTTCAACGGCGTCAACATGATGCCCGTCGAGGAACAGATGAAGTGGTACGACGCGTGGGGCACCGAGGAAACGTACAACCACATGTCGGCCGGCTGGGCGTGGGCCTTCGACACGCCGTTCACCTGGTTCAAGCAGAACGCCTCGCGCCTCGGCGGCGTGGGCCAGAACATGGTCGTCTCGTGGCCCGCGCGCATCAAGGACGTCGGCGGCCTGCGCCAGCAGTTCCTGCACGTGATCGACGTCGTCCCGACGCTGCTCGAAGCGAGCGGGATCCCGGCGCCGAAGGAAGTCGACGGCATCGCGCAGGCGCCGATCGAGGGGACGAGCTTCGCGTACACGTTCGACGCCGCGGCGGCCGACGCCCCCTCCCGCCACAAGCGGCAGTACTTCGAGATGTTCGGACAGTGGGCGCTCTACGACGACGGGTGGTTGCTCAGCACCAAGGTCAACCGCGCGCCGTGGGAGGCCTTCGGCCCGGCCAATCCCGACCCCCTCAACAACCAGGTGCTCGAGCTCTACGACCTGAACCACGACTTCAGCCAGTCGAAGAACGTGGCGGAGCAGTACCCGGACAAGGTGAAGGCGCTCAAGAAGGCCTTCCTCGAGGAAGCCGAGAAGTACGACGTGTTCCCGATGGACGCGTCCGTCGCCGCGCGCATCGTCGCGCCGCGGCCGAACATCACGGCCGGCCGCACCGAGTTCGTCTACAAGCAGCCGATGGTCGGCCTTCCGCAGGGCGACTCGCCGGTGCTGCTGAACACCTCGTACACCATCACGGCGGACATCGAGGTGCCGAAGGGCGGCGCCGAGGGGATGATCCTCACCTCCGGCGGGCGGTTCTCGGGCTACGGGTTCTACCTGCTGAAGGGCAAGCCGGTGTTCCTCTGGAACCTGATCGACCTCGAGAGGATCAAGTGGCAGGGCCCGGACAAGCTCGCCCCGGGACGGCACGTGCTCGAGTTCGACTTCCGCTATGACGGGCTCGGACCGGGAACGCTCGCGTTCAACAACATGAGCGGACTCGGGCGATCGGGAACGGGCACGCTCAAGGTCGACGGCAAGGTCGTGCAGACCCGGAAGATGGAGAAGACCCTGCCGATGATCCTGCAGTGGGACGAATCCTTCGACATCGGGTCCGACACGCTGACCGGAGTGAACGACGCGGACTACAAGCCGCCGTTCGCGCTGACGGCCAGGCTGAACGAACTGCGCATCACGGTCGACCGTCCGAAGTTGTCGGAAGCCGACGTCGCCAGGCTGAAGGCCGCGCAGCGCGAGAACTCGTCGAGCGAGTGAAGTCGGCGTGCCGGTCGCACGCGCGGATGACGACGCGCGTGCGGCCGGCACGAGGGCCGGCGCTGAGCGAGCCGGAGTTCAGGTGGAACCGGCGGACCGCCCTGCCCCTCACCTCCGTCGATCCGGCTCCCGTTGCCGCGCCCCGGCGACCCCCCGCGTTCGCGCCTGTACAAACCCGACCGCGATCACCTCGGCGACGACGGAGCCTGCGCCGGCTCGCTCTCGCGCAGCCCGAATCCTTCCGGGAGCTCCACCACGTAGCGGGACCGAAGCTCGTCCATTCGCCTCCGGCGCGCGTCGGCGGCCCGCTCGTCGCGCCAGTCGCGGCGAACCTCTTCCTCGACTTCGTCGAACGGAGCGACGGCACCGGCTTCGATGCCTTCGACGAAGACCACGTGCCAGCCGAGTCCCGACGCCACCGGGCCGCGCCACGCGCCGGGCGCGAGCCCGAACAGTTGCCGGGCGAAGTCGTCGCCGAATTGCGCGGCGACCTGTTCGCGCGTGACGTGTTCGTATCGCGGCTGGAACAGCAGCGGATCGTGCCCTGCGACGGCAGCGGGCGGCGCATCGCGGTCGTCCTCGAGTTGCCGCAGCGCCTCCGAGGCCGCTTCGCGCGTGCGCCCGGCGTGCCGGTCGGGCGAGAAATAGAACTGCCGGAACGTCACGCGCCCCGGCCGCTCGAAGCGCTCCGGGTGCCGTTCGAACCACGCGCGCAGTTCCCCGGGCGCCGGCTCGGCCGCTGTTTCGGGTTCCTCGAGCAGGAACTCCATCTTCTGGGCCAGGCGACGCCGCACGATCACGTCGCCCTCGTCGAGGCCGAGAGCGATCGCTTCGCGGTACAGCACTTCCTCCTGCACGCGAGCGTCCACGAGGCTTTGCAGTTCCTCGGGGGTCGGCGGGCGCTGCCAGCGCGACTGCCACCCGATCAGCATCTGCGTCAGGTCGCCCTCGCCGAGATGGATGCGGGGCGCCGGATCCTCGTCGGGCGGAGCGACGGCCGCGTACGCCGCGAACGTCGCGAGGCCGAGGATCGCGAAGTGCAGCAGCGGTTCGCGAAGCGCGCCGCGCAGCCGCCGACGCCACCCGCGATCCGTCGGAGGACCCGTCATTGCGCGAGCGGCTCGACCTCGTAGTTCGCGTAGCCGAACTCGTTGTCCCTGGCGGCGACGTAGTCCTCGCCCACGCGGTACACGCGCACGGCGAACGGCGTGCCGGCCAGTTCGGTGACGAGCCGGCCGTCGCGGATCTCGTAGCTCGCGTCGCCGGCGTGCGACAGTTCGGCGGCTTCCGTGAAGTCGGTCGGCTCGCCGTCGACGGCCGTCAGCAGGCGTCGACCCGTCGCGCCGTAGAGCACGTCGTAGCGCCGGCCCGTCACGGTGTTCGTGATCCGCAGCGTGCGTCCGACGACGAGCCGGCGCAGCGCCGCTTCGTCGAGCGGCTTCCCGCTGCGCTCGAGTTCCGCGACGGTGCGCCCCGGCCCCGCCGACTTGCGCGCCTCTTCGTCCGGCGTGTACCAGATCGGCGACGTCCAGGCGCGCTCCTGCACCACCGGCTGGAAGCCCGCGCCGCTCGGCGGCACGCGTCCCATCCGGGCCGCCTGGATCGTGCTCCAGCGCGGCGTCGGGATCTCGAGCACGCGCGCGTAATAGAAGGCGTCCAGCGCCGGGTCGAAGTCGGGATCGGTCCAGATCGCCTGCAACTGCACGGCCCCGATCGTGTTCGTGTAGCTGCCCGTCGCGAGGTTCACCGTGTTGCCGACCGCCGGCAGCTTGCCGGTGTCGGGATCCGGGGTGCGCTTCCCCGACCACGAGACGTCGTAGACCTTCTCGAACGACTGGCCGTGCCGGGTCCAGCCCTTGATGACCTGGATGCGGTCGAGGTTGGCAGCGTCGGGATCCTTGGTCGCCCAGAGCAGGAACGTCGGCGCCTTCGCGTCCCCCGCGCGCGGCGGAAGGTCGGCGCCCATCGGGACGCCCTTGTCGTAGGCTTCCCGGATCCAGTCCGCGTTCGTGAGCACGTCGGTCCCGAAGTTCCATCCGCCGAACATCCGCACCTTCATGCGCACGCCGCTCGTCGAGTACGTCTCCTTGCGCTTCATGCCGGCGAAGAGTTCTTCGCGCGTGTTGGCGCCGGCCCACACGGCGCTCAGGCCGGCCGGCGTCACCCACAGGCTGTTGAGCCCCAGCTCGGCGTTGCCGTCGAGGCGCTCCTCGATCGTGTCGTCGGCCAACCCGTGCACGCCCTGGAAGTCCTGCTGCACGTACGGGACGACGGTGACGTGCGAGTCCGAACCGCTGACCACGCCGAACTTGTACGGGTTGAAGCCGCGCGCAGCGCCCATCGCGATGCCGTCCTTGTAGGCCTGCCGCACGTAGCTGCCGTACTCCTGCGGCGCGTTCCCGGACGATCCGAGGAGGTGCCAGACGAAGACCTCGTAGCCGGCGAACTCGTCGTTCGGCGAGAGGTTCGGCGTGGTCTCGGACTGGCCCTTGACCTGCTTCAGCTCGGTCAGCGGCTCGTTGCGAAGGCGTGCCTGCGCGTAGGCCTCGTCGATCGGGCGTCCCTTGTGGTCGACCTCGGTCGGGAACATCACGCCGTTGGAGATGTTGCCGTTGTGCGACACCGCCAGCAGCTCGTTGCCGGCCGCCCGCTGGCGATCCATCCACTGCCAGAGGTCGCGCGGGTCCGTCGAGTCGATCGACGTGAACGGGACCTCCGGGACCTTCCTGCTGTCGAGGAAGAAGATGTTGCGATGCAGGTTCTTCGAGTCGGGGGTCGACGTCCACTCGTAAGCGGCGAACGTCGTGAAGCGCCCGGGCCGGTAGTAGTGGTCGGCGATCTCGACGAGCCGCTTCCAGACCGGGGCGAGGACGGCGGGGGACGCCAGTTCGTCGATCCGGTGCCCCTTGGCCATCGCGATCGACAGCGCCTTGAACGTCAGCATGCTGTCGACCTGCGTGCCCTTGTCGACGGCCGCGGCCACCCACGGCGAATTCTTGCGCAGCGGCGACTCGGGATCCCCGGCCTGCTGGATGATGCCCATGTACTCGGAGTGCTCGGTCACGGCGCCCCAGTCGAGCGGCCTCTTGAGCTTCTGCGTGAAGCCGCCGGGATGCTCCACCGCTTTCCCGGTCGCGTAGTCGTAGAAGTCCTCGGGACCGGTACGGCGATCACCGAACGCGAACGCATCGAACGACCAGCTCGTGTGCACGTGCTGCTCGCCGAAGAAGACGTCGCGGTCCGGGTTGAGGGGGACCTCCGCCGCGACGGCAGCTGCCGGGAGCAGAGCGATCGCCAGCGCGATCGAACGGGGTACGGAATGGAATCTCGACATGGGCACCCGCTCCGGGCCCTGGAATGCCGGCTTCCGAACAGCGCGACAGGCCCGATCCAACGCGCGTCAAACCAGAGGATGGAGCAGAATGCCAGTGCTGCCGGGAACACGGCGGCAACGAGGACAGCGACGGGAAGGGACCCGGGTTCCGCGGGAGCCGAACCGACGCGTCCCGGACAGCGAAGCGGCTGTCCGGGCGCCAAAGCGGCTCGGTTCCTACGGCGCCGCGCCGCGGGCAGGATGCGCGAATGCAGGCCGTTCGCCGACTGAAAGCCGCCGTCTACGACACGGCGATCGTCTCGATGACCTCCGGCTGGTACGCGGCTGTCGTCGAATCGCTCGCCCCGTCGTGCCGGCTTCTCGACGTCGGGATCGGCACGGGAGCGGCGCTGCTCGCGAACGCCGACGCCGTTCGCGAGCGCGACCTGCGCATCGTCGGCATCGACATCGACCGGGCGTACGTCGAGCGCTGCCGGGACGGGATCGCTGCGACGGGGCTCGACGACAGCATCGAGGTCCGGCTCGAGTCCGTCTACGACCACGGCGGCGGCCCCTACGACGCCGTGTACTTCAGCGGCAGTTTCATGCTGCTGCCCGACCCCGCGGCCGCGCTGCGCCACGTGGCGGGCCTTCTCGCGCCCGGCGCGCGCGTCTACTTCACGCAGACGTTCGAGCACGAGCGCTCGCGCGTGCTCGAGCGCCTCAAGCCGGCGCTGCGATGGATCACGACGATCGATTTCGGCGCGGTGACCTACGAGGACGAGATGCTCGGCACGCTGGCCGCCGCCGGATTCGAGGTCGAACGGCGGACGACGCTCCATGCCGGCCGGAAGCGGTCGTCGGTGCTCGTCGTCGCGGCGCGACGCGGCGACGGGGCGACGGCGTCGTCCGCGCGAACGCCCGGCCGTCGCCTGGCGCCGCTGCCGTGCGCGGCGGTCGTGCTGGGAGTGGCGCTGGCCGGCGTCTGCCGGGCGGCGCCGGACCCGGGGCCGCTTCGGCCCGAGATCGTCGACTGCTGGCCGGGCGGCAGTTCGAGCACCTGCTCGACCGTGCAGGGAGCGCACTGGTTCTACGCATTCGGCGGCGTCCTGCCGCCGCCCGGCCAGATCGTGCCGCCCTTCGAGTCGAGGACACCGACCTTCGTCGTCAGCGTGGCGGAAGACCGGACGACCGTCGTGCACGCGCCGGATTCCCCCGGGATCCCCCAACCGGTCCGCGCATCCTTCCCAAGGCCCGAACCACAAGACCGCTGCTCGAGCCTCACCGATCCGGACTCCCGGTGGCAGACCTGTCCGTTTCCGGAGATCGAGTTCGGCGGTGCCGTCCATCAGGTGCTGCCGCTTGGCATCCTCCGCATCGAGAAGGGGCGCTATCGGGTTTCCCAGCCGTCGTTCGACGAAGCCGAAGTGCGCCGGCTCGCGCCGCGATTCCAGTACGGCGTGGAGAACGACGCGGAACGGATGGTGCAATGGCTGCGGGACGGCGCTCTCGTTCCGGTCCTCGGGGAGTACCTGCAGCGCGACGCACGCCTCTGGTTCGCGCTGCAGGGAGGATTCAGCGAAGGCGAAGGAACCTTCGGCGGTCTCGCCGTCTACGACCTCGCGACCTCGACGTGGAAGATCCACTACGGGCTCGAGCTGCTCGAATCCTTCGTCACGTCGATGATCGTCGTCGACGACGCGCTCTGGATGGGCACGGCGCATCGCGGAGAGTACGCGGTCTACGGCATCTCCGGCCTGGTTCGCTTCGACTTCGGCTCCGGAGGATTCCGCGCGTTCAGCCCGACGAAGGACGACGCGCCGGCCGTCTCGATGGTGCGCCGAGACCGCCGCCCGCGTCGGTCGACGCCGGGAACGGGAGCCGTCGCCCCGCGAGGGTGCATCCCCGCGGGGGCACTGTCGGCGGGCGCCCCCACGGCACCCGCCGCGACGCCACCCTTGGCGCAGCGGCCCGCTTCACCTCCCGAGCCGCTCGCGCTCTGGGTCGGAACCAGCGAGCGGGGACTCAGCCTCTTCCACTCCGAATCCGGGAACTGGGAAAACTGGCGGTGGGAGGACGCCCCCGACGGCAGCGGGGTCCCGTTCCGGCTGGGTTTCGAGGCCAGAACGTCGCAGACGCCTTGAAAGTTCGATTTAAGGCACGCAGATCGACATGGAGTGCCTTGAATAGCACTTCTCGCTCGTCGCCACCCCTGCCACGGAGTATGCCGTCGACGGCGCCGGCCCGACCCGGCGCCCCCCGTCGAGGTTCCCGAGGAGGTCCGCCGTGCGAAAGAACCTGCTGACGTCGAATCCCCCCTATGCCGTCGACCAGGCGATCCGCCGGCTCGGGGCGAACCTGCGCACCGCGAGGCTGCGTCGGAATCTCTCGATCGAAGCCGTCGCCGAGAAGATCGGAACCGGCAGGCGAGCCGTGATCGACGCGGAGAAAGGCAAGCCGTCCACCAGCGCCGCGGTCTACGTCGCGATGCTGTGGGCCTTCGACCTGCTCGGCCCCATCGACGCCCTCGCCGATCCGGCATCCGACAAAGAGGGACTCGCGCTCGCCGCAAGCCGCGAGCGGAGTCGTGCAAGCGCGACGCGGGAACTCGACAGTGACTTCTGAGTGCTACGTCTACATCGTCCTGCCCGGCCAGACACGGTTCACGACGGCCGGACGCTTCCGCCTGGACACCGACCGTCACGGCACGTCGACAGGACGCTTCGTGTACGGGAAGACCTATCTCGCGCGACCGGACGCCGTCGCGATCGATCCGGTCGACCTCAAGCTCGCGGGGGGGACCTGCGAGACGCGATCGCTCGGCGGGATGTTCGGCGCCCTGCGCGACGCGAGCCCCGACTCCTGGGGACGGCGCGTGATCGAAAGTCACGTGCCCGTGGGGCGATGCGGCGAGGTCGATTACCTGCTGCATTCGCCGGACGATCGTGCGGGCGCACTCGGCTTCGGACTCGGGACCACACCGCCTGCTCCGCGTCGGCAGTTCAACCGCACCATCGACCTCCAGAAGCTCCAGGATTTCGCGGATCGGATCCTCGCCGGGGAAAGCCTGGCGATCGACCCGGATGCGCACCAGGCAGAAGAACTGCTGCGCGCAGGCACTTCGATGGGCGGCGCGCGTCCGAAAGCGGTCGTCGAGGACGGAGACGCGCTGTGGATCGCGAAGTTCAATCGCCCGGACGACCGGTGGAACGTGGCCAGGGTCGAACGCGCGATGCTCGAGCTCGCCCGCGCGTGCGGCATCCGGACCGCGGACTCCAGGCTGGCATCCGTCGGACGGCGCGACGTGCTGCTGGTCCGTCGCTTCGATCGAGAACGGGATCCGGCCGAAGACGGCTATCGTCGCGCCCGCATGCTGAGCGCGCTCACGCTGCTGCGAGCCGAGGAATCCCCGACCGACCGCGCGAAGTGGTCGTATGTCCTGCTCGCCGAGGAACTGAGACGCTTCTCGTCGAAGCCCGGCGAGGACGCTCCGGAATTGTTCCGTCGCACGTGCTGCAACGCGCTGATCAGCAACAGTGACGATCACCCGCGCAATCACGCGGTGATCGCGATGGGGAAGGACTTTCGACTCTCCCCCGCCTACGACCTGACCCCGCACCTGCACCTCAGCGTCGAACGGCGCGATCTCGCGATGGCGTGCGGCGACATGGGTCGCTACGCCCACGCGCGAAACCTTCGCTCCCAGAGCGCCCGTTTCCTGCTGCGGGAGGGCGAGGCCGACGCGCTTCTAGAAACGATGGAGCGCGTCGTCGCGGAACGGTGGGAAGAGATCGCCCGCCGCGAAGGAGTCTCCGCGAACGATTGCCGCAAGATCGCGGGGGCGTTCGCCTACGCCGGATTCCGGCTGCCGCTGGAGAAGTCGGCGCCGACCGCGGGCTAGCCGGCTCCGGGCCGCGTCGTGGGGCAGGTCGGGCAGCGGGCGAAGCCGCTTCGATCTGTGATATCGGAAACCGGGAGACGGCAGCGCCATGCCCCACGCCATCGACATCCCCCCGCGCTGGCAGCGACGCGGCCTCGCACTTCGCGGCGAGGACTACGGCTGGGGCGGTTTCGTCGTCGGCGATCCGTGCGTCGTGCGCGACGAGGACGCCGGAGTATGGCGCATGTTCCTGTTCGCGCTGCCGCCCGGCCACGGACAGGCCACGTGCGAAAGCCAACCCGACGATCCCGCCGCGTGGCGCGCCGCCGGGCCGCTCGAGTTCACGAATCCCGGCCTTCTGCCCGGCGGCGCGGCGTTCAAGCCGTTCGTCGTCCTCGATGCGACGAAGCCGGGAACGGCCGCGCGCTTCGACGGCCGATACGGCCTGCTGCTGGTGACCGACGCCGACGCCAAGGTGGTTCGTCGCGCGTGGTCGACCTCGCTCGCCGGACCGTGGACGATCGAAGCCGGCGTCCTGATCGGACGCGGCGAGGGCGACGACTTCGACGCGAAGCACGTCGACGCCGTCTCGGCGTTCGTGTTCCCGGAGCGCGGCGAGATCCTCTATTTCTACATGGGCTATCCGCAGAGGGCGCAGCCCGGCCGCGCGAGTCCGCTCGGGTCCGCCCAGGGCGCGGCGATCGAGTGCTGGACGGATGCTCGCGCGCGCGCCGACGCGACTCTCGCGGGCCGCGACCTTCCGCCCGCGACGCTCCGCAAGCTCGGCTGCATCCTGCCGCCTTCGAACGAACCCGGGCACTGGGCGGGCGGATGGGTCGGCGGCCTGCAACTGATTCCCGGGGGACGCCACCGCTGGCTCGGCCTCGTGAACGCGTCGCCAACGGCGCCGCGGGAAGGAGACGATTCGATCTCCCGCGAGGAGCCGCCGCCGAGCCTCGGGGGGTTCGCGGTCTGCGACGAGGAGTTCCCGGTGAGCGGCTGGCGATGGTGCGACTCGCCGATCGAGTGGGCCGACGACGTGCCGGCGTCGGCCCGAGCGGCCGGCGAGGTCGTCAACTTCTGGCGGCACCACGCCGTCGTGCTCGACGACGGTCGCGTCGCGCTCTTCTACAACGCCGGCTCGTACTTCGACGAGAAACTGTTTCTTCGTGTGGCCGGCGGACGCTGAGGAACGTACACCGGGGCGGCTGCGCCCGCCCGAGCGACGTCAGCCCTGCGACAACTGCGACAACGCGATCGCCGCGTGCAGCGCCGCGCCGTGCTGGATCACGTCTTCGTCGATCTTCATCAGGTCGGAGTGCAGCGGCCCGCCGCCGTCGGTCTTCGCGCCGAGGAACGCGAATGCGCCGGGGACCTTCTCGAGCACGTAGGAGAAATCCTCGGCGCCCATCACGGGGCTCGGCAGCTCGAGCACGGACAGTCCGACCCGTTCGGCGGTGCGCACGACCAGGTCGACCGGGTCGTCGTGGTTGACCGTCGGCGGATAGCCGTGGATCAGGCTCACGTCCGCGTGGATCCCGCGCGCCGCCGCCACGCCGTGCGCGACGCGCAGCAGCTGCTCGTGCGCCAGGCCGCGGCCGCGCGGGCTCAGCGCGCGGATCGTGCCGCCGCACTCGGCGGTCGGGGGCACCACGTTGTTCGTGGTTCCCGCCGTCACCTGCGTCACGCTCATCACGATGCGGTCGTCCGGGTTCGTCTCGCGCGCGACCACGTGCGAGAGCCCGTCGACGAACGGACCGATCGCCGGGATCGGGTCGCGGGTGAAGTGCGGCATCGAAGCGTGCCCGCCCGCGCCCTTGAAGATCACCGAGAACGCGTCGGCCGACGCCATGATCGTTCCCTTGCGGATGCCCACGCGGCCGAGCGGCGTGCTCGGGTCGACGTGCAGCGCATAGGCCGCGTCGACGCCGACGAGGGCGCCTTCCTCGATCATCATGCGTGCGCCGCCGAATCCTTCCTCGCCGGGCTGGAACAGCAGGCGCACGGTGCCGGCGAAGGTCCGTCGCCGCGCGGTGAGGATCTCGGCGGCGCCGAGCAGCATCGCGACGTGCGCGTCGTGGCCGCACGCGTGCATGCAGCCCTCGTTCTTCGAGCGGAACTCGAGGTCGTTGTGCTCGCGAAGCGGCAGCGCGTCCATGTCGGCCCGCAGCGCCACGATGCGCGGCCTGGCGTTCGTCGGCGCGGTCCCGCGGACCTCGGCGACGACCGAGCTCAGGGAGTCGCCGGTCGCGATCGAATCCACGCCGATCCGGCGCAGCTCCTCGACGATCACGCCCTGCGTGTGCGGCAACTCGAGGCCGAGTTCCGGGAACGCGTGGATGCGACGTCGGTTGGCGACGAGGCGCGCCTCGAGCGCGGCGGCGTCGCTGCGGAGTTCGTGGAGGAGATGAAGGTCGGTGCTCTGGACGATCATGATGGGTTCATTCTCGCGACGAGTCGCTGGACGATGTTTCGGTAGACGGCGCGCTCCTGCGCGCCGGGAAGCTGGAATCCGCCGTCGAGCACGACGCACGGCACGGCCGAGATGCCGAGTTCGACGGCCTCGTTGTGCTCGGAGTAGACCTCGCGCGAGATCTCCGGGTCGTCGTAGTCGCGCGCGAAGCGCTCGAGGTCGAGGCCGCACTCGCGCGCGACGAGCGCGATCGTCGCGAGCGAGGTCACGTCGAGGTTGCGGGCGAAGTACGCGTGCATCAGCGCACGGTGGTAGCGGTCGAACGCCTCCTGGCGCGCGGCCGCCTTGACGGCGACGGCCGGCGGCACCGAGTGCGACGGCGGCTCCTCGTCGGTGGCCCAGACGCGGAACTCGCCGGAATCCGGCTGCGCGGCCGGCCTCATCCACGACTCCGTGTAGCGACGGAACTTCTCCAGCGGCTTCGGCTCGGCATGCGGGCGCAGCAGGTAGCTCTTCCACTCGAGCCGCAGCTCGGCGATGTCGGACACGTCTTCCCGGACCTGTTCGAGGCACACGGCCGCGTTCTGGCACCAGGGTCAAAGGACATCCGACCAGACCTGGAAGTGGATCACGGGCAACGGCACCGGCGGATCGTGGCACCGCCCCCCGGCAACGGCAAGGAACGCCGGTCAGTCCCTGCGCAGGCGCGCGACCGGCGCAGGCAGGCCGTCGATGCTGACTTCGTTGTTCCGGCGCTGGTACTCGGCGATGCCATCCGGCCCCTTGCGCTCGGCCCAGCGCGTCAGCGTGTCGCGCTCGCGGGGATTGTCCATGCGCGGCACCGCATACCCGCACGACGTCTGCACGCGCTCGAGGTCGAGCACCAGGATCTGCCGCTCGCCCGGATGATCCGCGAAGTGTCGCCGAAGCCCGGCGTACTCCGTGTCCGCCGGCAGCACGGTTCGGCCGCGGCCGTACAGCCGCAGGATGAGGGCCCTGGCTCCGAAACTGCAGAACAGGATCGTCAGGCGTCCGTTGTCCGCGAGGTGCGCGGACGTTTCGTTGCCGCTGCCGGTCAGGTCGAGGTACGCGACGGTCTTCGCGTCGAGCACGCGGAACGTGTCGAGCCCCTTCGGCGACACGTTGACGTGACCGCCGGAGGTCGGCGCGGTCGCGACGAAGAACACCGGCTGCTGCCGGATGAAGTCGGTCAGCTCGTCCGACAGACGGTCGAAGACTTCCATGCGCGGCTGATAGCCGGGCCGGCCCCGCAAGACAACGCCGCCGCGGCGGCTTGACTCCTCCCCGCGCGGCGGCGTTCATGCCTGCCTCCCGGCATCCGCCGGCGGAGACGGACTCTTGGGCAGCTTCCGGCAACCGACCGATTTTCGCGACGAGTGCGAAGCGCTCCACGGGCTCGTCGCGTCGCGCGGCGACGGCGTGTTCGACGTCCGCACGCAGTTTCGCGGCTGGACGGTCGGCGAAGTCCTCGTGCACCTGCACGTCTGGAACGTCGGCGCCGATCTCGCGCTGCAGGACCCGGATCGCTTCCTCGGGTTCTATTCGCACTTCCGCGGGGCCGTCGAGGCAGGGACCAGCCTGCGCCCTCCCGAGAACGCGTGGATCGGGGAGCTTCGCGGCGCCGCCCTGCTCCGCGCCTGGCGCGAGCAGGCGCTCGCGATGGCGGCGCGGTTCGAAGCGGCCGACCCGCGCGCGCGCGTGCGCTGGGCCGGCCCCGACATGAGCGTGCGCTCGAGCATCACCGCGCGCCTGATGGAGACCTGGGCCCACGGGCAGGAGGTCCACGATGCGCTCGGCGTCGAACGCGTCGACACCGACCGGATCGGCAACATCGCGACGCTCGGCGTCAACACGTTCGGCTGGTCCTTCTCGGTGCACGGCCTCGCCGTTCCCGAGCGGGCGCCGCAGGTCCGGCTCACCGCGCCTTCCGGCGCGGCCTGGACGTGGAACGAGTCAAACGACGACGACGTCGTCGAAGGCGACGCGACGTCGTTCTGCCAGGTGGTCACGCAGACCCGGAACGTCGCCGACACGCCGTTGCGCGTGCGCGGCGGCGTGGCGACGAAGTGGATGTCGATCGCGCAGTGCTTCGCCGGCTCGCCGCAGATGCCGCCGGCGCCGGGCACGCGCCGGCCACAAGCCGCCTGAGGTTCCCGCCGCGAGCGGTCAGGGCGCGTCGGTGAACGCCTCGCCCTCGGCGATGACCTCGGCCTCGCGCCGTCCGCTCGAACGGACGATCA
This sequence comes from uncultured Myxococcales bacterium, assembly GCA_964476185.1. Taxonomy (GTDB): domain Bacteria; phylum Desulfobacterota; class Binatia; order UBA1149; family CAITLU01; genus DATNBU01. The sequence continues at coordinate 16,909 of CAYYZO010000005.1, forward strand.
TCGCGATCGACAGCAGCACGACGGCGCCGCCGGCCACCTGCAGGGCGTGGATCTTCTCGCCGATCAGCAGCCAGGCCGCGCCCGCGCTGATCGCCGGCACCGCCAGCAGCACCATCGACGAGACGAACGCCGGCACGTAGCGGTGGGCCCAGTTCGTCAGCACATGCCCGAGCGTGCCCGGCATCAGCGCGAGCCACGCGAGCGTGAGCCAGTCGCCGGGCGTCGGGTCGCCGAGGTCCTGCCCTGTCGCGAACACCACGGCGAGGATCACGACGCCGGAGACCGTGGTCATCCCGACCACGTAGTCCCACGCGTGCGTGCGTTCGCGGAAGCGCTTCGAGGCGAGGAAGTACGACGTGAACGCGAACAGGTTCAGGAACGCGAGGGCGTCGCCGACGAAGCTCGAAGGCTCGGCGTGGTCGGCGCCGATCACCACGAGTGCGGTCCCGGAGAACGCGATCGCCGACCAGACGATCGAGCTCGCGGCGGCCGTCTCGCCGAACAACGGGCCGGAGAAGAGCAGCACCAGGGCCGGCTGCAGCGAGCCGATGATCGTCACGTCGGTGACGCTCGTCAGCTTGAGGCTCGTGAAGTACAGCGCCTGGTGCAGCGAGAACAGCAGGCCGCCGACCAGCGACGCCTGCAGCCAGCGGCGGTCGAGCCGCCGGCGCACGCCCGGCAGCAGCAGCGTCAGCAGCATCGGCGGGATCGCGAACCAGAGACGGTAGAGCGCCGTGACCAGCCCGCCCGTCGAGACCGCCTTGATCGCGACGGCGCTCAGTCCCCAGAGCAGCGCCGTCGCGACGACCGCCCCCATGCCGAGGGCGCCGCGGCGATCGTCCGGAACCGGCGGCGACATGGCGCGGAGTCTAGCGATGCCGCAACCGATTCCGACCGTGCGCGCGCGGGATGTGCGCGGCGGCCGAAGACGGGGCGCGATTCAGCGCGACCGCAGCAGCGGAACCGACAGCAGCCCGCCGAGCCAGGCCGCCAGCAGGACCGGCGCGTAGTGCGACAGCGCGAGGTGCCACGAATCGCAGGCCTCGCACGCCATCTGCACGACCAGCGCCGAGCCGAACAGCGCCGCGCTCGCGTTGAACAGCCCGACCGCGAGCGGCTCGAGCGGCGCCAGCCGGCGCAGGACCGCGATGCCGCCGAGCCAGGCCGGCGTCGCCACGAGGATCGTCGCGCGCGTGCAGCCGAGGCCTTCGACGAGGACGGCCGAGAGGCCCGACCAGGTGCCGCCCCACGGCGACGTGACCGCGAGCAGGACCGCGAGCGCGACCGGCAGCAGGAACAGCGCGACGCGCACCCGCGCGTCGACGACGCGGCCGGGGATCGCGAGCCGCGAGGTCGCCGCGACGCTGAGGACCGCCGCGACGACGAGGATCGCGAGCAGCACGAGGAATACCGGGTCCGAGAATCGCTCGACGCCGCGAACGGCCGCGCCGGTCGCGACGGCCGCCGCGAGGATCGCCGCGGCCTGCACGACCAGCACGGTCGCGATCGTGTGCGTGAGCCGCACGGGACGCACCGGGGCCAGGTCGCCCACCAGCGACGCGAGGAGATCCGTTTCCGCCTGCTTGTGGTTCATCCGTCACTCCCGAGCAGCGCCTGCCGGAGCGCTCCGTAGGCGCGATGCGCCCTCACCTTCAACGCCGACGGCGTCACGCCCGCGCGGCCGGCGGCCTCCTCGACCGAGAGCCCCTCGAGCTTGAGCATCGAGAACGCCTCGCGCTGCGCCGCGGGAAGGCGCTCCAGCAACTCGAGGAAGCGGCTCCAGCCGAACGCGGGCTCCTCGGCGGCCTGCTCCGGCCCGTCGTCGGCGCTGACCTCGAGGTCGCCGCGGCGGCGCCGGCTCCGCAGGTGGTCGATGAAACGGCTGCGCGCGATCGCGTAGAACCACGGCTCGAACGCGCGGCCGGGCTCGAACGTGTGGCGCACGCGGTGCATCGTCAGCAGCACGTCCTGGCAGACGTCGGCGACGGCTTCCTCGTCGCGCAGCCGCCGCTTCAGGTAGGCGCGAAGCTGCGGCTCGAGCGCCTCGAGCAGCGTGCGGTAGGCCTGCTGGTCGCCGCCCTGGGCAGCGAGCAGCAGCGCCGCGTAGTCCTCGCCGGTTTTCACGTCTGCGGTCTGTGCCTCCCGTCGAACGCCTCGGCGGCCCAAGGGGAAGACGCCGTGCGCACGCCGCGGTTACGGCCGGACTTCGCCGCTCCCGCGATTTTCCGGCCGATGCCCGGCGGCCGCGTCCGTCACGTCCTGCCAGCGCAGACCGTCCGGCCACTCCGGGAAGAACAGCCCGAGCCGCACCGGGCGCGCCGGGTCGCGCGCCGCGAGCAACTCGCCGTAGCGCGCGAGCTGCCCGAGGTACGGCGCGCAGCGCTCCGCGATCGCGCGGGCGTCCGCCGCCCCGTCGAGCGCGCCGGTCTTGTAGTCGACGATCCAGCGCGTCCCGCCGTCGACGAACGTGCGGTCGATCTGCGCCGGCGTGAGCACGCGACCGTTCCAGCTCGTCAGTTCCCACTCCGAGCGCGCCTCGGCGTGCGCGGCCAGGATCCAGCGGCCGCGCTCGTCCCCGAGCGTCGCCGCGAGCGCGCGCTCGACGCGCGCGGCGGCTTCGTCGAGCTGGGCCGGCGGCACGCCGCGGCTGCGCAGCACGTGCGCGATCGCCGGCCTCTCCGCCCGGACGCGCTCCTCCGGCCAGGCCCCGACGCCGTCGTTCGCGATGCGTTCGGCGAACGCGTGGAACGCGATGCCGATGCGCGCGGCGAGGCCGTCGCCGGCGACCGTTTCCGTGTCGATGCGAACCGGCTCGGAGGGCCTCTCGGTCGCGACCGAGCGGTCCTCGACGCTGCGTGCGGGCGAGAGCGCGAAACCGTCGCGCAGCCGGACGAGCGTGCGCCGCGACGCGGCCGAAGCCGGAGCGGCCGCCGTGCGCCGTTCCGCCGCGTCGACGGGAAGGCCCGGCTCGAGCGCCGCGAGCAGCGAGCCCTTCGAGGGCGCGCCGTCCTTCGTCAGCCGCCCGGCGGGAGACGAGAGCACGAGCCGCCGCTCGGCGCGCGTCGCGGCGACGTACAGCAGCCGAAGGCTCTCGTTGGCCTCGCGACCGGACTCGCGGAACGCGAGGAAGTCGTACTTGTCGCCGTCGGCGTCCTCGCGCCCGCGCGCGGCACGAGGCGCCACGAGCATCAGGCGCCCGGACGTGCCGTCGGTCTCGATCGCGAGCGGCGGCGCCGAGCCGCGCCCGGATCCGCGCCCGAGCGCCGGCAGCACCACGGTGTCGAACTGCAGGCCCTTGGCCTTGTGCATCGTCATGATCTCGACGTCCGCCTCGGCGTCCGAGTCCACCGGCGCCTCGGTCGCGCGCAGCCGCCGCGCGAGGTCGTCGAGGTCGATCGCCGCGCCGGCCGGCCGGCTCGAGAGCACGTCGAAGAACGACTCGGCCTCGAGCGCCGCCAGCGCGGGGGCGCCGGCCGGGCCGCCGAGCCGGAGCCACGCCGAGCGCACCGCGATGTCGAGGCTGCGCAGCGCGAGGTCGCGCGCAGCGGCGCCGGTCACTTCGAGGAGCCGTGCGATGCGACGACGGGCGTCCCCGCTCGTGCGCGCGAGCGCCGTTTCGTCGGCGAGCAGCAGCGGTATCGGCGTCGTGCGTCGAGACGAGCCGGCTGACGCGACGTCCGGCTCGACGAGCGCGGCGATGTCGGCGAGCGCGAGGCCGACCAGGCGCGAGCGCAGCAGCGCGAGCCAGGCCAGGCGGTCGCCCGGGTGCACGAGCGCGCGCGTGAGCGCCTCGAGCTCGACCACCGACGGACGGTCCGCGAGCCAGTCGAGGCCGGGGGCGCGCAAGCGAAGGTCGGGATGCGCGGCCTCGAGCGCCCGCAGCAGCGGCAGCGCGTGGTTGCGCGAGCGCACGAGCACGGCGACCGGCACGCGGCCGCGCCTCGGCGGCCGCTCGCCGTCCCTCTGCGCGCGCACCTCCGCGGCGATGAGGTCGGCGAGCCCGGCCGCCTCGATCGCGTCCGCGTCGGCGGCCTTCTCGCCGCCGGGACCCGACGTCCACAGCACGAACTCCACGTCGGGACCGGCGCCGGCCTTCGGCCCGGCCGACGCCGGCGCGAACGCGACCAGCGATCGCGTCGCGTCGTCGCGATCGCCGAGCAGGATCGGGAAGACGCGGCCCACCCAGTCCACCACCGTCGTCGTCGAGCGGAAGTTCACCGACAGCGCCAGCGACTCGAGCACGCAGTTCTCGACGAAACCCGCGGAGGATCGCGCGGCCAGGAACAGCCCGACCTCCGCCTTGCGGAAGCGGTAGATCGACTGCATCGGGTCGCCGACGAGGAACAGCGTCCGGCCGTCGCCCTGCTGCCAGCCCGACGTCAGGCCGCGCAGCAGCTCGCACTGCATCACGTTCGTGTCCTGGAACTCGTCGACGAGGATGTGCTCGAGGCGGGCGTCGAGCTTCTCGAGCGTCTCGCCGGGCGCGAGCGCGGCGACCGCGCCGATGCCGATCTCGCCGTAATCGACCTCGCGGCGCTCGCGGAACACGTGCCAGAGCTCGCCGAGGCAGTGGCGGAGCACCGCGAAGAACGCCGAGAGCGCGGCGCGGCCGTCGGCCGAGAACGTCGTCGACGTCGGCAGCAGCGCGCCGTGGCGAAGGCGACCGGTCCAGCGCGCTGCGCCGTCGCCGGGAAGGTCCGCGATGTCCTCGAGGAGGTCGCCGAGCATCGTCTTCACGCGCTCGTCGCCGGCGTGGACGTCCGCGTTCGCGGTGCGCCTCGTGCGAAGCCGCTTGCCGTCGTCCTTGCCGAGCAGCGCGGCGGCCTGCTTCCACGCCGGCGCGGAGTCCGCGCCGCCGCCGAGCCGGTGCCGGTCGCCGAGCGTCGGCCACGCGCACGGCCCCTCGACGACATCGCGGCTCGCGCGCGCGAGTGCGTGGACGCGATCGACCAGCGACGGCTCGGCCCCGTCGGCGATCGTCGCGACCTCGGCGGCCACCGCGCCTTCGAGCGCCGATTCGAGGCGCGCCACGCGGTCGTCCGTGTCCTCGTGCCGACCGATCGCTCCCTCGCGCCACTGCTCGCGGCGCGCGAGCATGTCGACGAGCTGGTCCTCGAGACGGTCGAGCCCCATCTCGTAGCGCTCGAGCAGGACCTCGAGCTTCTCGCCGACGACCGCGCGGCCCGCCCCGGACAGCGTGCGGCGCACGGCCTCGCGGTAGAGCGGCTCGGGATCGTCGACGACGCGCGGCGTGCTGCCGAGCCGCGACATCAGCGGCGTCGACGCGACGACGCGCGAGCAGAAGCCGTCGATCGTGAAGACCTGCAGGCGCGACGGCGAGTGCAGCAGTTCCCAGCCGAGCTCGCGGTCGCGCGCGAGCACCGCGCGCGCCAGCTCGAAGCCCTCGCGCTCGAAGTCGTGCGCCGGCTCCCTGCCCGAGTCCGCCTCGGCGAGCGCCTCGAGGATGCGACGACGCATCTCGCCGGCCGCCTTGCGCGTGAAGGTGATCGCGAGCACCGCCTCGGGACGGTCGACTCGCGCGAGCAGCGCGAGGAAGCGCAACACGAGAAGTCCGGTCTTGCCGGAGCCCGCGGGCGCCTGCACGACGAAGCTTCGCGAGACGTCGAGCGCCTCGGCGCGCTGGCGCGCGTCGGGGATCCCCGGCTGCCCGGCGCCGTCCTGCCTGCTCATTCGCCGCCCTCCTCGGCGTCGCCGTCGTCCTCGTCGGGCGGGCCGAGCTCGGCGATGCGGCAGAACGCCTGGCTGCCGCAGTTGCGGCACACGGCCGCCTCGCGCGGGGCGACGCGCACGTCTCCGGCGAGATACGCGTTCGCGAGTCCCGCGAGGACGTCGCGCCACTCGTCGGCCCGGGAACGGTAGTCCTCCGCCGAGCGCACGGCCTTTCGTCCCGGCGGACGGAAGCGCGCGCCGTATTCGCCGGCGCCGACGCCGTGCAGCACGCAGGCGTCGCGCGCCGAGAGGTTCGCGAACGCGATGCCGTCGACGCGCTCGCCGCGGGCTTCGAGCAGCGCGAGGTAAAGCGGAAGCTGCGGGTCCTTCGGCCGCTCGCCGTTCCAGAGCGACGGGCTCTTCGGCGTCGCCGAGGTCTTGTAGTCGAGCACGACGAGCCCGCCGTCCTCGTGGCGGTCGATGCGGTCGGCGCGGAAGCGGATCGTCAGCGGCTCCGCGGCGCCGGGCGGGAACGTCGCCGTGTCGTCGTGCTCGCTCGCGTCGACCGCCCACGCCACCGTTCGGGCGCCGCGCTCGTAGTGCATCCAGCTCGCGACGAGGTCGACGAGCCACGCGCCGACGACCGCGGCGAGGTCGGGAGCGTCCTCGAGGAAATCCTTCTGCTGCTCGAGCGCGTGCGCGGCGGCGACGCGCGCGACTTCCGCGATGTCGCGGTCGCCGAGGCCGTCGAGGTCGCTCGACGAAGGGATGTCCGTGTACGCCTTCGCGAGCGCGTCGTGCACGAGCGTGCCGCGCAGCGCCGCGTTCGGCTGCGCCTCGATCGCCTGCAGCGGCTCGGCCGCGAGACGCGTGGCGGCGAGCGCGCGAAACGGGCAGTCGGACTGGCGCGTCAGCAGCGCCGAGCCGCCCGAGCGCACGAGCGGCGCCCCGGCTTCGTCCGTCGGCAGCGGCTCGGTGGCCCCGTCGGCCGCGGCCGCGGCGAGCCACCACGGCCGCCCTTCGGCCGCGCCGGGCGGCTCGGCCGCGAGGCGCGCGAGGAACGAACTCGGCGACTGCTCCTCGCCGGCGTCGCCGGCGGCCGACCAGCTCGCCCAGACCTCGGGCGCGCTGCGAAGCACGCGCTGCCAGACGGCCGTCGCGAGCTCGCGCTCGGCGTCGACCGACACGCGCGGCATCCCGGCCTGCGTGCGCTGCCACGCGACCGGCAGGAGCGGGTTCGGCCGCGGCGGCGGCGGGAAAGCCGTCGACGTCAGCCCGATCGCGAAGACGACGTCGAAGTCGAAGCCGGCGGCGTCGAGCAGGCTGACCACCTGCACCGAGCGGTTGGTCGCGGGCGGCTGCACCGGCACGCCCGCGCAGATCGCGCGAAGCCGCGCCAGCGCGTGGTGCGCTTCCATCCGCGGCTCGATGGCCTCCAGCGCGACGAACTCGTCGAGCGCCTCGCGCCAGCGCCGGAACAGGAGGCCCTCGGCGTCGCCCTCGAGCTCGCCGGGCCAGCCGAGGATCGCCAGGCGCTCGTGCCATTCGTTGCGCCATTCGGTCGGCGTCCGGCTGGTGCGGCGCCCCGGCTGCGGGCGAGCGGACGCCAGGCGCGTCGCGAGGCGTTCCACCAGGGCAGCCGTTTCCCCGAGTCCGCCTTGGCGCAGCGTCGTCGCGAGGCTGCCCGCGCGACCGACAAGCCGCAGCGACGACGCGCGTTCGCGCCGCAGCAGCGCCTCCGCGCGGCCGCGGAGCGCGCGCTCGCGCTGTTGATCCCCCGCCGCGAGGCCGCGCCGGCGGGGATGCGCCGCCAGCAGGATGCGCGACGCGAGCTCGAACGGGACAGGGCCGTCCTCGAGCGAGAGCAGGTCGAACGCGTTCGCGACGAGCGGATAGTCGGCCAGGCTCGGCGCCTCGGCGAAGTCGAAGCGGCGCGCCGACGACGCGCCCGGCGCGAGGATGCCCTCGGGATCGAGCTCTTCCTCGAACACGCGTTCGAGGCGGCTTCCCCACGCCGAGGTGTCGGGCGCGAGCACGCCGATGCGCAGGTCCGGACGTTCGAGCAACAGCGCCCGGATCCGCGACGCGACCGTGCGCAGCTCGGCCGTGGGCGTCGGCGCGATCCACGCGCGCGGCTCGACCGGCGCCGCGGACGCGACGGTCGCGCGATCGCGCACGTCGGCGCCGCGTTCCCGGACGGCCTGCAGCAACCGCTCGAGCGCCGGGTCGTGCTTCTCGAAGTCGAGCGCGACGACGACGGCGGGGACGGACGACGCCAGGCGATCCCCGCGAATCGCCGCCGCGACGATCGAGGCGAGCTCGGCCGTCGTCGCGAACGCGCCCTCGTGCAGCCGGGCGCGCAGCGACGGCAGCCAGCGGCGAAACGCCTCGACGTCCTCGGTGACGGGCCCCGCCCAGGACGGTTCGCCCCACAGGCAGGTCCGCGACCAGGCGTCGGAGGCCGTCGCGGCGAGCGAGACGATGTCGAGCAGCTGGCGCGGGAGGTCGCCGGGCGCGTCGGCGATCACGCGCTCCCAGAGGACGCGCTCGGCGCCCGGCGAAAGCAGCACGCGCCCGCGCTCGCCGCGGTCGACTTCGGCGGCGAGCGCTTCGCGCCCGAGACGATCGAGCCAGTCCGCGAGCGAATGGATCGGCGGCGTTTCGCTGACGCTGCGGCCGGCGTCGGCACGAAGCTCCGCGACGCGAAGTCGAAGGGCGCGCGCGAGACGGCGCGTCGGCGTGACGATCCAGGCCGGCGGGTCCGCGTCGAGCAACTGCAGCAACTCTTCGTCGCGGCGGCGGCCGGCGGCGCCTCGCTCGCTCGTTGCGTCGGCCACCGGTCAGTCGCCCGACGGCGCGGACGGCCCGCGCACGAGCGACAGGATCGTGCGGATGCGCTCGGCGTTGACGCCGAGGTCGCCCTTGCCGTCGCGCGACTTCGAGCGCACGTCGATGCGGCTGCCGCCGCCCTCGAACGGGCGGATGCGCACGACGACGTCGTCCTGGAAGCGGAACAGGCGCGAGGTCTCGGTCGCCTCGATCCGGCCCTCCTCGCGGTTCTCGCCGGTGATGTGCATGCGCGGCATGCCGGCCAGCACGGCGCGGACGCGGTCGTAGACGACGTCCGGGGCATCCTCGACGACGAGCGCCGCGAGGTCCGGGTACGCGGCCTGCTGCTGCGCGGCGAAGGCCTCGCCGGGATAGCCCATGTCGCGGCCGCGGTTCGGCGCCTGTTCGAGCGCCGCGACGAAGACCGGAGGATCGCCGACGTCGGTGGTGATGTCGTTGATGCGCGGCAGTCCGCTCCCACGCGACGCGCCGGCCAGCAGCGCGACGACGACCAGCACGCCCAGCGCGAGGCCGCGCGCGGCCAGCGGACGACCGCTTCGGCCCTTGCCCGGCGCCGTCGCGACGAGACCCAGCACCGACGTGACGACCCCGACGAGCGCGAGCCCGAGGCCGAGCACCATCAGCAGGAAGCCGCCGAACGGCGGGAGCACGCCGGACGCCGACCCGCCCACGCCGGCCAGCACGAACGCGACGGCGACCAGCCCGAGTTGCGACCCCATCCTGGCCGACGGCGCGACGACAACGGTTTCGGAAGTCATGGGCGCGGATCCTAACGCAGCGCTCGGCGCCACGGCAATGCGGCCGCGTGCGCTGCGACACGGTCGGCGGACGGTTGGCCCGGCCGCCTTCCGGCCGGCCCGCCGCCACGCCCTCCACCGCGCGCACCGGCGGGCCGCATCGACGGCGCACGCTCGTCGCCGCGCGTGTCGGCTGCACGAACCCGGCCGCGACGCAGGCCTCCTCGCGACGCTCGCGACGCGCCGCTATGGTCGGCCGATGCCGATCCGACTCGAGCTCCCGTCCGATCACCCGCACGTGGCCGTCGTCACGATCGACCGTCCCGAGAAGGCCAACTCGCTGAACCCGACGATGCTCGGGGAGCTGGCCGCCGCCTGGAGGCGGCTCGCGGACGACGACGACGTGCGCGCCGTCGTGCTCACGGGCGCCGGCGAGCGCGTGTTCTGCAGCGGCATGGACCTTCGCGAGACGATCCCGGTCGCCCAGGCTCTCGCCCGCGGCGAACGCATCGACCCGGCCGCGTTCGACGGCCTGCGCGCCGTCGGCGCCGCGACTCTCGCCGCGTTCGACCTCGGCAAGCCGCTCGTCTGCGCGATCGGCGGTCACTGCCGCGGGGGCGGCTTCGACCTGATGCTCGCGTCCGAGATGCGCGTCGCGGTGCCGGAGGCGACGTTCGCGCTCGAGGAAGTCGCGCTCGGCCTGTTCCCGACCGGGCACTCGGCGGTGATGCTGCCGCGCCAGGTTGCCTGGGCGCACGCGCACGAGATCCTGCTGACCGCGAAGCCGTTCTCCGCGGCGCGGGCGCTCGAGATCGGGCTGCTCAACCGCGTGGTCGAGCGCGCGAAGCTGATGGACACGGCCTTCGAGCTCGCGGACGCGGTCGCGGCCAACGCGCCGCTGGCGGTGCGCGCGACGCGCGACGGCGTGCGCGAGATGCTGCACCTGCCGCTCGTCGACGCCTATCGCCGCCAGGAGGAACTCGGCCGCCCGCTGCGCCGGAGCGAGGACGCCCGCGAGGCCCAGCGCGCTTTCGTCGAGAAGCGGCCGCCGGTCTGGAAGGGGCGCTGACCCCGATTCAGGAGCCGCGCTCGACGCCCCACTTGCCGGTGCCGCGGCAGGCGATCAGCAGGAAGACGAATGCGTAGAGCGCGGCCATCTCGCCGTCGTTGACGCCGGGCAGGATCCGCGTTCCCCCCTCGAACTTCCAATGGAACTGGAAGTACGCGACGGCCATCGTGCCGCTCGACAGGAACGCGGCCGCGCGCGTCTGCCACCCGACCATCACGAGGATTCCGCCGACCAGCTCGATCAGCCCGCCGAACCAGAGCTGGGAGCCGAACTCGGTCTCGTACGGCGTCAGCACGCCGAAGATCTTCTGCACGCCGTGGAACGAAAACAGGAACCCGGTGACCATGCGCAGCAGCGCATAGGCCTCGTCAGTGTAGCGTTCGAGCCGGTTCATGCGCGCGTCGTACACCACGCGCCTCGCGGTCGTCCAGCGGTCCCGCGAAACCACCGGCACGGCGGCGCCGCTCCGGGCAGCCGCCGTGCCGGCAGGACGGGCAGGATCCGCGGGCTCAGACGACGCCCGGCGCCCAGTTGCCGTGGAACCCGAGCGGCAGGCGGTGCTTCAGCCGGCACTTCGCGAGCGGCTTCCCGGCCATGTCCTGCGCGTCGAGGATCGCGAGGTACGTGTCGTCGCGCGTGCCGTCGTACACCGTCGACAACACGAAGCCGTCGGCCTCGGTCGCGTCCGGCGTGCGCGGCGCGAAGACCGGCTCGCTCGGCCACTGCCACGCGCCGAAATCGTGGATCTCGTTGCGGCCGCCCTGCCGGTCGTAGCGCACGAGCGTCGCCCACGTGTCCGTCGGATCGCCGCCGGCCGAGCGGTCGAGCGCAGCGTAGCCGTAGCGGTTGCGGTAGCCGACGAGGCGGTCGTCGAGGCGCGGGAACTCCGCGCCCCGCTCGTCGAGCTGGCGCTCGCTGCACGCGCCGGTCGCGAGGTCGAGCTCGTACAGGAACGGAACGGCCGAGAATCCGGGCACCGGGCGCCCGTCGCGCGCGCTGCGCAGCGTCTCGAGCAGCGCGCCGCCGTCGAGATAGGTGCAGGCGTCCATCACGATCCTGCCGTCCTGCTCGTAGGCGTTGCCGGGGTGGAAGATGTAGCCCGGCGTCGGCGCCGTGAACCACTGCGTCTTCGCACCGGCCTCGCGGCGGCGCACTCCGAAGCGAAGGCCGAGCTCCGGCTTCCACGAGATCGCGTCGTTGAAGCCGCCGCCGGTCAGCATCGGCGTCCCGTCGAAGTGGATCGCGCCCCAGACGAAGATCGCGTAGTTCTCGGTGATCGCGATGTCGTGCGCCATCACGCAGTACGGCGCGTCGACGGCCTCGGCCACTGAGCACGTGCCGTCGGGCTCGACGACGTAGTACTGCAGGTACGGCTCGAACGGCTGGTAGCCGTGGATGATCATCTGCCCGGTGCGGCCGTCGATCTTCGGGTGGGCAGTCACGCTCATGCCGAGCATCTTCCCCTGGAAATCGTTGACGCCGACGGGGCCGAGCGTGCGGCGGTCGATCTCGAACGGGTAGGCGTTCTCGACCATCGCCATCAGCTTGCCGCCGTGGAAGACCACGTTCGTGTTCGGCTGCACGCGAAACGGGTCGACCGGATCGGCGACCTGCACGCCGATCGCGTTCATGCAGAAGCGGCCTTCGGCACGCTCGCGCAGCGTGGACGGGTGTTCGACCACGCGGCCGGTGTAGTGCACGCGGCCGTCGTCGATGCGCAGCGCGTGGACGAGGCCGTCGCCGTCGAACAGGTGAAGGGCGCGGTAGCCTTCGGCGGGCAGGATCTGCTGGGAAGGACCGTTGCGGAAGAACGTGCCGGAGAGTTCGCGCGGCACCTCGCCTTCGATGTCGGTGACTTCATAGCTGGTCTCGGTCGTGGACGGGCGCCAGGCGTTGATCCAGAACTGGCGCGCGTCGAGCGCCTCGGGGCGCGGGGTCGCGGTGTCGGAGGTAGCGGCGGTTGCGAGGCTCATCGGATCGCTCCTTGGAACGGCGCCGGGGCGGCGGGCACGGTCCGCGCCGCCGCGAGAAAGAGGGCGCCGGTTCGGGCGGCAGCAGGGTCCCCGCCGCACGAGGGCATCCGCCGGGATCCGACGGACGGCGCGGAAGTTAACAGAGTTAACACCGGGGCGTCAACCGGGATTTCGGGGATTTCGGGCAGGTTTTTGACCGCTCGGGCGGGCCTCCCTAGAAGGGCCGCGGACCCCCTTCCCGACCGCTGGAGCCGCCCATGCCCGATCCGATCGTCCGTTTCCGTTCCTGGATGAAGGAGGCCGCCAAGGCCGGCGCGCCGATCCCCGAAGCCATGGTGCTCGCCACGGCCGACGCCAGGGGACGCCCGTCGGCGCGCTTCATCCTCCTCAAGGAAGCCAGCGCGCGCGGCTTCGTGTTCTACACGAACGACCAGAGCCGCAAGGGCGACGAGATGCGCGCGAACGACCAGGTCGCGCTCTGCTTCTACTGGGACGTCACCGGCAAGCAGGTGCGGATCGAGGGACGCGTGAAGCCGCTGCCCGCGGCCGAAGCCGACGACTACTGGGAGGAGCGCCCGGTCGGCAGCCGCTATGCGTCCGCGGCCTCCGAGCAAAGCCGTCCGATCGCTTCGCGCGCGCTGCTGACGAAGCGGTGCTCGCAGCTCGAGGCGAAGTACCCGGACGGCGACGTGCCGCGCCCTCCGCACTGGAAGGGCTACCTCGTCGTGCCCGCGGCGATCGAGTTCTGGATCCGCGCCGAGCCGCGCCTGCACAAGCGCGAGCTGTTCACTCGCGCTCGCGGCAAGGCCGGCGCCGGGCAGTGGAAGTCGACGATCCTGCAACCGTGACGGGCGAGCGCGCGCGCTGGCGCGAGATCCTCTTCTACCAGGCCTACTGCCAGCTCCGGCTCGAGTCGGAGCGACTCTACATCGGCTATCTCTGGTGGGCGCTCGAGACGATCCTCGAGATGCTCGTGCTGTACGCGGTGTTCGGCAGGCTGCTCGGCGCGCCGACCGGGAACTACCTGTCGTTCCTGCTGTGCGGGCTCGTCGCGTGGCGCTGGCTCGCGCAGAGCGTCGCGCGCGCCGCGCCCGCCATCCTCGCGAACCAGCCGCTCGCGTCGCAGGTGTTCGTGCCGAAGCTCGTCTTTCCCGTCGCGATGCTGCTGACGGACGCCGTCAAGTTCCTCGTCGGGCTCGTCGTGCTCGTCGTCTTCCTGCTGCTGGACGGGTTCGGGACGACGCCCGCCTGGGCGGCGTTCCCGCTGGTCCTGGCGACCGAGTTCCTGCTGATCGCGGCGCTCGCCCTCTGGGTCGCGGCGCTCGTTCCGTTCCTGCGCAGCATCCTCGTGGGGCTCGACGTGGCGCTGCGGTTCGGGATGTTCGCGTCGGGCGTGTTCTTCGACCTCTCGCGCGTCGGCGAGCCGGTCGCGTCGTGGCTCGCGTGGAATCCCGTCGCCATGCTGCTCGACGCGTGGCGGGGGGTGCTGATGCGGGGAGAATGGCCGGACTTCGCCGCCCTCGCGGCGATCGCGGCGGCATCGCTCGTCGCGATCGCCGGCGCCCGCTCGTTCGTGGCCGCGCGCGAGCTCGACTACCCGAGGCTTCCGGCATGACCGCCCGCACGAGCCAGCTCACGGACCAGCGCACGATCTTGCGCGTCCGCGACGTGGCCGTGCGGTACATCCTGCGCGGTCGCATCTTCTCGCGCGGCGCGAGCGATCGCTGGGCGCTGACGCGCGTGTCGTTCGACCTGCACGCCGGCGAGACGCTCGGCATCGTCGGCCGCAACGGCGCCGGCAAGACGACGATGCTGCGGCTGCTGGCCGGCATCCTCGGCCCCGACCGCGGAACGATCGAGCGCGAGCCCGGCGTGCGCGCGTCGCTGCTCAGTCTCCAGGTCGGCTTCCTCCCGCAGCTGACCGGCCGCGAGAACGCGACGCTGTCGGGCATGCTGCTCGGCCTTCGCCGCGCCGAGGTCGCGCGCCGCATGGACGGGATCGTCGGGTTCGCCGGGCTCGAGAGCGTGATCGACGACCCGATCTCGACGTGGTCCGACGGCATGCGCGCGCGACTCGGCTTCTCGGTCGCGTTCCACGCCGATCCCGACCTGCTGCTGATCGACGAAGCGCTCGGCACCGGCGACGCCGCCTTCCACGAGAAGTCGGCAGCGGCCATGCGCGAGCGCATCCGTTCCGAACGCACCTGCGTTCTCGTCTCGCACGACGCGGCGACGATCCGGGAGCTTTGCGACCGCTGCGTCTGGATCGAGCGCGGGCGGGTGGCGGCCGCGGGATCGACGCACGAAGTGCTCGAGGCCTACGAGAAGGCGCTGCACGCGCCGCTCCTCGACGAGATCGACGCCGGCGCGACCGCCGCCGGCTGGCTCACCGTGTAGGCATCCCCGACGCATCGCCCGCCGCCATGGCCCGGCCTCGTCCGGGTCGACATGCGGCGGTCCGGTCGACAAGATGGGCAGCGCGCGGCGACGCCGCTCCGGCGCCCGCGGGGAGGACCGATGGAATCGATTCCGACGAAGGTGATCCGCATCCTGCTCGGGCTGCTGCTGCTCGTCGGCGGCCTCAACAAGTTCGTCCCGGTGCTGCCCGACCCCGGACACAACGAAGCCGGCGCGGCGTTCCTCGGTGCGCTGGCCGCCACCGGCTACATGTTCCCGATCATCGGCCTCGTCGAGATCTTCTCCGGCGCCGCGTTCGTCGCGGGCCGCTTCGTCGCCCTCGCGGCCGTGCTGCTCGCGCCGATCGCCGTCAACATCGTGATGTTCCACGTCGCGCTCGACCCGTCCGGCACCGGACCGGGACTCTTCGTCGGGGCCGCGAACATCTACCTGCTCGCCGTCAGCCTGCCGAAGTACCAGGACATGCTGATGCCTCGCTGAGCGACGAGGCAACCCCGAGCCGGCCGCGGAGGCGCCCCTCGGCGAATGCCGGGGGGTTCTCGACGTTGATCAGCGTCGACGCCTCGAAGTTCTCGGGCGCCTGCCGATCGTCGCGGCCACCGAAGCTCGCGGCATCCGGGGCCGCCAACTCGACACGGAGCGTACTCGCGCAGGCGTACGGATCGTCTTCGCCGTACACCGAGCTGTCGTAGCCGAGCTTCTCCCATTTCCCCCGCGTGGCGGCGTCGGCGATCTCGCCGTCGTCGACGCGCAGCGTGCCCGGCGAGAGCCTCCCCCTCTTGGCCGGCTCCGGCGCAGGCGACGGCCTTGCCGTCGCCGTTTCTCGTCGCAGAGTGACCACGCGCACAGGAAGCGGATGGCATGGGCATGGCGAGCCCGTGCCCGAAGGTCGCGCCGCGAAACCGGCGCCGCGCGACTGCCGCTTCGGCGTGCCGACGTCCTTCATGCCTTTGGCCGCGCCGCACGCGTTCGACCAGGCGGGAGGTCAACCGGTGACGCATGTCACCCCAACGCAACCAACTGCGGAAAGAGATGACTCGGGTCACGCGTCGGGCGGGGCTTTGCTGATACCCGTCAGCGACCTCCCGAAGTCCGGGAGAGACGACGGTGGAGGATAACCCCGATGATCAAGAAACGATGCGGCTCACGAACGGCGATTGCGGCGACGATGGCGATCCTGGCGGGTCTGCCCTTTCCCTCGGCGGCAACGGCAGGCGACCCCACTGCGCTGCTCTTCCCGCTCGACGGCAGCTACACGCTCGTCGACTTCTACGAGAACGGCGCTCCCGACCAGGGTAACGACGACGACTCGACGGGAATCCTGCTCAGCTTCCCGTTCGACCTCTACGGCGAGTCGTACTCGGACGCCTACATCAACAACAACGGCAACGTTTCGTTCGTCACGCCGTATGGATCCTACAGCTCGACCGGCTTCCCGGACCCTTCGTTCAAGATGGTCGCCCCGTTCTGGGCCGACGTGGACACCAGGTACGGCAACGGCCAGGTCTGGCACAAGCTGACAGCGAGCACGCTCGTCGTCACCTGGGACAACGTCGGCTACTACAGCGGCCACGGCGACCTGCGCAACACGTTCCAGCTCGCCATCTCGGACGGCAGTGATCCCACCATGGGCATCGGCAACAACGTCTGTTTCAGCTACTCCGACATGGCCTGGACGACAGGCGACGCCTCCGGAGGCGCGGGGGGCTTCGGGGGAACGCCGGCCACCGCGGGCGCCAACCGCGGCAACGGCGTCGACTTCTTCCAGATCGGCCGCTTCGACCATGAAGGGACCGACTACGACGGGCCATCCGACAATGCGGACGGCATCAGTTATCTCGATGGCCGGACCTACTGCTTCAATGCGTCGTCGAACACGAACAACATCGCGCCGATCGCCTCCGGCTTCCCGGTCGGGAACGTCGTCGACCTCGACTGCTCGGCGGGCGACGTGCTCGACCTCGCCCTCTCGTTCCTGAGCCCCGAGGTCTTCCAGACGACGACCGTCGTCGTCGACGACGTGCACGGCGCGACGGCAGCCGGGCTCGCGATCGTCAACACCCCGGGCAACACCGCCACCGTCGCCCTCGACTGGGCTCCCGATTGTGCGGACGTCGGGTCCTGGCGTCTCGACTTCACGGCGACCGACGACCACGTGACGCCGGGCGAGACCGAAGTGAGCCTGACGGTCAACGTGATCCAGCCTTGCGGCAACGGCATCGTCAGCGGCGACGAGCAGTGCGACGACGGCAACACGGTGGACGGCGACTGCTGCTCGTCCTCCTGCCAGATCGAGGAAGCCGGGACCGTCTGCCGGGAAGCCGTCAACGGCGTCTGCGACTCGGCGGAGGTCTGCGACGGAACGTCCGGAAGCTGTCCCGCCAACGTGTCGGCCCCCGCGGGGACGGCCTGCCCCGCGGACGGCAACCCCTGCACCGACGACGTCTGCGACGGCATCGGGGGATGCGGCGTCGCGAACACGGCCGGCTGCGACGACTCGCTCTACTGCAACGGCATCGACATCTGCGCGGGGGGAGTCTGCACGCACCCGGAACCGCCCTGCGGCGACGCGGAATGCAGCACCTGCGACGAGGACAACGACGAATGCGGCGTCATCACCGCGGGTGTCTCGTGCGACGATGACGGCGACCAGTGCACGAACGACCAGTGCGACGGCCTCGGGGAATGCGCCCACCCGCCGATCGTCCTCGCACCCGCCTGCGACTGGATCATCGTGACCGGCTCCGATGCCCGCGCCGCCGGCGTGAAGACGCGCGCAAGCTCCAACGTGCGCGGAAGCGTCTGCGCGGATACCGCGGATGTCGGCGTTTCCTCGAGGCTGCTCGGCCCCGCGTCGTGGGCGCTGATGGAAGACAGCGGCGATGCGGCGCGCGTGCGGTCGCTGGCCACCGTCGAGAACGGCAGCGTCGTGACCGCGGGCGGCTGCCTGGCCGGCTTCCGCGACTTCCCGATCTTCGGGACGACCCTCGACGGCGAGATCTGCTGCAGCGCGGGCAGCGTGGAGTTGCCCGGCGGGAACCCGGCCAACGTGATCAACGCCTGCGGCACCGACAGCCTGCTGGGAGATTGCGAGGCCGCGCGCTCGCAAGTCGACGGTGACGTCGCCGAACTCGACGCGCTGGCGGCGACGCAGACGCACGGGTCGCTGTCGATCCAGCCGGGCCAGACGCACACCCTGCTGGTCGGACCGGGCCGGAACGTGATCGACTTCGACCGCATCAAGATCGGTCGCGGCGCGACGCTGGCGATCGACGCGCAGGGCAACAACGACGCCGTCGTGATCGTGCGCATGGGTCGCGGCTTCTCTGCCAAGAAGGGCGTCGGCGCCAAGAACGCTGCCCCGACCGTCGCGCTGCTCGGAGGCCTGCAGGCTCGCAACCTGCTCTTCTACGCGGTCGACGGAGGCTGCAGCGTCGGCCTCAACAACGTCGGCGCGGGCACGTTCTTCTGCCCCCAGGGACGCGTGCGCGTGCGAGTCGGATCGGAGTGGAGCGGCGCGATCGTCGCAGGCGGAGCCGTGGACATCGGCATCGGCGTCGAGTTCGCCCACGTTCCCTTCCTCGGCCTGGCCGAGTAAGCCCCGGAAGGCAGCCGCCAGGGGGCGGCCCGGACGACTCCCGGGCCGCCCCGGAACGACGATCACCCCGGACCACGCGCGGACCGGGTGCCGGAGAAGCAACCCACCGCGTCGCTCTGCATGCAGCGCGAAAAAAGGGCCGGGCCTCTTTCGAGGCCCGGCCCGACGCGATGACCGGAGCAGGTCGACGATACGCCCCCGTATCGACGAGCCCCGGCCGTTCGCGCACCGCCGGCGTTCCGCTCCTTTCCGCGCGAAACGCCGCTTTCCCCCGTCGGTTCTCCCCCCGGATCCCCTACAACGTCCCGCTCGCCACGTAGCGGATCGCGATCATCGCCAGGATCGTGGCTGCCGGGACTCCGGCGAGCAGCGTCGCGGCCGAGGACAGCATCTCGGCGAACGGGACCTCGTCCTGGTCGACGACGTTCCCCGGAAAACGACTGCTCACAACGCAACCTCCTTCGTATCGATCGCCGCTGGCGAAACGCTTCGCGACGGCTTGCGCATCGTCGGCATGGAGGACCTCTCCGGCCGCTTCGGTGGCATCGCGATCCCCTCGAAGCAGAACGCGACGACCTGCTCCGACCAGTCCTCGATCCAGCCCGGACGCTCGTCGCCGCTCCCGAGCAGGCGCGCGGCCAGCGTGCGCGACTCGAGCCAGCACGACGACGCGCCGAGGATCTGGAAGAACGTGGTCTCGAACGGCGCCGGCCTGACGGCTCCTTCGTCGACCGCCCGGCGATAAACGCGTTCGATCGTCTCGAGGACCGGCTTCAGGTGCTTCGACGCGAGCCACTCGTCCTGGCCGGCGGCGATGCCGCCCTCGTCGCGCAGCAACCGGCACGCCGCGCGGTTCCCGGCGAGGAACACGACGAGACGACGAATCATGAGACGCAACGCTTCGCGGCCGTCGAGATCGCGGCCGTCGACCGCCGCGCCTTCGACCGCCGCGGCCCAGTTCGCGCAGAAGACCGCGACGGCCTCGCGCCACAGGTTCGCTTTCGAGCCGAAGTGGTACAGCACGAGCGGCGCCGTCACGCCGACCCGGCGCGCGATGGCCGCGAGCGAGGCCTCCTGGAAGCCCTTGCCGGCGAACTCCTCGAGCGCGGCCTCGAGGATCCGGTCGCGAACCCCGTGCCGGGCGCCCCCGGGCGGCCTCGAAGGCTGCGGGGAACTGCCGGCAAGCGCGCGTTCGACGACGGGGACGGACTCCATGCCGAGAATCGAGCAACGCTCGTGCCAGACACTTCTTTCAAGAATTTCCATGCGTTAGCCTGATCCGGCGGTGCCCGCGACCGCGGCAGATCACCGATCCGGTGGTCAAATGACCACTTCCGCGCGAAAACTCGCCGGGCAGGCGCATCCCGGCGACGGGCCTCCCGGCGATTCCCGTCGAAGCGCCGGGGAATCGACAGCGAGGGCTCGAGCGGATCGGTCGCGGACGACGGCGAGGGAATGGACGTGGCCGCAGGCGGCCCCGGCCCGCGAGGCCGGACGACGGGTGGTCGTCCGGGCCGGGGGCGGCAGGCAGGAAGAACGACATGGCCGACATCGTACTGGTCGAAGACGAGGACGTGCTCAGACGCTACCTGGCCGGCACGCTGGAGCGGCTCGGGCACACCGTGCGCGCGGCCGAAACGGCCGAGGACGGGCTGCGCTTCATCGAGGAAGGAGAGCCGGACATCGTCCTCAGCGACTACCGGCTGCCGGGCATGACCGGCTACGAGCTGTTGCGCGCCGTCAAGGAAGCGTCACCCGGCGTCCCGTTCGTGCTGCTGACCGCGCACGGCACCGTCGAGGACGCAGTCGCCGCGATGCGGGCGGGCGCGAGCGACTACCTGACCAAGCCGGTGAACCTGCAGGAGCTCGGCGTCGTCCTCGACCGCTGCGTCGCGAGCAAGGGGCTGCGCAACGAGCTCGACTATTATCGTCGTCGCGACCTCGCGCCCGGCGCCGCGCCCGGCGACGACGCCGGCGGCGGCCTCGGACTCGTCGGGGAGTCGGAACAGATCCGCGCGCTTCGAGAGCTCGTGCTGCGGCTGGCGTCCCACGAGAAGCGCGGCGGCGGCGGGCCGACCGTGCTGATCACCGGCGAGACCGGCACCGGCAAGGGGCTGGTCGCGCGCGCGCTGCACCGCGCGGCGCCGCGCCACGACGCGCCGTTCATCGAGGTGAACTGCGCGGCGCTGCCCGACCACCTGCTCGAAGCCGAGTTGATGGGCTACGAACGCGGCGCCTTCACCGGCGCCGTGCGCTCGAAACCGGGTCTGTTCGAAGCCGCCGAGGGCGGCACGATCTTCCTCGACGAGATCGGCCGCATGAGCCTCGACCTCCAGGCCAAGCTGTTGAAAGTCATCGACGAGCGGACGCTGCGCCGGCTTGGAAGCACGCGCGACCGCCTGCTGCGCTGCTCGGTGATCACGGCGACCCACCTCGACCTCGAAGCCTCGGCGCGGGGCGGCGCGTTCCTGCCCGACCTGTACCACCGCATCAACGTGTTCCGCATCCAGTCGCTTCCGCTTCGGGAGCGTCGCGAGGACATCCTGCTTCTCGCGAACCACTACCTCGCGCGCCACGCGGCCGAGTACGGGGTCGCCACGCCGGAGCTGACGGATCGCGCGAAGAAGGCGCTGCTCGAGTACGCGTGGCCCGGCAACGTGCGCGAACTCGCACACGCGATGGAGCGCGCGGTGGTGCTCTGCCGGGGCGACGCGATCGACACGGCCGACCTCAGCCTGCTCGCCTTCGACGACGCCGGGGCGCCGGCCGGCGCGGCCGCCTCGACGGCGACTGGCATCCGCTGCCTCGCGGACTTCCGGCTCGATTTCTCCGAAGGCCCGATCTCGCTGGAAGAGATCGAGCAGTCGGCGCTCCGGCAGGCGTTCGAGCACGCGGAGGGCAACCGCACCGTCGCGGCGCGGCTGCTCGACCTGTCGAAGGACACGCTGCGCTATCGGCTCGAGAAGTTCCAGATCGGCTGAGAGGCCGCCGGAACGCCCGCGCGCTCAGCTTCGCACGCAGTAGAGCAGCTGACGGTAGGGCCGCCGCAGCGGCACCGACAGCAGGTCCACGACCTCGGCGCCGGCCAGCACGAAACGGCTCGCCGGTTCGCTGAGCCAGCGGCCGAGGTGCGCGCGGTGCGTCGCCATGTGCTCGATCCGGAATCCCCGGCGGTCGAGCAGCGTCGCGAGGGTGCGCGCCGTGAAGTAGTGGTTGTGGCGCTTGTCGTAGAGCAGCTCGAGCGGCGCGCGCAACCGGCCCAGCGAGAGCCTCCACGCCAGGTCCGCGACCACGTTGAACAGGCTCGCGGCGTCGATGGTGAACACGACGAGAACGCCGTCCGGCGCGAGCAGGTCGCGGGCCCGGTCGAGCACCGCCGCCGGATCGCTCGTGTGCTCGAGCACGTCCCACATCGTGATCGCGTCGAACGCGCGCCCCTGGAAGTCGATGCGTTCGAAATCGCCCACGAGCACCTCGGCCCCGCTGCGCGCGGCCGCGCGCGCGGCGAGTTCGGGGGACAACTCGACGCCGACCGCGTCCCAGCCGTTGCGTCGCGCCCGTTCGAGGAAGCCGCCCGAGCCGGCGCCGACGTCCAGCAGCGAGCCCGCCTCCTCGACGTGCATGGTCGCGCGGCGGCGCCCGAGCCGGACCAGCGCCTCGCGGAAGATCGCGACCTCCGGCCCCTCGCGGACCTCCGCGAAATAGTCGCCCTCGATGTAGCCGGGGTCGCGGTAGTAGCCTTCCATCTCCGCGGCCGTCGGCAACGGATCGCGCTGCAGGGCGCCGCAACCGTCGCAGCGGACGACGTCGAACGGCTTCAGGCGATAGACCGCCCGGCGCGGCGCGGCGCCGCCGCAGACCGGGCACGCGCCCGCGGCGTCAGTCGTCATCGTCGCCGAGTCGGGCGCGCAGCATCGCGATCTCCTGCGCGAGTCGCGCGACCTGGCGTCCCAGCCGGGTCAGCACGACCGCGTAGGTCAGCGAGATCGCGAGCAGGAACAGCAACGCGAAGAAGAACACCGTCGAGCTCGGCGTCCACGCGCCGATCAACCGCGTCATCGCGTGCAGGAGGTCGAGGTGGACGGCCAGCACGAGCACGACGGCCGCGCAGGTCAGCCAGATCGGCGTCAGGCTTTCGGAAAGCCGCCGCCGCCGCACGGCCTCGAACACGCCGAAGAACAGCGCGAGGCCGACGACCAGCGCGACGATGCGCACCGCCGTCGTGTCGGCGTCGGCGAGCAGCAGTGCGCGGAGCTGCTCCTCGGTCATGCCGCCTCCGGGCGCGCCGCCGGCTTGCGGGGACGCGGCGCGACGGGGCGCAGCGCGTTCATGATCACGCAGAGGGTCATCTTGTAGACGTAGTAGAGCACGCGCGGGCCGGAGTGCATCGACGGCGAACCGCTCTCCACGCGCATGTGCACCGGCACGTCCACGATCCGGAAGCCGCTGCGGGCGGCGAGCACGAGGATGTCCGCGTCCGGGTAATCGAGCGGGAAGACCTCGGTGGAGTAGAGCTCGAGCACGTCCCGTCCGAGCGCCTGCAGGCCGGAGGTCGGGTCGGCCAGCTCGACGCCGCTCAAGGCGCGGACGAGGAAGCGGAACCAGGAGCTGCCGAGACGGCGCAGCGCGGGCATCGGGTAGGTGGACCCCGCGTGAAAGCGGCTGCCGACGACGAGGTCGGCGCGCCCCTCGAGGATCGGCGCCGCGAGCGCGGCGACGTCGTCGGGATCGTGCTGGCCGTCCGCGTCGAGCTGCACGGCCAGGTCGTAGCCGCCTCGCAACGCATACAGGTAGCCGGTCTGCAGCGCGGCGCCGTATCGGATGTTGAACGGGTGCGAGACCACCCTCGCGCCTGCGGCGCGCGCGAGATCCGCGGTGCCGTCGGTCGAGCCGTCGTCGACCACGAGCACGTCGAAGTCCGGCGCCGAGGCGCGACAGCTCGCCACGACGTCCGCGATCGATCGGGCCTCGTTCCAGGCCGGCAGGATCAGGAGCTTCCGGGGCATCCGCGCGAAGATACCATCAGGCCCGAGCCTTTTCCCAACGTCGCCGCGATGCGTGTCGCCGCTTCGCCGTTCCGCGCGAACCGTCTCGTGCCCCGGTTGGCCGGTTGCCGCGCGCCGGACCGGCCACCGGGCGAATCGCGCGCCGCGGGCCGCGCACGTATACTCCGGCGATGCCCGCCGCTCCCCGGTCCCGCAAGGCGAAGCTCGCCGTGCTCGCCTGCCTGGCCGCGACGGCGGCCTTCGCCGCCGCGTGCCGTGGCGGCGACCGGCCGCGCAACGTCGTCCTGGTCTCGGTCGACACGCTTCGAGCCGACCGCCTGGGAGCCTACGGCGCCCCGCGAAGGACCACCCCGCACCTCGATCGCTGGTTCGACCCGCAGCACGCGCGCGTCTACCGGCGCTCGTGGTCGACGGAAGCCTCCACCACGCCGAGCATCCTCAGCATGCTGACAGGGCTGCTGCCGCAGCAGCACCGCGTGCGCATGCTCGTGCAACTCGTGCCGCCCGAACTCGAGTTGCTGCCGGAAATGCTGCCGGAGGAATGGCAGACGGCCGGGTTCGTCTCGAACATGATGCTGACCACCGAAGCCAGCGGGCTCGGCGCGCACTTCGACCACTACGACGACTTCGTCGACGAGCGGGAGCGCCACCGCGGCGACACGTTCGAGCGCAACGCCGCGCGCACGACCGACGCCGTGCTCGACTGGCTCGCGGCCGGCGCGAAGGCCGCCGCGTCGCCGCCGCAAGGATCGACCGCGGCGCGCGACCCCGAGCGGCCCCTGTTCCTGTGGGTCCACTACATGGACCCGCACGGACCGTACCACGCGCCCGACGACTGGAAGCGCACGTTCACGCACCCCTCCCCGCTGCCGATCGACGTCTCGCGGATCCTCGAGTACCAGCGCGAGCCCGGCGTCACCGACGGCCTCGCGTACGTGGACGCCTACGACGAGGAAGTCGCCTACACCGATTCCGAGATCGGCCGCCTGCTCGAGGGGCTCGACCGGGTGCTCGACCTCGACGAGACGCTCGTCGTCTTCACGGCCGACCACGGCGAGGCCCTCCTCGAGCACGAGTTCTGGTTCCGCCACGCCGTGCAGGTCTACGAGGAGATGGTCCGCGTGCCGCTGATGCTGCGCGGCCCCGGCGTGGTTCCAGGGGCGAGCGAACTCGTGACGAGCGGCACCGACGTCGCTCCGACCGTGCTCGCCGCGCTCGGCCTGCCCGCACGCGCGGCGGCTCCGGCCGTCGACCTTCGCAGCGGCAAGGGCCTTTCCGCGGACCGCATCGTCTACACCGAAGCCTCGCTGAGTTCCCGGGACGGCGGCGACCAGTGGCGCGCCGCGATCCAGGGGACCTCGAAGTGGGTGATCGGCGTTCGCAAGGGCGACTGCGAATCGAAGACGCGGCGCTACGACCTCGCGAAGGATCCGCTCGAACTCACGATCAAGAAATGGAGCGGCGACGGCGATGCGCCGCAGTCGCTGCTGCGCCTGTGCCGCGAGGATCCGGACCCCGCCGGCATCCCGCAGCACTGGGCGTTCGGCAAGAGCCTGGCCGGACCGAAGGCGCCGCCGATGAGCGGCGAGGACCAGCTGAGGAGCCTGAAGGCACTCGGCTACGCGGAGTGACGCGCGCGCGATGATCGAGCGCCCCCTCTCCCGGTTCGCGCCGGTCGCGGTAGCAGTCGCGGGCCTCGTCGCGGCGATCCTGTGGGTGCACGCGCCGTCCCTCCTCGGCCCCCGGCGCCTGACCGCGCACCACGACAACCTCGACGGCGCGGCGCCTCTTCGCCTCGAGGCCGCGCGACAGTGGAAGAGCGGACGGCTCCCGCTCTGGAATCCGTACAAGCGCGCCGGCATGCCGCTGCTCGCCGACACCACGGCCGGCGCGATCTATCCCGGCAACGCGCCGTTCCTGTTCGTGCAGGAGGGCGACAGCGCGGGAACAGGACCGACGGCCTTCCGTGCGATGGACGCGGTCGCCGCGCTGCACGCGGTGCTCGCCGGCCTGTTCACGTTCGCGTTCCTGCGCGCGCTCGGCGCGGGAGCCGCCGCCGCCGCGCTGGGCGGGCTCGTCTACGCGTGCAGCGGCGCGATGACCTGGTTCGCCGCGTGGTACATCCAGATCCAGAACTCGATCGCGTGGCTGCCGCTGATCCTGCTCGCGGTGCATCGCGCCGCGACTTCCGACGGCCGCTCGACCGGATGGATCGCGACCGGCGGCGCGGCGGTCGCGCTGCAGTTCTTCGCCGGGTTCCCCGAGACCAGCTTCTACAGCGGCGTGATCGCGATCGCGTACGCGCTGTCGCTCGTCCGCCGCGAGCAGCCGTGGCGGCCGCTGCTCGGCGTCGCGGGCATCTACCTCGCGGGGCTCTCGCTGGCTGCCGTGCAACTCGTTCCGTCCATCGAGCTGCAGTCGCTCTCGCGGCGGCCGGCCGGGCTTCCGCTCGAGGTCTTCCAGTCGCTGCCGGCGTCGGCGTCGATGGTCCTGTCGTGGTTCGCGGCGCCGGCGGACTCCGGTTTCGCGTTCCCGCCGGCGGCCGCGTACCACTTCGGCGCGGCCGCGGTCGTCGCGGCCGCGGCCGGCCTCGTCGCGCGAGCGCGCGCGAACGTGTTCTTCGCCGCGCTGCTGGCCGTCGGCTACCTGCTCGCGGTGGGCTCCGCGACGCCCGTGAACGGCTGGCTGCACGCGCTGCCGGGCTTCGGCGCGTTCCGGCATCCGTTCAAGCACTTGTTCGAGCTCTCGTTCGCGATGGCCGTGCTCGCCGGGCTCGGGGCCGACCGGTTGCTGCGCCGGCGTGCGGACGCGCGCTGGCCGCTCGTGGTGGTGGCGCTCGCGATCGCGGCGACGGCGACGAGCCTGCGCTCGAGCCACGCGGTGCTCGCCGCGGCCAACCCGCCGCAGGTCGACACGTCGGGCGCGCGCCCGGGAATCGCGGACCGCGTCGAGCCCGGCTGGCGCGTGCTCACGCCGCGCCAGTGGTTCCAGAAGCGCGATCCCGCGTTCCTGCTCGGCGACTACCCGAGCCGCTACCGTGTCCCGGCGCTGCACGGCGCCGGCCCGTACCTGTGGGCCCCGCTCGCCCAGGCGACCGGCATGATCGAGGAGGAAACCACGTTCCGGCGCGGCCTGTTCGGCGCGAGCGACCGCACGCTCGCGGTGCTCTCCACGCGCTACGTCGTGCAGTCGAGGCAGGACGGGGCATTCGTCCCGAAGCTCGATCCCTCGGTATGGCACGAGGTCGCGACCGACGGCGACGCCAGGCTGGTCGAGCGACGCGACGCCCTGTCGCGCGTCCGCGTCGTCGGCGACGTTCGATGCGCCGCCGCCCCGGAC
Source organism: uncultured Myxococcales bacterium (assembly GCA_964476185.1). GTDB lineage: Bacteria > Desulfobacterota > Binatia > UBA1149 > CAITLU01 > DATNBU01. The sequence goes on from CAYYZO010000005.1 coordinate 43,569, forward strand.
ATCGCGGCAGCGCTCCGCCCCGGCCCCGAGGATCCGCGCGAGGTCGCGATCGTCGACTGCGAGGAAGCAGGTCCGCCCGCGCGACCGCTTCACGCAGCGGCCTCGGTCCCGGTGTCGATCGTGGACGAAGACGCTGGCCGCCTCACGCTGGACACGGCCGTCCCCGAGGACGGCACGGCGTTCGTCGTGCTGTCGCAGGCCGACTTTCCCGGCTGGACGGCCGCATGCGGCGACCGGGAGCTGCGCATGCGCCGCGTGGACGGACTCGTGCAGGGTATCGAAGTCCCGGGCGGCACTTCGCGGGTGGACGTCGCCTACCGCCCGCGTTCGTTCCTGGCGGGCGCGGTGGTCAGCGCAGCCGCGGCGACCCTGCTCGGCCTGCTGCTCCTGCGCCGGGCGCGCCGGCCCGCCGGCGTCAGCCCCTCGCCGCGCGGGGCAGTCGCACCGTAAAGCACGTCCCGCGACCGTCGGCCGTCGTCAGCGCGATGCTGCCCCCGTGCCGATCCACGACCTTGCGAACGGTCGCGAGCCCGAACCCGGTGCCGGTCTTCTTCGTCGTGAAGAACAGGTCGAAGATGAGCGGTCGTTTCTCCTCGGGAATGCCGGGGCCGCGATCCTCGACCGACAGCCACGCGCCCGTGTCGTCCGATCCGGCGCGCACGTCGACGCTCGCGTCGTCCGGCGACGCATCGATCGCGTTCGCGACGAGCTCGACGACGACCTGCTCGAACAGCGCGACGTCCACGTCCACCCACAGTTCCGGGCCGACGGCCCCGAAGGAGAGTTCGACGCCGCGCTGCCTGGCCTTGCCGCGCGACACCTCGACCGCGCGAGCGACGAGTGCGCGGAGGTCGGTGCGCTCGGGGTGCGGCTCGAACGGTCGCGAGAAGTCGAGCAGGTCGCGGATGCGCCTCTCGAGCCGGCCCGCCTCAGAACTGATGTCGCGGAAGTTCTCGCCGGCCGGGTGGCTCTCGAACTCCATGCCGCCGAAATCGGCGGCCATCTTGATCGCGGCGAGGGGGTTGCGCATCGCGTGCGCGACGGCGCCCGACAGCTCGCCGATCGCCGCGAGCCGCTCGGCGCGGATCAGCTGGTCCTGGGCTTCGTGCAGCTCGCGGTTCGACCGCTCGAGGGCGTCGGCCTTGGCCGCGAGATCGACGTTGAGGCGGCCGATCGTCGCGTAGGCCTGCGCGTTCTCGAGCGCGACCGCGAGTTGGTCCGACATCGTGCGCAGGAGCTCGGCATCGTCCCCGGTGTGGAAGCCGCCCGCGCGTTTCGGCCCGACCACGAGGAAGCCCGTCTCGCGGCCTTCCAGCTTCATCCCGGAAGCGAGCTGGCGCTGGAGCTCGACGCTGCCCTCGCGGCCAGGCGGCATCGGCCCGGTGAAGAACCCGCTTTCGCGCAGCACGTCCGCGACCGGAGCGAGCTCCGGCGCCGCACGGTCGGCGACGACGACGCGGCCCGGCGACCCGGGGCCGCCGTCGTAGACGAGCGCGGCGCGCCTCAGCGGGACGCCGTCGCCGTCGAGCGTGAACAGCTCGGCCGACAGCGGCTGCACGGTCTCGTCGATGAGGTCGAGCGACGTGCGCACGAGCGCCTCGAAGTCGAGGATCGAGCTGAACCTTCGCGACGCCGTGCGGACGACGTCGCGATACTCGTAGCGGCGCCGGTCGTAGAGGCGGTCGACGAGCGCCTGCACGCGATCGCGGCTCGGGTTCAGGAGCATGAGGAGCGCGAGCAGGATCAGGCCGGACGTGAGGCGTCCGGCCGCTCCCGCCAGGCTCTCGAACAGGGCCTCGACGACCGTGATGACGAGCCAGTACACCCCGATGACCGCCGCGCTGAGCAGCAGGTAGGCCAGGGCGCGCTTGATCAGGCGGTCGACGTCGAACAGGTCGTGCCGGGCGATCGCGTAGCCGATGCCGACCGGGAACGCGACGAAGAAGATCGTGAGCACGTTGAACGGGATCGCCGCGCTCCCCACGTAGACCGCGACGAGCGCGAGCACCGGCAGGAACGCGCCGAGGCTCGCGAGCAGCACCACCTTCGTGCGCTGGCGCGCGGCGGGGTCGGAGGTCGTCACGAACTGCCAGGTGAAGAATCCCATCGACGCGAGGATGCTCGACGCCAGGTAGACGTGGAACAGGCGGTCGAGCACGAGCAGGAGCTCGCGATGCCCGAAGAACGCCGCGTTCGACGCGATGCCGAACGCGACGGATCCCGCCGCGAGGAGCCCGATCGCCGGCGTCTCCCAGCGCCGCCGACCACGCCCGATCGGGAACCAGCTGATCACCGCATACGCGCTCGTCGGCGCCGCCGCGGCGAAGAAGAAGTACGCGGGGCGGAAGATGTAAGGTCCGAACAGGTCGATCGCAGTCGCGAGGAAGAGCGCGAGCGTCGTCGCGAAGGTCGTGAGCGCCGTGGAGTCCGCGCCGGTCGGCTTCAGGTACAGCATCACGACCGCGAGGACCATCAATGCGACCGCGTCGAACAGGAAGATGCCGGTGCTCTCGGCGTAGTGGCGCAGCGTGAAGACCTCGACGGGGACGGTGGCCGAACCGACCACCCCGTTTCGCTCGAACTCGTAGCGCACGAGGTCGCCGCGCTCTTTGCCGCGCAGCACGTCCTCGAGGTCGTCCGCGGTCTCCAGCGAGACCCCGTCGGCCGAGAGCAGCCACGAGTGGTACGGCAGCCCCGACCGGACGCCCGTCCACGACGAAGCGCCGATGGCCGGCACGAAGAGATTCTCCCAGACGAAGAATCCCGGGAACGCGCGCCCGATCGGCTGCACGGAGTTCAGGCCGCAGACCGAGACGACCACGAGCGCGACGGTCGCGACCGCGACTCGCCACGCGCCGGGCGCGAGCAGGCGCGAGAGGCGCGAAGGGGAGGACGCGGTGTCGATCGGAAGGCCGGCGGTCGTCATGCGGATGGCCGCACTATACACGCCGCGGCGCGACCGGGAACCCGGCGCGGCGGCGTCAGTTGCGGCTCACGCAGCGCACGGCCCGGAGGCTCGACGTGCACTTGAGGTGACGGGAGAAGGTGTCGTCACCGACCGTCACGGCGAGCACGAGCCCGTTCGCGAGTTCCTCGGCGGGCTCGGTGTCCACGATCTCGAGCCGGCGCGCGACGAAACGCGCCCGTACCCCTCGCCGCGCGGCGCGCAGCTTGGCGCGCTGCAGGCCGGCGAGCGTGCCGTCCGGGTCTTCGTACTCCCAGGTCGGGCGGTCGTCGGTCTTCGTGAACATCCCGGGCACCTGCACGAAGTAGTGGAGACGGTCGCCTTCGGCGACGGTGATCTCCACCTCCTCCGCCTCGGGCGCGAGCACCTGCCCCTGCTCGAAGCGCAGCAGCGCGCGGATGCGCACGATGTCGTCCCGGAGCCCGGCGCGCGGCTTGATCGTGAGGCGGGCGCGCGTGTTGAACGCGCGGAACCGCGAGCCCGCCTGCGGGCACTCGTTGCAGCCGCCCTCGGAGTCGTTGAGCACGCAGGTGCCGTCGCAGCAGTTGCCCTGCCCGTCGCCGTCGCTGTCGTTCTGCGAAGGGTTCACGTCCTGCAGGCAGTTGTCGTCGCACGGAACGGAGTTCTTCACGTCCGCCGCCGTGCACGGATGGTCCCCGATCGTGCCGCTTCCGTCGCCGTCGTCGAGCACGCCGTCGTCGTCGGTGTCGACGTCGCCCGACTGGTTCGCGAACACGAGCGCCTGGTCGAGCCCGATCGGCACGGCCGGCGGGGCGTCGTAGACCGTCACCCGCGCCCGCCCCTCGACGCCGTCGGATCCGATCTTGATCGAGATCCCGCGCGCCGTGAGCACGTTGACCGTCTCCTCGAAGGGATTGCCGTCCGCGTCGGGCTGCAGGATGCGCAGGCCGCCTTCCGCGCTCAGTCGCGCGGGAACGCCGGAAGGATCGGGATCGGCGATGTTGCCGAGGGCGTCCACCGGCATCAGGCGGAGGATCACGTTGCGACCGGTGCGCAGCGCGACCTCCCCGGCCGGCGTCACGAGCCGGCGCGAAGAACCGGTCGTGGCCGGCGCGGGCCGCACCACCATGCGCGAGGACGCGACGAAGCTCGACTGGCTCACCTCGCGAAAGAGCCGCACGCCGATGGCGGGGCCGCTCAGCGAAACGAACTGGTCGACCGTCGCGTTGGTGCCGTCGACGGGAACCGCGAACTTCTCGGCCAGGCCCGCCGTGTCGGGTTCCGGAAGAAGGAACTCCGAAGGCTGGTAGAAGAGGATGTTCGGTCCGTTCGGATCGGGCGGATTCGGCTCGTCGAGCCACACGACGGCCATCGGGTCGAGCGGCGGGAAGAACGGCCAGTTCGTGAAGATCGGCGTGCCGTTCGACCACAGCCGTCCGGGGTCGTCCCCGGTGTACATGCCCGCGACGAGCGCGACGCGAAGGCCGCCCATGCTCGCGGGCGCGCCGATGCGCACGGCCAGCTGGTTCGTGAAGCGGTCGGCGGCGATCTGGCCGACCTGGCGCCCGACGTGCGCGATCGCTTCCTGTTTCTGCAACTCGTTGTCGGCGCTGCCGTCGGTGTCGGTGGGTCCGATGCGGCCGTCGCCGTCGAGGTCGGCATAGGCGAAGACCGCCAGCGGCCGCTGGTCGAGGCCCGCCAGCGGAGCGCCGTACGGGAACGCGCCGGGGCCGTCCGTCACGAACACCGTGAACGGGACCGGCGCGCCCTGGCTGTTCCCTCCGCCGCCCGCGGTGTTCTGCACCAGCACGGGATTGCCCGCGCTGCCGGCCGGCGCGGGGATCTGGGTTTCGCTCGCGAACGTGCCGACTCGCACCACGAGGTCGACGTCCCCGGTCAGGCTGTTCGTGATGATCGGAGGGCCGTCGCTCCAGCGTCCGAGCGGCCCCTTCGAGGGAAGCACGAGCGGCAGGCCCGGCTGCATCGGATACGGCCCGGTGACCGGATCGCACGGATCGCCGGCGAACACGGGCGCCACGTTGTCGCAGGGACCCGCCGAGGCTTCCCGCGAGAGGCCCGGCGCAACGACGATCGCCGTCAGCGCGACCGCGACACCGAACGCGGATCGCACGCCCCTCACGGCTCGCTCTCCGGAACCGGATCCGCGTCAGGGCCGGCCGCGGGCTCCGCGACCGGCGAACCGGTCCCGTTGTCGGGTTCGCCGACAATGCTGCCCTCCTCGACCCTGTCGATGGGAGGAGCGATCTGCAGCGGTCGCGTGATCGTGTTGCTGAGGATCGGCGAGACGTAGTCGTCGTCGAGCACGAGGTACGCCACGACGCTGATCGGGCCGTCGCCGGCCGGAACCGGGCTGGCGAGTTTCATGCGCTGCGCCTCGAAGTTCACGAAGCGCGCCGCCGGCTCCACGGCGCCCGCGGCTTCGATCGCCACGATGTCGTCGCCGTCGATGCCGGCGTCCATCCGGGCGCCGAGGCCGGGGACGTATCCGACGAACACCTGGTCCGGATGATGGAAGCGCAGGAAGTTGTCGTCGCGCACCAGCAGCACGTTGAACGAAAGACCCGACGCGACCTGGACGAGATTGTCGAACTCCCAGCTTCCCGAGATGCGCAGCGACATGCCGGCCGGGGACGGCTCCATGTCGACGGAACCGATGGCGACGAGCACCCGGCACGACCCCGCGATCGCGGCCGCGCCTCCCACGACGGCGAGCGCGGCGAACGCGAGGCCGGCCACCAGCGCTCGCGATCGGCGCGAGGGCACGTCACGCCCGGATGCGAAGGTAATTCTCGCCACGCCAATGCCCTATCGCTGGCAATTCATGGCACCCGTCTGGGCTCGAGACAACCCGTTTTCCCGGCCGATCTCCTCGTGCGCGGGAGCACGGAGCCGTTTTCTACTGGCCTGCGCCGTCCTCCCCGAGGAAACGCAGCAAATCCGGGCCGCGATCGGCCGCGCGATTCCGGCCCGGCGCACTCCGGCACGGGACCGACTCGCCTGAACCGCGGTTCAGGGGCAGGCTCACGACCACCATGCCGACGACAACCCCCAGCGAGGCGACGGTGCCCCCGTTCGAGACGACGCTGCGCGCGCAGGGACATTGGCCGTTCGCGCGCGAAACCGTCCGCACCGTGCAGGTCAACGTCGGCAAGCTCTGCAACCAGGCCTGTCACCACTGCCACGTCGACGCGGGACCGAAGCGCACGGAGATCATGACCGCAGCGACCGCGGCGCGCGTGCTCGAGTTGCTCGCCGGCGCACCCGCCGTCACCACGCTGGACGTGACGGGCGGCGCCCCCGAGCTCAATCCGTCGTTCGCCGGCCTCGCGAGCGGCGCCCGTTCGCTCGGCAAGGAAGTGATCGTGCGCTGCAACCTCACGGTGCTGTTCGAGCCCGGACTCGGGCACCTGCCCGAGATGTATCGCGACCTCGGCGTGCACCTGGTCTGCTCGCTGCCCTGCTACACGGCGGAGAACGTCGACCAGCAGCGCGGGCGCGGCGTGTTCGACCGGAGCATCGAAGCCCTGCAATGGCTCGGGGCGCTCGGCTACGGAAGCGGCGGCGAACGGCTGCGTCTCGACCTCGTCTACAATCCACTCGGCGCGTTCCTGCCGCCTCCGCAGGCCGAGCTCGAAGCGAAGTATCGCGAGGAGCTCGGGCGACTGTTCGACATCCGCTTCGACCGCCTGCTCACGCTCACGAATCTCCCGGTCAAGCGTTTCGCGGAGATGCTCGCGCGGCGCGGCGAGATGGAACGCTACATGGGACTGCTCGTCGCGCACTTCAACACCGCCACGGTGCCGGAACTGATGTGCCGCAGCCTGGTCAGCGTCGCGTGGGACGGGTCGCTGCACGATTGCGACTTCCACCAGATGGAGGAAATCCCGCTGCTCGTGGGCGACTCGGCGCAGACCCTGTGGACGATCCGCTCGTTCGAGGAGCTGGCCGGGACGGCGATCCAGCCCGCGTCCCACTGCTACGGCTGCACGGCCGGCGCGGGCTCGAGTTGCAGCGGCTCGATCGCCGCAGGCTGAGGCTCCGCGAAGCGCGCGAGCGCCGCGACCATCGACGGCAGCGCGAGCGGGCGCAGCTCGAGCGTCTCCGAGAACGCCTCGAACGTGCGGCGCGCCGTTTCCCGGTAACGCCCGTCGCGTTCGGCCAGGCGGACGAACAGCAGCGCGGCGGCCGAGTTGCCGCTGGCCGCCGCGCGATCCACGGCGGGCTCGAGGCGCAGCGGCAGCGTTCCCGTGCCGGCGGCCGTCTGGAAGAATCCGCCCGACGCCTCGTGGCCGAAGCGCGCCGGCAACTCGTCCGCGATCGCGCGCGCTGCCTCGAGCCAGCGCCCGTCCTCGCCGTGCGCGGTCGCCTCGTGAAGGTCGAGGAAGGCGAGCGCGAGCAGCGTGTGGTCGGCGAGGTAGCCGTCGCCGCAGCGCTGCGCGTCGATCGCGCAGTGCACGACGCTGCCGCCGTCGCGAAGCCGCGCGTCGAGTTCGCGCGCCGCCGTGACGGCGGCTTCGAGCAGGACCGGATCCGCCAGCACGGCGGATCCGCGCGCGAGCGCGGAAATCGCGACGGCGTTCGCGTCCGCGAGCACGCGCTCGTCGCGCGGGGCGGGCGTGCCGTCGGTGGCGAGCGACGCCGCGAACGCGCCACCCGGCAGCCGGAGGTCGCCGAGCAGGAAGCCGACGGTGCGGCGCGCGGTCTCGAGGAAGTCGCGCCGGCCGGTCGCTTCGCCGGCCTTGAGGTACGTGCGCGCGAGCGCCGCGTTGTCGGCGAGGAATTTCTCGGGCGCCGGATCCTGCCAGCGCCCGGCGCGCGCGAAGCGGAAAAAGCCTCCACGGGCCCGGTCCTCGAGCGGGCTGCCCTGCAGCCGCTCCAGCGCGGTCGTCGCGATCGCGAGCGCCGCCGCGTCGCCCCGGCGTCCGCGCTCGACGAGGAAATCCATCAGCGGAGCGCGCGGGAACCACGGCGGCGGGCCGAACGCTCCCGCTTCCGCATCGAACGACGCGCCGGCGTAGCCGACCAGCGAGGCCGCCGTCTTCGCCGCGTCCGGCAGCGGCCCCGACGAGTCGATCGCCGCGCGCCGCGCCATCTTCTCGAACGTGCCCTCGGCGCGCTCGGCGATCATGCCTCCCCCGAGATCGATGCGCCGGGCGACTTCCGTGACAAGCCGGTCGGGTTGCTTCACGGTGGTGGCGGCAGCGCCCCACGACTCGGCCGCGAACGGCCGCCCGTCGGGCAGCAGCACGACGATCGCCGGCCAGCCGGCGCCGCCGGTGAGAACCTGCGTCGCGAGCATCAGGTACGCGTCGACGTCCGGCTGCGCGTGGCGGTCGACGAGCAGCGGCACGAAGCGCTCGTTGATCGTGCGCGCGAGGTCCGCCGAAGAAAGCGCGTCGCGGCCGAGCGCGTTGCACTCGGCGCACGAGGCGTCGCCGGTCAGCGCGAGCACCGGCAGGCCCGACGCGGCGGCTTCGTCGAGCGACTGCCGGGACCACACGCGCCAGTCGATCGGATCGAGGGCATGGCGCCTCGCGAACGCGCCCGATTCGAGCGCGAGGCGGTTGCAGGTCCGACGGTCGGAAAGAAGCGCTCCTGCTGGAACATCGGCGGCCGCGACGGCGGCGGCCAGGGATGGCGGAAACGCGGCGGCTCCCGGGAGGGCGGGATCGGGCGCGGCGCAGCGGACGGCGGCGACGCCGGGGCTTCGCGGATCGCAGCCCGCCGGGATCGCGAGCGCGCCGAAACCGGCCAGCACCAGCGCGGGAAGCGATTCGAGACGCACGGGCCGGGTGTAACGCGAGGTCGCGTGCGTTTCGAATCGTCCTGCGACGGGAGTCCGGCGACCGGGGGCTCGTCGCGACTCCCGGTCCATCGGCGATCCCGCCGACGGACCCGACCTGCTACGCGAGGGCGCCCTGCATGTAGTCGCGCAGGAAGCGGATCTCGGTTTCCTTCTCGTCGTATTGGGCCTTGACCACGTCGCCGATCGACACGATCGCGACGAGCCGGCGATCCTCGAGCACCGGCAGGTGGCGCACGCGCCGGTCGGTCATCACGCGCATCACGTAATCGAGGCTGTCGTCGGGGACGCTGATCACGAGGTCGCGCGTCATCACGTCGCGCACCTTGAGGAGGAGGTTCGCCGCACCGTCCTTGCGGCAGATCAGGCGCAGGATGTCCCGCTCGGAGATGATCCCCACGAGCGAGCCTTCGACGTCGAGCACCGGCAGTGCGCCGATGTTGTGCTCGCAAAGCGATTCGACGGCCTCCTGCACCGTCTGGTCCGGGGAGATGGTCTGCAGCGGGACGGGACTGCTCTTCTGGATGTCGCGGATCTTCATCGGCGTCGGCTCCTGGGTTGGAATCGTTTCTTCGCTCGCGTCTCCCCCTGCGACGTCGAGGCAAGTAAGGCACCGCGTACCGGACCGGTCAACAGGACGGACGCACCCGTCCGGCGATTGCGGCAAGGCTGCCCCGCGGTTGCCGTGCGGCGTGAATCTTGAAACATTGCCGCAGCGCAGCGAACGCCACCATCGGCGGGGAGCACGGCTCCCCCGACCCCGCCGCGCCGGGAACGGACTCGAGAATGGAACCTGCAACCCCTGAAGTTTCCGGCCACCCGGCGAAGGCAACCGTGCGCGGCTACGGCGGAATGCGCGTCGTCTTGTTCGAGAGCCGCATGGCGTCCGAGGCGGCACGGCTCGTGCACAACGCCGGCGGCGTCGCGATCCCGGCCCCGACGATGAAGGAGGTGCCGCTCGAATCGAACGATGCCGCGTTCGCCCTCGCCGACGCGCTGCTGGCAGGCGAGGTCGACGTCGTGCTGTTCCTGACCGGCGTCGGGACCCGCACGCTGTTCTCGGCCTGGCAGACCCGCTACGAGCTGCCGCGCCTCGTCGAGGCGCTGTCCCGGACGACCGTCGTCGCTCGCGGGCCGAAGCCGGTCCAGGCGCTGCGCGACCTCGGCGTCGCGATCACGATCACCGTCCCCGAGCCCAACACCTGGCGCGAGCTGCTGCTGACGCTCGACGAGGCCGCCGAATCGGTCGAGCTCTCCCGCGCGCGCGTCGCGATCCAGGAGTACGGCGTCTCCAACGACGACCTGGTGCGCGAGCTCGAGCGCCGCGGCGCCGTCGTACGGCGCGTGCCGGTCTACCGCTGGGAGCTGCCCGACGACGTCCGTCCGCTCGAGGACGCGATCCGGCAGGTGCTCGCGCGCACCGCCGACGTGCTGCTGTTCACGAGCTCGAACCAGGCCTACAGCCTCCTCACCGTCTTGCGGCGGATGGGCGTCGAGGACGCTTTCCGCCACGCTCTTCGCGAGGTCGTGGTCGGATCGGTCGGCCCGGTCTGCAGCGAGACGCTCGGCGAGCACGGTTTCCAGGTCGACTTCGAGCCGTCGCACCCGAAGCTCGGCACGCTGATCAAGGAGGGGTCCCAGATCGCGCCGCCGCTCGTGATCGAACGGCGCGAACGGCTGCGCGAGACGGCCCGCACGCGCGCGAATCCCGCCGTCGCGACGACGAAGGCCGCCGACGCCGCCGCGCTTCGCGACAGCGTCTTCCTGCGCGCGTGCCGCCGCGAGCCGGTGCCCCACACGCCGGTGTGGCTGATGCGCCAGGCCGGCCGCTACATGCAGGAGTACCGGGAGGTCCGCGCGCGCGCGTCGTTCATCGAGCTCTGCAAGACGCCCGAACTCGCCGCGAAGGTCGCGCTGGACGCGCAGCAGCGTATCGGCGCCGACGCGGCGATCCTGTTCTCCGACATCCTGCTGATCCTCGAGCCGATGGGCCTCGGCCTCGAGTACGTGCACGGCGACGGCCCCAGCCTGTCGCGCCTCGTGCGCGGCCCGGAGGACGTCGACCGCCTTCGCGAGATCGACCCGGTCCAGTCGCTCGACTACGTGATGGAAGCCGTCCGGTGCACGCGCGCCGCGCTTCCGGCCGATATCCCGCTGATCGGGTTCAGCGGCGCGCCGTTCACGCTCGCGTCGTACGTGATCGAGGGCGGCGGCTCGCGCAACTACATCCAGACGAAAAAGTTCCTGTACGGCGACAAGGGCGCCTGGGACGCGATGATGGACAAGCTCGCGCGCGCCGTCGCGGCCTACCTGATCGGCCAGATCGAGGCCGGCGTGCAGGCCGTGCAGCTGTTCGACAGCTGGGTCGGGTGCCTGGCGCCGTCCGATTTCGAGACGTACGTGGCGCCGCACATGCGCACGATCGCCGAGGCGCTGCCGAAGGACGTGCCGCTGATCTCGTTCGGGACCGACACCGCGACCCTGCTCGACCTGCAGGTCGAGGCCGGCTGCTCGGTGATCGGCGTGGACCACCGCGTGCCGATCGCGAACGCGTTCGACCGCTTCGGCGACCGCGTCGCGGTGCAGGGCAACCTCGATCCGGTGCTGCTGTTCGCGCCACCCGACGTGATCCGCCGCGAGGCCGCGCGGGTGGTCGCGGAGGTCGCGGGCCGGCCGGGCCATGTCTTCAACCTCGGTCACGGCATCCTCCCCGGGACGCCGGTCGACCACGTAATCGCGCTCGTCGACGCCGTGCACGAGCTGTCCGCGAGAGGCTGAGCTTGCGCGTCCCGCGTCGCTCCGGGCGAGGAACCCGACGAGGTTCCCGATGACCCGCCGCATCGTCGTCGTCGGCGCCGGCATCGCGGGGCTCGCTGCCGCGTACCGCGCGCACCGGTTGGCCGCCGAGCGCGGCGTCGAGGTCGAGATCGTCGTGCTCGAAGCCGCCGGGCGCGTCGGCGGCGTGATCGAGAGCGTCGAGCGGGACGGCTGCGTGATGGAGCTCGGCCCCGACTCGATCATCACCGAGAAGCCGTGGGCGCGCGCGCTCTGCGAGGAGATCGGGCTCGCGCCACGGATCGTCGGCACCTCGAACGAGTTCCGCCAGAGCTTCGTGGCGCTCGGCCGCGACCTGCACCCGATCCCCGAGGGCTTCTACATGATGGCGCCGTCGCGGCTCTCGCCGTTCGTCGGGACGAAGCTGTTCTCGTGGCCCGGCAAACTGCGCATGGCCGCGGACCTCGTGCTGCCGCGCCGCACGGACGGCGCCGACGAGAGCCTCGCGTCGTTCGTGCGCCGCCGCCTCGGCGCCGAGGCGCTCGAACGCGCCGCACAGCCGATGGTCGGCGGCGTCTACACGGCCGACCCCGAGAAGCTGAGCCTGCGGGCGACGATGCCGCGCTTCCTCGAGATCGAGCGCAAGCATCGCAGCCTGATCCTCGGCTTCGTCGAGCAGCGCCGGCGCGCGATGCGCGGCGGCGGCGCGGCGGCCGAGGGCAGTGCGGCGGGCCCGCGCTACTCGCTGTTCATCTCGCTCGACAAGGGACTCTCCGCGTTGCCGGAACGCCTGCGCGAGCTGCTGCCCGCCGGTGCGGTTCGCACCGGCACGGCCGTCGAGCGCGTCGAGCGCGAAGGGGACCGCTGGAAGGTCCACACGCTCGACGACGCCGTCGAGGCCGACGCGGTCTGCCTCGCGACGCCGGCCTACGCGACCTCCCGCATGGTCGAGGGCCTGTCCCCCGAGCTCGCCCGCTCGCTGAACGCGATCGAGTACGCCTCGTCCGCCACCGTGAACCTGGTCTACCGGCGCGAGGACATCGCGCACGCGCTCGACGGATTCGGCTTCGTCGTGCCGGCGAGCGAGCGTCGCACGCTGCTGGCCTGCACGTTCAGCAGCGTGAAGTACCCGGGCCGGGCGCCGGCGGGCTCCGTGCTCGTGCGCGCGTTCGTCGGCGGCGCGTTGTTTCCGGAGGCGTACGACATGGCCGACGACCGCATGCTGACCGGGATCGGTCGCGACCTTGCCGAGCTGCTGGGCGTGCGGGCCGAGCCGCGCGACGCCGTCGTCACGCGCTGGCCGCGCTCGATGCCGCAGTACAACGTCGGGCACCTCGAGCGCGTCGCGCGCATCGAGGAAGAGGCCGGACGCCATCCGACGCTCGCGCTGGCGGGCTCGGCCTACCGCGGCGTCGGCATTCCCGACAGCGTGCGTTCCGGCGAAGCGGCGGGCGAACGGCTGGTCGGCGCGATCCAGCGGATGCCCGGCTGACGCTGGCGGATCCGCTGACGCCCGGGAGCCTAGCCCCCCGGCGTGGCGTCGTCAGCAGAGGTCGACGGCGTACTTCTTGAGGTCGTCGAGCGAGACGTCCTCGAGCGCGTGCTCGTCGGTCGCCTGCAGCACGACGGGCGGCGCCAGCCCGGCCTCGAGCGCTTCCTGCCAGCGCCTGGAGCACAGGCACCAGCGGTCGCCGGGCTGCAGGCCCGGGAAGCCGAACTCCGGCCGCGGCGTCGACAGGTCGTTGCCGCGCTGCCGCGAGAACTCGAGGAACTCGACGTTCACCTCGACGCAGACGCAGTGCCGACCGACGTCGTCATCGGAGGTCCGGCACGAGCCGTCGCGGAAGAATCCGGTCAGGGGCTGGGTCGAGCAGGAGGCGAGCGGTTCACCGAGCACGTTGCGGGGCATGGCCTGCTTCTGCCACGAAAGCGCGGCGGGCGACAGCGGCGACGCCGCCCGCCGCGATCACGTCGCCGCGTCGAGGAGCGAGAGCATCTCGTCGCGGCAATCCTCGCAGATCGCGTGCGTCAGCGACGGCAGCGCCGGCGCGTCGAACAACGCGAGCGCGACGACGGCGTCCTCGACCTCTTTCCACCCGCTTTCGACGCGGATCTTCTTGCACCAACCGCACGCCGCGAGCACGGCTTCGGAGCGAGGCGCGTCCGCGGCCAGCAGCCGCTCGGGAGGCCGGTCCTCGATCGCGACCGTGCTGACGCGGAACTCCACTTCGTCGCCCGTGGCGAGGACCGTCATGCGCAGCAGCCGGCGCCTTGACGGCGAGTCGCAGCGGAACGGGAACGTGACCGGCCGTCCGTCGATGGCGCGGTCGAGGACCGCGTCGTAGATCTGCCGCGTCGTCGGCTCGCGGACGACGTCCCAGAGGCTGCGCCCGACCACCGTCGCCGACGACAGGTCACGGCCATCGTTCGCGATGGCGAACTCGTCGAAGGCGCGGTTGGCGTGGCGGATCACGCCCTGCCGGTCCACGCGGTAGACGACGTCGGCCTGCATCCCGACCGCCCTCCGCCCGTCAGCCGACGAGCGGGAACACGTCGCGGCGGAAGATCTCCGCCTGCGAGTCGCCGCAGCCGAACGATGCGATGTCGTTGAAGTAGAAGACGATGCCGGAAACCCCCATCTTGCGATAACCGTAAAGGAATTCCGCGCACTGCTCGCGCGTCCCCTTGCACGAGACGAAGCTCAGCAGGCCTTCCCTCGGGAGTCCCTGCGCGGCGATGCGGGAGAAGAAGCGCTCTCCCTCGACCTCGTCGTCGTAGCAGATGCCGCCCGCCATCGCGGTGATCGTGATCTCCTCGAAGTCGCGACCGACCGCGAGGCAGTGGTCCTTGAGGATCTCGCGGTAGCGCGGGAACTCGTCGCGGCTCCCATTGTAGTTCCAGATGTCGGCGTACTCGGCGACGAGCCGCAGAAGGACCTTCTCGCCGCGGCCGCCGATCAGGATCGGCGGGTGCGGGCTCTGCAGCGGCTTCGGCTGGCAGACGGCATCCTTCAACCGGAAGTGCTTGCCGTCGAAGCTCGCCATCGGCTCCGGCCCCCACATCCGCCGCAGGATCTCGAGGGACTCGCGCAGGCGCCGCAGGCGCTCGCCCGTCGCGCGGAACTCGTACCCGTAGGCGTCGAACTCCTCGACGAACCAGCCGGAGCCGAGCCCGAGGTCGAGCCTTCCGCCGCTCATCACGTCGATGCAGGCCGCGATCTTCGCGAGGTAGGCGGGATGACGGTACTCGTTGCAGGTGACGAGCTGGCCGATGCGCGCGCGGCGGGTCGCGGTCGCCATGTGGGCCATCAGCGACCAGGCCTCGAAGGTCGCCTCGACCTCCTTGCGGGGAACGGTGTGGAAGTGGTCGTAGACCCAAAGCGAGTCCCATCCGGCCGCGTCGAGTCCGCGAATCACGCGATCGCACGTCGCCCACTTCGCGGCGTCCCCGTCGACGCCCATCAGGTCGAGCCGCCATCCCTGCGGAACCAGAACTCCGAAATCCATGTCGCTGATCCTCCTTCGGATGTCGCTCCCGGATGTCGCTCCCGATGCTCCCGCGGGTCGATCGGACTCCCGCTGCCGGCTCCCGGCGCCGAACGGGAGCGCGACCGGAGCCGGCCCGGCCTGCCGAGCATCTTGTGCGCGCAATGCGGACGCAACAGATTTCCGGAAGTCTTTCCCTTGCCGGACGGGCGGTCCGTGTGTACAGAGTCGGCCATGCTTGGAGAACTGCACGTCGCCCCGGGACTCCTGATCGCGATGCCGCAGCTTCGTGATCCGAATTTCGACCGCTCGGTCGTGCTGATGATCGAGCACCGCTCCGAAGGATCCTTCGGGCTCGTCGTGAACCGGCCGACGCGCACGCCGGTCGGCGACCTGCTGAAATCGATCGACGTGGACTGGCACGGGACGAGCCACGAGGTCGCGTGGTCGGGCGGACCGGTGCAGCCGGAGACCGGATGGATCCTGCACGAGCAGGTCGACGGCCTCGACGGCCTCGGCACGCGCGAGGTTCTTCCCGGCGTCTACATCACGTCGGCGCCGGACGCGCTTCGCGAACTCGCGAAGCATCCGCCGAAGCGAGTGCGCTTCCTGCTCGGCTACTCGGGATGGGGGCCGGCCCAGCTCGAGCGCGAACTGACCGAGACGGCCTGGGTGAACAGCGACGTCGACGCCGACTTCCTGTTCGACACTCCTGCGGCGCTGATGTGGGAAGCGGCCCTGCGCCGCCTGCACGTCTCGCCCGAGACCCTCGCCCCATCGCACGGGATTCACTGACCCTGGAACCGATCCTCGTCTACGGCGCCACCGGCTACACCGGGCGCCTCGTCGTCCGGGCCCTCGAGGAAGCGGCCCGTCCGTACGTGGTCGCCGGGCGCAATCGTGCGGCGCTCGACGCGCTGTCCTCCTCGCTCGCGTCGCGTCCCGAGGTCCGCGTCGCCGACGCCGCCGACAGCGCCTCGCTGCTGCGTGCGTTCGGAGGCATGCGCGCCGTCGTCAGCACGGTCGGCCCGTTCGCGCGCTGGGGCATGCCGGTGGTGCGCGCCGCGGTCGACCTCGGCGTCCACTACGTCGACACGACCGGCGAGCAGAACTTCCAGATGCAGGTCTACGAGGAACTGCACCGGCGCGCGATCAGCACCGGCTCCACCGTCGTGACCGGCGCGGCGTTCGAGTTCACGTTCAGCTACCTCGGCGCGGCCGTGCTCCACGAGCGAAGCGGCCCTCTGCTGACGATGAGCTCGTACTACCTGGCCGACGGGTTCCGGCCGACCGTCGGGACGGCGCGCAGCGCGCTCGACATGCTCGGCGCCGAGCTCGTCGCGTTCCGCGACGGCCGTCTCGTGCCGTTGCCGACGGCGTGGAGTCCGCGCGAGGTCCGCTTCCCCGGCGAGAAGCAGGCCTGGTGGGCCGTCGTGATCCCTGGCGGCGACGCGGTGATGCTGCCCCTCGACATCCCGCAGCTGCAGTCCGCCAGCTGCCACCTGCTGCTGCCCGAGTGGCAGGCTCGCGCCCTCGCCCCGCTCGCGCACCTGCAGCCGCGGCTTCGACGCGTGCTCGCGGGGAGCGTCGCGTCGGCGCTCGACCGCGCGCTCGCGCGCTGGCACCGCGACCCGCCGGACGACCAGCGTTCTTCGGTCCCGTGGAAGGTCTTCGTGCACGGGCAGACGCCGACCGGCAGCCACGTGTTCGTCGCGAGCGGCAGCGACGTCTACGCGGTCTCCGGCGCGGCGGCAGCGCACACGGCGATCCGGCTCGCGGACGGCGGCGGACGCGACGGCGGCGTGATGACGACCGGAAAGGCCCTGCCCGCGGTCGAGTTCCTCGACGCGATGCGACCGCACGGCGTGCGCTGGGAACTTCGCTGACGGGCTGGCGGGGGCGCGCGCCGGGAACTTCCCGATGCTCCCTCGAGCCGCTGGAGGCGACCCGCCGCGACGCCGAGCCCTCGAGAGCCCGCCGGGGTTCCCGCCATCGAGGCGGAAAGCGCCTACGCGTCGCCGCGGAGCGCGTCGAGCACGGCCAGCGCGTCGCGCAGCAGCCGCGGCTCGTGCGTGCGGATCATCGTCGCGCCGCGCTCGACCGCGAACAGTTCCGCCGCGAGCGACGCGGCGTCCCGCTGCGCGACGCCGCGACCGGCGAGGCGGCCGACCAGCGACTTGCGCGATACCGAGACGAGCAGCGGCAGGCCGTAGCGCGCGCGCAACTCGCCGAGCCGCCGGAGCACCAGCACCGACGGCGCGGGGTCGTCGCCGAGGAACAACCCCATGCCCGGATCGAGCACGATGCGCTCGCGGGCGACGCCGGCCGACTCCAGCGCGGCCAGCCGTGCGTCGAACCACGCGAGCAGTCGCTCCCACACCTGCTGCGGGTCGGTCGCCTCGCGCGTGGCGCGTGCTCCCTCGCGGATCGAGTGCATCACGACGAGGCGCGCCGGCGACGCAGCGAGTTCGCGATGGAAGGAAGCGTCGGCGAAGCCGCGGATGTCGTTCAGCCACGAGGCCCCGAGCTCGAGCGCGCGCCGCTGCACTTCGCTTCGCCACGCGTCGACGCTGACCGCCACGCCGCGGCCGACGAGCTCGCGCAGGACCGGCTCGAGCCGGCGGATCTCCTCGGCCGCGCCGACGTCCTCGGCCTCCGGATGGCTCGACGCGGCGCCGACATCGACGACGTCGGCGCCGTCGGCAACCATGCCGAGCGCGTGCGCGACGGCGGCCTGCGGATCGAGGTAACGCCCGCCGTCCGAGAACGAGTCGCGCGTAACGTTGAGGATGCCGAGGATCGTGACGCCGGCGGTGGGCACGAGCGCACTGTGCGCGATGGGGCGGCAGACACAAGCGCATCGCCGCGTCCGCGGCGATTCAGCCGGCGCGGCGCTCGCGCGTGGCCACGAGCAGCAGCGCGCCGCTGACGACCAGCGCCGCCCCGACGAGGGAGCCGGCGTCCGGCGTCTCGCCGAACCACAGCGCGCCCCAGGCGGTCGCGAACACGACCTGCGTGTAGGTCAGCGCCGTCGCGCGCGTCGCCGACTCGTGCTGCAGGCCGCGCGTGAACCAGACCTGTCCCGCCTGCGTCGTCACGCCGATGCCGGCGAGGACCGCCCACTCCCATCCCCGCGGCATCACGGCCGAGTGCAGCAGCGACGGGAGGGTCGCCGGCAGCGTGACGAGCGGGAAGTAGAAGACGATCACGAGTGGATGCTCGAGCGCGGTCAGCCGTTTGACGCCGACGTACGCGATCGCCGTGAAGAGCGCGCCGAGCACGGCGATCGAGACGTCGAACAGCGGGGGGCCGCCCGCGAGCGCTCCGAACACGAACGACGGCTTGGCAACGAGCACGACGCCGGCCAGGCCCGCGAGGCCGGCGGCCGCGATGCCGGGCGTCGGGCGCTCCCCGAGCAGCGCCGTCGCCAGCACGGCCGTGAAGATCGGGTACAGGTACTGCAGCACCGTCGCGTCGGACAGCGGCATCACCGTGACCGAGCGGAACACGCACGAGAGCGCGAGGTACCCGAGCAGCCCGCGGAAGAAGAGCATCCGGCGGTGCGTTCCCCACGGCGAGACGCCCGCGCGCCGCACGAGCCACCAGCTGAGCACGAGGCTCACGGCCGCCCTCGCCGCGACGATCTCCTGGGTCGGGAGGCGCTGGCCCGCGATCTTCACGAGCGCGCTCATCAGGCTGAACGCGAACGCGCCGGCGACGATGTAGACGACGCCGATCCCGACACGGCGCGGGTTCGAGCCCGCCCCGGGGCTCGCCACCGGAAGCGCCGTCGCGGGGTCGGCCACCAGACCGCCCGCGTCGACTCCGCGCGCCTCTTCGCCCACGACTTCCAACGGGGCTGGCCGACGCCGTCAGCGATCGCCGAACAGCCGCATCAGCAGCCAGAGGGCGAGGTTCACGAGGAGCAGCGTCGTCAGCGGGAAATAGAACCGGAAGTTCTCGCGCTCGTACGCGATGTCGCCGGGCAACCGGCCGAGCCCGAGTTTTGCGACCAGCGGCCACGCCAGCCCGACGGCGACGAGCACGAGCCCGGCGAAGACGAGCGCGCGAGAAACGCTCACGCGACCTCCCCGCGCGCGACCAGGGCGACCTTGCCCGCGACGTCCACGCCCTCCGGGCCGGCGCCCAGGTACAGACACGACGGACGCCCGATCTCGTATCCCTGCTGCACGCGGACGCGCACGCGATCGCTGCCGAAGTACCGCTCGGCGGAAAGCCAGGCCGCCAGGCACGCCGCCGCCGAGCCGGTCGCCGGGTCCTCGCGAATGCCGAGCGCATCGAAGAAGACCCGCGCCGAAAGGTCCCCGCCCGGCTCGTACGCCTCGGGCGAGAACGCGAGCACGCCGAGCATCTGTCCGGGCACGCCCGCCGGCAGGGAACGCGGCTGCGCCGCGCGCAGCGCCTCGAGGCTCCGCAGCGCAACGATCACGAACTCGACGCCGATGCCGACGCGGCGGGGCGCGTGGCGAGGATCGATCGCGTCGACCGGGAGCGACAGGTGCCGCGCGGCCTCGGCCGCCGCGACGTTCTCCCCAAGCACCGGCGTGCGCGGTCGCATGCGCACGAGCTCGCCCATCTCCGTCCTGTCGAACTCCACGGGAACGACGCCGATCCCGAGGCGCAGGGCGATCGCCGTTCGCAACCGCCGGTCGCGCAGATGGCGGCGCAGCACCCAGGCCGTGCCCAGCGTCGGATGACCCGCGAACGGCAGCTCCTCGGCCGGCGTGAAGATGCGCACGTCGTAGGCCCCGTCGCGCTCCGCGGGCGTCGCGAACGTCGTCTCGGAGAAGTTCATCTCGCGAGCGAACGCCTGCATGCGCTCGGGCGGCCACCGGTCGGGCATCGCGCCGACGACCACGGCGAGCTGGTTTCCGGCGTAGGGCCGCTCGGCGAAGACGTCGACGAGATACAACCTCGGCGAGGACGCGGGCATGCGCCATCCTGTCCGACGCGCGGCGCGGTGCCAAAACGACGCGAGCCCCGGGAAGCAGGCTTCCCGGGGCTCGCGAGGTTTGCCGCGGACCGGCCCACGCTACGGACAGTCGGGGTCGTCGAGGTCCGTCTGCCCGTCGCAGTCGTTGTCGATGCCGTCGCCGCAATTGCCGGCCTCGACCCCGGGGGCCAGCGGCGTGCAGATGACGGGTTCACCCGCCGCGCACTGGGCGGTCGTGTTCACGCAGGCGCCGACGCCGCAGGTCTGTTCGCCGGCCGGCTCGGCCGTGCAGGTCGCGCTGCAGCAGTCCCCGGCGTCGAGGTTGCCGTCGTCGCAGACCTCGGCGCCCTGCAGGATGCCGTTGCCGCACTCCGGGATGTCCCCCACGAGGCCGTCGGCCAGCGTCGTCAGCTCGAACTCGAAACAGTCCTTCATGCACTTGCGGTCGATCGTCCCGCCGCTGATGCACTGCGAATCGCACGGCTCGCCGACGTCGGCGAGCGTGAGGCCGGTCAGGACGTCGGTGCCCTGGTCCGTGACGCACTTGTCGATGAGGTCCAGCTTGCGACTTGCGTCCTTGCCGGCCTGCGAGCGGCAGGACTCGCTGTCCTCCAGCGTGTCCACGCACCGCTTCTGGACGAACTTGTTGCGCTTCGTGAAGAAGTTGACCGCGGCCTTGCCGAGGAGCTTCTGGCACTTCGCCTGGTCCTTCAGCACGGCAAGGTCGATCGCGTCGGCGTTCGGGGCGTCGACCTGCTGGTTCATCTGCCCGAACGAGAACTCGACGACTTCGTCGACGTAGTCGTTGTCGTCGCAATCGAGGACCTCGGGACCGGCGTCCTTGCACTTCGCGGAACCGTCCGCGCCGCCGAGCTTCCAGAGCAGGGAATTGCACTTGCCCTTGAACTTGATCTCCTTCTTGACCCACTTGTCGCAGTCCTTGGTCAGGCCGGCGTGGGTCTTCGAGGGCCGCACGAGGATCGGGTCGGGAACGACGACGGTCTCGTTGCCGCTGATGTTCGCCACCGTGACCTCGACGGTCACCGTGCCGCTCGCGCTGACGTCGGCGCCGTCGTTGCCGGAGGCGCGAAGCTGCAGCAGGCAGGTGCCGTCCGGCGCGTTGTTGCCGCCGCGCCCGATCGTCAGCTGCACCGACAGCGCACCGGAGGCCGGGTACGCGCCGAGCCCGTCGACCGGCGCACCGCCGTCGACGTCGATCGAGCAGTGCTCACCGTTCCCGGTAGCCTCGATGCCGGGTCCGGACGTGACCACGAGATCGGAAAGATCGATGCCGGCGATCGGCTGCACGAACTGCACGTCGCCCTCGAACGCGACCGTGCCGGTGATGTCGCTGGCGCGGGCCGCCGGCGCCGATCCGGCGAAGACGACGAACGCCGCGATGGCCCGGAACATCGTTCTCGACGAAAAACAGCCTTGCATCGGTACCTCCTGAGTTCGGGTTGCGGCCAGAAGCAGGGAGCACCATCGCAGCCGCGGCGACTCAAGACAAGGTCGTGTCTCGCAGCTGCGACTCGACGGTGCCGCGCTTGAAGACGGATTCAGCAGACCAGGATCAGGCGCCGAAGAACGACTCCCACGGCACGAGCAGCAACAACCCGATCGCGGCTTCCATCACGATGGCGCCGATATTCGCGCCCGAACGGCTGTTGTCGCGCACGAACGAGAATGCACGCGCCGAAGCCGCGCCGATCCACGCCACGCCGAGCGCGCGGAAGATGTCCGGGGATTGCGCGATCATGGCAACGAGGCCGAGCGCGAGGAAGAGGCCCCCATACGTGGCGCGGATTTCCGAGACGCCGCGCTCGCCCTCCGGAACGATGCCGACGAGACTCGCGACCCCCCAGGGCCAGAACAACCCGAAGACGCCGAGCCCGAGGGTGACGAACGCTCCGAACGTATTGACGCTGACGGGCAGATCCATGCGAATCCCTCCACTCCGGTCGCGGCGACCGGTCGCGAGCTCCTTCCTATCCGGGACACCCTGCGACAGAAACCCGGCGGATTCGGCGCCGCCGTGCGTCATTTGTGCGCGATGCCGAACCGCGCGATAGCACGATCTCCGGCTCGACCGCCGGCCGGACAGGAGCAGATCCATGGCCCGATACGCGTACGATCGCCTGACCGCCCTCGACAACTCGTTCCTGATCCTCGAGAAACCGAACGCCTACATGCACGTGGCCTCGACCCTCGTGTTCGAGTCGGGCCCGCTCGCCACGGCGGACGGCGGGGTCGACGCCGACGCGATCCGCCAGCTCTTCGCGTCGTCGCTGCACCTGATCCCGCGCTATCGCCAGAAGCTCGCCTACGTTCCGTTCACGAGCCAGCCCGTGTGGGTCGACGACGACCGCTTCAACCTCGACTACCACATCCGGCACTCGGCGCTGCCGCGTCCGGGAACCGAAGCGCAGCTCAAGCGATTGTCCGGCCGCATCATGCAACAGCACCTCGACCGCCAGCGCCCGCTGTGGGAGTTGTGGATCATCGAGGGCCTGTCCGGCGACCGCTTCGCGCTGATCTCGAAAGTCCACCACTGCATGATCGACGGCATGTCCGGCGTCGACATGCTGAAGATCCTGCTGAGCCCGTTCGAGCAGCAGGACGTGCACGAAACCCCGCAGTTCATCCCGCGGCCGACTCCTTCCGGTGTCGAGCTGCTGCGCGACGAGGCCGCGCACTGGGCAAAGCTTCCGCTCGAGGCCGCACGCGGCATCGGCAGCCTGGTCGCGGCGGCGGAGGACACGCAGCGCGACCTCCTCACGCGCGGCCGCGCCGTCGCCGAGACGCTCGGCGCGTCGTTCCGCACGGCGTCGGCGACGCCGCTCAACGGCGAGATCGGACCGCACCGCCGCTTCGACTGGCTGACGATGAGCCTCGCGGACATCAAGGCCGTGCGGCGCGTGCTCGGAGGTTCGCTCAACGACATCGTGCTGACCGTCGTGACCGGCGCCGTGCGGCGCTTCCTGCAGCGCCGGCTCGTCGACCCGCGCCGCATCGACTTCCGCGTGCTCACGCCGGTCAGCGTGCGCGCGGAGGACGAACGCGGCGCGCTCGGCAATCGCGTGTCCGCCTGGACCGTGGACCTGCCGATCGGCGAGGAAGACCCGCGGCGCCAGCTCGAGACGATCCGGCGCACCACGGCCGACCTGAAGGCGTCCCGGCGCGCCGTCGGCGCGGAAGTGCTCACGCAGGTCGCGGAGTGGACGCCGTCCACGCTGCTTTCGCTGGCCGGCCGCAACATGACGCGGCTGCTGCCGTTCAACATGGTCGTGACGAACGTGCCGGGGCCCCAGTTCCCGATGTACATGCTCGGGGCGCGGCTGCTCGAGACGTTCCCGCACGTGCCGCTCGTCGACAACCTCGGACTCGGCATCGCGCTGCTCAGCTACGACGGAAGGCTCTGCTGGGGATTCAACGCGGACTACGACCTCGTCCCGGACCTGGCCGCTTACGTCAAGGCGACGCGCGAGGCCTTCGAGGAACTCCAGGTCCTCGCCGAGCGCGTCCAGGCCTCGTCGTCGCAGCGCGGCGGCGAACAGGCTCGACGAAAGACGACGACGCGCGGCGCCGGGATCACCGCGACCGATTCCTCGGCGACGACGACGTCTTCCGATCCCGATGCCTCTGCGGAAGCAGGACACACCAGCGGCGCGACGCACCTGACGTGAGCGGACGGCGCGCCGATTTTTTGGCTTGCCAAGAGTCCAGCGGGTTCGCACATTGTGACGGGCAGGACTGTCTTCCTCTCGGCCGATGAGGCAGTTTGACACGATGGCATCGTATCCTTCTCCCGAGAACGTGCTCGTCGAGGCCACCACGGTTTCGCGACAGGATCCCGCCCAGAGCGCAAGCTCCGTCGAGGGCTACATCCATCCGGACTTTTGGAGCGTCGCGCGGCTCTTCAAGTCGCTGATTCCCGGCGGCCACGGCGGCGCGGCGCTGTGCATCTTCCATCGCGGCCGCAAGGTCGTCGATCTCTGGGGAGGGACGTCCGACGCTGCCGGCACGAGCTGGACGTCCGAGACCGCGTCGATGTCGTACTCGACGACCAAGGGCGTCGCGTCGACTCTGCTGCACGTCCTCGCCGACAAGGGACTCCTCGACTACGACGAACCCGTCGCGAAGCACTGGCCGGAATTCGCATACGCGGGAAAAGGCAAGATCACGATCCGCCAGGTCCTTTGCCACGAGGCCGGACTCTACGACATCCGCAGCATGATCGACCATGCACGGCGGATGCTCGACTGGGAATACATGGTGCGCGCACTCGAGGCCGCGCACCCGATCCATGAACCCGGCAAGTCGCACGGCTACCACGGCCTGACCTACGGCTACCTGGTCGGCGAGATCATCCAGCGCGTCACGGGCAAGCCGTTCCGGCAGGTCCTCGAGGAGGAGATCACCCGGCCGCTCGACCTCGACGGCCTGTTCATCGGCCTCCCCGCCGACCAGGCCCACCGCAAGGCGACGCTCGCGCTGGCCGGGCCGCAGGCGCAGCGCGGAGGCGCCGACCGCACGCGCGCGTACCTCGCCGCGATCAACCGCTGGCTGCGCATGCTCGGCATCCCGGTGGACCTTCGCGAAGCCGAACGCGCGCTGATCCCTCACGGCATCGACGAAGTCGACTTCAACTCGCCCGAGTTCGCGGCGGCCTGCATCCCGTCGGCCAACGGCGTGTTCACGGCGCGTTCGCTCGCGACG
Source organism: uncultured Myxococcales bacterium (assembly GCA_964476185.1). Classification (GTDB taxonomy): domain Bacteria; phylum Desulfobacterota; class Binatia; order UBA1149; family CAITLU01; genus DATNBU01. The sequence goes on from CAYYZO010000005.1 coordinate 68,252, forward strand.
CTGTACGCGGCGCTCGCGTCCGGCGGCGAGCTCGGGGGCGTGCGGCTCGTCTCGGAGCAGACGCTGCACCGCGCGTCCACGATCCAGAACCGCACGGTCGACCGCGTCGTGCCGTTCCCGATGCAGTGGCGCCTCGGTTACCACCGCCCGTTCACGATCGGGCTCGGCGGCGGGATCCGCCACGGGATCGGGCACTTCGGGTTCGGCGGGTCCGGCGCGTGGGCCGACTTCGAGCGCGACCTCGCGGTCGCGCTGACGCTGAACAGCGGCGTCGGCACGCCGTTCGGCGACCTTCGCATCGTCCGCGTGAGCACGGCGGCCGTGCGCTGCGCCGACCGACGCTGACCGGCCGCGCCGGACGCTCGCGCCGACCGGCCGCCGCAACGCTCGCCACCCCGCCTCCTTCCACCGGCGTCCGCCCGCTTCACCCGCACGGAAATCCGGCGGGCGCATGGACCCGCCGGGCGGGCTCTTCTAGGATGACCAGATCATGAAGCGCGACATGCGGTTGGTGGCAGCACGGCGGCTCGTCGTGCTCGTTCCCGCTCTCGCAGCGGCCCTGCTGGCCGGCTGCTCGGGCGGTTCGCCGTTCCAGAAGAAGGACTCGATCGAGGAAGGCACGGCCGCCGCGCGGCGCGAGGCTGAAGCCGCGGCGGCGGCCCAGGCGGCGGCCGGCGATCCGGGCCTGCAAGGCACGTCGTCGACGATCCCCTCGCTGGTGCCCGGGGAAGGCCGCGTCGTGCTGCCCGCCCCGGACGCTCCGCCGCCGACGGCGCCCCCCGAGGACCAGTTCGACGACGACAACCCCCAGCACCTGCTCGCGCGCTGCCGGGATCGCTCCGCGCGCCAGCAGTGGTTCGACGCGGTCGGCGACTGCCGGCGCGCCTCGGACCTCGACCCGAAGAACATCGAACCGCAAGTCGAGTTGATGCGCCTGCTCGTCACGCTGCAGTCGTACAGCGACGCCGAAAAGTCGGCGAGGGCCGTGATCGCCGCGAGGCCGAACGATCCCGTGGCCTGGTACTACCTCGCGTGGTCCTACCGCGGCAGGGACGAGTACCCGCAGGCGATCGACGCGCTCGGCCGCGCCGTCGCCCTCGACCCGAAGCGCGTCGAGTTCGTGCAGGCCCTCGGCTTGACCTACTGCCTCGCCGAGAATTTCGGGAAGGGCATCGAGACGCTGGAGCAGGCGCTCGCGATGCGGCCAGGCGACGCGAAGATCCAGGCGATGATCACGGAGGCGCGCGCCCAGCTGGCCGAGAAGCTCGCGCCGTACCTGAAGCTCGTGCGCGAACACCCCGAGTCGTACGACAATCATGCGGCCCTCGGCTTCATGTACCAGAAGTACGGGCTGTCGCAGCACGCGCTGAAGGCCTACGACTCCGCGCTCGCGAAGATCCCGGTCCCGCTGCCCGAACAGGACGCCGAGACGAAGAAGATCGCCGCGCAGATTTACTACAACCGCGGAGCCGTCTACCGCGAGCTCGGTCGGCCGGATCTCGCCGAGGCTGCCGTGTGGCAGTCGATGCAACTCGACCCGACGCTCGGCGCGGTCGGCTGGTACATGATCGGGCTTTCGCGTTACGACGCCGGCAAGTACGAGCCGGCGATCGAGGCGCTGCGCCGCTCCATCGACCTCGAGCCGAACGTCGCCGAGAATCGCCTGGCGCTCGCGGACGCCTACGACAAGGCCGGGCGCGGCTCCGAGGCGCGCGAGCAGCGCAACGCCGCCCGGGCCATCCGGGAACGCCGCCAGGCCGAGAAGGACGAGATCACGAACGAGTACCGCGCGCGCGAGCAGGAAGAGGAAGCGAAGGCGGCGGCCGCGGCTGCGGCGACAGCGCCCGCAGCGCCGGCGGCAACAGCCGTTCCGCCGGTTGCCGATCCTGTTCCTGCGGCAGCGCCGGCGGCAAGTCCCGCCGCGCCGGCCGGCGATCCCGCGGGCACGCCGTCCGCGCCGGCAACGCCACCGTCCGCGACCGCAGCACCGTCCGCGGCCGTGGCACCCGTCGTCGCGCCGGCGGCAAGCCCCGCCGCCGAATGACCGGGCGCCGAGCTTGCCTCGCGGAGGAACGCCATGCCGATCGACCGGAACCTTCGGGATCATCGCGAACACATCGTGCGCGAGCACATGGAGTCCGAGAACGTGCACGAGTTCGACCGCACGCTCGCGACGTTCCGGCACCCGCGCTACGAGCTCATCGCGACCGGGCAGGTGCACGACGGCGCTGACGCGGTGCTGGAGTACTTCCGCACGAGCCGCGCGGCGTTTCCCGACCAGCGCAACGAGCTGATTGCGCTCCACCACGCCGACGACGCCGTGATCGCGGAGTTCTGGCTGCTCGGCACCCACGACGGCCCGCTGATGGGCCTCGAGCCGACCGGACGCGAGTTCCGCTGCCGGATGGTCGCGTTCTTTCTCTTCGACGGGCCGGACCTCGTCTGCGAGCGCGTCTACTTCGACAGCGCGACCATCCTTCGCCAGCTCACGGCCTGACCGTCACGACGACCGCCGCCGGCTGGAGCGACTCGGCCCCGCCCGCAGGGAGCAGCGTGGCCGCCCGCGAAGACCAGCGGCACAAGAGTTGGCGCCCGGCTCACCGCTGGACGGCAACGAGCCAGAACTCCTTGCGCAGGTGCAGCCGGTCGGCGACCAGCCGCAGCGGGAGCCGCAGCGGCAGGCTCGCCGCCTCGAGCACGACCCGCAGCGCGCCCGCGCGACGGTGCACGAGTCTCGGGTGCACGCTCGTCACTCGAAAGCCTTCGTCCTCGAGCAGCGCCGCCAGCGTCGCCGGCGACCAGTAGACCGCGTGCTCGCGTCCGGCCCGTCCGCGAAAGAAACGCGACCGTTCCGGTCGCTCCGCCGCCCGCCGGTACTCGAGGTTCGGCACGGCCAGGAACAGCGCGCCGCCCGGCGCCAGCACGCGGCGAAGCTCCGCGAGCGCGCGGCGCGGTTCGCTGGTGTGCTCGAACACGTGCTTGAGCACGACGATCCCGAAGCTTGCGTCGGGGAACGGCAGGGCCTCCAGCCTTCCCGTGCGCACGTCGAAGCCGCGGCGACGGCATTCGGCGATGGCGTGCGCGGAGACGTCCACGCCGGCGGCGGCGAGGCCGAGAGAGTGCGCGGCCTCGAGCGTGTAGCCGAGCGAGCAGCCGACGTCGAGAAGCCGGTCGTGCCGCGCGAACTCCAACGCGTCCAGGATCTGCCGGCGCGACTTGGCAATGCGCCGGCGACGCCGGCGTCCGTAACGCTCGAAGCTCGCCGCGTCGCCGTCGCCGTCGCCAAGCGTCGCGGCGTCGGCATCGGCGTCGGCGTCGGCGTCGGCGTCGGCGTCGGCGTCGGCGGATTCGTGTTCCGGCTCGAGCCGCTTGTACACGACGCCGCAGGCGCAGCGCGCCCATTCGCGCTCGCCGTCGTCCGCGAGCGTCACCGCTTCCGCCGCTTCGCAACGCGGGCACGACTCGCGCACCGTACGACGTCCGGCGTACGCTTCGCGTCCCGGACCCGCCGGCCGCCTGCTGGCATGAATCGGGCCGCTCATGCAGGTTCGCCATAGCATGCCGACCGAGCCCGCCGCGAACCCTTCGCCGCCGTCCGCGGCGGGCACGCACGTCCCCGACTGGTACCCGCGCTACGTGCTCGTGGTCCTGGTCGTGGTCTACGTCCTGAACTTCCTCGACCGGCAGATCCTTTCGATCCTCAACGAGCACATCCAGGCCGACCTCGGCCTGACCGATGCCGAGATGGGCTTCCTGTTCGGGACGGCGTTCGCGGTCTTCTACGCGTTGTTCGGTATTCCGCTCGGGCGGCTCGCCGACGTCTGGGTGCGGCGCAGCCTGATCTCGCTCGGCCTCGCGTTCTGGAGCGCGATGACGGCGTTGTCGGGCCTCGCGCAGAACTTCACGCAGATCGCCGTCGCACGCATCGGCGTCGGCGTCGGCGAAGCCAGCGCGTCGCCGGCGGCCTACTCGCTGCTCTCGGACTGGTTCCCGCCCGCGCGTCGCGCGACGGTGCTCGCGATCTACTCGAGCGGGATCTATATCGGCGCGGGTTGCGGGCTCGCGATCGGCGGCCAGGTCGTCGACCGCTGGGACGCGGCGTTCCCGCCGGGGGCGGCGCCGTTCGGCCTGCGCGGCTGGCAGGTCGCGTTCTTCGTCGTCGGACTTCCCGGGCTCGCGCTCGCCGCGTGGGTTCGCACGCTGCGCGAACCGGCGCGTGGCGACGCCGGCCCGACCGTGGACGCCCGGCCGTTCGCCGTGTTCCTGCACGAGCTCGGCGCGGTGCTGCCGCCGCTGACGCTGTGGACGCTCGCTCGCGAAGGCGGTCGCGTCCCGCTCGCGCGCAACGTCCTCGCGGCCGGCGTGATCGCGTCCGCCGCCGCCGCGATCGCCGCCAGGAGCGGCGACGCCGCGCAGTGGATCGCGCTCGGCATCGGCACTTACGCCGCCTCTTCCTGGATGCAGGCGCTCGCGATCCGCAGCCCCGAAGCGGCGGAGGTGATCCTCGGCACGCCGACGCTGCGCTGGGCCGCGCTCGGCTTCGGCTTCCTGTCCTTCAGCGGCTACGCCATCGGCTACTGGGCGGCGCCGTACTTCATGCGCGTGCACGGCGTCGGCGCGGCCGATGTCGGCCTCGCGGTCGGCGGCGTGGCGGCGGCGGCCGGCTGGCTCGGGGTGAGCGCGGGCGGCGCGCTCGCCGACGCCTGGCGCAGCCGCACGCTGTACGGCCGGCTGTACACGGGGATGCTCACGGCGCTGCTCACGCCGCCGCTCGCCGCCGCGATGATCGCCGCTCCTTCCACGCTCGCGGCGTTCGCGATCAACGCGCCGCTGGTGTTCGTCTCGTCGATGTGGATCGGCGCCGGCATCGCGACCGTGCACGACCTGGTGCCGCCCCGGCTTCGCGGCTCCGCGGCGGCCGCCTACCTGCTCGTGGTCACGTTCATCGGCCTCGCGCTCGGGCCGTACGTCGTCGGCAAGCTCTCGGCCGCGCTCGACTCGCTCGGAGCGGCGCTGCTGGCCGGCGCCCTCCTCGGCGACGGCATCGGCCTCGTGTGCCTGCTGCTCGCCGCACGCACGCTCGCCGACGACCAGCGCCGCTCCGACGCGCGCCGCGACATCCCGCTCAGTCCGTGAACAGCGCGTACGGCCCGCCCGTGAACCCGATCGTGTTGCGCGTGCCGTCGAGGTTGTCGTACTCGGGCGCCGGGTCCCCGGCGCCGACGGCCCGGCTCCTGCGCGACGGGTCACGGCTCGGGAGGAAGCGCTCCGGGGCGAACTCCTCGATCGTCCGCGGCAGTCGCCCCCCGGTGTAGCGCGGAGCGCCGTCGAGGTTGTCCGCCAGGCGATCGAGCAGGAGCAGATTCTGCGCGCGGCGGATGCGCCGGTAGTCGACGCCGCCGGTCAGCAGCGCCGCGACCGTGTTGCGATAGAACAAGTTGAATCGCGTCTCCGTCCCGGTGGCGAAGTCGCAAATGCCGCGTCCCTTGCGGCTGCCGACGAGCCGCGACCCGTTGCGCACGAGGATGTTGTTGCGGATCTCCGGGGAGGCGATGCCGCTCGTCAGGATCGCGTTGCTGTCGTTGCGCGCGATCGTGTTGTTGACGATGCGCGGCGACGACGAGACGACCTGGATCGTGTGCGGGTCACCACCGCCGACGCCCGTGTTGAACGCGAGCAGGTTGTTGAAGATCGCCGGCTCCGCGGTCGTGCCGCCCACGTAGATCCCGCTGCCGACGCCCGTCGCGCGGTTTCCGACGATCACGTTGCGCAGGATCGTCGGGCTCGAGTCGCGGATCTCGATGCCGCCGCCGGTCGCGGCGAGGCCGCCGCGGATCGTGAACGAGTCGAGCACCGCGAGCGGTCCTTCTCCGCCCACGAAGCGCACGACGGACCCGGCGTCGCCGCCGTCGATCACCGAATCGGGACCGGAGCCCTGCACGGTCACCTCCTTGCCCCCGAAATCGAGGTTCTCCGCGTACACGCCGGGAGCGACGAGGATGACGGCGCCGTCCGGCGCAGCGTCGATCGCCTGCTGGATCGTCGGGTACATCGCGGGAACGCCGAGGAAATCCGCGGCGGCGGGCGCGGCGCAGCACAAGAGCGCAGCAGCACCAGCGAGGGTCGACGCTCCGAAGCGGACAAGGGTCGTGTTCTCCATGACATTCCTCCGTGGCGAATGGGACGCTGCGAGCCGGCGGCGGTTACATGGGGAATTCGAGCCCGAACGCGGACGAAGCCGTGCACCCTGGCGCGCGCGGATCGCGACCGCGTCCCGCTCGACACGAGCAGCGGGCTGTTCATGGCTCGAGCTCGCAGGCATGCTCGGCCGGCACCCCCCGCAGGAGAAGCCCCCATGCCGCAGCAGAGGATCCCGCTCGTCGACGTCGAGACCGCGCCCGAGGACGTGCGCAGCGCGTTCGCCGCGCTGCCCGTCCGGCTCAACATCTTCCGCATGATGGCCCACGCGCCGACCAGCTTCCGTCCGCTGATGCGGCTCGGCGCGTCGATCCTGTCCGCCCAGCAGCTCGACCCGGAACTGCGCGAGTACGCGATCCTGCTCGGCGTGAAGGCGTTCGGCGGGCGCTACGAATGGATCCAGCACGTGCCGATCGCGGAGGCGACCGGCGCCTCCCCGGAGCAGATCGCGGCGATCGAGCGCGGCGACCTCGACGCCTCGTGCTTCGACGAGAAGGAAAAAGCGTTTCTCGCGTTCGTGCAGCAGAGCGCCGTCGACGTTCGTTGCTCCGACGCGACCTTCGCCGCAATGAGGAAGCACTTCTCGGACCGCGAGATCGTCGAGACGCTGCTGACGATCGGCTACTACCAGATGCTCGCCCGGCTGACCGAATGCACCGACACCGAACTCGACGAGCCGAGCGGCACGAAGGTCGTCGACTCCCTCCAGCGCGCGGGTTGAGGCGTCACTGGTGACGAACGCCTCCGAAGTCGTCGCGGACGACAGGACGAGCGTGACGGCATCCTGCGAGGGCGTGGGCGAGCCGCGGTCCGGGACCGGTTCGTGTTCCGCGGCCTCGAATCGCCGCCCATCGCGGCCGGGGGTTCGGAATGCGCGTCGCCGGGCAGGCCGCGCGGCTGCTGCCGGCGCCCTCCCCTGACTGCGCACTGTGGCGGCGTGAGGCAGCGCCGGCCGGCGGTGACGGCAGGACGGCGCGACCGGCGTCGCGACGGGAATGCTTGCTACACCTCGCCAGTCCCGTAAGGAAGGAAAGCGATGGCCGGGCAACCCGAGACGAAGGCTCCACGGCCGTTCACCGCCAGGGAAGAACGGATCGCCAAGCCGATCATTCGCGTGATGTCGGCCGTCAACACGTGGATGTACCGCGCAAGCGGCGGCCGCGTCGGCGGTCGCTGGATGTACGACGCCCCGATCTTCCTGCTGACGACCGTCGGCCGGAAGTCCGGGCAGAAGCGCACGACCCCCCTGCTCTTCCTCGAGGACGGCGACCGCATCGTCACCGTCGCGTCCCAGGGCGGAATGTCGAAGGACCCGCTGTGGATCCGCAACATCGACGCGAACCCCGACGTCGAAGCCCAGGTCGGGTCGAAGAAGCGCTCCATGCGCGCGCGGCGTGCGACGGCCGAGGAGAAGGCGAAGTACTGGCCCGCACTCTGCCGCATGTATCCCGACTACGCCGACTACCAGGCGCGAACGATCCGGGACATCCCGGTCGTCCTGCTCGATCCACGCTGACGAAGCGCAAAGGTCGATCGTCGCCGCGAACTGCCCCTCAGGAGGAACCGATGCGCCCATTTCCCGCTGTCCGCCCGTTCGTCGCTGTCGCGCTCGCCGCGTCGATGCTGGCAAGTCCCGCCGTCTCGTTCGCGCAGGGCTGCGATCCCGACACCGAGGCGCGCCTGGCGTTCCTCGAGCAGCGCCTCGAGGAAGCGCAGCCGAACACGCGCCTGTGGTGGCGGAGCTGGATGACGGTCTTCGTGTTCGGCGTCGGCTGGGGCGTCACCAACGGCCTGCTCGAGGACAACAACGAGCGGGCCGCGGCTGACTACGTGAACGCCGCCAAGAGCGTGCTCGGCATCGCCGAGCTCTCGCTCCGCCCGCACGTCGGGCGTCTCGGCGCCGGGCCGGTCCGCGCGATCCCGAAAACGTCGCCCGAGAACTGCCGGGAACGCCTGCGCGTCGCCGAGCGCCACCTCGAGAGCGCGGCCGGCGACGCCGGCATGCGCTGGTCGTGGAAGCGGCACCTGTCGAGCCTCGTGCTGAACCTCGGCGCCGCCGTGGCGATCGCCGAAGGAGCCGACGAACCCGGGCGCGGCTGGCAGGACTTCGCGATCAGCCAGGTGTCCTCGGAGCTGCACCTGTGGACGCATCCGACGCGCGCGGTGAACGACTGGGACGACTATCGCCAGAAGTTCAGCGGCGCCCCGGTCGCGACGGCGCCGTCGACGCTGCGCTTCGCGGCCATGCCCGGTGGCGGCGTCGGCGTGGTCTGGAAGTTCTGAGTCCCTGGCGGCGGACGTTGCCTGCTGCAACGCCGGCCGCCGATCGCGAGCTCGTCATGGCGAAGACCGCATCCGAAATGCTGCCCCTCGGCACGCCGGCGCCCAACTTCCGGCTCCGCGACACCGTTTCCGGCCGCGACGTCGGGCTCGCGGACTTCCCGTCCGACCGCCCGCTGCTCGTCCTGTTCATCTGCAACCACTGCCCCTACGTTGTGCACGTGCGCGACGAGTTCGCGCGGCTGGAGCGCGACTACTCCGGGCGGATCTCAATGGTCGCGATCAACGCGAACAGCCTCGAGACGCATCCGCAGGACGGGCCGGAGCACATGCGCGAGCTCGCACGGCAACAGGGCTGGTCGTTCCCGTTCCTGTTCGACGCCACGCAGGAGGTGGCCAGGGCCTACCGCGCCGCGTGCACGCCGGACTTCTTCCTGTTCGGCCCCGCGACCGGCGGCTCGCGGCGCCTCGTCTACCGCGGGCAGCTCGACGGCAGCCGGCCCGGCAACGACGTCCCGGTCACCGGCGAGGACCTGCGCGCGGCCATCGACGCCGTCCTCGCGGGCCGCGAGGTCGACTCCGACCAGCGTCCGAGCCTCGGCTGCAACATCAAGTGGGCGCCGGGCAACGGGCCCGACGCCTTCGGCGGCTCGCACTGAGCCCGCGGGACGACGGTCTTGCCGCCGACGATCGGACGCGACGAGTTCCTCGCGGTCTACACGAGGTACAACCAGGAGCTTTGGCCGGCTCCCGAGATGCTCGGCCTCGTCGCGTTCGGGGCCGTCTGCCTCGCGCTGTTCCCCGGGCCTCGCCGTGACCGCCTCGCCTGCGCGCTCATCGCGATGCTGTGGGCATGGTCCGGACTGATCTACTCGTGCGGCTTCCTGTCCCAGCTGACGCCGGTCGGTTACGGGATCGGCGCGATGTTCGCGCTCCAGGCGGGGTTCGTCCTGCACCTCGGCGTCGTGCAGCGCGAGGTGCACTTCTGGACGCACACCGGGCCGCGCCACCTCGCCGGGATCCTGCTGATCTTCTACTCGCTGGTTGCCTACCCGGCGATCGCGGCGCTGGCCGGGCACACGTTCCCGACCACGCCGAGCTTCGGGGTGCCGACGCCGCTGACGATCTTCACGCTCGGGATGCTGCTGCTGACACGGGCGCCCTACGCCCGGCTGCTGTTCGTGATCCCGCTGTTCTGGACCGCGATCGGCACCTGGCTCGCGATCCAACTGCGACTGCGCGAGGACTTCGCGCTGATCGTCGCGGCGGCGCTCGTGCTGACGCTGTCGCCGACCGGTGACGACCCGGATTCGATGCAGGCGGCCGACGGGACCTGAGCCTTGACCCATCGCGGTCCGGCGAGTATCGCGGCCGCGTGACTCCCGAGCAGTACCAGGCCGCGGGTCTCTACGACCCGGCTGCGCCGAACGCGGCCGAGCGGCTCGAGTTGCTCGCGTGGTGCGAAGAGCGCGGGCTGACGCTCGAGCAGATGCAGGCGGCGAACGAGCGGGGCCAGCTGCTGTTCGTGGCCTCGGTGCTCGCGCTGCGGCCCGGTCCCTACCTGACGCAACAGCAGCTCGCCGATCGGCTCGCCGTCCCCGCCGAGTTGATCGAGGAGTTCCGCGTGGCGTTCGCGCTGCCGCCGGTCGAGCCGGGCGATCCCTGGTGCAACGAGGCCGAGGCGGAGATGTTCCAGGCCGTGGCCGGCGGCGTCGGCCTGTTCGGTGAAGCCGGGATGCAGCGCCTTTCGCGCGTCCTCGGCACCTCCGTCAGCCGGGTCGCCGAGGCCATGGCGTCGATCAACGTCGAGCGGCTGCGCAACATCGCGGGGTCCGGCGCGACCGAGCTCGAGATCGCCAAGGCGAACCTCGCCGCCATCCAGAATGCCGGGGCTCCGGCGAAGATCATGACCGGGCTGCTGTCGATCCACCTGCAACTGGCAGCCGGGCGGCTGCGCGAAGGACGGCAGAGCCTTCACGAGGAAACGGTCCGCTGCTGCGTGGGGTTCGTCGACCTCGCCGGCTCCACGACGCTGTCGCGCAGCATGTCGGCGCGCGAACTCGCGGGCATGGTCGACCGCTTCGAGGAGATCGCGCACCGCATCGCGACCAACCGCCGCGGCCGCGTGGTCAAGTTCATCGGCGACGAGGTGATGTTCGTGACGACCAGCGCGGATCGGGCCTGCGAGATCGCGCTCGAACTCGTCGAGGCGTTCGCCGACGACCCGAACATGCGCCCGCGCGCAGGCATGGCGGCGGGGCCCGTGCTCGACCGCTGCGGCGACTACTACGGCCCGACCGTGAACCTGGCGGCGCGGCTCGGCGAGATCGCCGTGCCGCGCGAAGTGCTCGTCACGACCGACCTCGCGTCGCAGATCACGTCGCCGGGAATTCGCTGCGAGCCGGCCGGCCGCCGGTCCCTGCGCGGATTCGACGAGCCCGTCAGCCTGATGACCGTCGCGCGCGCCTGAGCGACCCCGC
>CAYYZO010000005.1:79309-91492 GCA_964476185.1 uncultured Myxococcales bacterium
CCCGCCCCGGACGTCGGGGCTCTCCCCTCAACGCACGGCCAGCACCACTTCGATCGTCGTTCCGCCGCCGTCGCGCTCGAGCACGCGCGCCGAGCCGCCGTGGCTCTCGGCGATGCGGCGAACGAGCGCGAGCCCGAGTCCGACACCGCCTCCGTCCGCCTCGCTCGTTCCCGAGCGCCGGTAGAACGCCTCGAACACGCGCTCGCGCTCCTGGGCCGGGATGCCGGGCCCGCGGTCGCCCACGCGGAGCCGGACCGATCCGCCCTCGAGCGGCACGACCTCCGCCTCGACCGGCGACCCGGCGCCGTAGCGTCGCGCGTTCTCGAACAGGTTGCGCACGAGGCGGCGCAGGAGCCGCGCGTCCCCGCGGACGACCGCCGGGGTCCCGCCGACGTCGGCGGACACCCGCGCGCCTTCCTCGGTCGCGAGCGCGAGCACGTCCACGTCTTCGCCGCGCTCGACGTTCGGCGACGCGTCGAGCCGGCTCGCGAGCAGGATCTCCCCGATCAACTCGTCGAGCTCGCCGATGTCGCCGGCGATGCGCTCGCGCACGTCGGGCCGCGCGTCGCCGCCGAGCAGCTCGAGCGCGACCCGCATGCGCGCCAGCGGCGATCGCAGCTCGTGCGACGCGGTGGCGAGCGCGTCCTTCTGCGCGTGCACGAGCCGTTCGATGCGCTCGGCCGCGCGATTGAACGTGCGGGCGAGGTCGGCGATCTCGTCGCGCCCCTCGACCTCGACGCGCGCGCCGAGGTCGCCGCGGCCGAGCTCCTCGACGCCGCCTCGAAGCCGCTCGAGCCGGCGCGTCAGGCGCCGCGCGACCGGCAGCGCGGCGAGCGCGAGCACGCCCGCGAGCAGCGCGATCATCACGAGCGCGCCGAGCGGCCGGTGACGATGCCGGCCCGAGTGGTCCGCGAGCAACCGGCGTCCGTCCGGGAGCGCCAGCACCGCGACGATGCCGCGACCCGGCGCGTGCACGATCGCGCTGCCGCCGTCGGGCAGGCTCGGGATCCGGACGGAAGGGCCGACCGAGGTGACGGGGCGCCCCGCCGCGTCGACGAGCGTCAGGTCCGAGCGGAACTTCGACGCGAGCCGCTCGAGCACGGCGCGCTGCTCGTCCGGCGGCCGGTCCGCCGGCGGCATCGCCTCGGCGACCAGCACGGCCATTCCTTCGAGGAACAGCTCGGCGTCGCGGTCGCGCGGCGCGATCCACCAGACGATAGACGCGGCGAGCGCGAACAGGCCGAGCGCCGCGACGAGCGCCAGGTAGATCTGGAGGTAGAGGCGCTTCCTCATCCGGCGTCCTCGTCCTGGCGCCTCGCGAACAGGTAGCCGGTCCCGCGCACGGTGAGCACCCGCCGCGGACTCTGCGGATCGTCTTCGATGGCCGCCCGGATGCGCGAGACGTGCACGTCGATGCTTCGGTCGAACGCATCGTGGTCGCTGCCCCGGACCCGGTTCATGATCGCGTCACGCGTCATCACCCGGCCCGCGTTCTCGGCCAGGATGCACAGCAGGTCGAACTGGTAGGCGGTCAGCGCCCTCTCCTCGCCTCCGAGGCGCACCGTGCGCGCGTCCCGGTCGATCTCGAGACGGCCGAAGCGCAGGACGACGTCCTGCGCGCGACTGCCTCCCGCCCGCCGAAGCACCGCTTTCAGGCGGGCGAGCAGCTCGCGGGGGTTGAACGGCTTCGGCAGGTAGTCGTCGGCGCCGAGCTCGAGGCCGACGATGCGGTCGGTGTCCTCGCCGCGCGCCGTCAGCATCACGATCGGCACCTGCGACTTCGCGCGGATCGAGCGGCAGACGTCGAAACCGTCGCCGTCCGGCAGCATCACGTCGAGGATCACCGCATCGTGGTCGCCGCGCGTGAACGCCTCGAGCCCGTCGGCGGCGCGTTCGCGCGCGGTCACCTGCATGCCGTGCCGGCCGAGGTACTCGGCGACCATCGCCGCCAGCTTGCGGTCGTCCTCGATCATCAGGATGCGTTCGGTCATCGGCGGTCGTCCCGGCGGCGGAGCCTATGCGTTCACTCGCGGTCGTGGAAGCGGGCCAGGCGCTCGGCGAGGTCGGCGCGCTGCGACGGCGTGAGCACTTCCGCACTGTCGGCCAGCGCCTCGGCGACCGTGCGCGACAGCGTGTCGGCGAGCGCGACTTCCTGGGCTCGCAGCGATTCGATCGCGGCGCGGTCGATCGTCGCTGCCGTGAGCAGCCCGCGCAGTTCGTCGCGGTTGCGACGGTGCTGCTCGACGACGGGGACGAGCTCGTCGATCGCGCCGCCGACGATGCCCTGCACCTGATCCTTCTGCCCGGGGGACGCATCGAGGCGATGCAGCGCGAAGTCGACGAAGAACTCGGCGTGCTCCTTCATCTGCTCCGGAGCGGGAGGGCCGCCGTGGCCGTGCGCGCGCCTCGACATCAGCCCGAACGCGGCCTCGGCGGCCGGGGTCGTCGCGCCGACCGCGAAACCGACGAGGCCGGCGCCGATCGCGCCGAGGACGATGCCGGCCGCGAAGCCGTGTCGGCGCCGTCGGCGGTGGGGACGCCCGGCCTGGTTCGGCGCGTCCGGGGCAGAGGGGGAAAGCGGGGTTCCTGTTCGGTCTTCCATGGGGATTCTCCTGGACGGGCCTCGTTCCGGGACCGTCGTGGAGAACGCTACGCCGCGGAAGTTTCGAACGTTCGTCGGCCACGTAAAGTTTCGTGAACGGCGCGAGGGCGCCCCGGCCCGGCGCCGCGGTCGATCGGCGGAATGCCCGAGGCGTGTCCGCCGCCGGTCCATCGAAGCCGGAACCGGGGACCGAAGCCGGGGAGCCTTCCCGTCGGGGTCGCTACTCGCCGAGGAGGTGGAGGTCGACGCTGCGGCGAAACCGGCCGCGACGGTGTTCGAAGACGTAGACGCCCTGCCAGGTGCCGAGTCGCAGGCGACCGTCGCGCAACGGGATCGACAGCTGCGTCGCCGTCAGCGCCGCGCGAATGTGCGCCGGCATGTCGTCGTCGCCTTCCGCGCTGTGGCGATAGAGCCGACCGTCCTCCGGGACGATGCGCCTCAGGAAATCGTCGAGGTCCGTGCGCACGTCCGGGTCCGCGTTCTCCTGGATCACGAGCGAAGCCGAGGTGTGACGGATGAAAACGGTCAGCAGACCGTCCTCGACGCCCTCGTCGGCGATCCACGCCTCGATGGGCGCGGTGATCTCGTAGAGTCCCGGGCCGCGGGTCTCGACGTCGATCGTCGTGAACGACTGCTGCAAAGCGCCTGCAGGGTACCCGATTCCGCCGTGCCGCCGTAACGGCGAGCCCGGGATCGCCGGCGCGAGGGAATGCACTGCCACGACAGCAGGAAACGCAGCTCCCGAACGCTGCGGGCGACTTGCCACGCCGACCCTCGGCCGATATCTCGGGAGGGACTTCGGTCGGCCCTGCCGCCGGAGTCGCCGTCATGGAAGACGACCGCACCGCGATCGAGGTCACGACCAGCGACGACGCCACCAGCGTCGTCGCCTTCTCGGGGACCTGGTCGATCCGCAAGTCGCTGCCGGAACCCGAGGAAACCGTCCGCAAGGTCGTCGAAGCCGGCGGCCGTCGCGTGCGCTTCGAGACCGACGGCCTCGCCGACTGGGACTCCGGGCTGCTCGTGTTCATGATCCGGTTCGAGCACCTCCTCGAGGAACAGGGCGTCGAAGTGAACCGCGACGGCCTGCCGGACGGCGTGCGCGGGATGCTCGCGCTGGCCGAGGCGGTGCCCGAACGCGAGGGCGCGCGATCCGCGAAGAAGAAGCAGCCGCTGCTCGTCCGGGTCGGCGTCTGGGCCGAAGGCGCGTGGGACGCCCATCGCGAAGCCGTCGGGTTCCTCGGCAACTGCGTCGTCGCGTTCGCGAACCTCGCGCGCGGCCGGGCCCGGATCCGGCGCCAGGACCTCCTCCTGTTCATGCAGGAGGCGAGCGTCGAGGCCCTGCCGATCGTGACGCTGATCAGCTTCCTCGTCGGCACGATCCTCGCGTTCGTCGGCGCGGTGCAGCTCGAGCAGTTCGGCGCGGCGATCTACGTCGCGAACCTCGTCGGGATCGCGATGGTGCGCGAGATGGGCGCGATGATGACCGGCATCGTGATGGCCGGCCGCACCGGAGCCTCCTACGCGGCGCAGCTCGGCAGCATGAAGGTGAACCAGGAGATCGACGCGCTGGCGACGATGGGCATCTCGCCCCTCGAGTTCCTCGTGCTGCCGCGCATGATCGCGCTCGCCCTGACGATGCCGCTGCTGTGCCTGTACTCCGACGCGGTCGGGATCCTCGGGGGAGTCGTGGTCGGCGTGCTCGGGCTCGGGCTCAGCCCCGTCACCTACTACCAGTACACGCAGTGGGCGGTGCAGCTCGACGACCTGTTCGGCGGCGTCATGAAAGCGTCGGTCTACGGGGTGCTGATCGCGCTGTTCGGCTGCCTGCGCGGCATGCAGTCGGGCAACAGCTCGTCCGCCGTCGGCGAGGCGACGACCCGCGCGGTCGTCAGCAGCATCGTGGCGATCATCTCGGCCTGCGGAATCTTCGCGGTGGTGTTCTATGTCCTCGGGATCTGACCGAGCCCGTGCGCCCGGCCCCGTCGGGAAGGGCCCCGAGGCCCCGCCGAAGGACGCGGATGCCCGCATCACGGTTCGCGACCTGACGATGGCCTTCGGCGACTTCGTGCTGATGCGCGACCTCGACTTCACGGTCCGCCGCGGCGACGTGTTCATCATCATGGGCGGAAGCGGATCGGGGAAGAGCACGCTGCTCAAGCACATGATCGGGCTGATCGAACCCGCCAAGGGCGAGATCTTCTACGGCTCGGAGACGTTCACGCACGCGACGCCGAAGGCCCGCGAGAAGATGTTGCGCAGCTTCGGGGTGCTCTTCCAGACCGGTGGGCTGTGGAGCTCGATGACGCTGGCCGAGAACGTCTCGCTGCCGCTGGAGCAGTTCACCACGCTGCCCCCGTCGCGGATCCGGGAACTCGCCGAGCTCAAGCTCGCCCTGGTGGGACTCGCCGGTTTCGAGGACTACTATCCGTCGCAGATCAGCGGCGGCATGCAGCGGCGCGCCGGCCTCGCCCGTGCGATGGCGCTCGACCCGGACCTGCTGTTCTTCGACGAGCCGTCGGCGGGACTCGACCCGATCACGTCGCGACTGCTCGACGACCTGATCCTCGAGTTGCGATCGAGCCTCGGCGCGACCATCGTCGTGGTCACGCACGAACTGAACAGCATTTTCACGATCGGAAACAACAGCGTGTTCCTCGACACCGACACCCGAACGATCCTCGCCCAGGGCGACCCCCGCGAGCTTCGCGACTCGCACCCCGACCCGAAAGTGCGAAGGTTCCTGACGCGCGGAAGCGCGGCGGAGGAGGAAGGCCATGTCGAAACGAAGTAACCCCGCGCTGATCGGCGGCTTCGTGATCGGCGCCGTCACGCTCGGGATCGTCGGCGTGATGGTCTTCGGGTCGGGCCGCTTCTTCCGCGAGACGTACAAGTACATCCTTTACTTCGAGAGCGACGTCAGCGGGCTCTCCGAGGGAGCGAACGTCAAGCTGAAGGGCGTCAAGATCGGCACCGTCGACCAGGTCCTGCTCGGCGTCGGCGGGATGGCCGCCCTCTCGGGCAACCGCGAGAAGTTCTTCGTCCCGGTGATCATCGAACTCGACGCCGACAAGACCGCGAGCCTCGGCGCCACCGCCAAGCCCGACCCGAAGACCATCGAGAGCCTGGTGCAGCGGGGCCTGCGCGCGCAGCTCGCGTCCGAGAGCTTCGTCACCGGCGTCCTGTACGTGAAACTCGACCTGTTCCCCGGCACGCGCGGCCTGCGCCTCGGCCAGGAGATGGGCGCGCCGCACCCGGAGATCCCCACGCTGCCCACGCAGCTCGAGGAAGTCGTCGTCAAGGCCGCGCAGTTCTTCGCCGACCTGCAGCGCATCGACGTCTTCGGCGTGGCGGAGGAAGCCAAGGCGACGCTGACCGCCGCTCGCGAGGTGCTGAACTCGCAGGGGCTTCGCGACGCGCTCGCCCACCTCGACGACACGATGACCGCGATCGACTCGACGCTCGAGAGCCTGCGCGCGACGTCGGACACCACGCGGGCCGCGCTCGAACCGCTGCGCCGCGACCTCGATCCCGCGATCGCCGACCTCCGCGCGACACTCTCGGAGCTCCGAAAGGCCGCCGGCGGCGCGAGCACCGTGCTGCAGCCCGACTCGCCGCTCGTCGTCGCGCTCGAACGCACGCTCGACGACGTCTCGGACGCCGCGAACTCCATGAAAGACCTCGCGCTGATGCTCGAGCGGCACCCCGACGCGCTGATCCGCGGAGTCGGCCCGCGACGAACCGACTGACCGACCGCCAGGAGGAACCATGCGAACGCTCGTCCGTCCCCATCGCCACGCCCGCATGGCCGTCGTCGCTGGCCTCGCCGTCGCACTCGCCGGATGCGCGCTCCTGCGACCGGCGCCCGACGAATCGCGCTACTTCGCGCTCCCGTCGACGGCCACCTCCACGACCGATCCGGTCCAGGCGCGACCCGACCTGCACTTCGGGCTCGGCCCCGTCCAGGTTCCGGAGTACCTCGACACACAGTCGATCGTGATGAGCGGAACCGGCGGCGCCATCGAGTACGTCCCGCACGCGTTCTGGGCCGAACCGGTCGCGAAGGGCTTCGAACGGGCGCTGCGCTACCGGATCTCCGCGCGGCTCGGGACTTCCCATGCCGTCGCGTTTCCTTGGTACGCGACGACGCGCGTCGACTGGAAGGTCCCGATCGACGTTCTCCGCTTCGAGGCGACGACCGACGGTCGCGCGGTGCTGGTCGCGCGCTGGAGCGTCGGGCGAACGAGCGACGGGAGACTCGTCGCCGGCGACCAGTTCAGCTGCGACGAGACGGCCGGCACGGACGCGGCCGCGCTCGTCGACGCGCTGAGCCGCTGCCTCGACCGCCTCGCCGGTGAAGTCGCGACCGCGCTCGCCGCCACGCCGCCCGTTCCCGCCGCGCGCTGAAGCCCCGACATGCGGGCGGCGCGTGGCCGGGGTGACACCGACCGCCCGACCGGCTAAGAGGAGCGGCGGAGGAACGACCATGTCGCGGGAACTCGAGGAAGGCACGGAAGTCCGCCTGGACTTCGCGAAGCTCAGGAAGATCGGCGAGCGCGAGCAGCACGTGGTGCCGGTCGTGCTGCAGCACGCCGACACGAAGGACGTGCTCTACCTCGGCTATGCGAACGACCTGGCGCTCGCCGAGACGCTGAAGACCCGGCGTGCGGTGCTCTGGTCCACGTCTCGCAACGAGCTCTGGCGCAAGGGCGAGACCTCCGGCGACGTGCTCGAGCTCGTCGACGTGCGCATCAACTGCGAACAGAACTCGCTGCTGTACCTGGTGCGCCCCGTCAGGAAGGGCTGCTGCCACACGAAGGACGCCGGCGGCAACACGCGCGAGACGTGCTACTACCGCCGCCTCGAATCCACCGGGGTCGCCGGGTTCCTCGACGGCATGCGCTGAGGGTTCCATGAAAGAGACTCACCAGACGTTCTGCCGGATCTGCGAAGCCCTGTGCGGCCTCGAAGCGGACGTCGAGGACGGCCGCGTCGTCGAGATCCGGCCCGACGCGGCCCACGTCGCCACCGGCGGCTTCGCCTGCGCGAAGGGACTCAAGCAGCACCGGATGTACGATTCGCCCGACCGGCTGAAGTACCCCTCCAAGCGCATCGGCGACCGCTGGCAGCGCATCTCCTGGGAACAGGCGAACCACGAGATCGGCGAGAAGGTGAAGGCGATCCGCGCCGACACCGGCCCCGACTCGATCGCGATGTACGTCGGCACCGCGGCCGGCTTCGGCGTGCTGCACCCGGTCTTCGCGCAGGGCTTCATGAAGGGGCTCGGCAGCAAGAGCATGTACTCGTCGGCCACGCAGGACTGCGCGAACAAGTTCGCGGTCGCGCGCCAGGTCTACGGGTTCCCGTTCACGCAGCCGTTCCCGGACCTCGAGCACACGAACTGCCTGATCATCACCGGCGCGAACCCGGTGATCTCGAAATGGAGCTTCCTGCAGGTCTCCAACCCGATCCAGCGGCTGCGCGGCATCGAGGCGCGAGGCGCGAAGATCTACGTCGTCGACCCTCGCGAGACCGAGACGGCGAAGGTCGCCGGCGAGCACGTCTTCATCCGTCCCGGCACCGACGTGTTCTTCTTCCTCGCGTTCCTGCGCGAGCTCGTCCGGACCGGAGGCGTCGACCGCGACCGGGTCGCCCGGCACATGCGGGGGTTCGACGAACTCGAGAAGCTCGCCGAGCCCTGGACGCCCGAACGCACCGCCGAGGTCACGAAGATCCCCCCGGAGAAGCTGCGCGAGATGGTCGCCTCGTATCGCGAGGCCGACGGCGCGGCGATGTACTGCTCGACCGGCGTCAACATGGGCGGCAACGGCTCGCTCGCGTTCTGGATCCAGGAATGCATCAACGCCGTCTCCGGCAACCTCGACCGGCGGGGCGGCACGCTGGTCGGCATGGGCGTCACCGACTTCATCGCGTTCGGCAAGAAGACCGGGACGCTGCTGTCGGACAACGTCTCGCGCGTCGGCGGCTTCCGCTCGACGAACGACGCGTTCCCGGGCGGCATCCTCGCCGACGAGATCCTGACCCCGGGGCACGGGCAGGTGCGCGCGCTGTTCGTCACCGGCGGCAACCCGCTGCTGACGATGGCCAACGGCGGGCGGCTGCGCGAGGCGTTCGAGAAACTCGAGCTGCTCGTCACGCTCGACATCTTCCGGACGGAGACGGGCTCGATCGCGCACTACAACCTGCCGTGCACGTCGCCGCTGCAGCGGCCCGACCTGCCGTTCATCTTCCCGCTGATGCTCGGGCTGCAGTCCAGGCCGTACCTGCAGGCGACCGATCGCCTGCTCGCCCCCGAGGGCGAGCAGCGCGACGAGGCCACGATCTACCTCGACCTCGCGCGCGCGTGCGGCGTCTCGCTGTTCGGCTCGACCCCGGTGCAGGTCGCGCTCGAGCTCGCGAAGAAGGCGCACTCGCTGCGCCACTCCGCCGAGCAGCCGGCGGTGCCGCAGAAGGCGCTGCTGTCGGGCATCCTGCGCGCGACGAAGCAGGGCAGCTTCCCGAAGCTCCTGGCCGAACCGCACGGCCGTCCGCGCCCGGACCACGAGCCCGGCACGTTCCTCGGCAAGCGCGTGATCACCGAGGACGCGCGCGTCGACCTCGCGCCGCGCGTGCTGGTCGAACAGGCCGCGCGGCTCGAGGACGAGTTCGAACGCGCGCGCGCCGAGTCCGGCAAGCTGAAGCTCATCACGCGCCGCGCGGTCACGACGCACAATTCGTGGACCCACAACCTCGAGGAGTTCGTCGAGGCCGACCGCGTGACGAACTACCTCTACATGCACCCGGCCGACGCCTCGGCGGCAGGGCTCTCCGACGGCGCGCTCGCCGACGTCTCGACCGACACCGCGACCGTGCGCGTTCCGGTCAAGCTGCTGCCGCAGCTGATGCCGGGGACCGTCGCGCTGCCGCACGGCTGGGGCCACCAGGCCGCCACCGGGCTCAGCGTCGCGAACAAGACGCGCGGCGTGAACGTGAACCTGCTGTCGCCGGACGGCCCGGACCGCATCGAAAGGGTCTCGGGCATGGCGCACCTGACGGGCTTCGTCGTCGACGTCCGGCCGGCCGCCGGCGAGCAGGCGCACGACTGGTCCGGCCTCGGCTGACCGGAGGCGCCCGGCCTCCCGTTGCGCGAGCACCGCGGGGCACCGCCGCGCGGACGCCACTTCTCCTGGCCCGGACTGCCGGCTCGATCAGGCCGGGGCTTTCGTCTCCGGGAGCGGAGCTTGCGCCTTCGCGCGCCCGCCGATCGCGTCGAGGAACGGCGTGATCAGGTCGATCGGGAGCGGGAACACGATCGTCGAGTTCTTGTCGGCTCCGAGCACCGTCAGCGTCTCGAGGTAACGCAGCTGCAGCGCCTGCGGCTGGCGCGACAGGATCTCCGCCGCGCCGGCGAGCTTCTCGGCGGCCTGCATCTCGCCTTCGGCGTGGATCACTTTCGCGCGCCGCTCGCGCTCCGCTTCCGCCTGCCGCGCGATCGCCCGGACCATCGTCGGGTCGATGTCGACGTGCTTGATCTCCACGCTCGTCACCTTGATGCCCCACGCGTCGGTCGCCGAGTCGAGGATCCGCTGGATGTCGGTGTTCAGCTTGTCACGTTCGGCGAGCATCTCGTCGAGCTCGTGCTTCCCGAGCACCGACCGCAGCGTCGTCTGGGCGAGCTGGGAGGTCGCCGAGAAGAAGTCCTCGACCTGGATGATCGCGCGCTCCGGGTCGACCACTCGGAAATAGAGCACCGCGTTCACCTTCACCGACACGTTGTCGCGCGAGATCACGTCCTGCGGCGGCACGTCGAAGACCAGCGTGCGAAGGTCCACCCGCACCATCTGCTGGATCACGGGGAGGACCAGGACGAGGCCCGGCCCCTTGACCCTCCAGAAGCGGCCGAGCTGGAACACCACGCCGCGCTCGTACTCCCGCAGGATGCGGAACGAAGAGGCGACCAGGAAGGCCAGCGCGAGTGCGATCATCGGGAACAGCGTCAATCCATCCATGTCAGGTGCTCCTGTCCTCGTAGGGTTCCACGGCCAGTGTCAGTCCGTCGCGTCCGGTCACGCGGACGCGACGGCCGACCTCGATGGGCTCTCCGGAGGTCGCCGTCCAGGTCTCGCTGTGGACCCGAACGAAGCCGCGGCCGGGGAACGGCTCGAGCGCCTCGCCGATCGCGCCGATCAGCTGCTCGGCGCCGCTGACGACCGTGCGCCGGCGCGCCCGCATCGCCGTCACCACGACCCCGAGGAAGAAAATCGCCGAGACGATGGTCAGTCCGGCGACGAGTTCCCACGCCACCTCGAAACCGGGCACCTCGGTGTCGAACAACAGGATCGAGCCGATCACGAAAGCCGCGGCGCCGCCGATCCCGAGCACCCCGAAACTCGGCGCGAACGCCTCGGCGACCATGAACGCGATGCCGAGCAGGAGCAGACCGAGGCCGGCGAAGTTCACCGGCAGCACCTGGAATGCGTACAGCGCGAGCACGAGGCAGATCGCGCCGAGCACCCCGGGCACCAGGAAGCCGGGATTCCACATCTCGAAGAACAGGCCGTAGATGCCGAGCAGCATCAGGATGTAGGCCACGTTCGGGTCGGTGACGACCGACAGCAGGCGGTTACGCCAGTCCGGGTCGAGCGTCGTCACGTTCGCGCCGGCGGTCGAGAGCGTGACGGCTCCGACGGAGGTCTTGACCTCGCGGCCGTCGATCCGCTGGAGCAGCGTCTCGACGTCGTCGGCGAGGAGGTCGGCCACGCCCCGCTCGACCGCCTCGCCCGCGGGCAGCGACGCGGCCTTGCGCACGGCTTCTTCCGCCCACTCCACGTTGCGACCGCGCAGCGCGGCGAGGCCGCGGATGTAGGCGATCGCGTCGTTGAGCGACTTCTCCTTCATTCCCGGCTTCGCGTCGGCCCCGGCGTCCTCGTCCTTCTTCTCGTCGTCCTTCTCGCCGTCGCGGGCGGGCGGCCCGCGACCGGGATCCGGCGGCGCGCCCAGTTGCACGGGCGTCGCGGCGCCGACGCTCGTCGCGGACGCCATCGCCGCCACGTGCGAGGCGAGCAGGATGTACGTGCCGGCGCTCGCGGCGCGGGCGCCGGATGGCGCCACCCACGTCACCACGGGAACCGGCGAAGCGAGGATGTCCTGGATGATCCCGCGCATCGCGGTATCGAGGCCGCCCGGCGTGTCGAGGCGCAGCACGACGAGCCGCGCGCCGGAGCCCGCCGCTTCCTCGAGGCCGCGGTGGACGTAGTCGCTGCTCGCGGGTCCGATCGGGCCGCGCAGGTTCAGCATCAGGACGGTCGGGGTGCCGGCCGGATCGACCGCTTCGCTCGCGTTCACCCCCAGCAGCGCGATCCCCGCGAACAGCACCGCCAGCGAGAGCCGTGCGCTCCAGCGCATCGTCGTGGTCGCTTCCATCCTCGGCCCGGGACGAAACTCCCACTGCGCGTGCGACCGAGTCAACAGGAATCGTCCGGGCGAGGCAGGTCCGGCAGGCGTCAGCACACACCGCCGCCAGGGCGGGATCGACGCTCGCGATCAGCCCATCTCTCGAGGCAGCGGCAGCTTCCCGTTCT
>CAYYZO010000006.1:0-87776 GCA_964476185.1 uncultured Myxococcales bacterium
TCGGCCGGGTCGGGGAGCCCATCGGCGGAGCCTCGACCGGGGGCCGCGGTCCCGGGCTCGGCGGTGCGGTGCGCCGGCGATCTTCGAGGCGCCGCGGCGGCGGGCGGGTCGACCGCGGTCCGGCCGGCGTCGACGGCCGTCACCGTGCTGCGCGCCGCCCTGCCGGCGCTGGCCCTCGCGGCCCTGGTCCTCGTGCCGCTCGCTGGCAAGGCGTTCACGATCGACGACCCGACGTTCCTTCGCCAGGCCGAGCAGGCCCTGCGCGACCCGCTGCACCCGACCGCGGCCGTGATGGTGTGGTCCGAGGTGCCGAGGCCGATGCGGCTTTCCCAGGTGATGCCGGGCGGTCCGGTGATGGCCTGGCTGCTCGTCCCGACCATCCTCGCGGGCGGCTCCGAGGTCGTCGCGCACCTGACGCAGTTCGCCCTTCTGGCGCTCGCGCTGCTGGCCGTGGCCTCGCTGTCGATCCGACTCGGCGGCGACGAGCGCACGGCGCGCTGGAGCGCGCTGCTGCTGGCCTCGACGCCGGCCGTGCTCGGCATGGCCGGCACGGCGATGCCGGACGTGCCGGCCATGACGCTCGGCCTCGTCGGTGTCGAGCGGCTCGTCGCGTGGAGGCAGGAAGGCCGCGCCGACGCCGCGCTCGCGGCAGCCTTCGCGCTCGCGCTCGCGCCGCTGACGCGCAGCCACACGGCGCTGCTGCTCGGGCTGTCCGTCTTCCTGCTCGATGCGCCCTGGCGCGCGTGGCGCCAGTGGCTGCCGGTCGGAGGTGCCGTCGCCGTGGCGGCGGCGCTGCTCTGGATCACGCGCGACCCCCTCGGCGGATCCTCCGACATCGCACGCTCGGCCGGGCAGTTCAGCGGCCTCGCGAACGTCCGCTCGAACCTCGTCGCGTTCGGCGTCCACTGGGTGCTCGTGATGCCGCTCGGGTTCGCCTGGATGATCGCACGCGGCGGGCGCTTCTGGCGCTCGCCGCTTCCGTACGGCTGCGCGTTCGCTGCGTCGGCTGCGGTGGCGTCTTCCCCGCTGAACGCGTGGCTGTGGATCGCGCCCGTGGCGGGACTCGGGATCGCCGTCGTGCTCGACGCCATCGTCGAGGCGCTCGGCTTGCTCGACCCCACGCGACTCGCGCTGGCGGCCTGGCTCGTCGTCGCGCTTCCGATCGTCGTCTACCTGCACTTCCCGTCGAAATACCTCGTCGTCTCGGCGCCCGCCGCGGCGTTGCTTGCCGCCTCGGCGCTCGCGGCGCTTCCGCGGCGAGCCGGTCGGGCCGTGCTCGCCGGCATCGTCGCGGGCGGCGTCGCCCTCGGGGTGGCGATCCTTCGTGCGGATGCCGCGTTCGCGGGACTCGGACGGCGCGCGGTCCAGGAACTCGTCGTGCCCCACGTGGCCCGGGGCGAGCGTGTCTGGTTCAACGTCAACTGGGGCTTCCAGTGGTACGCCGAGCGCGCGGGAGCGACGATCGTCACGTCGACGCCGCCGCATCCTCGCGCCGGGGACCTCCTCGTCTCGGCCCGCGAGACGGTGACCGGCATCTCCGTCGGCGCGTTCCCTCGCCGTGAGGTCGTCGCCAGCGTCAGCGACGACGAGCCGGGCGGCCGCGTCGTTTCGTCGGCGCTCGGCGCCGGGTTCTACTCGAATGGCTGGGGGTTCCTCCCGTGGGCGTGGGGCAGCGGCGAGGTCGACCGCTTCACGCTCTGGAGGATTCGCTGAGACGGAACGTCCTGCCTGCGGCAGGCCGTGGGAAATCGGGAGGCCGCGCACCCGGCGAGCCGTTCGCTCGCCGGGTGCGCGGCCTTGCCGTTACGGAACCAGGTTACGCTCGAGGAAGTCGGAGAGCCGCTCCGGGATCAGGTTGTCGTCGGTGTCCTCGGCCGTGACGACGTCCACGTGCGCATAGCCCTCGCTGATGTAGACCTCGTAGCCGCCGGCCACGTTGCCGTACGTCGGGAACGCCTGGCTCGGGACCGCGGCGTTGACGACACGCGTCGTGCCGTCGCAGCTCGGCGCCGTGCACGGGCCGATGCTGTCCGCGAACGCGAGGAACGACGCGCCCACCGGCGTCAGGCCGTTGCTGCCTCCGAAACTGATCACCGGGATGTCGACGTTCGCCGCCTGCGTCATGTTCGCGATGTCGGGCCTCGTCGCCGACAGCGCGGACGAATCGAGGCTGATCGACTGCGAGCAGTCGCTGTTGGTCGAGCACGCGCCGACCTTGCCGACGGAGCAGGTTCCCGCCGAGCAGACGCCCGAGACGCTGAGCGTCGAGAGGCCGCTGCCGGCGTAGTACCAGTCGCTCGCGTTCTCGCCGCCGGCGATGAACGTGAGGATGTGCCGGTCGATCCGCGTCACCTCGACCTCCTGTCCCCACTTCGTCGGCGGCAGGGTCGTCGGCTGCGGCCCGTTGTTCGGGCGCGCCGCGGCGGTGATGAAGCCGTCGCCGTCGATGTCCCGCCAGGTGAACAGGCCGTTCACGGTTCCGGCGCCTTGCCCGAGCGACGTCGCGAGGGCGGGGGACAGGACGCTGGCGTTGGCCTCGTCGTCATCCAGGAAGATGCCGAACAGGCCCTCGATCGTCGAGGCCGGGATGAGCGGCGGCGACAGCGGCGAGAGGCCCGGCACGACCGCGATCGCATTGTTGCCCGGGGAACCCTGGTCGACCTGCAGGATGACCTGGCCCTGCTCGGGGTCCTTCAGCCACTGCACGGCCCCGACCTCTCCGGCGGCGTAGATCTGCGGCTGCAGGCCTCCGATCGCCGTGTACGACGTGGTTGGCAGCGTGCACTTGTCGGGGACCTGCCCGAAGCAGTCGGCGGCTTCGGTCGCGATCGTGCACGGCGTCGTGCCATCCACGCAGCGCGGGGCATTGTCGCGAACCGCGCCGAACAGGCCGCCGTCGGCCTTCGCGATCATGCGATCGATCGAGTCGAGGCTGAGCGGCGCGGACGAAGCCGTGGTGCCGCCGCCGCCCTCGAA
Source organism: uncultured Myxococcales bacterium (assembly GCA_964476185.1). Classification (GTDB taxonomy): domain Bacteria; phylum Desulfobacterota; class Binatia; order UBA1149; family CAITLU01; genus DATNBU01. The sequence continues at coordinate 2,977 of CAYYZO010000006.1, forward strand.
CAGCACGAGGCCGCGCAGCTTCGCGTAACCGGGGTCGGCCGGTCCCATGCCCGACAGGTTGAAGTCGGTCGCGGCGTAGCGCGCGGCGAAGCCGGTGCCCGCCGAGTGCCCGCCGAGGAACACGTTCGGGGTCAGCGCGAGCGCGGCGTCGACGACCGTGTCGATGTCGATCGAGAACACCTGCGGCGTGAAGTTCGCGAGGAACGGAATGTCCGACTGCGAGTTGTAGAAGACGGCCCGGCGGTTCGGGCCGGACACCAGCGAAGGATGCAGCGAAAGGCCGAGCTCGCCGCCGTAGTACCAGTCCTGCGCGATCTCGGGATCCTTCTCGTCGGCCGCGATCAGCAGGCCGGCGCGATCCTCGAGCCGGTCGTCGCGACGCGCGAAGCCCCAGACTTCGAGCCGGATGCCCTTGTCCGCGAGGACCTTGGGGATCAGGTTCTCGGCGAGCGTGCGCAGCGGGTTGACGCCCGAGCCGAAGCCCGGAACGAGGATCAGGATCGCGTCGGGCGCGACGTCCGGGCCCGACAGGCGCCAGCGGACGTAGTCGGCGCGGTTCAGGTCGGGGCCCGACGGCGGGAACTGCGTGAGCAGCTTCGGATTCGTCACGACGACGCCGGTGCTGCCCGGCGTTTCCTCGGGCTCGGCGGGGCTCGGAAGCGACACGCGCTCGGTCGAGATCAGCGGCGTGCCGCAGGTCGAGTTGGCGGGGATCGCGTCGTCGAAGTCGTCGCAGACGCTCCCGAGGCCGTCCATCACCGCGAGCGCCGAACACGCCCGGCAGCGCGCCCGCCCGACGATGCACTCGGTGAAGCGCGTGTAGCCGTCGCAGACGCCGGAGAGCAGCGCGGACGTGTCGAGTCCGCCGCAGGTCTCGCCGAGCGCCTTCTCGAGCTTGGCCGTCGACTTCGCGATCTTCCCCTTCACGTCGGCGTCGACGGTCGCGATGCAGGCGTCGAGGTCGCCGGCCGAGGCGATCGAATCGTCCTTCAGGCCGCTCTTCTTGCAGGATCCGAACGCCTTGACGATCTGGTCCGCGAGCTTCTGCGCGGTCGAGACCACGGCCGCCTGGCACTTGGCCCCGGCGGCGTCGGAAGTGGACGTCACGAGCGTCCCGGTCAGGTCGGCGCCGAACAGGTCGGTCGCAAGGCCGACCGTCTCGTCCTTGGCCGCGTCAGAGACAGTCGTCGCGTCGGTCGAGCCGAAGTCCGGCGTCGCGACGCACTTGCCGAACGTGTCGGACACTTTCGTCGTCGCCTTTCCGATCTTGCCCTTCGCGTCGAGCGTCAGGCATGTCGTCGCGTCCGTCTCCGTGCCCTTGCCGGTGTTCTTCACGCAGGAGACGTTGGCCTTGCCCTGGGTGGAAGCGAGCTTGCCGCCGGCCTTGTTCACGCCGGTGATGCACTTCTTCTGGTCGTCGTTCTGCACCTGCGCCGTGGCCGTGGCCGCGGTCAAGCACAGCGATGCGAATGCGGCCGCGGCGAGGCCGAGGCGAAACTGGTTCGGGGTCATGGTCGTGGTCATCCTCCTCCACTTTCCGTTATGGATAGGGTCTTCGATGCGTAGCAGGGCGACGCCGGCGGCGCCGAGCGCAGTTTTGGCCCAAGGGCCGCAAGCTCGCAACGCTCAATCGAATCGTGTTCGCTGAGGAGCGGCAGTTTTTCGTGTCCGGAACACGGTGCGCGCCGGTCCGCGACCGGACTGGGGCTGCCGCCGAGTCGTTGCGGTCGCGACGCATCCGCGCCGCCAACGCGGAAGGGGCGGGACCGGCTCGTGACGCAGCGCTCCGAAGCCTCGGGGCCTGGCGCGATCTCAGTGCCCGGGCTGGCGGCCGAAGCGGCCCGCCAGCGAGGCCAGCCACGGCTTCGGGATCAGGTTCGTCACCAGCATGGTGAGCCGGTTCTGCAGGCCCGTGACGAGCATGGCGTCGCCGCGGTCATACGCGTCGAGCGACTCGCGCACGACGTCGTCGGCGGTCTGCCAGACGAAGGACGGCATCGCGCTCGTGTCGTAGTTCGCGCGGGTCTGGAACTCGGTGCGCGTGAATCCCGGGCACACGACCAGGCAGGAAACGCCGTGGGGCCGGAGTTCCTCGTTCAGCGCGAGCGAGAAGTTCACGACGTAGGCCTTGGTCGCGCAGTAGACCGAGATCTGCGGCGTCGGCAGGAACGCGGCCCCCGAGGCGATGTTGATGATGCCGCCGCGGCGCGACGGCTTCATCGTCGACAGGGCGGCGTGCGTCAGGCGCGTGAGCGCCACGATGTTGCAGTCGATCTGGCCGCGGCTGCGGTCGAACGGGAGGTCGGCGAACTGGCCGGTCACGCCGTACCCGGCGTTGTTGACGAGCAGGTCGATGCGGGCGTCCTCGTGCAGGTGCTGTTCGACGCGGCGAAGGTCCTCGGGGTCCTCGAGGTCGGCCGGGAGCACGAGAACGTCGCGGCCGTGGCGACGGCGCAGTTCTTCCGCCAGCTCTTCGAGCCGGCCCTGGTTGCGCGCGACGAGGATCAGGTCGGTTCCGCGAGCGGCGAGCGCTTCGGCGAAGGACTTGCCGATGCCCGACGAGGCTCCGGTGACAAGGGCGAGGGCGGGGGTGGTCATCGTGGAATCTCCCTGGGGTGGCGCGACGTCGACGGGACGGGCGCGGCTGCGTCTGCGGCGGGACCGTGCCGCCGTGGCCTCGAGGAGCATCCGGCCCGATCGGCCGGACGCGGGGCAAGCGTGCCGTGGCCTCTCGTCCGGAGCGCTACCACTTGCGCGGCTCCGCCGCTACACCGCCAGCCGTGAGCCGGCGCGCCGCGGGCGGCCGTGCCCGGTCTGCCCCCGATGAACCCGATCGCGAGTTCCGAAGACGCGCCGACGACGGGTACGCGTATGCGACGCGCGAACCCTTCCGAGTTCTCGCGCCTGGCCGACGTGCTCGTCGGCGCGTTCGCTTCGGACCCGTTCCACTGCTGGCTGTTCCCGGACGCTCGCGCGCGGCCGGCGCGCCAGAAGCGATTGTTCGAGCGCGTGCTGCCGATCTACGAGCGCCACGGCGTCGTCTTCACGACCGACGACCTGGACGGCGTCGCGCTGTGGGACCCGCCGCGGGAAGGGGGACCGAGCCTGGCCGAACTGTCGTCGTTCGTCGTGCGCGTACTGCCGGTGTTCGGCCGGCGCGCGCTGCGCGTCGCGCAGGGGATGGCGCCGTTGGCGGCGCTGCACCCCGGCGAGCCGCATTGGTATCTCTCGGTCCTCGGCACGCGTCCGGGCCGCCAGCGGCGAGGTGTCGGGTCGTCCCTGCTTCGTCCGGTCCTCGCACGGTGTGATCGCGCCGGAGCCTGCGCCTACCTGGAGGCCTCGAGGATCGAGAACGTCCCGTACTACGAGCGGTTCGGCTTCGAGGTCGTCGCGTCTCTCGCGATGCCGGCCGGCGGGCCGACCGTCTACCGCATGAGGCGAGCGCCGGGGGCCTCCGCGTGAACGCGCGGTATCCGTACCCGTCCCGGCGCATGCCGGTGCTCGCGGCCAACGTGGTGGCGTCCTCGCAGCCGCTCGCGTCGCAGGCCGGACTGGCGATGCTCGCTCGCGGCGGCAACGCCGTCGACGCGGCGATCGCGGCAGCGATCACGCTCGTGGTCGTCGAGCCCGTCAACAACGGCCTCGGAAGCGACGCGTTCGCGATCGTCGCGCACGAGGGCGAGCTGCACGGCCTCAACGCATCCGGTCGCAGCCCGCGCGCGGTGACGCCGGCGCGCTTCGCCGGCCAGGCGCGCGTGCCGATGCTCGGGTGGGACGCGGTGACGGTGCCCGGCGCGGTGTCGGCCTGGGTCGAACTGTCGTCGCGTTTCGGGGTGCTGCCCTTCGAGGCGCTGTTCGAGCCGGCCGTCCGCTACGCCGAGGAGGGCTGGCTCGTCTCGCCCGTCGTCGCGCACCAATGGGAGATGGTCTCCGGGCTGTATTCCGGCTTCGGCGAGTTCGCTCGCGTGTTCCTGCCCGGGGGCCGCGCGCCGCGCGCGGGCGAGCGCGTGGTGTTGAAGGACCTCGGGGCGAGCCTTCGCCGCGTCGCCGAAACCCGCGGCGAGGCGCTGTATCACGGGGAACTCGGCGCGGCGTTCGTGGCTTCTTCCCGCGAAGCGGGCGCCCTGTTCGACGAGAGCGATCTTGCCGACCACCGGGCGGACTGGGTCGATCCGGTCTTCACCGAGTTCGCCGGCGTGCGCGTGCACGAGATCCCGCCGAATGGGCAGGGCATCGCGGCCCTCGTGGCGCTCGGCATCCTGCGGCACACCGGCGTGCTCGACTGCGACGTCGACTCGGCCGACGCGCTGCATCTTTCCATCGAGGCGATGAAGCTCGCGTTCGCGGACGCGCATCGCGCGGTCGGCGATCCGTCGTGCATGACGGCGCGACTCGAGGACCTTCTGGACGACGGTTACCTCGCCTCGCGGGCGAAGCTCATCGACCCGCGCCGTGCGGGCGATTTCGGGCCGGGGCGCGCGGCGACCGGCGACACCGTCTACCTGTGCGCCGCCGACGCGTCGGGCACGATGGTCTCGTACATCCAGTCGAACTTCTTCGCGTTCGGCTCCGGCATCGTCGTTCCGGGGACCGGCATGAGCCTGCAGAACCGCGGCAGCGGGTTCTCGCTCGAGCCGGGGCATCCGAACGAGCTCGGGCCGGCCAAGCGCCCGTTCCACACGATCCTCCCGGGTTTCGTCACGAAGGACGGCGAGCCGCTGATGGCCTTCGGCGTGATGGGCGGCGCGATGCAGCCCCAGGGGCACCTCCAGATGGTGCTGCGGATCTTCGGCCACGGGCAGGATCCCCAGGCCGCTGCCGATGCCCCGCGCTGGCAGGTCACCGAAGGCCGCGGGGTCGCGGTGGAGGAGGGGGTGGCCCCGGCCGTGCGCGAGGAACTCGCGGGGCGCGGGCACGACGTCAGTGTCGCCCCGCCCCTGATGTTCGGCGGCGCGCAGGCGGCAATGCGGATCGAGGGCGGCTACGTGGCGGCGACGGAATCGCGCAAGGACGGCGTCGTCGCGGGGTTCTGAAGCGCGGCTCCGGAGCGGGCTCCGGAGGCAAGGCTCCGGCCGGTCCCCGGAGGTCCGGCAGCGGCCAGCCGCGGCTTGACGTATTGCAAGGTCTTGCCAATCTGCGGGCACGCGGGCGACTCCGCGAATCTTCGAACCCTGCCCCGCGCCCCGGGGCAGGCCATCCGGTCAGGAGGACCAGAAACCATGCGTGAAGCCGTCATCGTCGATGCCGTTCGTACCCCACTCGGCCGCGGCAAGAAGAACGGAGCCCTTGCCGGCTGGCACCCGGTGGACCTTGCCGCCGAGGCGTTGCGCGCGCTCGTCGGCCGCACCGGCGTCGATGCCTCGCTCGTCGAGGACGTGATCATGGGCTGCGTCGGCCAGGTCGGCGAGCAGGGCCTCAATGTCGGCCGCAACGCGGCCCTCGCGGCGGGTTTTCCGGAAACCGTCTGCGGCACGACCGTCGATCGGCAGTGTGGTTCGAGCCAGCAGTCGCTGCACTTCGCGGCCCAGGGCGTGATGGCCGGCGCTTACGACTGCGTGATCGCGGCCGGCGTCGAGTCGATGAGCCGCGTGCCGATGGGCACGAGCGCGATGGTCGGCGGCGCGCCGTTCGGCCCGAAGATGATCGACCGCTACGTCGAGGCGAACCTGTACGGCCGCGGCGGCCTCGTGAACCAGGGACTCTCCGCCGAGGAGATCTGCAAGAAGTGGGGCCTCACGCGCGACGAGCTCGACGCATTCTCGGCCGAGTCGCACCAGAAGGCCGCGCGCGCGACCGAGATGGGCTGGTTCGCCGGCGAGATCACGCCGGTCGAGCGCACGCACGACGACGGCGGCAAGGAGCTGATCACGACCGACGAGGGCATCCGCGCCGAGACCACGAAGGAGAAGCTCGCGGCCCTCAAGCCCGCGTTCGAGGAAACCGGGTGCATCACGGCCGGGAACTCGAGCCAGATCACGGACGGCGCGGCCGCGGTGCTCGTGATGGAGCGCAAGCGCGCCGAGGAACTCGGCCTCAAGCCGCGTGCCCGCTTCCACGCGTTCGCGCTCGGCTCCTGCGACCCGGTCATCATGCTGACCGCGCCGATCCCCGCCACGCACAATGTCCTCAAGCGCGCCGGGATGAAGCTGTCCGACATCGACGCGGTCGAGATCAACGAGGCGTTCGCCCCGGTGGTGCTGTCGTGGGCGAAGGAGTTCAGCCCGGACATGTCGAAGGTGAACGTCAACGGCGGAGCGATCGCGCTCGGCCATCCTCTCGGCGCGAGCGGCGCCCGCCTCATGACCACGCTGCTCGGCGTGCTCGAGCGCACCGGCGGCCGCTACGGCCTGCAGACGATGTGCGAGGGCGGCGGCATGGCGAACGCGACGATCATCGAGCGGCTCTGAGGACGGCCGCCGGGATCGCCTGGCAGGAAAAGCGGGGACAGGTGCGCGGGCGTGCCTGTCCCCGTTCTCGTTTCGACGGGGAGGACCGATGCATCACCGCAGCTTCGCCGAACAGGCGCTCCACTACTTCCACCGTCCGCACGAGCATCCGGCCCTCGCGCCGGTGGCCGGGCCGGCGGCGTGGCGCGGCCCCGAGGTCGCGCGTCGCGACGACTGGATCGTGCGACTCGACGATGACGACATCGCCGAGATCGAGGCCGCGGCGCGGGCGTGCGCGGAGCGGCCTCTCGAGGACATCGGCCGCGACGACTTCCCGCTGCCTACGCTCGCGCCTCGCGTTCGCGAGTGGGCCCGCGAGTTGGGCGAGGGGCGCGGATTCACGCTGGTGCGCGGCCTGCCGGTGGCGCGCTGGGGCGAGCGCCTGTCCGCGGTCGCGTTCTGGGGGCTCGGCCACCACCTGGGCATCCCAGGCGGCCAGAACCCGCAGCAGGAACTGCTCGGTCACGTTCGCGACTACGGAGAGGATGCGGCCAGCCCGTTCGTGCGCAAGTACCGCACGGCCGCGAACATCGCCTACCATTGCGACCTCGCGGACGTGGTGGGGCTTCTCTGCCTCGCCCCGGCAAGGTCCGGCGGCGCCAGCCGCATCGTCAGCTCGGTGTCGGTGTACGATGAATTGCTTCGACGTCGTCCCGACCTCGTCGCGCGCCTGTACGAGCCGTTCCTGCTCGACACGCGCGACGAGACCGGGGACGGACGCCTGCCGTGGGTGCCGGTGCAGCCGTGCTGCTTCGCGGGCGGGCGACTGCGCTCGTTCTGGCACAGCGACTACTTCCGCTCGGTCGAACGGCATGAGACCGCGCCCCGCTTCACGCCCGGGGAACGGGAACTGATGGACCTGTACGAGGCCATCGCGGCGTCGCCGGAACTCTACCTCGACATGGACCTCGAGGCGGGGGACATGCAGTTCATCTCGAACCACACCGTGCTGCACGCGCGCACGGAGTACGAGGACTGGCCGGAGCCCGGGCGGCGCCGGCACCTGCTGCGGCTCTGGTTGTCGCTGGATCAGCCGAAGCGTCCCTCGATGTAGTCCGCCGTGCGCTTGTCGCGCGGGGCGATGAAGAGGTCTTCGGTGCGGCGGTGCTCGATGATCTCGCCGAGCAGCATGTAGACGCACTCGTCGCTGACGCGACGGGCTTGCGCCATGTTGTGCGTGACGATCACGATCGTGTAGGCGCCGGCGAGCGAGCGCATCAGGTCCTCGATCGCGGCCGTCGCGTCGGGGTCGAGCGCCGAGCACGGCTCGTCCATCAGGATCACCGACGGCTTCAGCGGAAGCAGCCGGGCGATGCAGAGCTTCTGCTGCGCCTCGAGCTGCAGCTCGGTGGCCTTGCGGTCGAGCTGGTCCTTCAGCGTGTCCCAGAGCCGCACGTGCCGGAGCGACGACTCGAGCTCGGCGTCCTCGGTGGCGCGGCTGCGCTGGCGTCTCGGCGTGTGCAGGCGATAGCCGTACAGGACGTTGTCGCGGACGGAGATCGGCAGCGGGTTGGGCCGCTGGAAGACCATGCCGACCTGCTTGCGCAGTTCGACGAGGTCGGTGCCCGTGTCGTAGACGTCGTGTCCGTGGATCAGCACCTGGCCCGAAGTGGTCACGTAGTCCCAGCGCTCGTTGATGCGGTTGAAGCAGCGCAAGAGAGTCGACTTGCCGCAACCGGAGGGGCCGATCAGGGCGCTGATGCGCCCGTCGGGGATCTCCATGTCGATCCCTCGCAGCGCCTCGAACTTGCCGTACGACAGGCGCAGCCCGCGCGTGACGATGGCGGCGCGGTGGTTCTGGTCCGTTCGCGAGGCCATCAGCCGAACAGCCCCTGCACGTACTGGTACGTGCGCGCGTCCTGGGTGTTGCGCGAATAGATCGTCTCCGTCACGCCGACCTCGATCAGCCGCCCGTCGAGGAACAGGGCCGTGCGGTCGCCGAGGCGGCGGGCCTGCAGCACGAGGTTCGTCACGAGCACGACGGTCATCGTTTCGCGCAATTGCTTGATGACCTCCTCGATGCGCATCGTCGTCACCGGATCGACCGCGATCGAGAACTCGTCCAGGCACAGGATCTCCGGCTCGAGCGAAAGCGCGCGCGCGATCGTGAGGCGCTGCTGCTGGCCGCCGGACAGTCGGGTTCCGAGGTCGCCGAGCCGGTCCTTGACCTCGTCGAACAGCGCCGCCTGCCGGAGGCACCGCTCGACGATCTCGTCGAGCACGGCTCGCCCGCGGATCCCCGCCATGCGCGGGGCGAACGCGACGTTGTCGTAGATCGACATCGGCAGGCCGACGGGAAGCGGGAACACGACCCCGATGCGGCGGCGCAACGAGGCGACGTCGCGGATGTCGCGGATGTCCTCGCCGTCGATGCGGATCGTGCCCTCGACGCGCATGCCCGGGACCATGTCGGACATCCGGTTGATGCACTGCAGGAGCGTCGTCTTGCCTGCGCCGGCCGGCCCGATGACCGCGAGGATCTCGCCTTCGTGCACGTCGAGCGACACGCGGTCGAGCGCGACCCTGTCGCCGTGGCGCACGGTCAGGTCGCGGATCTCGATCTTGGCGCGCGAACTCACCACTTCCTCCGCGATCGCAGGTAGCTGCGCAGCAGGATCGACGAGAGGTTCACCGTCATCACGAGGGCGACGAGCACGAGGGCGGTCGCGTACGGCATCGCCGGGGGGACGTTCGGGACCTGGGTGGAAAGCGTGAACAGGTGCATCGACAAGGCCATGCACTGGTCGTACACGGAGGCCGGCAGGAAGGGCAGGTAGAACGCCGCGCCCGTGAACATGATCGGCGCCGTTTCCCCGGCTGCGCGCGAGACCTGCAGGATCACTCCGGTCAGGATCCCCTGGATCGAGTTCGGCAACACCACGTGGCGGATGGTTTGCCAGCGCGAGGCGCCCAGGACCCAGCACGCCTCGCGGAAGGACATCGGAACGGCGGCGAGCGCTTCGCGCGTGCTCGCGATGATGACGGGCAGCGTCATCACGGCCAGCGTCAGGGATGCGGCGAGGATGCTGGTGCCGAGACCGAGGAACAGCACGAACGCCCCGACCCCGAACAGCGCGTGGACGATGCTCGGGACGCCGGCGAGGTTCACGATGGCGAGGTGGATGATCCGCGTCGTCCAGTTCTCCGGAGCGTACTCGTTCAGGTAGATGGCCGCGAGGATGCCGATCGGCGCCGAGATCAGCAGCGAGACCCCGACGAGCCAGAGGGTCCCGACGATGGTCGGGAAAATGCCTCCGGCGGTCATGCCGGCCGCCGGGGCGTCGAACAGGAACGACAGGCTGAGGGCGGGCCATCCCTTGAGGACCAGCAGGCCCAGGATGGCGGTCAACGGCAGCACGAGCAGTGCCGTCATGATCAGCAGCAGGGCGCGCGCGATCCCTTCCTGGTGGCGCGCGGCGAGGGTTCGCTCGGTCGTCGCGAACGGGGAGGGGGCGTCGGCGTGCATCATCGCGAAGCCTTGCGTCCGCGGACGATCAGGTCGGCGCTCAGGTTTACCGCGAAGGTCAAGGTGAAGAGCAGCACGCCGATCGCGAACAACGCCTGGTAGTGGTCGCTGCCGCGCGCGGTCTCGCCGAGCTCGGCGGCGATCGTGGCCGTCAGGGTTCGCACCGAGTCGAGCGGGCTGTTCGGGATCTGCACGGCATGGCCCGTGGCCATCAGCACGGCGATCGTCTCGCCGATCGCCCTCCCGACCCCGAGCAGCACCGCCGCGAGCAGGCCGTTTCGCGCCGCGGGAAGCAGGACGTGGACGATCGTCTGCCAGCGCGACGCTCCCATCGCGAGGGAGGCTTCCCGATAGGAGTCGGGGACGGCCTTCAGCGCGTCCTCGCCGATCGACACGATGATCGGCACGCTCATCAGGCCGAGGATGAGGCCGCCGTTCAGCACGTTCAGGCCGATCGGGGCATCGAAGATCTCGATGATCATGGGGTTGACGATCGCCAGCCCGATGAAGCCCCAGACGACCGACGGGATCGCGGCCAGCAGCTCGATGACGACCTTGAGGAGCTCCTTTCTGCGGCCCGTCGTGAACTCGGAGACGAAGATCGCGGCGCCGACCCCGAACGGCACGGCGATGGCCATCGCGAGGCCCGTCACGCTGACGGTGCCGATCGTCAGCGCGAGGGTGCCGTAGCGCTTCTCGCCCATCGAAGTGGGGACCCACTCCGTGCTGAGCAGGAACCGCCCGATGTCGAGCCGGTGGACGATGAACTCGGCGCACGACCCGACGACGAAGACGAAGATCGCGAAAACGAAGAAGATCGCGCTGAAGCCGCACGCGCGGATCAGCATCTCGATCGCGCGCTCGACGGCCAGCGACAGGAAACTGCGTCCCCGACGGGCTGGCGGGCGCGTTGGCACGGACGGCGTGGTCATGGTGCTCGTGTTCCGCTGGGCGCCGGAGAGCGCGTCACTTCACGGGCACGAACCCGCTGTCGGCGACGATCTTCTGGCCCGCTGGCGACAGGATCCATTCGAGGTAGCCCTTGATCGCGCCTTGCGGCTCGCCGAGCGTGTACATGTGCAGCGCCCGCGACAGGGGATACTCGCCGCTGCGGGCGGTCTCCGGGGTCGGTGCGATGCAGGGAGCGTCCTTGTCCTTGGCGAGGCACACCTGGTGCACTTCCTCCGTCGCGTACCCCATGCCGCTGTAGCCGATCGCGCACGGGGTCTTCGACACGAGGTCGACGACGTCCTTGCTTCCCTGCATGTCGCGCGAGCCGAGCTTGAAGTCCCCGGTCTTGCCGAGCACGGCTTCGCGGAAATATTCGTAGGTGCCGGAGTTCGATTGACGGCTGACGCGGATGATCTTCTGGTCGGCGCAGCCTGGCACTTCGACCCCGACGGAGGTCCAGGTCTCGCACGAGCCCTTCTCCCCGTAGATGCACGCGAGCTGCTCCATCGTCAGCGTCTTGGCGGGGTTGCTGGCGTGCACGAAGACGACGATCGCGTCGCGCGCCACCGTGTGCTCGACGGCTTCCTTGCCCGTGTGCTGCCGGACCTGGTCGCGCTCGTCGTCGTGGATGTCGCGACTCGAGTTCGCGATGTCGACGTTGCCGTTGATCAGCGCCGCGATGCCCGTCCCGCTGCCGCCGCCGCTGACGGCGACCGCGACGGAAGGATTGATCGTCCGGTAGGTCTCGGCCCAGGCCTGGGCCACGTTGACGAGGGTGTCCGAGCCCTTGTTCTGGATGAGGGCGCGGTCCGAACCGCCTCGCGAACAGGAGGAAAGACCGGCGGCGGCGAGCAACGCGAGCGCCGCGGCCACGATTCTCGGGGTCGTCTGGAAGGTCATCGCCTGCTCCTTGGGGAGAAGCGCCTCGGGCGCCTCGGAAGATCGCTGTTTCCGCATCGTGGTGTCTCCGGTTGGGCCTCTGGACCGGGGCTCAGTTGCCGCTCTCGAGCGGCGCGACCGTCCCGTGAAGGCTCTGGATGAGCTTCGTGATCCTCTCGAGCAGGGCATCGTACAGGCCGGAGAGCGTCTCCGCGCCCGCGTCCGGCAGGACGTCGGGCATATCCCAGTCCACGACGACGGTGCGGAAGCCGAGCGTCTGGGAAGCCACGGCACGGGCGGCTTCGCGGTCGATCGCGACCACGACGCGGTAGTTGCCGAGCGACCCGAGCGTCGCGAGCGGTGCGGCGACCCGTCCCGACAGGTTGATCCCGCGCTTGCCGAGAAAGTCGAGCAGGGGCGCCTCGGGCGTCCCGGGCCCGGTCGTCGCGGCGGCGAAGGAGAACTGGCTGTCCGCGACGGTGCTCGCGATGGCTTCGGCGATCGAGGCGAGCGACGACGTGCCGGACGACAGGAAGAGGATCGTCGCGGACCCCTTCGTCTGGTGCTTCACGCTCTCGCCGGTGAGCATGTAGAAGACTTCCTCGCAGATGTTCACCGCCTGGTCGGCCACGCGCTCGTAGCGGTTGGCGACCGACAGCAGCGAGAACAGGCGGGAGAGCTCGTCCGAACTGACGGGGATCTCGGAGACGAGGTCGTGATAGATCTCGTGGTGCAGCGCGTTGGCCCGCGATTCGAGGGCGATCGTGCGCCGGGCCAGGTCCAGGTCTTCGTCGAGGAAGGAGCGGACGGCTTGGCGCATCATGTCGACCGCCACTCCAGCAATCTTCTCGAAGTTTTCGAATTTGCTGGGCTTTTCGTTTCGGCTCAGCAGGATCGCCTGGCGACTGATGCTTTCCGCGTAGTCGCCGACGCGCTCGAGTTCCGAGACGATCTTCGCGACCGAGTGCACGAAGCGAAGGTGCGTCGCGACGGGAATGTGGCGGACGATGAACTCGACGCACATGCCGTCGATCAGGCTCTCGAGGTCGTCGACGCGCGAGTCCCGCAGGATCGCCGCGTACGCGAGCTTCGTGTCGCCGGTCATGAGCGCATGCACGGAATCCTCGAGGCCGCGCAACGCGAGATCGGCCATCTCGCGCACGCGGTCGCGGATTCGGTGAATGTCGTTCTGGAGCTTCTCTTCCAGGTGCGAGGTCACGCCTCGGGTCCTTCGGGTCGGTTGGGAGGACCGGGGAACGTCCCTGGTCGGCCGTAGGCGGCTCGCGAGCCCGGCGCCGACGGCGCTCCGCGTCTAACTCCCGGACCCCATCAAATCAATCGGGTGGCCGCGCGGGAGGGGCCCCTGCTGTGCATTCGTGGGACGCTCGGCGGTGCGTGGCGCGTTGCGCACAGGACGCCGCCGAAGGAGTCCTCGCCGCCGCCCGAGCCCGGAGGGGCCGACCGTTCGCACGCTCGGCCAACCGCATCCGGCGCGTTGGCAGAGATCGGGCGTCCGTGTAGAACGCGTTCCATTCTGAGCCGCTCCCCCCCCGTCGCGAGGGCCTTGGGCCCCAGATGGTCGGGGCGGGGGCCGCCACGAAGGACATCGTGCAGGCATGAGCAAGGACAAGTTGCGGCACTACGAGGGCGTCCTCTCGGCAGTGCATACGCTGGAGTATCCCTACACCCGCTCGGTCGGGAAGGTGGTCGGGACCTTCCTCGCCGGCCTGAAGGAAGGCCGGATCCTCGGCATCCGCAGCCGATCGGGGGACGTGATGGTGCCGCCGCCGGAGTTCGATCCGGTGACGGCCGAGACGCTGACCGAGCTTTGCGACGTTTCCGACACCGGCACGGTCACGACGTGGACCTGGGTCGCCGAACCGCGCGCGAAGCACCCGATGCAGAAGGCGTTCGCGTGGGCCCTGGTCCGGCTCGACGGCTCGTCCACGTCGATGCTGCACGCCGTGGACGCCGGTGACGAGGCGTCGATGCGGACTGGGATGCGCGTCAAGGCGCGCTGGCGCGAAGAACGCGCCGGCATGATCACCGACATCGAGTGTTTCGTTCCGGTGAGCGGCGGGGCCGGCGCCGAATCGGCAGGGGGCGCGCAAGCGTGACGGTGGACAAGGTGGACAAGAAGGAACTCCCGACTCCGCTCAAGATGATCACGACGCCGATCAGCCTGGACTTCACGATCACGCCGGGCGCGGCGCCAGCGCGCTTCCTCAAGGGCATGATGGAGGGGCGCATCCTCGCCGAGCGCTGCCCGAAGTGCCGCAAGGTCTACATGCCGCCGCGAGGCTCGTGCGCGACCTGCGGGATCCCGACCGAGGAACAGGTCGAGCTTTCGGCCAAGGGGACGGTCACGACGTTCTGCGTGGTGAACCTGCCGTTCTACGGACAGGCCGTCGACATCCCGTACGTCTGCGCCTCCGTCGTCCTCGACGGAGCGGACCTGCCGTTCTTCTGCCTGCTCGCGGAATGCCCCGTCGAGGACGTCCGCATGGGCATGCGCGTCGAGGCGGTCTGGTGCGAGCCCGAGGAGCGCAAGCCCTCGCTCGAGAACATCAGGTACATGCGACCGACCGGAGAGCCGGACGCGCCGTACGAGACCTACAAGGAGCACCTGTGATGCGCGAGATCGCGATCGTGTCGTTCGCGCAGGCCCGCAGCGTCCGCCGCGACATCCGCCACAACGAAGTCGAGATCCTGATGCCGGTGGTCGCCGAGGCGGTCGCCTCCGCCGGCATCGAGCGCGACCGGATCGGCTTCACCATCTCGGGGAGCTGCGACTATCTCGCCGGGGCTCCGTTCTCGTTCGTGATGGCGCTCGACGGCGTCGGGGCGTGGCCGCCGATCGAGGAGTCCCACGTCGAGATGGACGGGGCCTGGGCGCTGGCGGAAGCCTGGACCCGGCTTCAGCACGGGGACATCGACAGCGCCCTCGTGTACGGCTTCGGCAAGTCGTCGGTGGGTGAGTTGCCGGACGTGCTCACGTTGCAGCTCGATCCTTACCTGGTGGCTCCGCTTTGGCCCGACTCGATCAGCGTCGCGGCGCTGCAGGCGCGCGCGATGCTCGACGGGGGACTCGTGACGGAGCGGGCGATGGCCGAGGTGGCGGTGCGCAGCCGTCGCGACGCGAAGTCGAACCCGTACGCGCAACTCGCGGGCGATTTCGACGTCGACGCGCTCCTCGCCGAGCCGTGCATCTCATCCCCGTTGCGCCGTCACGACTGCGCGCCGATCTCCGACGGAGCCTCGGCCGTGGTGCTCGCGGCCGGGGATGTCGCCCGCGCCCTGTGCGAGAAGGCCGGTCGCACGCCCGCGTGGATCCGCGGCCTCGACCACCGCGTCGATGCGCAGAACCTCGGCCTTCGCGACCTCGCGACGTGTCCGTCGGCGCGTCTGGCGGGCGAGAAGGCCGGTGTCGGCAAGGGACCCGTGGACGTGGCCGAGATCTACGCTCCATTCTCGCACCAGGAGATCCTGCTGCGTCGCGAACTCGGGCTCGGCGAGAAGACGAAGATCAACCCGTCGGGCGGCGCGCTCGCCGCGAACCCGATGATGGCCGCCGGCTTGATCCGCATCGGCGAGGCCGCCTCGCACATCCACCGCGGCGAGGCGCGTCGCGCCGTCGCCCATGCGACGTCCGGGCCGTGCCTGCAGCAGAACCTGGTTTGCGTCCTGGAGGGAGAGTGATGGCCCGCTATTGCGCCGTCGTCGGAATCGGCCAGACCCGTCATGCCGCCAAGCGCGGCGACCTCTCGATGGTCGGCCTCGTTCGCGAGGCGGCGCTCGCCGCCCTCGAGGATTCGGGGCTCGACTGGAAGGACGTGGAGGCGCTCGTGATCGGCAAGGCGCCGGACATGTTCGAGGGCGTCATGCAGCCGGAGCTTTTCCTGGCCGACGCGCTCGGCGCGGCCGGCAAGCCGATGATCCGCGTGCACACCGCCGGCAGTGTCGGCGGCTCGACCGCGATCGTCGCGGCGCACCTCGTGCAGTCCGGGCAGTTCTCCCGCGTGCTGACCGTCGCGTTCGAGAAGCAATCCGAGAGCGAGGCGACCTGGGCGATCACGCCGAAGCTTCCGTTCCAGCCGCCGCTCGTCGCCGGCGCCGGCGGTTATTTCGCGCCGATCATCCGGGCGTACATCGACCGGTCGAAGGCGCCTGCCGACGTCGGCCTTCGCGTCGCCGTCAAGGACCGCCAGAACGCGCTCCGCAACCCGTTCGCACACCTCCACCTTCCGGACATTGACATTGAGACGGTCGCGAACTCGCCGCTGCTCTGGGATCCGCTGCACTACCTTGAATGCTGTCCGTCCTCGGACGGGGCCTGCGCGATGGTGCTGGCCGACGAAGCGTCCGCGCGCCGCGTCGAGAAGAAGCCGGCCTGGGTGCTCGGCACCGCGATGCGCAGCGAGCCGACGATGTTTCCCGGTCGCAACCAGATCAATCCGCGCGCGGGACGCGAGTGCGCGGCCGCGGTGTACCGTCAGGCCGGGATCGACGACCCGCGCAAGCAGATCGACTGCGCCGAGGTCTACGTCCCGTTCAGCTGGTACGAGCCGATGTGGATGGAGAACCTCGGCTTCGCCGAGCTGAACGAAGGCTGGAAGATGACGCTCGACGGCGTCACGGCGTTCGACGGCGCGCTGCCGATCAACCCGTCCGGCGGCGTGCTGTCGTCGAACCCGATCGGCGCGTCCGGGATGCTTCGCTTCGCCGAGGCGGCGATGCAGGTTCGCGGCGCGGCCGGCGAGCACCAGGTCGACGGCGCGAGGATCGCGCTGGGCCACGCCTACGGCGGCGGATCGCAGTTCTTCTCGATGTGGATGGTCGGCGCCGAGCGCCGCTGAACGAGCGACGGAGACGGCCGGTGGAACTCAACCTGGCGGACCTGTTCGAACTGGTCGTGGATACGGCGCCGGAGCGCGAGGCGCTCGTCTGCGCCGAGCGGCGCTTCACGTACGAGGAACTCGACCGCGAGGCGAACCGGCTCGCGCACTTCCTCCGCGACCGGGGCGTGAAGCCCGGCGAGCACGTCGGCATGTACCTCTACAACTGCCACGAGTACCTCGTGGCGATGCTGGCCGCGTTCAAGATCCGCGCCGTGCCGGTCAACGTGAACTACCGGTACGTCGAGGAGGAACTCGCCTACCTGCTGAACGACAGCGACCTGGTCGCGCTGTTCTACCAGCGCGAGCTCGCCGATCGTCTCGCCGCCGTGCGCGCGAACGCGCCGAAGATCCGGGTGCTCGTCGAGGTCGACGACGCGAGCCCGCGCGCAGGCGTGCAGGAGGGCGCGGTGCGCTACGACGACGCGCTGGCCTCGTCTAGCCCCGAGCGCGGCTTCGAGCCGAGGTCCGGCAAGGATCTCTACATCATCTACACGGGCGGGACGACGGGCATGCCGAAGGGCGTCCTGTGGCGCCACGAGGACGTGCTCTACGCCGGACTCCAGGGCGGCAACCCGGGCGGAACGCCGATCGAGCGCGGCGAGCAGATCGCCGACGTCGTCCGGAACGGACTCGCGCTGACCTTCCTGCCCGCGGCCCCGCTCATCCACGGCGCGGCGGAATGGGCGTCGTTGATCGCGTTCTTCGGCGGCGGGAAGTGCGTCCTGCAGCGCGGGAAGAGCTTCGATCCGAGGACGGTGGCGCGCCTGATCCGTGACGAGAAGGTCAATACGTTGACGCTCGTCGGTGACGCGATGGCGCGGCCGCTGGCCGAGGCCATCGCGGAGATGGGCGACGAGGCCGACACGTCGACGGTGTTCGTCATCGGCTCGGCCGGCGCCGTGCTTTCCGAAGCCGTCAAGGAGCAGCTGCGCGCCGCGATCCCGTCGACGATGATCGTCGACAGCTTCGGCGCGACCGAGACCGGCCACCAGGGGCAGATGGCGCCGGGAACCGGGCACGGCGCCGGGCAGAGCCCGCTCTTCTACATGAACGACACGAACTGCGTCCTCGACGAGAATCGCGTGCCCGTGGCTCCCGGAAGCGGCGTGGTCGGCAAGCTCGCGCGCCGCGGCCACATCCCGGTCGGTTACTACAACGACCCGGAGAAGACCGCCGCGACGTTCTTCGAGATCGACGGGGTGCGCTGGGTGATGCCCGGCGACCTCGCGACGGTCGAGGCCGACGGCAGCATTCGCGTGTTCGGTCGCGGCTCGGTCTGCATCAACAGCGGCGGCGAGAAGATCTTCCCGGAGGAAGTCGAAGCCGCCCTCAAGGCGCACCCGGACGTGCTCGACGCCGTCGTCGTCGGCATCCCCGACGAGCGCTGGGGACAGCGCGTCGCGGCGCTCGTGCAGCCTCGGCCCGGAGCGGCGCCGACGGTCGAAGAGCTGGACCGGCACTGCCGCACGAAAGTCGCCGGCTACAAGGTCCCGCGCTTCGTCAGCTTCGTCGACCAGGTCGCGCGCCAGCCGAGCGGCAAGCCGGATTACCGCTGGGCCGCGAGCTGCGCCGCCGAGCGCGCCGCGTCCGGATCCTGAACCCGCGCGACGCGTTTCCCGCGTCGCGACGACCGAGCACCGGAGGAACGATCGCCGTGTCCGAACAGCCAGCCCTTCTCGTCGAACGCGACGGCCACGTCGTGACCGTCACGATGAACCGCCCCGAAGCGCGCAACGCGCTGAACCCGGAGATGATCTGTCGGCTTGCCGATGCGTGGGACCTGATCGACGACGACGACGACGTTCGCGTCGCGATCCTCACCGGCTCCCACGGCCATTTCTGCGCCGGCGCCGACCTCGACAAGCTCGTCTCGCGCTCGCTCAAGGGCCTCCCGCCCGAGAACGTGTGGGAGGAGCGCATCCGCGACAACTACCAGGTGATCTTCCGGGGCCTGCTCCGCACCCGCCGCACGGTGAAGCCGCTGATCGCGGCCATCGAGGGCTCCTGCATCGCCGGCGGCGTCGAGATCCTGCAGGCCACCGACATCCGGGTGGCCGCCGAGGGCGCGAAGCTGGGCGTTTCCGAAGTCCGCTGGGGCCTGTTCCCGCAAGGCGGGAGCACGACGCGACTGCCACGCCAGATCCCGTTCACCCGCGCGATGGAAGTGCTGCTGACCGGAGACCACTACAGCGCCGGCGAAGCGCTCGAGATGGGCCTCATCGGCCGTGTCGTGCCCGACGGGCAGGCGCTCGCGAAGGCGCGCGAGATCGCCGGCCGCATCGCCGAGAACGGCCCGGTCGCCGTGCGGAACATCAAGCGCGCGGTGCTCGAGGTCGAGGGCATGACCGAGGACGATGCCCGGGAGGTCGAGATGCGACTCGGCATGGAGGTGTTCTCGACCGAGGACGCGAAGGAAGGGCCGCGCGCCTTCAAGGAAAAGCGCAAGCCCGAGTTCAAGGGCCGCTGACGGACCGCCGCGCACGACCGGTCCGCGGCGTCGGTTCCGGGGGCAGGGGGGCAGTCGCGGCCTATCCGGGCGAGAGCGCCCGTCGCACGAGCGGCACGAGCCGGCGGACGCCGAGCGGCGAGGGGTGCGAGTGGTCGACGTAGAGCGCCAGCGCCGCGAACTGCGTGCCGCGCCGAGCCTGTTCCCGCGTGGTGATGTCGAGGAAATCGATCACGCCGAAATCCGCCTCGCGCGCGAGCCGCAGGAGCTCGTGCTTCTCGTCGCGGTACGTCGGGAACCCGTGGTGCTCGTGGCCGCGCACGCGCGTGAGCTCGGGAACCGTGTTGTAGATGTACGGGGCGTACAGCACGGTGACGCGCCGGGCGGATTCCCTGGTGCGAAAGTCGCGCAGCCAGGCGACGATCTCGGCGGGACGGCCGTACGGCTCGTCCGCCGACCAGTCGTTCTCGCAAAGCACGTACAGGATCTGGTCGATCCGTCCCCGGTACTGCCCTGCCGCCCGCTCGAGCGCGCAGACCACGTCGGCCGCCTTCGCGCCGGCGATGCCGAGGTTCACGTATCGGCGCCCGGGATCCCGCTGCTGCAGTCGTGAGGCGAGCGTCTCGCTGTCGTCGAGCATGGCGCCGTTGGCCACGCTGTCGCCGGCGACGAGCACGACGCGTTCGGCGTCGACCACGGGGAGCGTGAGGCGTTCCCCGCGGGCGTTCGTGGTGTGACGCACCCGGCGAAAGGCGTAACGCTGCAGGAACGCCTCGAGCTCCGCGGGAAGCTCGCGCGAACCGTCGTAGAAGAACGTCATCGGGTCGAACGGGTTGAACAGGTTCGTGCGCAGGAACCCGACGATCTTCGACAGGTTCGGCTTCTGCACGCGGCATGGGCCGTCGTCCGCGTTGATCGACATCTCCTCGGTCCGCAGTCGCGAGAACGGCGAGTTGCCGAGCCCCATCCCGGATTCCTGCATGAGCGGCAGAAGGCGACGGATCCCGGCGACGCTCTCGAGCACGCGCGTCGATGCGTCGGACGGATCGGCGGGGCCGGGACCGTCGGTCGTCCTCACGCGCTCGCGCAGCGCCGACGCGAGGCTGGCCTCGGCACGAGATCCTCTCGCGAGCGCGGCGACTCCTTCGGCGAAGATCCACGCGATCGCCGCCGAGGCGACCGTGGCGGTGCACGCGAACAGCGCCCGCCGCAGGCCGGGCGGGGGCTTCATCGCGCGCCTCCCGTGGCGACGGCGGTCGGCGCGTCGGTCGCCTCGAGGGACGCGGTCGCGCCGGCGGCGCGGCGCAGCACTTCGAGGTAGCGGTCGACCGCGCGCGAGACGCCGAACTCGTCGGCGCGGGCGGCCAGCAGGCCCCTGGGAGGAGGTCGTTCGAGCACCGAGAGGATCGCGACGGCCAGCGCGTCGGCATCGCCGACCGGCACGAGAGGGCCGTACCGGCCGCCGTCGAGGATTTCCCGCGGGCCGCTCGGGCAGTCGGTGCTGGCGACGGGGCAACCGCAGGCCATCGCCTCGATCAGAACGCCGGGCAGGCCTTCCCACGCCGACGACAACGCCAGGACCGCCGCCGCCGCGAAGTACGGCGCGGGCTCGCGGACGTATCCGGCGAAGTCCACGTCGGTTTCGATGCCGAGCTCGCGGGCGAGGGCCTTCAGCGCCGCGAGGCGCTTCGGTCGGTTCGCGCGGCCGAGGATCACCAGGCGCGTTTCGCGGACGGCGCGCACCTTCGCGAACGCTCGCAACAGGGTCGGGTAGTCTTTCTGGCGAACGAGTCGTCCGGCCGCGAGCACGACGGGCGGTTCTCCCGGCGCGAACCACGGATGCGCGAGCGGCTCGCACGCGCGTCGTCGCAGCGCGTCGGCAGGGATCGGGTTGTAGATCGTGACGATTCGCTCGCGGGGATAGCCGGTCGCGCGCGCGAGGTCGTCGCCGACTCCGGCGGAGACCGCGATGACGGCCCCGGCGTCGAAGTACAGCCGGCGAGCGAGCAGCCGGGCGAGGGGACGCTTCGCGGGCGGCGAGCCGTCGCCGCGATCGCGGGTGAGGTGGTTGCTGATGCGCAGCACGACGGGCACGTCGCTGCCTGCGAGCCGGCGCGCGAGCAGGGCCGGCGCGTGCACGTGGCTGGCCGCGGAGAGCAGCACGCGCGGCGGAGTCCGGCGCAATCGCCGCGCCAGCAGCGGCATGGCGAGCAGCAGCTGCACGCGACGCGGCAGGCGCGCGAGCGGATGGGCGCCGCGCCAGCGGGTGAGCTCGACGACGCGCACGCGCGCGTCGATCTCCCGTTCGAGCGGGCCTTCGGCGGTGACCATCCAGAGCTCGATCGCCAGCCCACGGCGCGCGAGCTCGTTGACCAGCGTGACGGTGCGCCGCTGCGCGCCGCCGCCGCTCGGGCTGTGAAGGAAAACGGCAGCATCGGCGGGCGATCCGCGCGAAGTCATGCGACGGCCCTCTGCAGGACGGCGAGATAGGCCTCGGCGACGCGGGCGACGTCGAACTCCGCTGCGCGGCGGCGCAGTCCGCCACGGTCGGGTCGCTGGTCGAGGGCGTCGTCGATCGCGGCCGCCAGCGCGCGAGGATCGCCGACCGGGACGAGCCGACCGTATCGTCCGTCGTCGAGGAACTCGCGCACGCCGCCCGGGCAGTCCGTCGCGACGACGGGGCAGCCGCACGCGAGCGCCTCGGCGATCGCGTTGCTGAATCCCTCCCAGCGCGAGGCGGATACGAACAGGTCCGCGCGCGCCATGCTCGCGAAGGGGTTGTCGTCGAAGCCGGCGAAGCGGACGGCCTCGGCGACGCCGAGATCGGCGGCGAGGGAGGTGAGGCGCGGCAACTGTTCGCCGGCGCCGAGCACGACCAGGCGGGCCGGGCGTCGCCGACGCAACTCCTGCAGCGCACGGAGCAGGGTTGGATAGTCTTTCTGGGACTTGAGCTTCCCGACGGCGAGCAGGACGGGTTCGCCGTCGTTTCTCGACCCGGCGGGCGAGGGGCCGCGGGAGAGCCACGCATGGGAGGGGGTTTCCCGCGCCAGCGCCGCGATGCGCGAGACGGCGACCGGCGACGGGATCACGGTCACGAGGTCTCGAGACATTCCTGCGAACCCGATGGCGTCGTCCGCCACGGATCGGGCCAGCGCGATGGCCGCGTCGCATTGCGGGTACAGGCGGCGTACGAGTCGCGCGGCGGCGGGCCGGCCTTTCTCGGTCGTGGAGCGCGAGATCGGCATGTTGATCGAGATCACGATCGGCACGCGGGAAGCGGCGAGCTTGCGCGCCAGCAGTCCGGCGAGGTTCGCCGGCGTCGAGCTTCCGAGCAGGACGTCCGGTGGATCACGGCGCAGGACGCCGGCGAGCGCCGGCAGGCCGACGAGCATGCGCAGGCTCTTCCTGCGCTCGACGCCGGCGACGGCGCGCCGGGCGGCCCGCAGCGGGACGACGAGCGCTCCGTCCGGGACGAGACCCGCGAACCGACCGCGCGGGCTGCCGACGAGCAGCGAGACGCCATGCCCTCGACGTACGAACTCGCCGGCCAGCGTCAGCAGCCGCCGTTGTGCGCCGCCGCCGTCGAGTCCGGTCAGGAGGATCCCGATGCGCATGGCACCGCGCTCACGACGAAAGCGACGGCGCGACGGCCGCCCTGCGCGACGGCCGCGCCCACTGCGAGGCAAGGGCGTGGGCTCGGGCGAGGTCCTCGGGGACGTCGATCTCCGCGTAGCCGAGTCCGTCCACCGGCACCGTGCGGACGAGCCCGCGCAACGCCAGCCGCTCGACTGCCGAGAGGTACCAGCGTCGTTCGGCGCCGGGTTCGCGCGAGACCTCGCGCAGCGCCTCGGCGAACAGGGTCGGACCTTCGTCGCGCCAGATCGAGACGCCGATGGCTTCGCCGGAGACGCCATCGGTGGGCAGGTGCTTGCCGATGTGGTCGAGCCACCCGAGGCCGCTCGCCACCTTCATGTCGTCCTCGTCGTAGGCCGGCTTGGCGGTCACCGCCACGCCGGCGATCACGCCACGCGCGGCGCAGAGCCACGCGAGGAGGGCCGGGTCGACGAGCGTGTCGCCGTTCAGGAGGAGGAAGTCCTCGTTCATCTCGGACGCGGCAGCGAGGCAGCTCACGAGGTTGTCGGCGCGCTCGAAGTCGGGGTTGAACAACGTGCGCGTCCGAAGCCGTCCGGGCGCGCGGAGCGCGAGGTGCCGCACGACGCCCGCGGCGCCGAACCCCGTGACGACGACGGCCTCGGTGACGCCGCACGCCTCGAGGGCGTCGAGCTGCCAGTCGAGCACGCTGCGGCCCGCGATCCGCAACAGGCACTTCGGGCGGTCGAGCGTGAACGGGAGCAACCTCTTCCCGCGCCCGGCACTGAGCACGATGGCTTTCATGTCTGTCCCCTCGCTTCTTCCAGTGTCCCGAGCACCGGAGCAGGTCGTGCGGCGAACGGTCGGGCATGGACCGGCAGGTGGCGAGCATCGCACGGCAGCGCGGCCAGCCACGGTTCGAGTCGATGTCGGCGAAAGCGCAGCCAGCCGGCTTGCGACACGCGCAGGACGAGAAGCACGGAGCAGGCCGCGGTCCATGCCGCGACGGCGACGAGGCCGTGATCGGGCCGGCCGGCGATCGCGAACGCGCTCAGCAGCAGCAGGTTCGGGTTCCGGCGCGCCAGGACGAGGCGGAAGTAGGAGTCGGCCGGGCGCCATGCGAACAGGGAGAATCCCGCCAGGAGTCCTTCGAAGCACCCCTCGGCGAGCCGGCCCGCCACGTAGCCGGCGAGGATGACGGAGAACGCGGGCGCGGGATCGAAGCCTTCGATCACTCCGGCGGCGCCCCAGCCCCAGGCGAGATACCACAGCGGCGGGTGCAGCAGGTCGAGCACGTGATCGAACAGGTGCCCGAGCCGTGACGACGTGACGGTGACGCGCGCGAGCTTGCCGTCGACGGTGTCCAGGAACGTCATCGCCCACGCCATCGCGAGGCCACCGGCGAAGTCGCCGACCGCGAAACGCCAGGTCGCGGCGATCGCCAGAACCCAACTCGCCGTCGTGACGGTGTTCGGCGACAGACCCAGCCGCGCGCAGATGCCGGTGACCAGCCGGGCCGGGGCGGGCCAGACCCATTTCGTGACGAGATCGGTCACCCCTTTGTACGCGCCGTCGAACAGGTAGCGGGCCAGCGTCCGGGCCTGGTCGCGCCGGATCGGGATGGCGGCGGCGGCCGAAGCCTTGAGCATGGGCCCGGTCCAGGCGTTGGAGAGGGACGCCGGCGTTTCGAGATGGATCCGGCCGAGCGATTGGAGAAGTGCCCGACCTTCGATGACCTCGCGCGCCGTGGCCGCGGCCTCGCAGGACACGTGCGCGGCGACGGGAACGGAGTACGCTTGCGCGCCCGTGGCAAGCAGCACGCTCCCCGGTCGCGCGAGCATCGACCGGAGCAGGCGGTCGTCGAACAACCAGTCGCCGCGGACGAGGAGCGTGCTGGCGGCCTCGCCGTCGGCCGCGCCGACGACGGCTCCCGCCGCGCGCAACTGACGCTCGAGGCGGGTGGCGCCGTCGAGTCCCCACAGTCGCACGGTGGAATTGCCCACGATCGTGGCGTTCGTCTTCACGGGCGTCCTTCGGCTCGGGGGCGGGCCTCGGTCAACGGGGTCGTCGGCCGGAGCCTCGCATCGTCGCGGTCGAACCGGAGGATGCGGGGGCGCCCGCGGCCGAACCCGAGAAACGGCGGCTCCTCTTCGAGCAGCCAGAGCAGCACCTGCAGCAGGTTCCTGTGCGACACCACGAGCACGTGGCGGCCGTCGGCCAGTTCCGGGACGATGTGCTCGCGCCAGCACGGCAGAACGCGCATGGCGACGTCGCGCAGGCTCTCGGCGTGGGGCAGCAGGTGCCGGTCGATGCCCGCATACCGTGCATCGCGGTGGGGAGAGCGCGGATCGGATTCCGACAGCGACGGCGGACGCTCGCGGGCGCGGCGACGACAGCGCAGCACGCGACGCGGGCCGTAGCGCATCGCCGCTGCCCACGGGGTGAGTCCCTGCAGTGCACCGTAGTGGCGTTCGTTCAGTCGCCAGCAAGGGCGGATCGGTACGCCGGGTTGTCCGCGCGCGGCCAGCGCGATCTCCGCGGTGTCGATCGTGCGGCCGAGCATCGACGTGAAGCAGACGTCGACGGGCGGGACGTCCCCGCGCAGCGCCCGCCCGGCGTCGGCGGCTTCGAGCCGGCCGCGCGCGCTCAGTCCGATGTCTTCCCAGCCCGTGAAGCGAAGAGAACGGTTCCAGCGACTCTGGCCGTGTCGCAGGAGCGTAAGGACGGCCGGCGGAGCGACGGTCCGCGATTCCGACGGGATCGTGGGGAGGACAGGGAGTGCGCGCACTACGCTCTCCGCTCAGGACCCCGCGCGTCGCGTGAACGACCCGCCGTCCTGACGTCTCCGCCTTCGCCGCGGAACCCCGTGCAACCACCGCACCATCGCGGGAGATGCTAGGCCGCCGCCGCGCGAGCGCCCATGACGGATGTCATGGTGACGCTCCGCGTCGTGGCGCGCAAACCGGCGGCACGGCGGGATGTAGCGCACCTGTCAGCGCTGATTAGCGATCCTGTGCTCCTGCGCGGCGGCGACGGCCCGTGCGTGCCGCGCGCCCGGCCCCGGCCGGTCGTCTCAGGGGCATCCGCCGACTCCCGGCGTGTACGTCGTCTGGGGATCGCTCGCGCAGTACAGCGTGACGGCGGATTGCAGCTGGAGCCGGCCCGGGCCGGGCAGGCCGACGACGGTGTTGACCGAGGCCGAAGAGGTCGGCGGCGAGCAGAACGTTCCGCCGACGTACGGCACGTAGGGGTTGGGCATGCCCTGGGTCACGATCGGATCCAGGAAACAATCGCGTCGCTCCACCAGCGTGCAGGTCCCCGCGTCGATCCCCAGCGTCGCCGGCTCGCAGTCGACGTTGCTCCCGCATCCGATCAGTCCGGTGCCTTCGGCGCGCAGTACCATGTCGCAGTACAGGTCGTCGGGACCGACGGCGCACAAGCCTTCCTCGCCGCCGACGTCGTCGCACTGGCCGGTGTCGCACGCGTTCGGCAGTGTCAGCGAGCCGCTGCCGTTGCTCGCACAGGCGCCGGCGGACAGGGCCTCGCACTCGGCGTGGCTGTTGCATGCGATCGTCGGATCGCCCGTGCAGAGCCGGCACGGGCACAACAGGTCACTGCCGGGGCCGTCGGTCGCGCACGGAACGTTCGCATGGAGTTCGTCCCGGCCGGTCGCCAGGCGCGTCTCGATGCGCAGGCCGGGGCCCGTGATGTTCGCACCGGCGAGCGGGTAGCAATCGAGGCTGTAGAGCGCGCCGGTCGGCGGCACGAACGTCGCGTTGTACGCCTGCGCGTCGCAGGTCTGTCCGGCGTTGGCGCCGCCGACGCAGGTCCCTCCGCGCTGCCCGTCGGCCGGCGTCGGGTCGTCAACGCAGAGTGGGCAGGGCTGCAGCAGGGAGATGCCGAGGTAGATCTTCTCTGCGAGATGAAGGTTGATGAACCCCGAACCCTCGTCGACGTTCACGTCGCCGTCGGGCTGGGAGGCCAGCGTGTTCAGCACGCAGACGGGCGTGTTGCCGGAAGACAGCGGCAGGGGCGGCCCGAAGTGGCAGATGCACTCGGCGCCGCCGCAGAACTGCTCGTCGGGCCCGGCGACCGTGAAGCACGGCTGGCGGTTGTCGTTCTCGCACCGGCAGTTCCCGAGCGAGGGGTCGTGGCCGGTCACCTCGCATTGTCCGCACGGAGCCGGCCCTTCGCAGCCGAGGAACACGCGCGCCGGAACCGGGTCGTCGGTGTCGTAGTCGTGCGAGAGGCCGGTCCATCCGACGTCGGCCTCGGTCCCGGTGCGGCAGCGTCCGAGGGTCGTGTCGCACACGGAAAAGGGCGCGCAGTCGGAGTTCGAGGCGCAGGCGCCACGGATCTTGGAGAACAATGCGAACTGGGCGACGGACGGGCACCCGCTGTCGTCCGGCTCGCAGGCAGGGCAGTCGAGGGTGACGTCGAGGCCGACGGCGAGGCGGAGAACGGTCAGTGCGTCGGTGCTGGTCGTCTCGCCGGAATCGTTCACGTCGCAGACGCAGAGGTCGCACGACTCCAGATCGACGGACGTACGCAGCACGAAGAGTGCATCGGAGGCGTCGGCCGGATCGTGGAGCGGCATGCCGCAGTCGCCCACGTCGGCGCCGGCGCGGCCAGCGACGGCGAACAGCAGGAGCGAGGCGAGCAAGAGCTTCATCCGCTTCTCGAGACCCATTCCGGCACCTCCGTGTGTGGTTGTTTGCCAGCAACAGTGTGACGTCCTCGATCGGGTATTGGCAACGGAGAACACGGAGAAAGCCGGTACGCAGTGTCCGGCAGTAAGTGGATAGTCTCACTTGGCGTCAGGTCGTACGGGGTCGACGGTGGCGGAAGGACGCTGGCTCGCCCGATCGAGCGTCGAGCGCGCAGGACGCGTGAGGGCGTGGCCTCTCGCGCTTGCGCGGCGTGGATCTACCCGCCGCGCTTCGATGCGCAGCGTCCGGTCAGAACCCGTGCGCCGCGAGCGCTGTCGAGATGCGATCGCGCACGGAAGGGTCGGGGAAGGGGAACGACGCGAGAAAGTCGACGAGACCCAACGTGGGAGCGCGCCGGCGCACTTCGGCGGCCCATGCGTCGGCGCGTCGGGAGTCGCCTCGCATTGAGTGCGCCGCGACCGCGATCATGGCGATCATCACGTGGGCACCAGGCGAGCGGGCGGCGAGCTCCGCCCAGGTGGCGCCGTCGTCATGCTGCGAGCGAACGATGTGGGAGAGCGCACGGGTCGCGGTCATCGCGTAGTGCAGGGGATCGAGCGGGCTCAGCGCCATGGCGGCGTCGGCGTCCCGCTGCCCCTCGCGGCCCCGGCCGGACAGCGTGTGCGTCCAGGCACGCGCGTAGACGCCCTGCGCGTAGTTCGGGCACAGCGCGACCGAACGTTCGATCCAGATCAGCGCCGAGTCGAGGTCGCGCTCGAGCCAATGGGCCCGACCCATCGAGAAGTTCGCGAACGGGTCGAGGGAGTCGAGCTCCACCGCGCGCTCCGCCGCGCTGCGTGCGAGCGCGGCCGAAGCGGCGTCGTGCGGCACGAAGTGCAGGAACGCATTCTGGAAATGCACGAAGGAGCGACCCGCGTGGGCGCGGGCGAAGGAGGGGTCGAGGTCGATCGCCCGGTCGAAGCATTCTCCGGCAAACGCGTTGTCGCTGCGGTTGAAGCGGAACATGTGGTGGCGGCCGAGGTGGTAAGCAGTCCACGCATCGAGATGCCCGGGGCTCGCTTTGGCTACGGTGGCCTCGTGCTCCGGGATACGCAGTTCCAGCGCGGAGACGACGCTGGATGCGATCCGTGCCGGCGTCTCCTGCACGTCGTCGAGCGAGATGCCGTACCGCTCGGCCCAGAGTACGTTGGCGTCGTGCGTTTGCGTGAGTCGTACCGAGACGACGAGTCGACGACCGCTCGTCTCGACGCTGCCGGTCACCACGTAGCGGACGCCGAGCAGGCGCCCGACATCCGCCGGATCGACGGCGTCCGGCCGCAGCCGAAACGACGACCCGCGTGCGACGACGAACAGCCAGCGCAGTCGCGCGAGCTCGGTGATCAACTCGTCGGCCAGCGCCTCGGCCACGGCGCCGTCCGGGGTCGGGTCGCCGACCCGCCCGAGCGCGAGCACCGCGATCGAAGGCCGTCCCGACTGCGCCGGCGCCTCGGCGTCTCGCGGTTCGTCGCCGCCTCGCGCGACCCGGGGCACCGCGCGTACGTCGGCCACGAAGCGGAACCCGCGCCCGTGCACGGTCCGGATCAGCCGCTGCGAGCGGCCGTCGTCGCCGATCGCGCGGCGGGCCGACTTGACGCGGCTGGAGATCGCGGCGTCCGAAACGACGCGGCCGTCCCAGACCTTCTCGACGATCTCGTCGCGCGAGACGAGTCGGTCGGCGTTCTCGACGAGCAGGAGAAGCAGCGCGAAGACCTGCGGCTCGACAGGGACGGGGCTGTCTTCCCGGCGCAGCTCGGCCCGCGCCGGGTCCAGCTCGAAGGTTTCGAAGCGGTGGATCACGGGCGGGACGATACCCGGAACCGCGCGGCCCGTCTCCACGTCGTCTCCACGAGATCTTCAAGCCTTCCGGTCGGGCTGCGGTTACACAGGGAGCACGGCCGCCGGAATCGGTCCGGGGGCTGAAGCCGAGGAGAAGATCCCATGCCGATGGTGACGATCGACGTGATCAAGGACGTGTTCAGCCCGGAGCAGAAGCAGGCCCTGATGGAACGGGTGACCGAAGCGGTGGTCAGCGTGGAGGGGGAGAACCTGCGCCCCGTGACCTGGGTGCGCGTGCAGGAGTTCGAACAGGGGGACTGGGCGATCGGGGGCCGCCGCCTGCTCGCGGCCGACGTCCACGCCATGAAGGCCGGCAAGGCAGCCTGAACGTCGCCAGGCCGGCCGCCCGCTGGAGCGGCCGGCCTGGCGAATCAGTCTTCCGCGATCGAGATGGCCTGCCGCGGGCAGAGCCGCACGGCCTCCTTCAGCTTGTCGCGCATCGACTCGGGAGGGTTCTCGACGAGGACGTTCAGGCTGTCCTGGTCGTCCACCTGGAACACTTCGGGCAGGATGCGCATGCAGACCGCGTTGGCTTCGCACAGATCGTAGTCGACGACGACTTTCATGATTCCCGGACCTTAGCGGTTGCGGAAGTCGCAGTTAAGCGGAGGCCGCACCGGCCTGTTCCTGGTGGAACGGGCAGCCGCCGGAGGTCGTCGCCGATGCCTCGGAGCGCTTCGCCGGAGTGTACCGTACCGGCATCTCCTTGACGCCGTGGATGAAGTTGGAGCGGAGGAAGCGGATCGGGCCGGCCGCCTCGATGTCCGGGACCCGCGTCAGCAGTTCGGTGAAGATCGAGCGCAACTGGCAGCGCGCGAAGCTCGCGCCGAGGCAGTAGTGCTCGCCGATGCCGAGGCCAAGGTGCTCGGGGATGCGGCGCGTGACGTCGAAGCGGTCGGGGTCCTCGAACACATCCTCGTCGCGGTTGGCCGACGGATACCACATCACGACCTTGTCGCCTTTCTTCAGCGTCTTGCCGCGCAGCTCGAAGTCCTCGGTCAGGGTGCGCCGGAAGTGCATCACGGCCGGGTTGTAGCGAAGGAACTCCTCGACGGCGTTCGGGATCAGCGACGGGTTCTCGACCAGCTTCCTGCGCTCCTCGGGGTGCTCCATCAGGAGGCGCATGCCGTGCGCGGTCAGCGTGCGGGTGGTCTCGTTTCCCGCGATCATCAGCATCAGGAAGAAGTAATTGTACTGGAACGCGTCCATCGACTCGCCGTCGACCTTGCCGTGGTAGAGCGCGCTCGCGAGGTTGTCCTTCGGGCACTCGGCGACGAGGTCGCGCAGTTTCTGCCCGTACATGCAGACTTCGGCCGCCGCGATCCGTCCCTCGTCGAAGGAACCGATCAGTTCCGGATCGTCGAAGCCCACGAGCCGGTTGCTGAGGTCGAACAGCCGCGCCTGGTCTTCTTCCGGCACGCCGACGATCTCCATGATCGTCTTCATCGGCAGCTGGGCGGCCACGTCCATGACGAAGTCGCAGCTGCCCCGCTCGACGATGTCGTCGACGATCTCGCGCGCGAGGTCGCGGATGTGCGGCTCCAGGCGCTCGATCATCCGGGGAGTGAAGTTGTGGGCGACCAGGCGCCGGTACTTCACGTGCGTCGGCGGGTCCATGTTGAGCATCATGGACCGCGTTCCGTCGAGGTCCTCGCCGTGCAGGTCGAAGATGTTCGTGCCGCCCTCCCACGACGAGAACAGCATCGGGTTGCGCGACATCATCTTGATGTCCTCGTACTTCGTGATCGACCAGAAGCCGCGCCCGTTGCGCTCGACCTCGTGGCGCGTGTCGTTCCAGTGCACCGGATCCTCCCGGCGCAACCGGCGGAAGTAGTCGTGCGGGAATCCGTCGGCGAACGAGTCGGGGTTCGCCAGGTCGAGGTCGGGAAGGCTGGAAGCATCGGTTCGGGTCATCGCTGCAACTCCCTGTGTGGTCTTGGGCGCCGGGCCGTCCTAGACTCCGGGTTCGCTCGAGCGCGCGGTCCGGCACGGAGCCGGGCCGCTGCGCGAGGATCGAGCGTGAACGAACGTTTGTTGGGTAACAGGTTTGCCGAGGTGCGGCAAGACCTGAATTGTCCCCGGTGCGGGCGGCTCGCCGCTTCGAGAGCGGCCGAATCCCCGGTTGATCTCGCGGCTCCGCCCCGGCGGGCCGCACAGGAGACGCCATGACGACCGGAACCATCGATCCCGCGGCCGGGGACGTCCGGACGACCCGGGAACGCATCCTCGATGCCGCCGAGCAGGTGTTCGCCGAAAAGGGCCTCGGGGCGGCGCCGGTCCGGGACATCGCGGCGCGGGTCGGGCTCAATCCGGCGAGCCTCTACAACCACTTCGCCGGCAAGGAAGAACTCTACGAGGCCGTGCTCGAACGGGGGCTGACCCCCGTGCTCGAGATGCTCTCGGACCTCATGAGCGGCCAGCGCACCCGGGACCGCGAGGAGAAGGCGATCGACCGCGTGGTGCTCCACTTCGCGGCCAGCCCGAACCTGGCCAAGCTGATCCACTACGAGACCCTGTCCGGCGGGGAGCGGCTCGCGAAGATCGCCGGGCGCTGGTTCGAGCCGGTCTACCAGCGCGGCTTCGAGGTGCTGAACGCGAGCCGGGCCGCCGAGCTCTGGAGCGAGCAGGAGATCCCGCTGCTGCTGCTGGCCTTCCAGAACCTGATCGTCGGCTATTTCGCGATGGTCCCGCTCGTGCAGCAGGTGTTCGGGTTCGATCCTGTCTCCCCCGAAGGAATCGAGCGCCAGACCGCCTTCCTGCACAAAGTCGCCTACCTGCTGGTCCCGCCCCGCGACGGAGAGTGAGCGAGGCTCGCGAACGCGGCCGCGGCAAACGGACCCGCCGCCGGGGACGCCTGCTGGTCGTCCTCGCGTTCGTCGTCGCGCTGGCCGCGCTGGTCCGGGCGCTGCTCGGCCTCTATTCCGCGGACCTCTTCCTCGTCGTCGCCCGCGAGGCCGCGCGCGGCGGCGGACTCCAGATTCTTCTCGAGGAAGAGCCGACGGTGAACCTCGCCGGTTTCGAGGCTCGAAGCGTCACGGTGCGGGACGCCTCGGGCGAGGAGCTGCTCCGGGCAGGTGGCATCTCCGGGCAGGTCCAATGGTTCCTGCACGACCCCTGGATCGGCCTGTCGCTCACGCTTCGTGACACCCTCGTTCCGTGGCGCGAGAGTTCCGGCGCCAGCCGGGCGGAGCGACCGCAGGGGCCGCTCGTTCCGTCGGTCCCGGCGCAACTGGCGGGCGTCGTGCTGGAGCGCGCGCGTGTCGAACTCGGCGAGGGACGCGCGGTGCAGCTCGACGCCGAGTTTCGGTTCGACGGCGGAATCGCGGCCGAAGTCCGGCGGCTCGACTACGAGGAGCTGACCGGCGAGATCGTCGCCGAGAAGCTGGCGGGCTCGCTTCGCCTCGATCGCGCAGCGGCGCCGGCCGAGTCGTGGAACGTGGATGTCGCGGTGCGCTCCGGTAGCGCGCTGGTCGGGCCGGTGCTGCTCGATCTCGAGACCCACGCATTCACCGTCTCGGCGAACATCGCCCGCGATGCGGGCGCATCGCTGCTGGTTTCCGGCGCGACCGCGACGTTCGGACGCCTCCTGCGCGGCTCGGGCCAGCTGCGGTGGTCCGCGGACGGGGGCGTCGAGGGCGCGGACGTCCAACTCGCCACGAGCACGCTTGGCGACGCGTTCGTCACGCTCGTGCGCGAGCCGTTCTCCGGCGTGGCGCCGCCGCTGGCGGGGACGTCGGTGGAGGGCCGCGCCGAGTTCGCGCTGCGTTTCGACCGACCGTCGGCCGGGGCTGCGGTCGCCACGCTCTCTGTTTCCCTGCCGACGCTGCGCGCCCCCGCCGTCGAGGCCGAGCGGCTCGAGGCGGTCCTGCCGTGGAGCGGCGTCGCGGTTCCCGGCCGCGCTGCGCGCGAGGGCCGTCTGCGCGCCGAAAGGTTGTCGCTGATGGGACTCGGCTGGACCGGCGTCGCCGCGCCGCTCGTTGCGATACCCGGGCGGCTTCGCACCACCGCCGCCCAGGATTGGAAGAGCGACGCCGGGACGATTCACCTGGCTGAGCTTGCGGTCGTCGAGGACTCGTCCGGCTTCCGGTTGGAAGCCGTCGTGGACCGGCTCGAACTCGACGTCGCGCGGCTCGGTGCTGCCCTCGGCGTCCAAGGCCTGGACGGGCGTTTGACCTCCGGTCGCAGCCGCCTTCGTCTGGACGCCGAGACGCTGCGCAGTGACGCCACGCTGACGGTCTCCGCATTCGGCGGCACGATCGAGCTGTCGAACCTGTTCGCCGACCATCCGTTCCGGCGCGTTCCCGAGTTCGGTTTGGACGCGAGGCTCGCGGAGGTCGATCTCGGGTCGCTGACGTCGTGGCTCGGCGCCGGCCGCGTGACCGGCGTGCTCGAAGGAACCGTTCGCGGTCTGGTCATCGCGGACGGCCAGCCGCAGGCGCTCGACGCGGACCTGCACACGGTCGAGCGACGCGGGGTCTCGCAGCACGTGGACGTTCGCGCGATCGTCCAGCTCGGGGTCCTCGGCGGCGGCGACAGCGGGTCGCTGACGGGGACGCTCCTCCGGTTCGTGGACCGTTACCGCTATGCAAAGCTCGGCGTGCGCTGCCGGTTGCGGAACGACGTGTTCGAACTGCGCGGGGTCGAGACGCAGGGCGGCAAGGACTACATCGTCAAGGGCAGCCTGCTGCCGCCGTCGGTCAGCGTGGTCAGTCATTCGCAAGTCGTGTCGTTCTCGGAGATGCTTCGACGCATCGAGAGGATCACGGCGATGGACGAAGGAGGAACCCCCGATGCGGAGCCATGACGACGTTTCTTCCGGATGGACCCGATGGCGCTCGCGCCTGCTGCTGCCCGTGCTCGCCGCCGCCGCGTTTTCGGCCTGCGTGACGGTCAACATCTACTTCCCGGCTCCGGAGGTCCGGCAGGCCGCCGAACAGATCGTCGAGGAAACCTGGGGATCGGCCGAGGCGCCGGCCGCGCCTGGGCCGCAGTCGCGCGTGCTGCGCAGCCTGTTCTTGGCGGCCTCGGCGTTGCTGTCGCCGGCCGAGGCCCACGCAGCCGACGTGGACGTGAACGTCTCGACAGCCTCGATCCGCGCGCTGAAGGAGAGCATGCGCACGCGGGCAGCCGAACTGAAGCCGCACCTGGCGAGCGGCCTCGTCGGCATCGGCCGCGACGGCATGCTCGTGGAGCGCGACGGCTCCGGCGCGGACCTGGCGACCAAGGCCAAGGTGAGGCGGCTCGTCGATGCCGAGAACCGCGATCGCGAGGCCCTCTACCGCGAGATCGCGACCGCGAACAACTACGGCAGCGAGCGCGTCGACGACATCCGGCGCATTTTCGCGCAGACCTGGAAGGACAAGGCCGAGCCCGGCTGGTGGATCCAGGACGCGAGCGGCGCCTGGAAACGCAAGTAGGGCCGCCGGATCACGGCGGGGTCTGGTTTCGCCAGGACCGCTGCAGGCCGAACAGCACCGTGAGCGCCGCGAGCAGCCCGGCGATGCTGGGCACGAGTCCGGGTGCCGTCGCCGCCAGAGTCATGCGCGAAGGCGGCGACGGGATCTCGAAGAGGCCGACGGCCTTGCGGCGCTGGATCGGGATGCCGATGTCGGCGCCGTCCGGGGCGATCGCGCCGGAGATACCGCCGTTGGCCGCGCGAACCATCGGGCGCCGCAGTTCGACCGTGCGCAAGGCGCTCATCGCGTAGTGCTGTTCGGGGCCCGCGCCGCCGGAGAACCAGGCGTCGTTCGAGAGGTTGACGAGCAGGTCCGCTCCGCCGAGCACGGCTTTTCGGGCGTACTCGGGATAGACCGCCTCGAAGCAGATGAGCGGGGAGACCTTCCAGCCCTTCACCTCGAACCACGCTGCCCGGTCGCCGGCGCGATAGTGCGCCGCGTCCACGATCTCCGAAGACCCGGCCGGTGAGCTCTCCACGTACGGAAGCAGGCGCTGCTTGTCGTACGTGCGAGGCTCGGACGCATCGGGCGGGAAGAACCATGCGCTGTTGTAGACGGCAGCACGGCCGTCGCCGGTCGATTCGCTCCGCGGCGCTCCGAGCAGGATCGCGGCGCGCAGCGACGAAGCCAGTCCGGACAGGCGCGAGCGGGCCGAGGAGTCGGAATCGAGCAGGAACGGAACCGAGCTCTCCGGCCACACGACGAGGTCGACCGTGCCCGGCTCGAGGTTCCGCGTCGCGTTCATGTAGGCGTTCCAGTGCTCGATGCGACGGGCGGGATCCCAGACCTCGCGGCTGGGGATCTCGGCCTGGACCACGGCGACGCGAAGCGGCTTGTGCGGCGAGATGCGCTGCTCGCGGGTCTGCTCGGCGAGGCCGAGTCCCGTCAGCACCAGCAGCGACAGGAGCGTCAGCTTCATGCAGTTCGACGCGCTTCGCGAGTCCGCGTCGGGCTGCACGCCGACCCCGATGGCGCTGCCGCAGACGGCGGCTGCCCATCCGAGGAAGGCCTCGCCGCCGAACGAGGCCGCTTCGCGCAGGACCGGCAGGCCGGCGAAGGCCTGGCCGAGCGTTGCCCACGTGTTGCCGAACGGATCCATTCCGCGGATCGCCTCGACCGTCGTCCAGACCGACGCGATCCCGAGGACGCGCAGGACCGGCGGCACGAACGCGAGAAGGCGGATGCCGATGAAGGCCGGCACATAGAACGTCGCGACGTACGCCGCGTTGACCACCAGCGTGAACCCGAGCGACCACAGGATGCCGCGATCGAAGTAGTCGGCCGCCGCGCTGAACATCCAAGGCCCGACGATCGCCAGCGAAGCGAGCCAGCCGAACGCGAAGCCCCAGAGTCCCGCGCGCGGGATCGAGCAGCGCATCGTCGGGTTCGCGAACACGAGCGTGATCGGCGTCAGGGCCAGGAACACGAGCGGCGCGACGTGGAACGGATGGTACAGCAGCGCGAACACGATCGTCGCTACGGCGACGCTGGCGGCCTGGACGATCAGCGGCGACATCGGGTCGGGCTCCCGGGGGCCGGGCAGGGGCCGCGCTGCGCCGCTTCCGCGCGTCCGTGTTGCGAACACGGGGAGAGTGCGGCATCGGGGTGGGCATGGGCGAAGAACGGGGCCAGCGGTTCGCGGGCGTGCATGTCGCGCCCAGTGCTTCCATCTACGGCGAGGTCGACATCGGGGCGGGCTCGTCGGTCTGGCCGAACGCCGTCGTGCGGGCCGAGTGCCAGCACGTCCGCGTCGGCCGGGTGACGAACCTGCAGGACTTCGCGATGGTCCACGTCGGGTACGACCACCCGACCTTGATCGGCGACTTCTGTTCGATCACGCACCACGCGACCATCCACGGCGCGACGGTGGGCGACGCCTGCCTCGTCGGCATCGGCGCCGTGCTGATGGACGGCGTCGTGCTGGGCGCCGGATCGATCGTGGCCGGCGGGGCCGTCCTGACCGAAGGGTCGGTGTTCGAGCCGGGCTCCATCGTGGCGGGAGTGCCGGCCCGGACGATCAAGCGGCGAGACGCGACGCGCGAGAATCGGTTGAACGCCTGGCTCTACCACCGCAACGCGCTCGCGTACGCGCGCGGCGAGCATCGCGCCTGGCACGGCGAGGAGTTCGATCGCTGGAAGGCCGAACTGCTGCGCGAACTCGAGACCGACGCGGATCTCGAGCGCCTGCGGCGAACGTGATTGCGCGGCCCGCGTTCGCGCGGCGCCGTCTTCCCCTGGATCCCGAACGAGGGTCACGCGAACACGACGATCGCCGAGCCCGGCGTCGTTTTCTTCCCCTCCGCGTTCTCGGTCCAGATGTCGAGCTCGACGACCTTTTCCCCCGCGTCGTTCGACTTCTTCTTCACGGTTCCCTTGCAGACGAATTCCTTGTTCGGCAGGTCCATGCCGCGGTACTGGCAGGAGATCTTGCGGATTCGGCCGGCATGCCCGAGCCAGTTCGACACGTACTCTCCGAGCGAGGCGTACTTGAACCGGCCGTGCACGATGATCGACCCGATCTGCTTGGCCTGCGGGAAGGCGTAGTCGTGGTGCAGCGGGTTGAAGTCGCCGCTCCCGGCCGAGTACTTGACGAGCGTCTGCAGCGTCGGCGTCTTGCGCATCTCGGGGAGCGCGTCCCCTTCGCGGATGTCTTCGAATCGAGCCATGTCCCCGTGCCTCAGTAATAGATGACCTGGGAGGTCTGCCTGGCGGCGATCCTGCCCGTGGCCTTGTTGGTGTACGTGGTGACCATCGTGACGAGCAGCATCCTGCCGCCGAGGGCGGGGCTCGGCGCGACCTTGAGGTCGACGAGCTTCTGCACCGCGACGAGCGTGTCGCCGGCGCAGATGTCGTCGAAGGTCTCGGTCTCGGTGCCGCCGTCGAGCAGTCCCTTGAGGCCGTGGTTCACGTTCGGAATGCCTTCGGTCGGGCCGCTGAACGTGTCGCTGCAGCGTCCGGGCAGGAACACGGCCGTCCCGAGGTAGGTGGGCGGCGCGGGGAGACTCCGGTAGCCGGCCTGCCGGGCCGCCTCGACGTCGAAGTAGACGGGGTCGGTGTATCCGACCCCGCGCGCGAACATCCGCACGCTGGTGGTCGTGACCTCGAAGTCCCAGGGCGGCGATTCCTTGCCGATCTGGGCCTTCATGTCGTCGGTGAGATCGATGGTTTCGGCCACGGGGTGCTCCTCGGCGGGGCCGTCGCGCGTTCGGTCGGATGGGGGGCGGTCGAAAACGGACGGCGGGTTTCGGCAGTCGCGATTCAAGCAGCCCGCCTGGGGTAGAGCAACGCAGCGAAGGTGCCGAAAACGCTGGACGGGCGCGCGGGGTAGGGCCGACGGGGGCGGGCGTGGGGTCGACGCCCGACCGAGGGCGCGGTCGCCGGTTGGGCGTAGCGCGTCCGGCGCGGCGAGCGGAGTGCTCCTGGCCGGACCGGGGCGCCGCCGGATCGGTCGTGGCTCGCTTTCGGCGCGGCGTTCGGTTAACTGCAAGGTCGTGCACCGCGGCGGGCGGGCGCCAAATCCAGCAGTCCGGCCCGACCGGCCGGCCGATCGAACAGGAGAGCAGCATGGGCAGGAAAGTATTCGTCGTCGGTGTCGGCATGACCAAGTTCGAGAAGCCCGGAGCGAAGGCCTGGGACTACCCGGACATGGCGAAGGAGGCCGGCACGCGCGCGCTCGAGGACGCCGGGGTGTCGTTCGACAAGATCGAGCAGATCGCGGTCGGTTACTGCTACGGCGACTCGACCGCCGGACAGCGCGCCGTCTACGAGCTCGGGATCACCGGCGTGCCGATCTACAACGTGAACAACAACTGCTCGACCGGTTCGACGGCGCTCTTCATGGCCAAGCAGTTCATCGAGGGCGGCCTCGCCGACTGCACCCTCGCGCTCGGCTTCGAGAAGATGGAGAAAGGCTCCCTCGGGATGAAGTTCCAGGACCGCACGAACCCGATGGACAAGCACTTCGGCGAGATGGTCGCGCTGCGCGGCTTCGCGAGCGCCCCGGGCGCGCCGCAGTTCTTCGGCAACGCCGGCATCGAGCACATGGAGAAGTACGGGACGACGGCCGAGTCGTTCGCGCGCATCGGCCAGAAGAACCACAAGCACTCGGTCAACAACCCGTACTCGCAGTTCCGCGACGAGTACTCGCTCGAGGACATCCTGAACGCGCCGACCGTCTACGGGCCGCTGACGAAGCTGCAGTGCTGCCCGACCTCCGACGGCGCGGGCGCCGCGATCCTCGCCAGCGAGGACTTCGTGAAGAAGCACGGCCTCGAGAAGACCGCGGTCGAGATCGTCGGCATGGCGATGGCCACGGACTTCCCGTCCACGTTCGAGGAGCACTCGTGCATCAAGCTCGTCGGCGCGGACATGACGCGCAAGGCGGCCGAGAAGGTCTACGAGCAGTCCGGCCTCGGACCCGACGACGTGCAGGTCGTCGAACTGCACGACTGCTTCTCGTGCAACGAGCTGATCACCTACGAGGGCCTGAAGCTGTGCCCGGAGGGCAAGGGCGGGGAGCTGATCGATTCCGGCGCCGTCACCTACGGCGGCAAGTGGGTCGTGAACCCGTCCGGCGGCCTGATCTCGAAGGGCCACCCGCTCGGCGCCACGGGCCTCGCGCAGTGCGCGGAGCTGAACTGGCAGCTGCGCGGCCAGGCCGACAAGCGCCAGGTCGAAGGCGCGCGGGTGGGGTTGCAGCACAACCTCGGTCTCGGCGGCGCGGCCGTCGTGACGATGTACCGTCGCGAGGCTTGAAGCGGCGCTGCTCGACGCCGGCGCCGGTCGTCCCTCGGGTCGGCCGGCTGCCGGCGGCGCCGCGACCTGGACAGGGCGGTTCGGGGCGTTCGGGCAACCGTTGCGACATTTCACCATCGACTTCACGGCGGAGCCGCCGATCGCAAGGAGGCGCTCCTTCATTCGCCGGCACGGGCGCGCATCCGCGCCGGGCTACCGCGACGGGAGAACGAGGGACCCATGGCCGATCTCGACCTGAGCCGCGACGGGGACGTGTTCGTCCTTCGCATGAAGAGCGGTGAGAACCGCTTCAACCCCGATTTCATCGCCGCGATGAACACCGCGCTCGACGAGGTGGAGGCGGCGCGCGGCGCGGCCGCGCTCGTCACGACCGGCGACGGCAAGTTCTACTCGAACGGCCTCGACCTCGACTGGCTCTCCCAGCAGGAGCACGCGGTCGCGATGAAGTTCCTCGCGACCGTCCTGCAGTTGTTCGCGCGCGTCGTCGCGTTCCCGATGGCGACCGCCGCGGCGTGCAACGGCCACGTCTTCGCCGGAGGAGCGATGCTCGCGCTCGCGCACGACTGGCGCGTCATGCGCCGCGACCGCGGCTTCTTCTGCCTGCCGGAACTGGACCTCGGCATGCCGCTGCCGATCGGCATGCGCACGCTGATCAAGGAACGCATGAGTCCGGCGGCCTTTCGCGACACCGTGCTGACGGCAGGACGCTTCGGGGCCGACGACTGCGTGCGCCTCGGCTTCGTCGATCAGGCGGCCGACGAGGCCGACGTGCTTTCCGCCGCGATCGAGCGCGTGCGGCCGCATGCCGGCAAGAGCCGCGACGCGTACCGCGCGCTGAAGCGCGGCATGTATGCGGAGATGATCGAGGACCTCACGGGACCGCGCGCGGTCGCGATTCCGCAATAACCAAACCAGGCGGCCGGCAGCGGCGCAGCGGCGCTGGGCGAAGCCCCGGCGCGGTTCACGCGCCGGGGCTTCGCCGTTCGCGGCGACGATTCGGGCTACGGGCAGCCGCCCACGCCTGGCGTGTACGCCACCATCGGGTCCCCGGCGCATCGCAGGCTCAGCGTGGTCTGCTGGACCTGGCGGACCAGCCCCGGGAGGCCGGCCACCGCGTTGATGCCCAGGTTCGAGGTAGGCGGAACGCAATGGCTGCCGGCGAGTAGCGGCGCGGTGGCGCTGGACGCTCCCGTAGCGACGACAGGGTCGAGGAAGCACGCGCGTCGCTCGACGATGGTGCAGTCGCCGGCATCGATGCCGACCGTGGCGGGGGTGCAGTCGTCGTTCGTCGAGCACGCGAGAATCCCGCGGCCGTCAGCTCTTGTGACGCCGTCGCAGAAACGGTCGTCGGGCCCGGTCGTGCACTGGCCCTCGCCGCCGCCGAGATCCGTACAGAGAAGGTCCTCGCAGTCGTTGGGAAGCGGATCGACGCCGAAGCCTCTGCTGCTGCAGGTGGCGGGCTCGCAGGAACCGAGATTCGCGTCCTGGCAGTCCGCGTCCACGCTGCACGGCAGGGACAGCAAGCCCGTGCAGCGATGCAAGGCCGGGTGGCAGGTGCCGACGTCGACGGTAGCGCAGTCGGCGTTCTCGTCGCATTGATGGAGGGGGGCCGCGGCGCAGCCGCCTCGCAGCGCGGCGCAGTCGGTGTCACCGGCGCAAGCGACCGAGGGGTCGGAACTGCAGAGCAGGCACGGACAGTCCAGGCCGGCTCCGGTTCCGGGACAGGACAGGCCGGAGGCGTGCGAACTCGCCCCCGTCTTCTGCGACAGGTTCAGCTTCAGCCCGGATCCGCTGACGTTGAGGCCGGCGGACGGCAGGCAGTCGAGGCTGTACCCGCTTCCGCCTCCACCTCCGGCAAAGGCGGGCAGCGAGGCATTCGCGCCCAGGACATCGCAGGACAGGCCGTTGGACTGGCCGCCCACGCATGTCCCGCCGCGAAGTCCGTCGCCCGCGACCGGGTCGAGGTCGCAGGAGCCGCCGGGGCAGTCGAAGTCGCGCTGGCACGTGGCGGCGGGATTGTTCGAGCAGGTTCCGCCGCAGGTCGGACAGGGCGCTACCGTGGTCGAGCCGAGGTAGATCCTCGAACTCAGGCTTGCCTCGAGCACGACGTCTCCGGTGTCCACGTCGATCGAACCGTCGGGGTGCTCCGTGATCCGGTCGACGACGCAAAGGGGAGTGCCTCCGAAGCTGAGCGGCGCCGGCGGGCCGGCGTAACACTGGCAGGCGCCGCTGCCCGGGCAGTCGTCCGAGTGCGGAGCGAACGGGTCGTCGCAGACGATCCGCGGATCGTCGATGCAGCGGCAGTTGCCGGGGGCCGGGTCGAGCGCGACGATGTCGCACGAACCGCACGTCGGCCCGGCCGGTCCTTCGCAATACAGCCTCAACCCGAGGCGAACGCCGTCGTTGGAGTCGGATTCGTGGCCGAGTCCGGTCCAGCCGAGGTCCACGTCGGTGACAGAGGTGCAGTGGCCCAGCGTCTGGTCGCAGGTGCGTGGGGCGGCGCAGTCGCCGTTGTCCGAGCACGGCACCTTCGTGTCGCGGGAGAGCAGGACCAACTCTGCGCTCCCGGGGCAAGCCGGATCGCCGACCGGGATCGTGGTCGGCGTCGGCAGCTGGAGCAGCTCTTCGACGAAGACCTTGCCGCCGTCGTCCAGTGTCGACACTACGCAACTCGCCAGCAGGGAAGGATCGGTCGCTCCGCCGCAAGAGTCGAGGTCACCGTCGGGCAGGACCTCCGCGCACGGACCGTTCAGGATGCTCTCTTCGACCTTGGCGCTCGCCTCGCTGAGAAGAGCCGGATACTCGGCGTCCGTGCATTCCGTCACGGTCACGGCGCCGGCCTTCTCGGCGTCGGACTGGCACTTCGAGACGCTCCTGAGGATCGCGTCGAAGAAGCGCGAGCTGCTCTTGGTGACCGAGCGGTGGCACTTTCTCGAAGGGGTCGCGAGTGGCACGGCGGGATCTCCGTACGCGGCGTCCGCCAGTTCCTCGATGCGCGACCGGTTCAGGCATACGAGGCATTCTGCCACCTCGTCGAATCCGGTCAGCGCGGGGACGGTTACGTCGCATGGCGCCGGACACTGCTGGAACAGGACCGTCGATGGGAGGATCCCCTCGCATCGGGCCGTGACGTTCTGCACGAACTTCGCTTCGGCCTGCGGGAGCTTGTCCTTCAAGTCGGCGGTCGCGGGGGAGTTGCAGTCGAGCGCGCCGGCGCCGGTGTTGCGGTAGTGGTGGCAGTCGGCGATGGCGCGCATCGTCGCCTTGGCGAGTTTCGCTCCAGCCTTGGCCACGGTCGACCGGCAACGAAGCTGCTCGGGACTGAACTGGCCGAAGGCGGTTCCGGGGGATCCGGGCAGGATCGTCGTGAGGACGATCATGGTAGTGAACAACAAGGCGGAACGACGCATGGGCTGCTCCTTTTCACGGCGGTTTCAGGGCGGTTGCCGGACGAACCGACCACGCGAGCCCCCGTTGCCTCGCGAGAGTGCTCCCCCTGTAGCGCTGCGGTCGTCGCAATGACAAGGCATTTCCCGCACTTCCGTGAAAATATTCACTCGATGCAGGAATGAACGTTCCGTCGTCGTTCGCGATTCGTCCCGCGTTGGCAGCGGCCTGCGCGGTCAGCGCTGATGGACGAGGGCGAGTCCGGGCACCGGGCTGCGAGCGTGCAGCACGTAGTCGACCGCGATGCTGCCGATGTAGAGGTCACGCAGGTCCGCGCCTCCCCAGCTGACGTTGGTCGGGTGGTTCAGCACCGCGCCGTCGGGATCCTCGAGGATCGTGACGACTTCTCCGTCCGGACGGATCGCGACGACCTTGTTCGCCGTGACGAGCGTGACCCACAGGTTGCCGTCGGCATCGAAGCCGCAGCCGTCGGTCAGCCCGAGCGTGCGCAGCACTTCGACCGGAGGAAGGCCCTCCGCGAGCGCCCCTTCGGGAATGCGCGCGCCGAGCAGGGGGCCGTACGGTTGGGCGGGTCCGACCGAGCCGTCCTGGTGGATGGCATAGCGCAGGACGTTACAGCCGGTGGTCTGGCAGACGTAGACGTGCGACTCGTCGGCGTCGAGTGCGATGCCGTTGGCGAACTGGATCCCCTTGGCGACGATCCGCGCGGAGCCGTCCGGCGCGACCCGGTACAGGAACCCGTCGCTGCGACCGTCGAGCGCGGCTTCCCACGGCTCGGCATCCGTCGAGTTCGTGCACCAGATGTTGCCGCGGCTGTCGACGATCGGGTAGTTCGAGTGCCGGAGCCGGACGCCGTCGACCTCGGCGACGACGGTCGTCACTTCGCCGGTCGCCGGGTCGAGCCGCTGCAACGGCCCGTCGAAGAAGTTCGCGATCAGGATCGTGCCGTCGGTGTCCATGTTGATCCCGTTCGGCGCCCCGCCGGCGCTGCCGACGCGTCGCAGGCTGCCGTCGGGCAGGATCTCGGCGCAGGCGCTCAGCTGGTCGGACGCCCAGACGCGACCGTCGCGCGAGACGACGACGTCTTCCGGCCGCGCGAGTCCGAGGCCGATCTTGCGGACCGAGGAAAGGGGAATGGGCTGCAGTCGCATCGGGTCACCTCGCTGGAGGGCCATTGTTGCAGATGGCCCGGCTCTACGGGAAAAGGCGGCGTGTCGCCGTTCGATCACGAAGGCATTGCCGGGGACAGCGCCCCCCGGGACCAAACGAGCCGTTTCGGACGGCGGCGACGGTCCCCGGGCCGGCCCGCGCGTCCGGCCGCGCGCCGAGGAACTCCACGATGAAGGACGAGGACGCCACGACGAGGCCGCCGAAAACCTACGATGCGTTCGTGCGCGAGTTTCCGCACCTCGGCGAAGCCTG
This sequence comes from uncultured Myxococcales bacterium, assembly GCA_964476185.1. GTDB lineage: Bacteria > Desulfobacterota > Binatia > UBA1149 > CAITLU01 > DATNBU01. Next base: position 47,240 of record CAYYZO010000006.1, read on the forward strand.
GGAGTCCATGCGCAAGGCGGAGGAAGAGGGGCCGTTCGATGCGCGTGAGCTTCGCCTTCTCAAGCTGGCCGTAGCGATCGGCAGCGGGAAGGAAGGGCCGGTCCATTCGGCCGTGCGCAAGGCACGGTCGGCCGGCTGCACCGACGGGGAGATCCGGCACGTGGTCGCGCTCGCGGCCAGCACCATCGGGCTTCCGCCGGCGGTGGCGGCCTATTCGTGGGTCGTCGAGGAACTCGGCAAACCCGCCGCGCGTGCTGGGAAAGGCACGCGCGAAGCTTGACGGTCGGCGGTGCGCCGCGTACAACCGCCGCTCGCCATGTTCACCGCCCTTACGAACTTCGCAGTCTCGCCCAAGCGCATGCCCTGGCATGTCGCCACGGCGTTGCGGTTCGTTTGAAGCGCTGAGCTCCAGGAACCGCAACCCTTCGCCGAAGCCGGCTGAAGGTCGAAGCGGTTCTGCTCCTCCCCCCGCTTTCTCTCTTCGGTCCGGCTCCGGCGCGGAGAGAGACCATGCGACCGATGACCACCGCAGCCGCGGCCCCGATTCCCCTGACCACGGGCGACGCCCGCGTTCGCCTGTGGACGCCTGCGTTCGTGCGCCTGCTCGTCGCCGGCAGCGCGTACGGCTTCGCGTTCTCGAGCTTCCACTTGATGCCGAAGTTCCTGGCGACCGAGTTCGCCGCGTCTCCGTCCGCGATCGGCTGGGCGGCGGGCGTGTTCGGGATCGCGTCGGTGCTCGCGAGCGTCGTCGTCGGCGCGTGGATCGATCGCGTGTCGCGCCGCCGCATGTTCGCCGCGTCGGCGTTCCTGCTCGCCGCGACTGCGATCGGCTTTGCCTTCGTCGACCGCATGGGGCCGTTCGTCCTCGCGCTGCGGGCGCTGCAGGGCATCGCCTTCACGATGCAGATGGCGTCGTTCTCGACGCTCGTGGCGGAACTCGCCCCCGCGTCGCGCCTCGGGGAGGCCGTCGGCCTGGCCGGCAGCAGCATGCTGATCATGAACGCGGTGGCCCCGGCCGTCGACGAACCGCTGGCGCGCGCCGCCGGCTGGTCGTCGGCGTTCGTGCTGGCCGCGGTGGGCGCCTTCGCCTCGGCGGTCCTCGTTCTCGAGAACGGTGCGAGTCGTCGCGAACTGCGCAGCGGGGGAGGGTCCCTCGCTGCCGTGCTGCGACGCCCGGCGACCCGCGTGTATTGCGCCGTCACGCTGCTGACGGCGATCGCGTTCGCGACGATGTTCACGTTCCTGCAGCCCGCGGCGCTCGAGGCGGGCTATCGCGACGTCGGGTCGTTCTTCGTGTCCTACGCGGTGGCGGCCTGCGCGGTGCGGCTGCTGGCGGGCTGGCTTCCGGATCGCTACGGCCGGCGGCGTGTCGCCACCGGCGCCCTCGTTCCGTACGCCCTGGTCGTCGCGTACGTGGCGGCCTGCGGCCCGACATCGCTCGTCGCGATCGGAGCCGTGTTCGGTCTCGCGCACGGCGTGCTGTTCCCGGCGCTGAACGCGCTCGCGATCGAGACGACGCTGGTGGCGGAGCGCGGACGACTGCTGACGGTGTTCGCGGGCACCTTCAACCTCGGCGCGTGGGGCGGCGCGGCCGCGCTCGGGCCGGTGGTGGAAGCGTTCGGATACTCGTCCGTGTTCGGGATCGGGGCCGCGTCCGCAGCGGGAGCGCTCTTCGTGATCGCCCGCAGTCGCGGGTTCCGTTTGCCGGATCCGGAGTGACGGGGAGCGCGGCCGGGCTCAGCCGGGCTCAGCCGGGCTCGGCCGCGCTCTCGGCGCTGCGCGCGAACACCTCGCGCGCGGCGTCGAGAGCGGCCGCGTCGACGGTGAAGCGCAGCGAGCCGCAGGTCTCGGAGCAGCGGGCGGCGTAGCGAACGTCGTGGAAGTACGACGTCACTTCGGCGGACAGCGGCATGACTTGCAGGCCGGGGTCCCACCGAACCGGGGCGCCGCTCGCGTCCCGCACCGCGCCGCCGGCCAGCGCCAGCGTCGCGTCGGCCAGCGACAGCGCGCCGAGGTCGCGCAGCAGAGCCTCGAAGCGACCCTGCTCGACGGGATCGAGGAACAGGAACAGGCGCGAGCGCCAGAAGATCGCCGCGTCGTGGAAGAACTTCGGAAGCGCCGCGACGCCGTTCTTGCCGAGCTGCCGCGCGATGCGAACCGCCACGCGGAACGCGAGCCGTAGCACGCCGAGTCCGGGGTGTTCCTGGAGCGGGAGCCGCTCGTGGCCGGCGTCGAAGCTCCTCGCCGGGTCCTGCTCCCGCAGCCAGTAGACGACGACGAGGTCGAGGTCGGGGAGCACGGGGATGTCCTCGCGCGCCGCTGCCGGGCGCGGCTGCGCGCCGGCCGGAACACGAACCTCGCTCAGGCAGGCGTCGAGAAGCAGCAGGCGCGCGTCGCCCTTGCACGCGAACAGGCGCGCGTGGGTCAAGGGGCCTTCCGACGCGTCCAGTTCGAATGCCGGATCGCGATAGCCCCGCCGCGCGATGGCGGCGAGCACACCGGCTTCGTCGAACAGCCGAAGAAGATCGTTCGCGCCGAGGCTTCCGAGCAGCAGCGGCTCGCCGGTCGCCGTCACGACGGCGCACCGAGCAGCCAGGAGAAATAGTTGCGGTAGATCCGCCAGCTCGACGGCCCGTAGCCGCCGGCCATCACGACCGCCGTCGGGATGCCGCGGCTTCGAAGCTGCCGCGTCACGAAGCGGTCGCGGGCGAGCATCCCTTCCTCGCTGACGAGCGCGTCGCCGAGGGTGTCCTCGACGAAGGGGTCGCTTCCGGCGAGATAGAACGCGAGGTCCGGCTGGAAGCGCCCGAGCACGCGGGGCAGCGTCGACTCGAGGGCGTCGAGGTACTCCCGGTCGCCGGCGCGGGGCGGGAGAAGGACGTCCTCGTTGTTCGTCTTCTCGACGAAGCACCAGGGCACGTTGTGCAGCGAATACGTGAAGACGCTCTCGTCGTTCGCGAAGATCAGCGCGTTGCCGTTGCCGTGGTGGTAGTCGAGATCGACGATCAATGCGCGCTCGAGCCGCTGCTCCTGCTTCAGGACGCGGATCGCGATCGCGACGTCGGCGATCGCGCAGAAGCCCTCGGCCTTGTCCGGCTGCGCATGGTGGAACCCGCCGCCGAAGTTGATCGACGTCCCGCCGGTCTCGAGCGCCGATCGTGCGGCCGCCAGAGTCCCGCCGGACGCGAACAGGAAGGGCTGGAGCAACCGGTCGTCCCACGGGTGCTGCGGGTCGAGAAGGAGGTAGCCCGCGAGCGTCCCGGGATCCTGGATCGCGGCGACGTACCCGGGCGTGTGCACCAGCTCGAGCTGCTCGTTCGTCAGGGCGTCGGCGGCGAGGAAGTCCTCGCCGACCGCGGCGCCCGCGCTGACGAGCGCATCGCGGACGCGGCGCGGGCGCAGCACGTCGAACGTGTGCCGCAGCCCTGCCTCGAGGACGTCGTAGATGTACTCGTCGCGGTAGAAGAGGGTGGGCTTCGCGTTCATCGCCGTCCCCCGGGTCTCCCGGTGGCGGCGATCGGACCGCGGCGGGGCGGGGGATCGCTCGCGGGTGAGGCGAGCGCGGTGGTCGAAGCGGGGATCAAGAGGTCTCGTAGCCGAGGACCCGGATGTAGTCGGCACGGATCGCCTCGATCCGGTCGTCGAGGTCGTCGTGGCTCCAGTCGGTCGTCGGGACGGGCGGCAGCACCGTCACCTCGACCGTCGCCGGACGGATCACGATCGCATGCTTCGGGAGCGCATCGATCGAGTTGTGGATCACGATCGGGACGATGGGCACGCCGCCCGCGACGGCCATGTGGAACGCGCCTTTCTTGAAGCGGCCGAGGCGCGGCCCGATGCTGCGCGTTCCTTCCGGAGCGATGGCGATCGACTGGCCCTGGCGCAGCGCCTCGACGGCCGGTTCCAGCGCCTTCACCGCCTCGGCGTGGTTGAAGCGGTCGATGAAGATCGTGCCGGCCAGCTCGAACAACTGGCCCAGCAACGGGATGCCGCGGACCTCCTGCTTGCTGATCGCGACGAAGTCGCGCCGCAGCAGCTTGCAGATCAGCAGCGGGTCGATCCCGCTCTGGTGGTTGAACAGGAAGACGGCCGGCCGCTTCGACCAGAGGTGTTCCTCGCCGGAGACGGTGACGTGCACGCCGGCGAGCGCCGTCCCGAGTTCGCCCCAGGTCGTCGCCGCGAGGTTGACCGCCTGGCGGAAGTCGCCGTCGAGGATCGCGGCCGGAAGGCCGAGCAGCAGCGACGGGATCGTGCTTCCGATCGAGAGGGACGTGCGCAGCACGTCGGTCGCGCTCGGGATGCCGCGGCTCGTGAACGTGCGCACCGGCCAGACGCGCTTGGCCGCGATCGCCTGGAGTCGCCGGCTCGGGTTGATGGGGCGAGGGCGCCCGACGATCAGGAGCAGGGGCAGGTCCTCGTCGCTGTCGGTGTAGAACCAGCTCTGCGCGAGGTCGATGCCCCGCTCGGCCGAGAAGCGCTGCGCAGCCTCCGCCTTCCCGGGGCCGTAGCAGGCCGGTTTCACGATCTGTCCGGTGAGCCGGCCGTCCTTCACCTCGAGCTCGGTGCAAAAGATGTGTTCGATGCCGAGCTCGCGCGCGACGGGCGCGATCTGGGACCGCGTCGCGGACGAGATGACGGCCAGCGTGTGCCCCTTGGCGCGATGCGCGTCCACGAGCGCGCGCGACTCGGGAAAGATGTCGGCCGCGATGCTGGTGCCGAACAGGCGCTCGCCGATCTCGTCGAACTCGGCCTCGGTCAGTCCCCGCACCATGCCGAGGCTCTCGGACACGAAGGCCGAGAAGTTCTTGCGGCCGAGCTGGAACGCCGTGGCAGCCGCGATCATGGCGGCGACGTCTCCCGCCGCGGCCCGGCCGCTGGTGAGCCACTCGCGCGCGAAGGTCGTGCCGGAGAATCCGGCGATCAACGTGCGGTCGAGGTCGAAGAACGCGCCGACCTGCGGGCCTTCGGGACCCTCGTCGACCTCGCGTGTGAGAATTCCGCGATGAGGCATTTCGTTTCCGGGGCCGCGGACCATAGCACAGGGTCGCCCGCGTTGCGTTGTCCCCATCGGCTGCTTTACAAGGCCCTTCGTGACAGCGCGACTCGCAGGATCCGGCCCGGCCGGCGAGGCCGGGGCACCGCCGGCCGGCGTCGCGCCGGAGCCGTCCGTCGAGGCGGCGTGGCCCGCCGGCGCCGGCCACGTGATCTTCCTGCTGGATGCGTCGAGCGCGCTCGAACGCCGAATGCTCGAGGATTGGATCCGCGGGTCGCGTCCTGCGTCCGTGCCCGAGAACGCGGTGGAGTCCGTCGCGATCCCGCCATCGAGGCGCCGTCGCCGGAAGTCCCCCGGCCTCGCGCGCCTCGAGACGGCGATCGCGGCCGGCGGCAATCCCCTCATGGCGCCGCTTCGCGTCGCCTGGCTGCCCGCCAACGCCGACGGCTCGCCGCGACTCAGTCCCCTCGACATCGTGACGATGACCGACCCGCGCGACCCGGGGCCGCTGCGGCAGCGCTGGATCGCGAGCCGTCACCCGGAGCGGGTGCGGGTCGTCGCGGGCGAGCCGGCGCCGCTCGCCGAGCTTCGCCGCACCTGGCGCGAGAGCGGGGGCCAGTTCGAGAGCGAGACCACCGGCCTGGCGGAGTTCATCGCGCGACGCGCGACGCTCGCGCTCGAGCGCTCGGAGCGTCGCCTTCGCGGAGCGCGCTACAAGGTGCCGCGGCTGGTCACCGAGGACATCCTGGCGCGGCCCGCGTTTCGCGGAGGCATCGCGCGGCTCGCGCGTGAGGTGGGCAAGGGCGAGGCGGCGGTCGCGGCCGAGGCCGCGGGCTACCTCGACGAGATCGCCGCGACGCACGACCCGTTCGTGATCGACGTCGTGGCCTGGTTGATCGGCGTCCTGTACCGCCGCGGCTATGGGGAGAACATCCACTACGACCGCGGGCGGCTCGAGCGGATCTATGCAACGGCGCAGCGCCACCCTGTCGTGTTCCTGCCGACGCACAAGTCGAACCTCGATCACCTCGTGCTGACCTACGTCCTGCACGAGAACGGCCACCCGCCGAACCACACGGCCGGCGGCATCAACATGAACTTCTTCCCCGTCGGTCCGCTGATGCGGCGCGCCGGGGTGTTCTTCATCCGCCGCACGTTCAAGGACAACGAAACCTACAAGTTCGTGCTGCATCACTACGTGGACTACCTGGTCGAGAAGAGGTTCACGCTCGAGTGGTATCTCGAAGGCGGGCGCTCGCGCTCCGGCAAGCTGCTCCCGCCGCGCTTCGGCATGCTCGCGTACGTCGTCGACGCGTGGCAGCGGGGCAAGAGCGAGGACGTCGTGCTCCTGCCGGTCTCCATCGCCTACGACCAGATCCAGGACGTCGGCGAGTACGTCGCCGAGGAGCGCGGGGGCGGCAAGGAGAAGGAGAACTTCGGCTGGTTCCTGAAGGTCGTGCGGCGGCTCCGCCGGCGCTACGGCGACATCCACGTCCGCTTCGGCGAGCCGCTCTCCCTGCGGGAGTTCTACGGCGAGGCCGCGGCCGGCCCGGGAGCGCCGGGAGTCCCGGACGAGAACCATCTGGCGCTGCAGAAGCTCGCGTTCGAGCTCAGCGTCCGCATCAATCGCGCGACGCCGATCACGCCGACCTCGCTCGTGACGCTCGCGCTGCTCGGGGTCGGCGACCGCGCGCTGTCGGTCGAGGAGACCGCCGCGGCGCTGACCAACCTCGTCGCCTACGTCGAGGCCCGCCGGCTCCCGGTCACCGAGGACTTCGACCTGCGCCGGCCGGAGGAGGTGCAGCGCGTGCTGGATCACCTCGTCGAGAACGGCGTCGTCTCGGCGTTCACGGAGGGCCCCGAGGCCGTCTACGCGATCCGGCCGGAGCAGTTCCTGACGGCCGCGTACTATCGCAACACGGTGATCCACTTCTTCGTGACGGGATCGATCGCGGAGGTCGCTCTGGTCGCGGCCATGGAGGCGACGACGGGGGACCGCCTCGAGATCTTCTGGACGAAGGCTCTCGCGCTGCGCGACCTCATGAAGTTCGAGTTCTTCTTCGCCGACCGTGCGGACTTCCACGAGGAGATGCGCGCGGAGATGTCGCTGCACGATCCCGGCTGGGAGGAGAAGCTGCGGACCGGGGGGAAGGAGATCGAGGCGCTGCTGCTCGCGGTCAAGCCGTTCAATTCGCACCGGGTCCTGCGCCCGTTCCTGGAAGCCTATCGCGTGGTGGCGGACCAGCTCGCCCTCCTTCCGCCCGACACGAGGATCGACGAAGCACGATTCGTGTCGCAGTGCCTCGCGCTCGGCCGCCAGTACCTGCTGCAGAAGCGGGTCACGCGCGCGGAGTCGATCTCCAAAGTGCTGTTCCAGAACACGCTCCGGCTGGCGGCCAACCGCAACCTGCTGGATGGCGCCCCCGGCGAGGAACTCGCGGCTCGCCGCCTCGCGTTCTCGCGGGAGATCCAGCGCGCGATCCGCCGGGTGGACGCGATCGACGTACTCGCGGCAAGCCGGCGCACCGGGCTGCTCGGCCGCGGCGACTCGGACGACGCGCCGGGCGCGAGGAGGGCAGGGCGATGAACGGGTTCGCCTACGAGCCGCTGTCGGCCGCCGACAACGCGTTCCTCGAGCTCGAGGACAGCGGCGCCCACATGCACATCGGCGCGACGTCGATCTTCGAGGCGTCTTCGCTCGCGCGCGAGGACGGCGGGCTCGACATCGACCGCATCCGCGCCTACGTCGAATCGCGCCTGCACCTCATTCCGCGCTACCGGCAGCGTCTCGCCTACGTGCCGCTCGGGCGCCTGCCGGTCTGGGTCGACGACGAGCACTTCAACCTCGAGTACCACGTCCGGCACACGAGCCTGCCGAGGCCGGGGTCGATGGACCAGCTGAAGGCGCTTGCAGCCCGCGTTCAGTCGCAGCGGATCGACCGCCTGAAGCCGCTCTGGGAGTTCTGGGTGGTGGAGGGGCTCGAGGGCGGACGTCGCTTCGCGGTTCTCCAGAAGGTCCACCACTGCATGATCGACGGGATCTCCGGCGTGGATCTCCTGGCCGTGCTGCTGAGCCCGATGGCGTCGACGACATTCGAGCACGGTCCGCAGTTCATCCCGCGGCCGGCGCCGGCTGCGCCGGCGCTCGCCGTCTCGGAGGCGTGGCGCAGCGTGCGGGAACCGCTCGGCGCGCTGGTTTCGGTCGGCTCGCGCCTGCGGGACCCGGCGTCACTCGCGCGCGACGTGCTCGATGGCGTCGAAGGAATCGCCGAGGCCCTGACGTCCAGCGCTCGGCCGGCGTCGTGGACGCCGTGGAACCAGCCGATCGGTCCTCACCGTCGCTTCGAATGGTTGCGGCTCGATCTCGCCTCGATCAAGGCCGTGAAGGACCGGCTCGGCGGGACGGTGAACGACGTCGTGCTGGCGACGGTTGCCGGCGCGGTGCGACGCTTCCTGCTCCAGCGCGGCGAGGATCCCGACGAACTGCGCATTCGCGCGAACGTCCCGGTCAGCGTGCGCGCGGCCGACGAGCGTGGCAACCTCGGCAACCGCATCGCGCTGTGGATGACGGACCTGCCCGTCGACGAAGCCGATCCCGTCGCGCGCCTGGAACGGGTGCGGATCACCACGCATCGGCTGAAGGAATCGAAGCAGGCCCTCGGCGCGCAGGTCCTCGCGAGCGTGAGCGACATGACCACGTGGCGGCTGCTCGCGACGGCGATCCGCCTGTCGATGAGCTCGCGCCCGTACAACCTCGTGGTGACGAACGTCCCGGGACCGCAGCTCGAACTCTATCTGCTCGACGCGCCGCTGCGCGAGATCTATCCGATGGTGAACCTGCTCCAGGGGCAGGGGCTCGGCGTCGCGCTGTTCAGCTACGCCGGCGTCCTGCACTGGGGCGTCCTCGCCGACTGGGACCTCGTCCCCGACCTCGACCTGTTCGTCGCCGACCTGGCGCGGTCCTTCGAGGAACTCCGCGCCGCTGCCGGCGTCGGCAGGGCTCAGGCCGCTTCGCTGTAGAACTGCCGGCACCAGTTGCGGAAGATCCCGATCGGGCCGTCCCCGTCGCAGAGCACGGGCCGGTCGAGGAACGCCTTGTTCTCCCAGATCGGGATGTCCTCGCGCATCTGCTTCTCGATGTCCATGACGAGCGCCTTGCCGACGCCGCGCGTGGTGCGCTCGTCGCCGAGGCTCTTGACCATGAACGAGAAGCGCACGTCGACGTACTCGCCGTCGATCGGCGTCACCGACGTGACCAGGCACGTCTCGACGATGCCGCGGAACAGCACCTGGCCGAAGCCGAAGCCCCAGGACTTCGACTCGATGCTGCCGTCCACTTCGCCCATCGGCGTGCCCATCTTCATCTGCGACAGGACGTGCAGCAGCGGGCCGTCGGTCGTCGCCTGGCTCTGGGGAACGGTCAGGGTGCCGTGCACGTAGCGGAAGTGGGCCTGGTCGACCGAGTTCTCGGCCATGTCCTGGTTGTGCGTGCGGATCTTCCAGCGCCGCTTCACGTACGGCGTCCAGTCCTGGAGGCCGTGCTGTTCGACGACCGGCACTTCCCAGTCCGGCGCGCTCCCGCCGGCATGGTGCCAGAGCATCACGAGGCCGTTGCGCTCCGTCACCGGGTGCCCGGCGAGTCTGGCCGAAGGCGGGATGCGCTTGCCGTAGGGGATCTCGTCGCACTTGCCGCTGCAGTCGTAGCGCCAGCCGTGGAAGGGGCAACGGATCGCGTTGCCCTCGACCTTGCCGCCGTAGCCGAGGTGCGCGCCGAGGTGCGGGCAGTGCGCGTCGAAGACGCGAGCCGTTCCGTCCTCGCCGCGGTACAGGACGTAGTCGCGTCCGAAGTAGTGCAGCGGCTCGACCTGGCCGGCCTCGAGCTCGTCGCTGTACGCGACCTGGAACCAGCCGTTCGGGAAGGGCGTCATCGGGTAGCGCTGGGCAGTGGTCATCGTCGGTCGTCTCCGTTCGTGGCGGCGTGTCCGCTGTTGGAGGTGGCGCGCGTGAGCAGCGCGGTCGCGGTGCTCATGCGCTCGATCACTTCGTTCTGTCCCATCAAGCCGCCTGCCCAGCCGATCAGGCAGGAGAACCAGATGTGCTGCAGCAGGGCGGCGACCGCGATCTCGTCCTCGCGCACCGGCGTGCCGGGGGCGTCGCCGTTCCCCGATGCCGGCGCGGCGACCGGCCCACCGTGCATCGCGGCGAGGATCATCGCGCTCATTCGCGTGTGGAACGCGGCCACCTTCTCGGCCAGTTCGTGGTCACCGGACGCGGCGGCGCGAAGGATCGCGCGGGCGAGGCGCGGGCGGCGCATCAGGCCCTTGGTCGCGGTGCGAAAGAACGCGTCGACCCGGTCCAGGGGCGTGGCGCCGGCCATCGGGCGCGCGTGGATGCGGGCCTCGAGCGCCTCGACCTCCGAATTCAGCGCGGCGATCAGCATGTCCTCCTTGCTGCGGAAGTAGCGGTAGAGGGTGCCCAGCGCGACGTCGGCCTCGGCGGCCACGTCGCGCAGGCGAACGGCCTCGAAACCGCCCTTCTCGGCAAGATCGATGGCGGTGTCGACAATGCGGCGCGCGCGCGGGTTCACGGGCAAATTAGAACAGGTTCCACCAGCCCAAGCCAGCCCTCCGGCCGGGCGCGGCGCGGCCGGACCGCCCGGCGGTTCGCAACCGGCGGGGTTGACTGGCGCGCCGCCCGGATCGAGAAGCGCCGGGGGTGCGGGTTTGGGCAACGATCGCAAGACCAGTGCCGGAATGGGCTGCTTCGGCTGCAGCGCCGAGAATCAGCGGGGGCTCGGGCTCGTGTTCGAGCGCCGGGACGGCCTCGTCGAGGCGCGGGCGACCCTCGGCGAGTCGTTCGCCGGCTACGACGGGCTGGTCCACGGCGGGATCGTCTCGACGCTGCTCGACGAGGCCATGGGCTGGGCGATCCTCGAACTGGCCGGGCGGTTCGCCGTCACGCGTTCGCTCGCCGTCGACTTTCGCCGTCCGGTCTTCGTCGACCGTCCGCTGCGCGTGCACGCGCGCATCGCCGGCGAGGAGCCGGACGGCGCCCTGCGCGTCGAGGCGGGCGTCGTCGACGCTCGCGACCGACTGCTCGCGAGCGCGGTGGGAATCTGGGTGCCGGTGCGCGACAGTCGCGTGCGCGGCGCCCGCGCGAAGCCGCTGTCCGCGGACCGGCCGGAGGGGTAGCCGTGACGAAGAAATCCCAGGCTGCTGTCCACGTGTTTCTCGGCGAGGCGAGCGTCGTCGATCCGCTCGTGCACGGGGTCATCGACGAACGGATGGGCCGCGAGTCGCAGTCGCTCGACCTCGAGACGTTCCGCTTCGGCGAGCGGCCCCTGTCGGAGATGGAAGGTGCGCTCCGTCAGGTCGGCATGTTCAGTCGCGATCGCTGCGTCTGGCTGCGCAGTTTCGTCGAGCCGAAGCGCAAGCCGCCTCCCGAGGACGGCGAGACGGACGAACCCGACGAAGAGGAAGAGGAGCAGAACGATGTCGTCGTTCTGCTGGCGCTGCTCGAGGCCGGGATCCCACAGGGCACGACGCTGATCGTGTCGGCGCCGACGCTCGACGCGCGAGGCAAGCTCTGGAAGTGGCTGGCGAAGAACGCTGCGATCGTGGACTGCCGGCTGCAGGAGCAGAAAGGAAAGCCGAACGAGGACGGGATGCGCGTGGCGATCCGCTCGCGTCTTGCGGAGCTCGGCGTTGCGAACGTGGGCGCCGGCGTGGTCGACGAGATCCTGAAGCGCAGCGGCGTTGTGCTCGGCGAGACGCTGCAGGAGATCGACCGTCTCGTGCTCGCCCAGGACGATCCGACGCGGCTCGACGTGGCCGCCGTCCGTTCGGGGATGCGCGACCTCGCCCTGGGCTGGGTGTTCGACTTCACGACCGCGATCGAGAAGCGGGACCTGGCCACGGCCGAGCGGCTGGTGGCCAGGCTGCTGGCGGACGGCGAGGCGCCGCTTCGACTGACCGCGCTGCTGGCGACCCTGTTCGGGGAACTCGTCGCGGCCCGGGCTCTCGTCGAACGCCTGCCGGCCGCGGCCCTGGGGATGAAGGGACACGAATTCCTGAAGGGGCCGGGGGCGTCGCTTCCCCCTCCGTTCAACCAATGGAAGGGATACTTTCGTATCGACGCCGCCAAGGGCTTCGCGCCGGGGGAACTCGAGCGCCTGCATGGAGAGGTGCTTCAGCTCGACCTCGCGCTCAAGAGCTCGCCGACCTCGCCGCTGCTGCTGTTCTCCCGCCTCCTGCAGAGCGCCTGCCTTCCCGCCGGTTGACCGGCGGCTCGGCGGCCGACTTTCCCCGCGGGTCCGTTGAACGCCGCCCCCCGTGTTGGTAGCCTCGGAGCTTGGCGCCCGATGCCGGGGACGACGCTGGCGTCGTTCGAAGCCGGGTCGCCGTGGACGCGCGAACCGCGCGCGTGCGGTGGAGGTGAGGCGGATGATGTGGACCACTCTGGGGCTTTCCCGCGATCCGTTCGATCGCTGTCCCGAGCTCGACGATTCGTGTCTGCCGAACACGATGGCGTCCGTGCTCTCGGAACTCCTGTCCGACCTGCGGACGTCGCACGGCGTCAGCCTCGTCACGGCTGAGGCCGGCAGCGGCAAGTCGATCCTGCTCGCCGCGCTTTCCCGCCGTCTCGCCGTGACGGCCCAGGTCGCCGTGGTCGACGAACCCGCGTCGTCGCTGGCTGCGATCGCACGCGCCGCACTCGAGCAGATGCGCGACGAGCAACCGCAGGGCGCCGCCGTCGACTGGGTCGCGGCGTTGCAGGAAGTGATCGCCGAGGAAGCCGGCGCAGGGCGTTCGACGGCGATCGTCGTCGACGACGCGCACCGGCTGTCCCCACAAACCCTGGAAGACCTCGCCCGGTTGTTCGGTGACGGCCGGTCGTCGCGCCTGCACCTGTTCCTGTTCGGACGTCGGCGGCTGGTCGAGCGGCTGAACGCGGCGTCGGGCCACGCGCTGGACGACCACCTTCTTCAGGTGGTCGAGCTGGATCCGCTGAGCGTGCGCGAGAGCGTGCGCTACCTCGAGCGGCGAATCGCGATCTGCGGCGGCGAACTGCTTCGCCTGTTCGACGAAGGCGCCGTCGACGAGGTCGTGCAGCGCTCGGGCGGTTTCCTCGCGCGGCTCGAGGAGATCGCGGTCGAGGCCCTGCGACGGGCAAGCGGACGCGGAGCGAAGCGAGCCCTGGTCAGCGACGTGGTCGCGAGCGCGCGCGTGGCGGAACGCGACGAGGAGGATGTCATGGCTGCGAAACAGCAACCGCTTCGGTTCGAACTCTCGGGCGCCGCGGCCGCGGAACCCGCCGACTGGCACGTCGGCGACGAAGACGGTGACGGCGAGGAAGCGTGGGAAGACGAAGAACCCGCGAGCGACGAGGATTGGCACGCGGAGGACAGCGAAGAAGAGGAGGAGCTCTCCTGGGAAGCTTCCGGCGAGAGCGTCGACATCGAGGAGGACGACGGCGAGGAAGACTCGGCCGACGAATACGACGACGAAGACGGCCTGGAGGCAGAGGAAGAGGAGGACTCGCGATTCCTCGCGGCGACCAGGCGATCGCCGGCGCGCCGACGGCTCGTCGGACCGGCCGTCTTGAGCCTCGCCGCCGGACTGGCGCTGGTCTGGGCGGCGAATCAGATTCCGGGGCCGTCCGCGGATTCCCCGCGCGGCCGTGACGCCGTGCTGTTCGCCGAACCTCTGGCGTCGAAGCCCCAGGAGATCCTGCGCCTGGCGGCAACGGCGGAGGACGCCGACGCCGATGCGCAGGTCCAGGCCTGGCTCTCGCAGCCGAAGGAGAGGCCGGCGCCGGTCGAGGTGGCGAAGGCAGCGCCGGTGGAGGAACCCCCCGTGGCGAAGTCGGGTTCGGTCGCCGAGGCGAAGCCGTCCGAGGGGACGGCCAGTGTCCGGACGACGGAGCCTACGTCGGGGGACCCCGCGGCCGCCTCGGGGGCGGTCGCGCCGACGCCCGTGAAGGTCGCGGCGAAACCGGCGACTCCCAAGACCGCCGCGAAGGCTCCCGCCAAGCCGTCCGTGGCCAAGGCGGCCGCGCGGACGCCCGTCTACACGGTCCAACTCGGCGCGTTCAAGGCGCGCCGCAATGCCGAGGAACTCGCACTCAAACTGCGCGGGAACCCGACCCATATCCTCGAGGAGGGCGGGCTCTACCGCGTCGTCAGCGGGTCGTTCCGGAAGAAGAGCGACGCCGCCTCGCACGAAACCAGGCTGAAGCGGGCGGGCTACTCGACGTACGTGCGGACCGCGGTGTTCTGAGCGTACGCTTTCGGACCGGGCGGTACGGTCTCGTGCGATCGGGATCGTCCTTCGGGCACGGCCCGAGGAGTCGCGGGAGCCGGTTCCGTCAGTAGGATCAGGGGTTTGCGTAGGAACCGAAAAGTTTCGGATTAGATGCGCCGCGGCAGGCCCGCGGCTTGCTCCGGTTCCCGGGCGCATCCAGCGCGCCAAGGGGAACCCCGATGATCATCGACGAGAAGAGCTTCCTGGACCTGGCCGTTCACCTGCGTCACGCCTCCGACAACCTGGTGACCGCGGCCCAGCGCCTTTCGCGCCTGTGCGATCCCGCGTGCCAGGTCGGTGACGACCGCAGCGAACTCGTCTCGACGCTCGATGACCTCGTGTGCATGAACCGCGAGTTCACGAACGCCGAGCGGCTGATCCGGACGGTTTGGGAAGAGAACCGGCCCCGGGCGGCGCGGGCAAACTGAACGGCGAACGAACGGACCGCGAGGGTCAGAGCTCGCGGTCGACGAGCTGTTCGATCAGGGAGCGGATCGCGCCCCGGAACTCGGATTCCGCCAGCGTGTCGACGACGGCCGCTGCGCGCGCGGCGTGCTCCACGGCGAGGTCCCGGACCCTGTCCAGGATGCCCTCCGCGCGGATCTCGGCGATTGCCCCGTCGATCACGGAGCGATCGCACCCCTCCTCGAGAAACGCCCGCCGAACCGACGGCAGGCCGAGCCCCCAGATCACCGGCAGCGAGGGATTGCCGTCGACGAGGTCGGTGCCGACCCTCTTGCCGATCTTGTTCGGGTCGCCTTCGACGTCCAGCACGTCGTCGATCATCTGGAACGCCATGCCGACGTCGCGACCGCAGCGTGCCATCTCCTCGACGCGATGCCCGGGAAAGCCGGCAAGGTGCCCGGCGATGCGCGTGCCGACCTCGAACAGGGACGCGGTCTTGCGGGCGATGATCTCGAAGTAGTCGGCTTCCGTCACCGTTTCGTTACGGCGGAAGCGGCCCTGCATGATCTCGCCCTGGCAGAGCTGCACGCAGGCTTCGGACGCCCAGTTCACCACCTTCTCCTCGAAACGGCCGCAGACCTGGAAAGCGCGCGAGAACAGGAAGTCGCCCGTCACGAGCGTGTCCGCCAGGCCGAACCGCACCGGCGCGGCGTCCTTGCCGCGCCGCACGTCGTTCGAGTCGATGATGTCGTCGTGCAGCAGCGTCGCCGTGTGGATCAGCTCGAGGGAAACCGACAGGTCCACCATGTCGGTCGCATCCATGCCTCCACAGGCCCGGAAGAGGAGCAGGGCGACGGCCGGGCGCACCCGCTTGCCGCCTGCGTTGATCAGGTAGTCGGCGATCTCGGTGAGCCGCGGCTCGGTGGCCGAGATCATCTCCGCGACCCGGCGCTCGACGCCAGCGAGGTCGGCGTCGATCAGCCGAAGAGGAGCGCTCGAAGCGGCGTTCGGGACGGCGGACGGAGACGACACGGTGCCGGGGCTTGGACCACAACCGGGATGGAAAGCGAAACGCCGGCCGGAGCTCGAAAAGCGCCCGCCCAAGGGGGCCGCTGCGGTGCTCTCCAAGCTTTACTACGCCGCAGCCCCGTGCCACGATTCGCGAACTTTGCTTGCGGGCGTGCCACTGGGGCGTCCGTCGTCAGGAGTAGCGTGCAGTGGCCACGATGATCACAGAAGAGTGCATCAACTGCGGAGCCTGCGAGCCCGAGTGCCCGAACACCGCCATCTACGAGGGCGGCGTGCAGTGGGAGGCTCCCGACGGCTCGATGCATGACGCGATCACGGAGGACATCTACTACATCGTCCCCCAGAAGTGCACGGAGTGCGTCGGGTTCTTCGACCAGGAGCAGTGCGCGGCAGTCTGCCCCGTGGACTGCTGCGTGCCGAATCCCGACATCGCCGAGACGGAGGACGTGTTGCTCGCCCGCGCGAAGGAACTCCACCCGGACACGCAGATCCCGGAGCCGCCCCCGTCGCGCTTCCGGCGCTGACGCGCCGGCCGGATTCTCGGCCAGATGCCGTCCCAGGGTCGCCGGGCGCTGCAGTTCGCAGTCGGCCTCGGTCTTTCCGGCCTCTTTCTCTGGCTCGCCCTGCGCGGCGAGGATTGGGGTCAGATTCGCGAGGGGCTCGCGAGCGCTGACTACCGCTACGTCGCCCTCATGGTACCGACGGGCATCTACACTCTTTACGTCCGGAGCCAGCGCTGGCGGATCCTGCTCGAGAAGAGCCACGGCCGCAGCGTCGCGATGATGCCGATCTTCTCGGCGTCCGCGATCGGCTTCATGGCCAACATGGTCCTGCCGTTCCGCGTCGGGGAGGTCGCGAGGCCGCTGATTCTCGCGCGCGACGCCGGGCTTCCGCCGGCGACCACGATGGCGACCGTCGTCGTCGAGCGCATCCTCGACCTGGTCGCGCTGGCGGCCTTCGGGCTGGCCATCGTGACGATCGCGGACGTGCCGCCCGAGATCGAACGCGTCGCCCAGGCGGCCGCGTTCGCCGCGGCCGTCGGCTTCGTCGGAGTCTACGTCGTGGTCGTCCGCAGGCAGACGCTGTTGCCGCTGCTGGACCGGCTCTGGAAGCGCATCCCGAAGCTGGGTCCGGTGATCCTTCGCGTCGAGCACGAGGTCGTCGACGGCATGTCGGCGATCGCCGATCCGATGACGATGCTGCGAACCGTGGCCCTGTCGTTCTACGTCTGGTTCATCGTCGCGATCAGCTTCGCGCTAGGCTTCGACGCGGTCGGGCTCGACGTCCCGTTCTTCGGCGGAGGGGTGACCGTCGCGACGATCGTCGCGCTGGCCGTTTCCGTGCCGTCGGCGCCGGGCTTCGTCGGGCAGTTCGAGTGGGGCTGCAAGGTCGCGCTCGAGCAGATTTACGATGTCGAGGCGGGAGCCGCCGTCTACTCGATCCTCGTGCACACGCAGCAGTTCCTGACGACCGTCGCGCTCGGCGTCGTCTTCCTCGCGCGGGAGGGGCTGAGCCTGCGGGACCTGAGCAGCATGAAGGACAAGGCCGGGGAGACCGTCTGATGGGCCTTCTGGTCGGCAGGAGGGTGCTGCTCGCGGTCGGCGGCGGGATCGCGGCGTACAAGTCGCCCGAGATCGTCCGGCGCCTCGTTGCCGAAGGCGCGGAGGTGCAGGTCGCGATGACGCGTTCGGCGCGCGAGTTCGTGACGCCGCTCGTCCTCCAGACGTTGTCGAAACGGCCGGTCGCGCTCGACCTGCTCGATCCCCGCGAGGACGCCGCGATCGGCCACATCCGCATCGCCGAGGAAGCGGACGCCGTGCTTGTCGCGCCGGCGACGGCGAACCTCGTCGCGCGCCTGGCGCTCGGCATCGCGGACGACATCGTGACGACGGCGCTGCTGGTCGCGCGCTGTCCCGTGGTCGTCGCCCCGTCGATGAACTCGAACATGCTCGCGCACCCGACCGTGGAGACGAATCTCCGAACGCTCGCCGGGCGGGGCTGCCGCATCGTGGAGAGTGACCGCGGCGAACTCGCGTGCGGGTACGAAGGAGCGGGACGGCTTCCGGACGCGGACGCCCTCGTCGCCGAGGTCGCCGCCGCGATCGCGCCGAAGGATTTTGCCGGCCGGCGCGTGCTCGTCTCGGCCGGACCGACGCGCGAGGCTCTCGATCCCGTGCGCTATCTCACGAACCGCTCGAGCGGGCGCATGGGGTACGCAGTCGCCGCGGCCGCTTGGCGCCGAGGGGCGTCGGTCACGCTGGTGTCCGGCCCGACCGCCCTCGCGTGCCCGCGCGGCGTCGAGCGGGTCGACGTCTCGAGCGCAGCGGAGATGCACGACGCGATGCTTTCCAGGGCCGCCACCAGCGACGTCGTCGTCATGGTGGCCGCCGTCGCGGACTACCGTCCCGCCGAAGCGGCGACGGAGAAGATCAAGAAGAAGCGGGGAGAGCCGCTCGAACTGCGGCTGGCCGAGAACCCGGACATCCTGGCGACGCTCGGCACGTTGCCGGGGCGCCGCGTGCTGGTCGGATTCGCGGCCGAGACGAACGACGTCGTGCGGCACGCGCGCGAGAAGCTCGAGCGCAAGCGCGCGCACCTGATCGTCGGCAACGACGTCACGCTTCCGGGCGCCGGCTTCGAGACCGAGACGAACGCCGCGGTGCTGGTCGACGCTTCGGGCGAGCGGGCGACCGGGATGGTGCGAAAAGACGAACTGGCCGATCTCATCCTCGACCGCGTACGCGCGCTGTCGGGCTCCTGAGCCGGTCGCGTTCGGGGCGCACGGCAGGTGGGCGGAGCACGATGGAACAGGTGACTCGCAAGGAGGTCCGGGCGTGGCTCGAACGCGAGGTGGCGCTCGGGCTGGACGTGCTGCCCCACGCCGCCCCGCCGCCTCCCGGGGCCAGCGCGCTGTCCGAGGTGCTGGTCGAACCCGGTATCCGCGCGGCCGCGACCCTCGACGAGCTTCGCGTGGTGCTCGGCGACTGCGAGCGATGCAAGCTCTGCCGCGGGCGCACCAACATCGTGTTCGGCGTCGGGCACCCGAACGCCCGCCTGATGTTCGTCGGCGAGGGGCCCGGGGAAGACGAGGACCTGCAAGGGGAGCCGTTCGTCGGAAACGCCGGCGCCCTGCTGACCGACATCATCACGAAGGGCATGGGGCTTTCGCGTGCCGACGTCTACATCGCCAACGTCGTCAAGTGCCGTCCGCCGAACAATCGCAATCCGGAACCGGACGAGATCGTGGCCTGTGAACCGTTCCTCAAGCGCCAGATCGAGATCGTGCGGCCCGAAGTGATCGTCACCCTCGGCAATTTCGCGACCCAGGCCCTGCTCGGAGACCGCACCTCGATCACGCGCCGGCGGGGACGCTGGCACGACTTCCACGGCATCGCCCTGATGCCGACTTTCCATCCGTCGTACCTGCTGCGAACCCCCTCGGACAAGCGGCTCGTCTGGCAGGACATCCAGCTGGTCATGGAGAGGCTCGGGATCCCGTTGCCGTCGAAAGCGTCGAAGGGCCCGTCACCAGCCGGAAGGGGCGGTCCGGCGTGAAACCAGCCCCGTTGTCCGACGACGCCGACGGTCCCTTCTGGAGCGGGGATCTCGACTATCGCTTGCCGGCCGACCGCATCGCACAGTCGCCGGCCGAGCGGCGCGAGGGATCGCGACTGATGGTCCTCGACCGCCCGAGCGGCGCGATCGAGCACGCGACGTTCGCGGACATCGCGAGGTTCCTCCCGGCGTCGGCGCTGCTCGTCGCGAACGACTCGCGGGTGATCCCGGCCAGGCTGCGCGGTCGCAAGGCCGGGAGCGGCGGCGCGGTCGAGGCGCTGTTGCTCGGCGTCGGATCCGGTTCGGTCGTCCCGGCGATGGTGCGCGTCGCCAAGCCGCTGCGCGAAGGCCAGGTCGTCGAATTCGCCGGCGGCGTGACCGCGCGCGTCGTTTCGCCGCCCGAGCACGGCCGGGCCGAGCTCGATTTCGGTCCGGTCCCGGTCGAGGAGGCGCTCGCCCGCGCCGGGGAGCTTCCGCTTCCGCCGTACATCGAACGCAGCGCCGGCCCGACCGAAGAGGACCTCGAACGCTACCAGACCGTCTACGCGCGGCGCCCGGGATCGGTCGCCGCGCCGACCGCCGGGCTGCACTTCACCCCCGGGCTGCTGGGCGAGCTCGGCGAGCGCGGCTTCGAGTTCGCGACCGTGACGTTGCACGTCGGTCCGGGCACCTTCACGCCGGTGCGCGGTGATCTCGGGACGCACCAGATGGAGGAAGAGGCGTACGAAATCGGCGGCGACACGGCTTCGCGCATCGCGCTCGCGCGCCGGCAGGGGCGGCCGGTGGTCGCGATCGGCACCACGACGGTGCGCACGCTCGAGAGCGCCGCGCAGCGCGACGGGACGGTCGCGACCGGACCCGGCCGCAGCCGGCTCTTCATCCGTCCCGGCCACCGGTTCGCGGTCGTCGACGCGCTGGTGACGAACTTCCACCTTCCCGGTTCGACCCTGCTCGCGCTCGTGATGGCGCTGGCCGGACGCGACCTCGTCCGCCGCGCCTACCAGGTCGCGGTCGAGGACGGCTACCGCTTCTACAGCTACGGCGACGCGATGCTGATTCGATGAGTACCCTGCGATTCGAAGTCCTCGCGACGGCGCGCGGCGGCGGCCGCCGGGGCCGTCTCACGCTGCCCCACGGAACGGTCGAGACGCCGGCGTTCATGCCCGTCGGGACCTACGGGAGCGTTCGCGGCCTGACGCCGCGGCAGCTGCGCACCGCCGGCGTGCAGATGGTGCTCTCCAACGCCTACCACCTCGCGCTCCGGCCCGGAGCCGAGCGCATCCGCGCGCTCGGCGGCATCCAGCGTTTCATGGGGTGGGACGGTCCCGTGCTCACCGACAGCGGCGGCTTCCAGGTGTTCAGCCTCGCCGACACGGTGAAGATGGACGAGCAGGGGGCCGTGTTCCGGTCGCACCTGGACGGCTCGAAGCTGCGCCTGACGCCGGAGAGCGTCGTCGAGCTCGAGCGGGCCCTCGGGGTCGACATCGGCATGGCGTTCGACGTCTGCGTCGCGCGGCCGGGCGATCGCGAGGCCGCCGCGGCCGGCGCGGCCCGCACGCTGCGCTGGGCGGTGCGGACGCGGGAGGTCCTCGAGGACACGTCGCCGACCTCGATCTTCGCGATCCAGCAGGGCGGCCTGTTCGAGGACCTGAGGCGCGAGAACTCCGAGGGGCTCGTGGAACTGGACTTTCCGGGCTACGCGGTGGGAGGCCTTTCGGTCGGCGAGGCTCGCGACGAGACGATGCGCACGGCCGAGTTCTCGGTCGCGATGCTGCCCGTTCACAAGCCCCGCTACATGATGGGGATGGGGACCCCCCTCGATCTCGTGGACCTGTGCGGATGGGGCTACGACCTGTTCGACTGCGTGCTCCCGACCCGCAACGGGCGCAACGGCAGCGCGTTCACGGCGGAGGGCCCCCTGACGATCCGCAATGCCCGTCACGCGAGCGACGACCGGCCGCTCGAGGACGGTTGCGATTGTGAAGCTTGTCTAGACTTTTCGCGCGGTTACTTGCATCATCTGGCGCGGCGCGGAGAGATGCTCGGAGCCATTCTCACGAGCCTTCACAACGTACGATTCTACCAGCGGCTCATGGCGGACATCCGCTCTGCGCTCTCGTCCGACACGTACGAAGCGTTCCGGACCGCGTTTCGCGCCCGCTACGAAGGAGAACCCCATGGCTAGCGCCCCCACCGAGTTGATCCTCGCGCAGGCCGCGCCCGACGCGCTGATGCAGATGCTGCCGCTGGCGATGATCCTGGCGGTTTTCTATTTTCTGCTGATCCGCCCGCAGCAGCAGAAGGCGAAAGAGCACGAAGACTTCGTGAAGGCGCTCAAGCGCGGCGAGATGGTCCTCACGACGAGCGGCCTGTTCGGCCGGATCGTCGAACTGAAGGACCAGGAAGTGTTGCTCGAAATCGCCCCGAACGTGCGCGTGCGGTACGAGCGTTCGAAGATCGCTTCCGCCGTCAAGTCGACGGCCGCGGCGGCCAAGGCAGACTGAACCTGAACGCTCGCGACTCGAGCGGCCCCAAGGAGGGAAGAACGTGGAACGCGGTTTGAAGTGGCGGCTCGTCACCGTGCTGGCCAGCCTGGCGATCGGCCTGGTGGCGCTGGTGCCCAATTTCACGGCGGATCTGCCGGATTGGTGGAAAGTCGTGCTGCCGAGCCAGCCGATTTCCCTCGGCCTGGACCTTCGCGGCGGCATCCATCTGGTGCTCGAGGTGCAGGCGGACAAGGCGGTCGAGAATCACGTTGACGCGCTGATCGAGCAGCTTCGCCGGGACGCGCGCGAGGACGAGATCGCCACGCGGGACTGGAAGCGCGACGGCATGGACACGCTCTCCTTCACCGTCGTCGGCGACGGGAAGGCGGCCGCGATGCAGAAGCTCGTTGCCGACCGGTACCCGGTTCTCGTCCCGGCCTCCGGGGCGGAAGGCGGGCTGCGCTATCGCATGGCCGAGGACGAGGTGAAGGGCATCAAGGACCTCGCCGTCGACCAGGCGCTCGAGACGATCCGGAATCGCGTCGACGAGTTCGGGGTCGCCGAGCCGACGATCCAGCGCAGCGGGAGCGACGGCATCCTGATCCAGCTTCCGGGCGTCCAGGACCCGGCGCGCGCGAAGGCCCTGATCGGCAAGACCGCGCAGCTCGAGTTCATCATGCTGGCCGACGATCCCAAGGCGCCGGGAGTACGACAGCTCATCGGGTTCGAGACGGATCCGGTCACGCACACCGTTCGCGAGGTGCCGTACAGCGTCGAGCCGACGGTGCTGATGACGGGGGAAGTTATCTCCGACGCCAGGCATCGCCCGGGCCAGCTCGGGGAGGCGCCCTACGTGCAGGTGACGCTGACCTCCCAGGGCGCGTCCACGTTCGAGCGCATCACCGGCGAGAACGTCGGCAGGCGCATGGCCATCGTGCTCGACGGGAAGGTCCAGAGCGCGCCGGTCATCCAGGACCGGATCGGCGGGGGGCGCGCGGTGATCACCGGAAGCTTCACGCTCGACGAGGCCCGCGACCTCGCCCTGGTTTTGCGAGCCGGCGCCCTCCCGGCGCCGGTCGTCATCGCCGAGGAGCGAAGCGTCGGTCCGTCGCTCGGGCGCGACTCGATCGAGGCCGGCACGCGTTCGTTCCTGATCGGCGGCCTCGCCGTCATCGTGTTCATGGCGGCCTACTACCGCTTCGCCGGGGTCGTGGCCGACCTCTCGCTCGTGCTCAACGTCGTGCTGCTGCTGGCCTGCCTCTCGGCGTTCCGCGGAACGCTGACGCTTCCCGGCATCGCCGGCGTGGTGCTCACGATCGGCATGGCCGTCGACGCGAACGTCCTCATCAACGAACGCGTCCGCGAGGAGATGCGGCGCGGCCACACGTCCCACGCGGCGCTCGAGGCCGGTTACCGTGAAGCGCTGCCGGCGATCCTGGACTCCAACATCACGACGTTCCTCGCCGGCCTCATCATGTTCCAGTTCGGGTCGGGTCCGGTGAAGGGCTTCGCGCTGACGTTGTGCATCGGCATCCTGACGACGGTGTACTCCGCGGTGTTCTGCTCGAAAACGCTCCACGAATTCATGGTCTGGCGAAATCCCAAGTCGCCGATCAGCATCTGAGGCCGGGGTTCGAGATGTTCGAGCTGATCAAGCCCAATACCAACATCGATTTCATGCGACTGCGGCCGTATGCGTTCGCGTTCTCGGCCCTCCTGACGATTCTCGGGGTCGTCGCGCTCGTTGCTCGCGGCGGACCGAACTACGGCGTCGACTTCACCGGCGGCGTGATGCTCCACATCGCGGTCGACCCGGCCGTCGGGATCTCCGAGCTGCGCTCGGCGGTCGACGAGCTCGGTCCGGAGGCCGCGGGCGCTTCCGTGCAGGACTTCGGCAACGCGAAGGGCGAGTACCTCGTGCGCCTCCCGACCGCCGAGGAGAACTTCGAGCAGAAGTCGGTCGCGCATCTGCATGACGCCCTGGCGAATCGCTTCGCGGCCAAAGGCTACCGGGAACTCCGGACCGAGATCGTCGGGCCGCGCGTCGGCAGCGACCTTCGTCGGCGCGGCGTGCTGTCGGTGATCTTGTCGGCGCTGGTGATGGGCGCCTTCATCGCGTTCCGCTTTGACGCCCGCTTCGGGCTCGGCGCGGCTCTGGCGCTGCTCCACGACGTGCTCGTCGTGGTGGGGGCGCTGGCGCTGACGAACACCGAGGTGGACCTGACGGTCGTCGCCGGTCTTCTGACGGTCGTGGGCTACTCCGTGAACGACACCGTGGTCGTCTCGGACCGCATCCGCGAGAACATGCACCACAGCCAGAAGGAAGAGATCGGCCACCTGATCAATCGCAGCCTCAACGAGACGCTGTCGCGCACGGTCCTTACCGGCGGCACGACGCTGCTGGTGCTGGTCGTGCTGTTCTTCCTCGGGGGCGGCGTCATCCACGGTTTCGCGTTCACGCTGATCGTCGGGATCCTGATCGGCACGTACTCGTCGATCTTCATCGCGAGCCCGATCGTCGAGATGTGGAAGGGCGGCGCCTCGTCGTCCCTGAGCAAGTCCAAGGCCTGACGGGAAGGGCGGCCTCATGCGAACCAAGCCTGGTCGAACGCCCGGTGGGGCGAGGAAAGGGGATGGGCGCGGCCGGCGCGAGCGCGTGAACACGCGCAAGACGCGCGTCGAGTTGCCGCACCACAGTCGCATCTATTCGGACCTGGCGGGCCTGTACGACCACGTGTTCACCCGCGTCTTTCGCCGGCGCATCGACCAGGTCGTCAAGGGCCTGCGGATCCCGGATGGCGCCAAGGTGCTCGAGGTCGGCATCGGCACGGGCCTCTCGGTCGACGCCTACCCGCCGCACGCCGACGTGATCGGGATCGACCTGTCGCAGGACATGCTCGACCACGCGGCCCAGAAAATGGACCCGCTGCGGCACGGGCACATCCGCCTCCAGCAGGGCGATGCGCTGAATCTCGACTTTCCGGACGAGACCTTCGACTTCGTGACGGCGTTCCACGTGATCACCGTGGTTCCCGACCCGAAGCGGATGCTCGAGGAGATGGTGCGCGTCTGCCGTCCGGGCGGGAAGATCGTGATCATCAACCACTTCTCGAGCGAGCGGGCACTGATCCGTTTCGTCGTGGACCGTGTCGACGCGATCACTCGCCACCTGGGCTGGAGCACGAAGCTGAGGCTGCAGGACGTGCTGGATCCGGGCGTCCTCGTGCTCGAGAAGCGCTACAAGACCAAGCCGTGGTCGCTGTTCACGATCGTCGAGGCCCGCAAGCTCGAAGACGAGCTTCCCGGCCGCACGCGCTGAGCAGGCGGGTCGCGGCGGCGCGGCCCGCGCGAGGCCCGGTCAGCTGAGCTCGAGCATCCGGTCGAGCGAGAGCCGGGCTCTCTCGCAGACTTCCGGCGTCAGCAGCACCTCGTCGCGCCCTTCGGCGAGCGCGTCGCGGGTGCCTTCGAGCGTGATCATCTTCATGTACCGGCACAGCTGGCAGGCCTTGTAGAACTTCTTCTCGGGGACCTCGAGCAGCAGGCGGTCGGAAAGGCCGCATTCCGTGACCACGAGGAATTCCGGAGCGTCGGTCTCCTTCGCGTAGCGGATCATGCCGCTGGTCGAGAGCACGGCGTCGGCCTCGGCCAGTACGTCGGCGCGACACTCGGGATGCGCGACGACCCGGATGCCGGGGCGTGCCTCGCGCACCTTGCGCAGCACGTCGGGCCGGATCTGGTGGTGCACGTAGCAGTCCCCGTCCCAGGCGATCACGTTCTTCGTGGTGTTCGCCGAGACGTACGCGGCCAGGTTGCGGTCCGGCACGAACAGGACGTTGCGGGTCGGCGCGGCCTCGACGATCCTCACCGCGTTCGAGGAGGTGCAGCAGATGTCGGTCACCGCCTTCACCGCGGCCGTCGTGTTCACGTAGGAGATCACGAGGAGGTCGGGGAAGGACTTGCGAAGCTCGTCGCGGCGCTCGACGAGCTCGTCGGCGTCGACGCTGTCGGCGAGGGAACAGCCGGCCTTCGCGTCGGGGATCAGCACGCGCTTGTGGGGCGCGAGGATCTTGGCCGTCTCGGCCATGAAGTGCACTCCGCAGAGCACGATCGTCCCCTGGGGAACGTCCCGGCCGTGGCGGGCGAGTTCGAGCGAATCCCCGACGAAATCCGCGACCTCGAAGATCTCCGGCCGCTGGTAGTTGTGGGCGAGGACGACGGCGTCGTTGTCGCGCTTGAGCCGCTGGATCTCCGCCACCAGCGCCTCGATGCGGCGGCAGCTTTCCTCGTCGTAGACGGTCTCCTGGCCGAGCGGGCGGAACTGCTCGAGCAGTTCCGCGGCAGTCCGGCTGGCCGGCGCGGCAGTGCTGGCGGTGGTCATTCGCGCAGCGTGAGTTGCGACGCGCGCGGGGTCAAGCTGGCATTCTGCCGGCCGCGAAAGGTCGCGGTCGATGCGCGAGCGGGCGTCTCGTCACTCGCGAGCAGCAGCGGCCGTGGCGATCGCATCCGCGAGTTCGCGCTGAACCGGCGGCACGGCTTCGCGTCGCAGCGCCGCGTCGAGCGCGAGCCGTGCTTCGGAGCCCGCGACGGTGGCAAGACGGCCCAGCGCCCACGCCGCATGGGCGCGCACGAGCGGCTCGTCGTGGCCCAGCGCACGGGCGAGGGGAGCCACTGCGTCCGGGTTGCCGGTGTTGCCGAGCACGACCGCGGCGTTGCGGGCGAGGCCGCGGCGCTTGGGTCGCAGGAGGGCGGTGCCCGCGAAACGCTCGCGGAACTCCGCATCGCTCATCTCGAGCCACGCCGGAAGCCACGGATCCTGCTGCGGGTGCGGTTCGCGCTCGGGCTCGTTCCAGGGGCAGACATCCTGGCACGCGTCGCAGCCGAACACCCAGTTCCCGACACGCTCGCGCAGCGCGCGAGGAATCGGGCCGCGATGTTCGATGGTCAGGTACGAGATGCAGAGCCGCGCGTCGATCGTCGGCCCGTCGTCGAGCGCGCCGGTCGGGCAGGCCGGGATGCAGGCGCGACAGGTGCCGCAGTGCGACGCCTCGAACGGCGGATCCGGCTCGAGTTGCGCGGTGGTGACGAGCGCGCCGAGCACGAACCCGGACCCGAGTCCCGGCCGCAGCAGGTTCGTGTTGCGGCCATACCAGCCGATTCCGGCTCTTCGGGCGAGTTCCTTCTCGACGAGCGGGCCGCCGTCGACGTGGACGACCGCCTCGGCGCCGGTCGCCTCGCGCAGCCATTCGGCCAGTTGCTCGAGGCGCCCGGCCACGTGCGCGTGGTAGTCGCCGCCGAGCGCATACGCCGCGACGCGGCCCCGCAGTTCCTCGCGCCATCGCGCCGGAGCCGGCAGCGCGACGGCGTACGCCGACGCCACGACGACCGCGGAGCGGGCCCCTTCGAGAGCGAGCGAGGGGCGAAGCCGACGCTCGTGCTTCTCCGCGAGGTACTGCATGTCCCCGTGACGGCCGGCGGCGAGCCACTCGGACAGCAGGGGGCCGCAGGCCAGGTCCTCGGCGGTCGTGATCCCGCAGGCGGCGAAGCCGAGAGCCGCGGCCCGACGCCGCACCTCGGCTTCGAAGGGCCGGTGGTCGTCGGGCGCGCCGTCGTTCCGATCGACTGCGTTGCGCGCGCCGGCTCCAGTGTTAGAGTCGTCGTCTCTCAACGGAGAGCCGCAATGACAGATCGCATCGTCGAACTCACACCACTGGCCGTCGAGCGGGTTCTGGCCGCACGCTCCGAGGAAGGACACCCGGCCGACGCCGGCCTGAGGCTGGCCGTCGTGAAGGGCGGCTGTTCAGGCTACGAGTATTCCGTGAAGTTCGTGCCTGAACCGGACCGAAACGACTACGTTTTCGAGGTCGGCGGGCTTCGCGTGTTCGTCGATCGCGACAGCGAGCGCCTGCTGCGCGGCACGGTCCTCGACTACGTCGACGGTCTGCACGGCGCCGGCCTCCGGTTCGTGAACCCGAACGCGGGGCACGACTGCGGTTGCGGCGCATCGTTCGCTGCCGCCGAAGGCTGAGCAGCACCATCTCCCCCTCGCGCCGGCACCAGCGGATCGCGGTCTACGTCTCCGCCCACGGGATGGGGCACGCGGTTCGCGCCGCGGCAGTGATCGAACGACTCCGTCTTCTCGCTCCCTTGAAGGTCACCGTCCTGGCCGACCGCGAGCGCGGCGTGTGGCCCCTGCGACTCCAGGATGCGATAGCGGCCTGGCACCGGCTGCCTTGCGATGTCGGGGTCATCCAGAGCGACGACGTCACGGTCGACCGGGTCGCGACCGGGGCGGCGCTGGATCGCTGGCTCGCCGACCTTCCCGCCATCGTCGAACGAGAGCGACGGCGCCTCGAAGGGCACTTCGACCTGGTGATCGGGGATGTGCCGTCTCCCGCGTTCGAGGCGGCGGAACTTGCGAAAATTCCAGCATTTGCGGTCGCAAACTTCAGCTGGGACTGGATTTATTCCGAGCTCGGATTCCCGGACGCGGCCCGTGCCGCGGGGGAGGGCTACCGCCACGCGACCCTGCTGCTCGAGGCGAGCCCGAGCGCGCCGATGCCTTCGTTTCCCAGACGAAAGCCGGTCGGTCTGGTCGCGCGCGAGCCGTCGACCGGTCGGGACGCGGCCCGTTCCCGCCTCGGCCTGAAGACTGGGGAGTCGCTGGTCCTGCTCGCGTTCCAGCCTGTGTCCGCGCCACAGGTACGGTTGCCGACGCCGCGGCCCGGGCGACTTTTCCTCGTGCCGGCGGGCTGGATCGGCGAGACCCGCGGCGATCTTCGCGAACTGCCCGAAGAACTTGGCTTCCTCGAGGCCATTGCCGCCGCCGATGTCGTCGTCGGCAAGCCCGGCTACGGACTGATCGGGGACATCGAGGCCGCCGGGGCGCGGTTCCTGTACGTGCCGCGCCCGGGGTTTCCCGAGAACGAGGTTCTCGAGCGGCACCTCGCCGCGCGCGGTGGCACCGCGTCCCTGGCGGCGGCGCGACTTGCGGAGGGGCACTGGGGAGACGAACTCGGTGAACTCGAGGCCTACGAGTCTCCGCGTCCGGCGGACGCCGGCGGCGCTGCGGTCGTCGCCGGGGAGATCGCGTCCGCGCTGGGAATCGACTCCGGTGGCGCGACGGACTAGCGTCGCGCCGTGTCCTCTCCTGTCGCGCCAACCTCGCTGAACGGGAACGCCGCCGACTCCGGCGCGACGTCCATGCCATCCGGTCGAGCCCCGGCCTGGTCGGTATCGGTGTTGATCACCAGCGTCGCACTCTGGATCGGCGCGGCCGTGTACCTGTCCGCCGGCGTGCTTCCGCTGCTGTTCATGAACCTCGAGCCGGCCGAAGCCGGCCGCATCGCGGCGCTCGTGTTTCCGCTCTATTTCCGTGCGGGGCTCGCGCTCGGCCTCGTCGCGACGCTGGCAGCCGCGGTCGTGGCCCGCGGCGGCGGGCGTCGATGGGCCGGGGTCATGGCGTTGCTGGCGGCGATGACGCTGGCGCAGGGATGGTCGGCCGTCGTGGTCCACCCGGAGATGGCGGCGATCCGCGGAGTCGAGGCGGAACTCGCGCGCTTCCAGCAACTGCACGCCCTGTCCGTCCGCTTGAACTCGATCGTGCTGTTCGGCGGCGGGCTGCTGCTCGTCGGTTCCGGCTTCCTGTTCTCTCGCAACCGTGGCCGTTCCTGAAGCCCTCGTCTTCGACCTGTTCGGCACGCTCGTCTTCTTCGACGACACGCGCGTGCCCTGGGTGGAAGTCGCAGGGCGACGCATGCCGGGCACGGTGGCGAGCCTGCCGCAGCTGCTGGCCGAGGCGCTGCCGGGCTGCGAGCCTCGGGCGTTCCTCCAGGGCCTCGCGCGCGTGAGCGCCGCGATCGCGGAGCAGAAGAGCCGCGAGGGCATCGAACTTCACAGTTCGGTGCGCTTCGAGCGCACGCTCGTCGAACTCGGCGCGGAGGCCGCCGTGGCGGCGTCGGTCGCGAAGAGGATGGCGGCGGAACACATGGACGCCCTCGCGCGAGCGATCGTCTGCCCTCCGGGTCGCGCCGACCTGCTGCGCGACCTTTCCCGCGCCCATCGTCTCGCGCTGCTCTCGAACTTCGACGACGGCGCGACGGGACGGCGCATCCTCGCGGAAGCGGGCTTGCTCGACGCGTTCGAAGTCGTGGTGATCTCGGAAGAAGAGGGGATCCGGAAACCCGCCGGAGAAATCTTCGCGCGAACCTGCGGGCGCCTCGGCGTGGCTCCCGGCGACTGCCTGTATCTCGGGGACACTCTCGTCGAGGACATCGAGGGCGCGACCGCGGCCGGCTTGCGCGCGCTGTGGGTCGGGTCGTCGGCCGGCAGCCGGGAATCGCCGGCCGTCGGCGTGCTCGCGGACGTTGCGGCGCTGCCCGGGTGGCTCGCGCACGAGCGACGCCGGGAATGAGGTTCAGGCCGGTCGTGGACGCGCGTTGCGACGCAGGACGGTGATGAACCCGGTGTGCGCGACCATGCGATGGTCGGGCCGCATGCTCACGGCGTCGACGTGCCATCGGCGCTCGAGCACCTCGAAGGTTTCCGCCTGGCCGAGGTCGTCGCGGTCGCGCACGGCGTCGTGGATCGCCTTGACCTGCAGCACCGTCGGCGCGAACGCGACCAGGATGCCGCCGTCGCGAAGCGCAGCGGCCGCCGACGGCAGCACCGAGACCACGTCCGGGACGTCGATCACGATCCGATCGACGTCCTGTTCGTCGAGACCGGAGGCGGCGTCGCGCACGCGGATCGTCCACCACGGCGTCTCGCCCTCGTAGCGCGCGACGTTTCGCCGCGCTTCCTCGGCGAAGTCCTCCCGGATCTCGTACGTGAAGAGCCGGCCGGTCGGCCCGACGCCGCGCAGCAGCGCCATCGACATCGCGCCGCAGCCCACGCCGATCTCGACGGCGGTCTGGCCCGGACGGATGTCGCCGCGCATCAGGATCAGGCCCGCGTCCTTGGCGAAGATCGGCTCGGCCGGTCGTTCGAACAGCGGCACCACCTCGGCGTAGCCGGGCCGGAACACCTGGAACTCCTCCTCCCGGGGGCCGCCGCCGCCGCGGATCCACGAACCCTCGGGGAGGCCGATCAGCCGGTCGCACGCGAGGATCGAGGAGCGGATGGTGAGGCGATGGCCCGCCCGCAGGCGCTTCAGGTGCCGGCGGCCGCGGCGATCGACGAGCAGCACCGGGTCTCCGTCGGCGAGGGCAGCGCGAACTGGGGTGGGGCTGGCCATGGCGGCGCCCCTTCGCGCATACGGCGGAGCGTTGCAACGGGCGTCGGGCTGACGCACGTCGTGTTGACTGCAAGGCCCGACCCGGTAGGATCCCGCGTTCCGCCGCGCACCCGTCCCTCGAGAGGGAGACGGCCTGCCGGTCCAGCTTACCCGGTCGCACGAGAGAGCCATGGGCGCGAAGAAAGCCAAAACCGCACAGAAGACCTCCACACAGCAGAAGCACGCCTGTCCCGATTGCGGGGCCGAGGCCCGGATCGTGATGTACGCCGGATTCGGGGACCGTGGTCTCTTCTGGGTCTGCGAGAAGGCCTGCGGCTACAAGCAGCGCACTCGCTGAGGCGTCCACGGTGGGGCGAGCGAAGAAGAAGGGGGCGTCGGGCAACGGCGAATTCAGTCTCTTCGACGACGGCGATACCTCCGATTCGGACGCCGACGAGGATCTTCCACGCGACGAAGCCGGTCGCGCGAAGATCAAGCACCAGTACGTCGACCTGCTCGGGATCCGGGTGCAGAAGCTCGCGGGGCGGATTCTCAACCGCGAGCGCATCAACAAGACGCTCGAGGGCATCTACTTCGTCTGCGTGAGCTGCAAGACGGTCTGTCACAATCTCGACGAAGGCCTCGTCGAGGATGCCGAGAACAAGGCCAACATCTGCACGCCGTGCTCCAGGCAGCCCTCCGAACCGGCCAAGGCGCCGGCCAGGAAGCCGGCAGCCGCGCGCGCGGACGACGATGCCGAGCGCGCCCCGGCCCGCAAGAAGGCCACGAAGTCGAAGCCCGCGGCCAAGGCCGCTCCGAAGAAAAAACGCTGAGCTAGCGCGGCGACCGCCGCAGCAGCGCGAGGGCCCTGAGGAAGTCGCCCGGAGGACTCGCCGTCACGTCGATTTCGCCGGCGATCTCGACGCGCAGCGCGTGCAGCAGTTGTCCCTGCCGCGCGCAGCCGGCCAGCGGCTCTCCCCCATAGCGCTCGTCACCGAGGATCGGATGGCCGATCAGGGCCAGGTGGGCTCTCACCTGGTGCGTGACCCCGGTGCGCATCGTTGCGAGCACGAGCGTCCAGTCCCGACCGCTTTCGAGGGGCTCGAAGAGGGTCTCGGCTTCCATCGCCTCCCCGGCGGTAGCGTCGGCCGGGGCCACGCCCGATGCCCGCCTGGCCAGGGGCTGGTCGACGCGAACGATGCGTCGGAGCCTGCCGGAGGCCAGCGCGAGGTAGCTTTTCCTGGTCGCGCCGGCGGAGAACGCACGCCGCAGTCGCAACCAGGTGGCGCGATCCATCGCCGCGACCACGGCTCCGGAGGTGTCGCGGTCGAGCCGGTGCACGAGTCCGCCCTCCGCAGCCCGGTCGCCGATCGAACCACGTTCCCCGAAGCGCTCCTCGAGCAGTTCCGCAACCGAACCGGCCGAGCGACCCTGCTCACAGTGGAGGCCGGCGGGCTTGTCGACGACGACGAGGCGGGGGTCCTCGTATACGATGCGGATCGCAAGCCGGGGAGGGGCGGCCGGAAGGTCGGCAGGCGGTTCGACCACGACCGTGCTGCCGGCGGGCGGAACATCGGAGCCCCTGCCGGTCCGTCCGTCGACCCGGACGCGTCCGGCCTGCAGCCACTCGCGGACGAGCCGGCGGCCGCGACCCGTCGCGTCGGCGACGAGGCGGTCGAGTCGCTCTCCGGTGGGCGGCACGACGAATCGAATCGCGTCTTCGGTCACGGACGGTGACGCTATGCAGCACCGGCGTGACAGGCAACGTGGTGGAACTTGCTTTTCGGGGTTTGGACGTTGAGGATCGAGTCTCCGTGACCAGTCGGAAGAAACGAACGAGCGCGGCCAGGAGGCCGGCGCAGGGCGGCGGCGTCCCCGCCGCTCCGGCGCGAAGCCGCGGCGTGCCCGCCACGACGCGCGGTCGCGGCGTGCCCATGTCCCGCCGCTTCGCGGTCGTGCTGGCCGGCGGCGTCGGCTCCCGCTTCTGGCCGTGGAGCCGGGAAGCGAAGCCGAAGCAGTTGCTGGCCCTGACGTCGGACCGCTCGATGCTCGCGGAAACGGTCGAGCGCCTGCGCGGGATCGTTCCGGAAGGCAACGTGTTCGTCGTGACGGGCCGGCGGTATCGCCGCCCGGTGCTCGAGGAATGTCCCGGCCTCGACCCGGCGTGCGTGCTGGGCGAGCCCGTCGGCCGCAACACGGCAGCCGCGATCGCGTGGGCGACGCTCGAGGTGCGACGCCGCACGCCCGACGCGGTCATCGCGGTGCTTTCCGCCGACCATCGCATCGACGACACGCGTTCGTTCGGGCGCGACCTCGTTCGCGCGTTCGGACTGGCGGACACGACGCAGAAGCTCGTGACGTTCGGCATCCGGCCGACCTCGCCGTCGACAGGCTACGGATACCTGCGCGCCGGGCGGGAACTCGGGGGCGGCGCGCTGGCCGTCGACGCGTTCGTCGAGAAGCCGAACCTCGCGAAGGCCCGGCGCTATCTCGCCGGCGGACGACACTACTGGAACTCGGGGATGTTCGTGTGGCGCGCGGATGCGATCTGGCGCGAGCTCCTGCTGCATCTTCCGGACCTCTCCGCCCGGATGGACAGCCTCGACGCCGGGCGTCGTCGCGGCGCCATCCCCGCGCGCTCTCTCGAGGAGGGATGGTCGAAGCTGCCTTCGATCTCGATCGACTACGGCGTGCTCGAGAAGAGCGACGCCGTCGTGATGCTGCCGGCGTCGTTCTCGTGGGCGGACATCGGCACGTGGGATGCGGCCGCGTCGCTCTGGCCCGTCGACCGCCAGGGCAACGCTTCTCGCGACCCGGTGCTCGCGCTCGACGCGAGCGGCAACATCGTCGCGACGCGAGGGAAGCCCGTGGTGCTGCTCGGTGTCGAGGACCTCGTCGTGGTGGACGCCGGGGACGCGCTGCTCGTCTGCGCGCGAGAGCGCAGCCAGGACGTGCGCGCGGTGGTGGACCGGCTCGCGGCGACCGGCCTCGGGAGGCTGCGATGAGCACCATGTCGCCCGCCCCGCCGGATTCGCCCGATCCCTTCGCGCCGCCGCCGCCTCGACCCGGGGACGAGGTCGCGCCCGCGACGTCCGGCGGCGAGCCGGAACACGCCGCAGCGGTGGCCGCGGACCCGGTCGCCGTGCCGTCGCATCCGTCGGCGATGCGGAGGCGCATGAACGCCATCGCCGAGTTCGTCGGACGGCGGCTGTTCCGCCGCGCGGTCGTCAACGAGCGCCTCGTCGAGAAGATCCGCGAGCTGGCCCAGCAGGGCACGATCGTCTACGTGCTTCGCCACCATTCGTTCGTCGACTACTTCATGATCAATTTCATCCTTCGCCGCGAGGACCTGCCGCTGCCGGTGTTCGCGAACGGGATGTCGCCGTGGGCGCTGGCGCCGCTGGCGGAGATGCTGAGGATCCTGCGCCGCAAGACTCCGTTGCGCGACGTCGTGGCGGAGCAGGAACAGGACGTCGAGACCTGCGCCCAGGCCGTGCGCGCCGGCGCGCCGGTGATGGTCTTCCTGCGCGGGCCGCGCGAGTCGGGAGCGAGCGCAGCCGAGCACGAGGCCGCGGCCCGCCTAGGCGTCGACTACCTGCGGCGGATCCTCGCTCTTCGCGGCGATCGCGAGGTGTTCATCCTGCCGCTCGCGCCGTTCCGCGGCCACAGCTTCCGGCGCCGCGAGACGGGCTTGTCGGCCGTCATCTACAACGCGCACGAAGGCGTCAGCGAGTTGCGCAAGCTGCTGACCTACTGGGTGTTTCGCCGCGACCTGTTCCTGACGATCGGGACCGAGGTGCGGCTTTCCGATTTCGTGCGTCGCTACGCGAAGGACAGCCAGGAACGCCTGGTGCGGCGGCTGACGCGAGCCATCCAGATCTTCCTTTATCGCGAGGAGCGGGTGGTGATGGGGCCGGCGATCATGCCTCGCCACCGGATCCGGTCGATCGTGCTCGGCTCCGAAGAGACGAAACAACTCATCGCCGCGGAGGCCGCCGCGAAGGGCATCGACGAGGCGAAGGTCCGCAAGCGGGCCGAGGCGATCTTCAACGAGATGGCGGCCGAGTACAACGGCCCGATCTTCGCGGTCGTCTCGTGGACGTTCATCAAGATCTGGCAGCGGATGTTCCAGGGCCTCGAGACGATCGGGTTCGAGACGGTGATCGACAAGGCCAAGCACCATCCGATCGTGATGGTGCCCTGCCACCGCAGTCACCTCGACTACCTGATCCTGTCGTACCTGTTCCACCTGAACTTCGTCAGTCCACCGCACATCGCGGCGGGCATCAACATGAAGTTCTGGCCGATGGGGCCGATCCTGCGGGCGAGCGGGGCCTACTATATCCGTCGCAGTTTCGGTGACGACGAGCTGTACAAGCACGTGTTCGGCCGCTACCTGCAGTTCCTCATCCGCGAAGGGTACACGCAGGAGTTCTTCATCGAGGGCGGCCGCAGCCGCACCGGGAAGATCATGACGCCGAAGCTCGGCATGCTCGCCGCCATCGTCCAGGCCTACACGGCCGGCGTCCGGCGCGACCTGTACCTGGTCCCGGTGTCGATCCACTACGGTCGCATCGTCGAGGAAGAGTCCTACCAGGCCGAGCTGTCGGGCGACGAGAAGGAGCCCGAGAGCATGAGCGGGCTCATGCGCGCGCGGCGCTTCCTGAAGCAGAAGTACGGCTCGGTCTACGTCTCGTTCGCGGAGCCCATCTCGCTCGGCGACGAACTCGGCGACCGCCGGCAGCGCTTCGTCGAACACACCGGCGAGCCCGAAGTGGAGGAGGAGAAGCGCCGTTTCGTCCAGCGACTCGGCTTCCGCATCCTGCGCGAAGTGAACCGGGTCGCCGTGGCGGGAGCGACCTCCATCTCGGCGACCGTGCTCCTCGGCGCCGCTCATTGGGGGTTCCGGTACCGGGATTTCCGCGAGCGTGCGGACGCGCTGTACCGCCTGACGTCTTTCCTCGGGATCCGGCCGACCGCCTCTCTCGTACGGAACGCGGGAACGTTCCGCGAGAGCATGGCGTTCCTCGGGCTCAACGGGCTCATCGAGGTCCTCCCGCGCGGGCGCGAGGAGGTCCTCGTCGTCCGGCAGGGCCGGCGCCTCGCGCTCGACTTCTACAAGAACAACCTGATCCACGCGTTCCTGATGCCGTCGCTCGTGGTGACCTGCCTGCGGGAGGGCGTCGCGCGGGAGGAACTCGTCGACAGGATCTGGCGTTGGCTCGACCTGTTCCGCTACGAGTTCCCGCTGCCGCCGAAGGCCGAGCTGACGGGGCAGGTGGAGAAGCTCCTGGGGTATTTCGAGGCGGTGGGGGCCACGAGGGACGGGGCGCTCCACGATGCCCATCCGCTGATCGCCGCGCTCGTCAACGTGCTGCAGAACTTCCGCGAAGCCTACTACGTCGTCGCGCTGACGATCCAGCACCGGCTCGGTGCCGACGGCATGACGGAGAAGGCCCTTCTCGAGGAGGTTCGCAAGAACTACAAGACCTGCCTGCTGCTCGGGGAGGTCGCCAAACCGGAAGGCGCGGGCGACGTGACCCTTCGCAACGCGCTGAACCGCTTCCTCGAGATGGGCTACCTGCGGCGGGAAAGCCGCGGGCGCGGAGGACGCGAGCACTACCTGGTGCGCGGTCCCGAGTGGGAGGGACTGGAAGCGTTCGTGATCGCCATGGAACTGAGCCTGAGGGTGCACACGGCGCCCCGGGCGTGAGCGCCGTCCGCGCGCCACTACGGAGAGAAAAGGAATGACGGAGAAGGAACTACGCGAACGGTTGACCGCGGCGATGCGATCGAAGAACGCGGCCGAGATGCGTGCGCTGCGGGCCGTGCTCGCGCTGGTCAAGAACCGCTCGATCGAGAACCGCGGGGGCGAGCTGACCGAACGCGACATCGCCTCGCTGATCCAGCGGGAGGTCAAGCAGTGCCGGGAAACGCTCGAGTTCGCGCAGAAGGCCGGTCGCAGCGACCAGGTCGCCGAACACGAGGAGCTGCTCGCGATCCTCGAGGGGTTGCTGCCGAAGGCGCTCGGCGACGACGAGCTCGCGGCGGCGATTCGCGAGATCGTCGCGGAAACCGGCGCGACCTCGCTCGGTCCGATCATGAAGGCGCTGGGAGAGCGTTACGCCGGGCGCTACGACGGCAAGACGGCCAGCGCGCTGGCCAGGGACATCCTCGCGGGCTGAACCGCGAGCCTTGCCCCGGGGCGTCTGCGTGTTCGTGGCAGGTCCGGGCGACGGGATGGGAACCTCATGCAGAAACTCAAGATCGTCGAAAAGCTGAAAGGAGAACTCGCGATCCTGCGGCGCGAGCTGAACATCGAGCTCCCGAAGATCATCGAGGAGGCCAGGGCCCATGGCGATCTCAAGGAGAACGCCGAGTACCATGCCGCCAAGGAGAAGCAGGGCGTGATCAGCGCCCGCGTCGGCAACCTCGAGCAACGCATCAAGGAACTGTCGATGTACACGATCTCCTCGATCCCGAAGGGCGTGGTCGGCTACGGCAGCCTCGTGGTCCTCGAGGACCTCGAGAGCGGTGACGAGATCACGTACGAGATGGTCTTCGCGGAGGAGGTCGATCTCGGGGCCGGCAGGATCTCGCTGACCTCCCCGGTCGGGCAGGCGCTGCTCAAGCGCGTCGAGGGGGACGAGGTGACCGTCCAGCTGCCGAGCGGCCGCAAGAAGTTCGAGATCCTTTCGGTCACGACGATCCACGAACGCGACGAAGCCTGAGACGGCCGGTCCCCGGGCCCCCGGGGCGGTGGATCGGGGTGCGACCTTGCGGGCGTGGCAGGCCCGTGGTAGACGCACGGACGCAGTTCGGGGCAGTGCGGAGGTGGGCCCGTCGCCCGCCTCTTTTTGTTTGTGCCCCCGGACGGCAGGTTCGGACTGGCGGAATGGGCAAGGACGTCTCCAGGATCACCAGGGTTCTGGCGATCGCCGAGCCGATCGCGGCCGAGCGCGGCCTCGAGATCCTCGACATCGAGCTCGGCGGTACCGCGTCGAACCCGTTGGTGAGGGTGCTGCTGGACAGCCCCGACGAGGGGCGGCGGGTCGGCATCGACGACTGCCAGGAAGTCAGCCAGCGCCTCGGCGACGCGCTCGACGCGTACGACGCCGTGGCCGGGCGCTACATGCTCGAGGTTTCGTCGCCGGGCGTGAACCGGCCGCTGAAGCGTCCGGAGCATTTCCGGCGGGTGCTCGGCCAGAAGGTCCGGGTCAGGACGACGAGGACGACCGCCGGCGAGCGGCGAACCCTAGTCGGGCGGCTCGAGGCGACCGACGACACCGGGATCGAGGTCGCGACGGAGACGGGCCCGGAGCGGATCGCGTTCGACGCGATCGACAAGGCGAACCTGGAGTTCGAGTTCGAGCCGGTGGGCCACCGACCGGGCGGATCCGGCAAGAAAAAGCGCCGCCAGGCCGGCGGATCGGGCCGGCAGGCAAGTTGAGCAGGACGGACACGATGCAAGCAGAGTTCCTCAGGGTCATCGACGCAGTCAGCAAAGAGAAGGGCATCGACCGGGCGCTCGTCATCGAGACGCTCGAGGAGGCGATGAAGTCCGCCGCGAAGAAGACGCACGGCGCCGACATCAACGTCGAGGCCAAGTTCGACCCGTCCACCGGGGAGATCGAGCTCTTCAAGATCCAGACGGTCGTCGCCGAGATCGAGAACCCGGCCGTCGAGATCGACCTCGAATCGGCGCGCGCGCAGTTCGACCCGGAGTGCCAGATCGGCGACGAGCTGCTGACCAAGCTCGATCCGCCCGATTCGCGCATCGCCGCCCAGGCCGCGAAGCAGAACATCGTCCAGAAGGTGCGCGAGCACGAGCGGGCGATGATCTACAGCGAGTACAAGCAGCACGAGGGCACGATCCAGTCCGGGGTCGTCATGCGCTTCGAGAAGCGCAACCTGATCGTGCAGCTCCGCCCCAACGTGGACGCGATCCTGCCGGAGCGCGAGCAGATCCCGCGCGAACGCTACCGCCAGGGGGACCGCATCCGGGCTCTCGTGCTGCGGGTCGACGAGAATGCGCGCGGCCCGCAGATCGTGCTGTCCCGCACCAACCCGCAGCTCGTCTCGAAGCTCTTCGAGCAGGAAGTCCCCGAGGTCTACGAGGGCATCGTCGAGATCAAGGATGTCGTGCGCGAGCCGGGCGGCCGCGCGAAGATCGCGGTCGTCTCGAACGACAGCGACGTCGACCCCGTCGGCGCCTGCGTCGGGATGCGCGGCAGCCGGGTCCAGGCGGTCGTGCAGGAACTCCGCGGCGAGCGTATCGACATCGTCCCGTGGACGCCGGACGAGACCGAGTTCGTTTGCCGCGCCCTTTCTCCGGCGAAGGTCTCGCGCATCGTCATCGACGAGGCGGACCATTCGATGGAAGTGATCGTGCCGGACGACCAGCTGTCGCTCGCGATCGGGCGCAAGGGCCAGAACGTGCGGCTCGCCGGCAAATTGACGCGCTGGAAGCTCGACGTGCACAGCGACAGCGAGTACGAGCGGTGGCAGCGCGAGTCGCGGCTCTCGCTGCGGCGCGTGGAAGGGCTGTCCGACCTGCGCGCGGAGCTGCTGCTGGCCGACGGCTACAAGTCGGCGGGTGAACTCGCGGCGAGCAAGCCCGAGGACATCGCCGAGGTCCTCGAGTGCACGCCCGAGGAGGCGCAGCCGCTCATCGACGCCGCTCGCGCCGCCGACAAGCTCGAGCGCCGGGAAAAGATCGTGCGTCGCATCACGAGCGCTGTCTCCGAGGCCGCTGAGGCGGTGCTCGCGCGTGCGGCTGCGGAGGCCGCCAGCGAGGCCGCCGGCGAGAACACCGGCGAAGGCGCTGCGGAGAGTCCCGGCGCCGGCGTCACGGAAGAGCCCGCAGGCGAGGCGACCGAAGGCACGGAGGCGCCGCCGGCATGACGACCGCCCTCGCCAGCTCGTCGCCGACGCGCACGTGCGCGGGCTGCGGACGCCGCGACGCCCAGGCGCAGATGATTCGCTTGCGCCTGGTCGGCGGTGTCATCGGGCCGAGCGGACGCAGCGGCACGGGCCGCAGCGCCTACGTGCACGACCGCGGCGATTGCGTGCGCGGGCTCGTCAAGAGCCGGCTGCTCGGGAAGTCGTTGCGCGCCAACGTGGCGAAGGAAGCCCGACTGGCGCTGGTCGAGCGGCTCGAGGGGAGCTGGTCGGACCGGGACGGAACCTCGCAGGCCTTCGGCCTGCACGATTGAGAACGGAACGAACGAAGGAAGACGGAAGCAGAAGGGCACATGGCAGAGACTCGAATCGGCACGGAAAGAGGAAAGTCCGCGACGCGCCCGCCGGCTGCGGCGGGCACGGCGGCGCCCGCCGCGAAGTCCGCGGCCCCATCGGTCGTGATCCGGCGTGTGCGCCGGCGCTCGGAACCGGAAGTCGCCGCGAACGATGCGTCGTCGGCGCTGGGCATCGGCAACCGCCGTGTATCGACCATGGTCGACATCGCGCCGGAGACGCTCGCGCTGTTCGACACGAACGCATTCGCCTACGCGGCCACCGGTAGCCCGTACCTCGCGCAGTCGACCGCGCCGGTGAC
>CAYYZO010000007.1:0-2436 GCA_964476185.1 uncultured Myxococcales bacterium
CACGATGGTCACGGCCGGCGTCTACATGGTCGCGCGCCTGCACGGCCTCTACGAGGCGGCGCCGGTCGCGATGCAGGTGGTCGGGACGATCGGCGCGGCCACCGCGCTGATGGCCGCCTCGATCGGCATCGCGCAGAACGACATCAAGAAGGTCCTCGCGTACTCGACCGTCTCGCAGCTCGGCTACATGTTCCTGGCGCTCGGGGTCGGGGCCTTCGGCGCGGGCATCTTCCACGTGATGACGCACGCGTTCTTCAAGGCGCTGATGTTCCTCGGGGCCGGCAGCGTGATCCACGGGCTGCACGAGGAGCAGGACATCCGCCGCATGGGCGGCGTCGCCAGGAAGATGCCGACCACGCACTGGACCTTCGCGGTGGGCGTGCTCGCGATCGCCGGCGTGCCGGGCCTGGCCGGGTTCTTCTCGAAGGACGAGATCCTCGCGTCGGCCTGGGCCGGCGGCCACACGGGCCTGTGGGCCTGCGGCGTTGCCGGCGCCGCGATGACGGCCTTCTACATGACCCGCCTGTACGTGCTGACGTTCCGCGGCGAGTTCCGCGGCGACCACCACACCTGGAGCCACGCGCACGAGAGCCCGGCCGTGATGACGATCCCGCTCATCGTGCTCGCCGTGCTTTCCGTCGTCGGCGGCTACGTCGGAGTGCCCCACGCGCTCGGCGGTCACAACGCGTTCGGCAACTACCTCGCGCCGTCGGTCGGCCACCACGAGCTCGGCATCGCGGTCGAGACCGAGTGGATGCTGATGGCGGTCTCGGTCGGCGCCGCGTTCCTCGGCATGAGCGCGGCCTGGATCCTGTACTCGCGCGATCCGCGCGCCGACAAGGGCATCGCCCGGGCGCTGCGCGGCATCTACCCGCGGATGCAACGCGCGTACGACGTCGACGCGCTGTACGACCGCACGGTCGTGCAGCCGCTCGTGCGCGGCAGCGTCTCGCTCTGGCAGGACGTCGACGTCGCGATCATCGACGGCGCGGCCAACGGCACGGCGGCGGCGGCGACCGGCGCGGGCGGCCTGCTGCGGCGCTGGTCCACCGGCAACGTCCAGCACTACATGCTGACCGTGCTGGTCGGCGTGGCCGTGGTCGTCTTCGGCCTCGTCGTGGCGGGGGGGCTGTGATGCGGCACCTGCTGACGCTCCTCATCGCGACCCCGGCCCTCGGTGGCCTGCTCGTCGCGCTGCTGCCGAAGTCGTCCGTCGGCCTGATGCAGCGCCTCGCCGTCGCGGCCTCGCTCGTCCCGCTCGCGCTCGGCCTCGAGCTCTGGCGCACGTTCGACCCTTCGAACGGCGGCTTCCAGTTCGTCGAGCGCTTCGGCTGGCTGCCCGGGATCGGCGCGTCGTACCTCGTCGGGGTCGACGGGATCTCGGTGCTGCTGATCGTCCTGACCGTGTTCCTGATGCCGCTCGTGCTGGTCTCGGCGATGGACACCGTCCACCAGCGCGTCAAGGGCTACCTCGTCGCGATGCTGATGCTCGAGACGACGATGCTCGGCGCGCTCGTCGCGCTCGACCTGCTGCTGTTCTACGTCTTCTGGGAACTGATGCTCGTGCCGATGTTCCTGCTCATCGGCGTCTGGGGCGGGGAGCGGCGCGTCTACGCGTCGATCAAGTTCCTGCTGTTCACGATGGTCGGCAGCCTGCCGATGCTGGCGGCGATCCTCTACCTGGTGTTCGCGCACACGCAGGCCGCCGGCTCGCCGAGCTTCGCGCTGACGGACCTCTACGGCACCGCGATGCCGGCCACGGCCGCGGTCCTGTGCTTCCTCGCGTTCTTCCTCGCGTTCGCGGTGAAGGTCCCGATGTTCCCGCTGCACACCTGGTTGCCGGACGCGCACGTCGAGGCCCCGACGGGCGGCTCCGTGATCCTGGCCGGCGTGCTGCTGAAGATGGGGACCTACGGCTTCCTGCGCTTCCTGATCCCGCTGTTCCCGAACGTGATGGCCCAGTCGGCGCACTGGATCGCGGTGCTCGCCGTGATCGGCATCGTCTACGGGGCGCTCGTCGCGATGGTCCAGCCGGACATGAAGAAGCTGGTCGCCTACTCGTCGGTCAGCCACCTCGGCTTCGTGATGCTCGGCATCGCCTCGCTGAACACGCCCGGCATGGAGGGCGCCGTCTACCAGATGCTGAACCACGGCGTCTCGACCGGCGCGCTGTTCCTGCTCGTCGGCGTCGTCTACGAGCGCCGGCACACGCGCCTGATCTCGGAGTACGGCGGGCTCTGGAAGCAGATGCCGCTGTACGCGACCTGTTTCCTCGTCGTGATGCTGTCGTCGATCGGGCTGCCGGGCCTCAACGGCTTCGTCGGCTGGAACAGCAGCCTCGGCGGTGGCGTGACCCTTACGCCACTCAAGGCTGACACGGTCGGCGCCAACCCGAACGGCGTTCAGGGCGAGTACGACTACCTGTTCGGCCCCAGC